>NZ_JAGGQW010000017.1 GCF_018613065.1 Bacillus sp. ISL-7 | reverse complement strand
GCCCAAGTTTTAAATGCCTTACAAGAGAGCCGCCTCAGCAAACCTCTAACCTATTAGGGAGATAAAAAATAACATCCCCTTTTTGTTATTACTGTTTGCGCTAAATTTGGTAGAGTTACTATTTACTAAATGAATATAAAATTAAATATAAAGGTTTCTATCTGTCAAAGGACCAATCAAGCCTCACTTTATGCGGCCCTTTCACCTTCAATATTGTTTTCTATTTTGATAGGTTTCAAGAAACCAACTATGAGCGCAGTTACAATTGATCCAATTAAAATGGCCAATGCATAAAGAAATGGATTTCCTATGACGATTGGAATGACAAACACCCCACCGTGCGGTGCTGGCAAGCCAATTTTAAACAACATGGATAAGGCACCTGCTATTGCTGAGCCGATTACACATGCTGGAATGACACGGGCTGGGTCTGCTGCTGCAAATGGAATCGCACCTTCAGTAATAAAGGATAATCCCATGAAATAGCTTGTTTTACCTGTTTCACGTTCTTGTTCTGTAAATTTGTTACGGAAAAATGTGGTTGCGAGCGCAAGTCCTAACGGTGAAACCATCCCACCTGCCATAATCGCTGCATGGGGCGCATAGTTGCCTGCATCTATCATCGCAATCCCGAATGTGAGTGCTGCTTTATTAATTGGTCCTCCCATATCGACCGCCATCATCCCACCAAGAATTAAACCTAAAAACAGCAAATTTGTTGTCCCTAATCCAAGTAACCATGTTGTTAATCCATCATTAACCGCTTTTACAGGATTAATAATGATGTACATCATGATAAGACTTGTTAGTAATACACCAAATAACGGATATAATAAAACTGGCTTAATTCCATCTAATGATTGTGGGAGACGATCAAACGCTTTCTTTAAACCAACGACAATATAACCTCCAAGAAAACCAGCAATTAAACCGCCTAAAAACCCTGCCCCGCCTAATGATGCCATTAAACCGCCTACCATACCTGCAACAAAACCAGGGCGATCGGCAATACTCATTGCAATAAAACCAGCTAATACAGGAATCATTAACGAAAATACATATTTACTTCCAATAGTCTTTAAGGTCGCGGCAATTGGATTATAAGATGGGGAGTTTGGATCTGACGCATGGACCCCAAAAATAAATGAAATGGCAATTAAAATCCCACCAGCAACAACGAATGGCAACATGTTGGATACACCGTTCATTAAATGTTTATAAAAGCCGCGGCGTTCTGTTGAGTCTGTTTTTACTTCCTCTCTCGATGCGGAACCACCGCCAACTTTATAAACAGGTGCATCTTGTTTCAATGCCTGTTCAATTAGTTCTTGAGGGCGGCGAATCCCATGTGCTACCGGTACTTGAATGACATGTTTACCCTTGAAACGGTCTATTTCTACTTGTTTATCTGCTGCAACGATAATCGCAACTGCGCTTTCAATTTCTTCTGCTGTTAACTTTCCCTTTATTCCGCTGGAACCATTTGTTTCAACCTTCAAGTTGACATTCATTTCTTTTGCTTTTGCTTTTAAACTATCAGCTGCCATGTATGTATGGGCGATTCCTGTAGGACAAGCAGTAACAGCAAGGATGAGATTCTCGTTGCTATCTTCCACAACTTCATCCTCTTCTTCCCCTTCACGCTCCTTTGCATCAATTGCCTTAAGGACAAAATCAATGGAATCTGCTTTAAGCAACACTTGACGGAAATCTGCATCCATCAATAACATTGATAAACGAGAAAGTGTCTCTAAGTGTGTATTATTTGCCCCGTCACTAGCAGCAATCATAAAGAATAAACGTGCTGGCTGACCGTCAAGTGATTCATAATCAATTCCGTTAACTGCACGCCCAAATGCAATTGCTGGTGTTTTGACTGCACTTGTTTTCGCATGTGGTATTGCAATTCCTTCACCAATTCCAGTTGTACTTTGAGATTCCCGTTTTAAAATCGCTTCCTTATAATTTTCACGGCTTTCTAAACGACCTGCGGCTTCTAGCTTTCCTACAAGTTCTTCAATTACATCAACTTTTGAGGTACTCTGCAAATCAAGGATAATCGTATCTTTTTTTAATAAGTCTGTAATTTTCATGCTAGAACTACTCCCAATCTAATTTTTTTGATTTCAACCTTCGGAATAAGACGCTCCACATCTTCCTGCGTACATAGCTCTAATGAGAACGCAGTCGCACTTCCAGTAGCAACACCCGTTCGAAACGCTTCCACAACATCCCCTTTTTGTAAATAATCCGCTAGATAACCAGCCACAAGAGAGTCCCCCGCACCAACTGAATTTTTTACGGTTCCTTTTGGAACAGATGCTTGATAGATCGCTTCCTTCGTAATCAGGAGCGCCCCTTTTCCAGCCATCGAAATGGCCACATTTTCAGCACCTAATTCAAGCAATCTTTGACCGTAAGGAATCGCCTCTTCTGGTGTCTTAATCGTAACGTCAAACAACTCACCGAGTTCATGATGATTCGGTTTAATGAAAAAAGGCCCTTGTTCAACGATATCAAGAAGTACTTTGCCGCTCGCATCTACCACCACTTTTGCCCCTTGCTTTTTTGCGATTTTTGTAAGCTTTGAATAAAAATCACTAGGCAGCGAGCTTGGAATGCTTCCAGCCAGTACAAGAACATCGTCATTTTGTAAGCTTTCTACTTGTTTGATAAGCTGCCTGACTTGGTCATTGCTAACCTCAGGGCCTTGCCCGTTAATCTCTGATTCTGTTTCATCTGTTTTCAATTTGATATTAATACGGGAATCACCATTTACATGAATAAAATTTGTGGAAATGCCCTCTTCATTTAAAAATTCTTCGACATATGAACCTGTAAATCCACCAATAAACCCAAGGGCTTTACTTTCAACTCCCGCACGTTTTAAAACCCGGGAAACGTTAATGCCTTTCCCACCTGGATATTTTACATCAAATGACATTCGATTTAATTCACCTAATTGAAAATCTTGTACATGTACGACGTAATCGACAGATGGATTTAATGTGCACGTATAAATCATCATTTCACAACCTTCATTTTTGTTTTTCTTATTGTCTCATTTTAGAAAATTTCAGTAGCTAAGAAATGACCTTAAAAGTGACGATTTTTGAAATCAATCTCATACCTTTAAAATTTGTTATATATAGGTATTGACCTTTTTCGTTGAATGTTTTTGATTGTTTTTAAAGTATTTTTCTAGATATTAACTATCCTAATTTCACATATGTATTCATAAACAAATGTCTTCAACGCCTAAATCTTGATAACAATATGATCCATCAAGTATCTGTTTTTTTAAAAATTCCCTATGTTTGCACAGTTTTTAGATCCTAAAAACAGCATCTCCCTTTTAAAGCTATCCATTAAACTTATTCTTCCAGAGAAATCAATTAAATTTCTATAATTAAATTCTATCTAAGAGATTAACAAAAATCAATCACTTTCATTCAAAATCTTTCAAAAACATCCAAAACCTTTCAAAGTCCTATACTTTAAAAAGTTAAACTATTTATTCTTCAGTTTTTTACATTTAGTGACATTCTAGTTGTTTTGATTCAACATATCTTTGAAATTGGACATACAAAACTCATGTTCATTATTTAACATATCTAAAGTTGTGCCAGCTCTCCAACATGCTTTTTACTGCTGCAGAATAATAAGGATTTCCATATCCTCCTGTCCTAACTTATAGAAATTAAGAATATCGGAAAATAATAGGATCGCTGCCAACCCAAGATAATGTCAGTTGAACTTGATTATTACTTGGTTCATAGAATCTCTCAATACCTATCTTTTATTGACTCACCCTTAACCATACTAAAGGAATATGAAATAAATATTACTGTACCAAAAAGTTCTGTTGATGTTTACAGAGCAAATTCATATCAAGGCCGTGCTTGGCTGGTCGCGGTACACGGGATTGTCGCTGCTCTCTATGATCAGAGAACATACAATTATTATTTAAAGCCATTCGCCTCTATTAAAGAAACGAATGGCTTTTTTCTTTGGTTTTTTAATAATTTTGAACAAAACTTGGTGAGTTGGCCTCCAAATAAAACCCAAGATATGTCTTTATAGCTAATCAGTATATGAAAGATAAACATGTTTAAGAAAAAAAATAATGTTAACTTTTTCCAACAGTAAATATCTATAAAAGTATATTTTAATAATAATGATGGAATAGTCAACAGAGTTAAAGATAATTTATATATTAACATATAATATATAATGACATATATGTTGATATATGTTTTGAAAATATTATTAAAATATTGGTAGAGAAAAGAAATTCGGAGGTGTACACAAAAGCCGTATCCTAAGAATACTTGTAGTGAACAACTTCCATTCGATATAACCAGAACAACGTCCTGAGATCTGGAGCCGCCTGTAGTTCCATTACGTTTTTACCGTTTAACCAGGAAGCAGGAAGGAAAAATTCCACTCGACGGGGGTTAAAGCCAGCTCCAGCTATAGTCACCAATTGTTTGTTTATTCTCAGACTGATGGGAGGGTATCCTTCCTGATTTCCGTTTCGTGATACAAGACCAGTGAATGCAGCGATAGTATGGCCGTTTCTCATCTGGTCATCGTTCAAAGGAAAGCGGAAGGCAACTGAACGTCCGTTGCTCACGATGACATGATCAGATCTGAAAGAACTCTCATTTTTAGTCGGATGTAGTCCGGGAGACGTTTCCGGCGGATTCAACTCAACGGATGAATACAGCTTGGAGATCGCTTCGTTGATACCGTCTTCCGGCAAATTTGCGGCTTTCAACGCAGGACGCATGAACTAATGTTGGGAAGACCGTAGGGGAATAGAGTACTTCCGCTACGTCCAAAGCTGTTCTCATTTTTGGAAAGACACCGGAAACGTAAAGTGCCTGGGCTACTTGCTCTGGCTGCGTGTATCCCACGTCGGCGGATAAATATGTTACAGCCAATTGCTCAGGGGATAACTCCGTAAACACAGGGGTCGGATCGCTGTGTTTTAGGACTTGCCCCAATTGCGCAGGGGATAAACCGGAGTAAAATCTCAAAATTTCATGCGCCAAGGAAGCGGGTAATGCTTGTGGAAACGCAAGGCGTAGCAACCACGCCTGATAGGCAGCGTCCTCCACTACATAGCTTGATAGATTCATAGCTCTCCTCTTTTCTCTTTTCTGCTTTAGTTTCCGTACGTCTCCTGAATGGCTGCCATACGGTCGTCAGCGCTGGATCCAGGGAAAACTGTTGCTAACGCGGAAAGTACCTCTTCCTTGTCCGAATATCCCCCAATTTGCAGTGTTTGGACCATCTTCAAAGGAGTATCTGTGGTATCGCTAAAATACAGCCGCACAAGTATCGCCATCTGCAATGGTTACGCTGCGTACGGCGGATTGTCGTCCTTAATTTTCCAGGGCCGCTTCAGATGCGATTTTTCCTTGCTCCTGCAGAGCGAAGATGGATTGCTCTACGCTAAAAACGGGAAAAGCGCCCAAAGTTAGAACCATAAAATCATGCATGTTAATTTTTCCTTGGTAATATGTGCCCAGCGCTTTACTCGCCTGGACAGCAGAGATACCTGCTATACTGAGCGACCAGGCCATTTGTGCCGGAACACTAGTGGAACCTGTAAATTCATTTCCCAGCAAGGTTACTAGCAGCAACGGGTTGTTACGAATTTCCGGATACAGACCGGCCAACACATTGTTTCTCCATACTCATGAATTGATTCGTAACCAAATATGTAGATAAAAGTATGTTTCATTTTGTTTCTCTCTCAAATTACCAATTTTAAATGTTTGAATAGTCAGAAAATTATTAGTATAATAGAAAAAAGATCAAGGAGTTGATTTCTTATGGAAAAGAATTTGCTTAATTCACCACAACCTGAAGTTAATGTCATGGATTCTCTATTTGCTGAAATGGTGTTAGACAAAGCCCTGCGTGATTTCCGAAAAGAGAAAATTCAAAAGAAAATCGACCTGTCCTTAAGAGATAAAAATAAAGCAGAATTCATACGATTAACAGAGGAATTAAGGAAAGTTTCTTAAAATGGTTTATGTAAATAGGTCTTATATAGTATAAAGGTTCTTCCAGTCGAAGATCCTTTATACTGCTTGTTGAACTAATCGTATCCGTTAGCCACCCATGCATCGCACGCTACACCACAGAAAATGAAATTGGGTACCCTCGGACTATTCTTTTATAAAGATTGGCAAACCAGGTCGTTACATTTTGGTGCCTTAGAGCTCATGTAGATGATAATTAAATATCATTTCTCGATACATTCTAACCTTTTCATTTTTTGTTTTTGAAATCAAAAACCTCCTACATTTTTTAATAATAGAAGGCTACAGACTAACTATATTCACACGGTCTTGTTAAAAGGTCTCAACGGACTCGTCAAAAAAGTATAAATAAATCGTTGTGAAACTTATCCGACCAATATGTAAGAAACATTGAGTTGGCGGGACCGTCTGGGAATCGAGCTCAGCTAACCTGGCACTTAGGTCACAAGCGGTAATATTAACTGATGTTGTATAGAGTATGTAGAATGAGAAGCGGATAAAAAACGGTCGTAATCGAAAAATTCGAATATATATTTTTCTTTAAATATTCATAATTTTCGTATAAAATAACTTTTATGGCAAAAACTCTGACAAAACCCTTGCCAAATTTAGTTTGAAAGCCAGAGGAAAAAAGTTTGGAGAAAAGTTGGAGTAATCAACTAATTATAGGTTTAACAGCATATTTAAAGAAAATGAAGGGCGAAGTTACAAAAGAAGACAGAATTGATTATATTGATTCTCTTATTTCAGCTACAGGTGGACTCATTGCTATAATCATCATTGGTTTAGTAGCGGTTAATTTAGGATATCCCATGGCCTTGGGTCCTCTTGGTGCAAGTTGTCTGCTTGTATTTTGTGCTCATAAAGGTCAACTGTCTCAACCTCGCCACGTTTTTGGAGGACATTTATTTTCTACCACTATAGCACTTATCACTTGGAGTATATTAGGTAAGAGTCTATTCACTATTGGCCTAGTATTAGCTATCGTACTAATTTTAATGATCCTTACCAAAACGCTTCACCCTCCTGCAGCTGCTAGTGCTTTTGTTGCTGTTAACTCCCAAGCAGGATGGGGATTCCTTATTTCCGTTGTAATGGGTCCTTTCCTATTAAAGATTATATCAATCATCTATAATAACTTGTTTCAAACAAGACAATACCCACAGCGCTGGTTGTAAAACTAAGAAACTATAGAAGCTAACAAAACTAATCAAACGCCCTATATCGCTTATAAGGCGTTTTTATATGTTCATAAACCCAACCCTTATCCTCGTGTGAAAATACTTAAATTCAGGAATCTAAGAGGGGCATTCGACCCGATCCAGAGACAAATCCAGCTATTGTGCAGCGATATAAATCTGAAAGCCCGATTGAACAGCGTTTATTGGATACCCTGAGATTTCAGGGTATCCGGATACTAGCAAGTGCCTTGTGGTAAATATCGGATTGATATTGCATTTGTAGGGCCGCGGATTGCTATTGAGTGCGACGGAAAGGATTTTCATTCTTCTCCAAAACAGAAAGCTCATGATTATAAAAAGAACGCTCATTTAAGGAAGAACGGCTGACGGTGCTACGGTTTACTGGCCGGCTAATATGAATGCCAGGTTTCAAAAAACCTCATTTTAGCTTATCAGATTTCTGCCACCATCACCTGAACTATTCAAAAATTGAATCTATAATAATAGAAAAAGCCTTGATAACTTAACGTTACCAGGGCTTTGTTTGATGACCTGTGAGGGATTCGAACCCACGACCCCTTCCCTGTCAAGGAAGTAAAACGAATCTGATTATAACAGTTTTGTTATGAAATGCCTGATTTAATAGGCTACAGTTTCCGTTTAATTAGGTTAAGGCAGATTAAATTGGTGGCAGGATGTTGGATTTTGCCACCACCATGCCACCAACTTACCACTAGAATGTTCCTGCATTCGATATGTCTGGTGTGTTGAATGTAGAAAACGAATTTATAGATGGATGTAGCCTTGTTCACCTATTATGTAAAAAACTCCGTCCATGCCGCCAGGTTTGACGCTTCTTGGGGGATGATATTACATCATGCCGCCCATTCATTTTCATATATAATAGAAACGAATAGTGTTTAAAAAAAGGCTTTAAATCAACATTTTAAATAGTTTGGCTTAAATGTTTTAAATGCGATATAAAACATTGGAGGACAAATTGGAGGACAAGTAACAATACTATTAAACCATATTGTAAATTCATACTAACTATCTGACAGCCAATAAGAAAGAAACGCTTCTCCGCAGTTTAACAAACCGCTGAGAGACCTTCTCGTTCATATTAATTTTGTTTTTGGCTTTACAGTATCTAACCAGCCAATTTCATTAAATATGTTCAACATCTTTTCTTACGTCTTTTATGTTTCCATGTTCCCTGGTGCTAGTGCATAGTCGATGATAGAAAACAAAACACCAGCGCCTAGTTTGTCACTAGGCGCTGGCGCTGGGATCAATCTAGCCGAGCTAATGATCGTTTGATTCTTTGTACATCAAGCAATGCCCGTAAGCGTATACAATCCAATGACGAAGAACACCGCAAGAGTTTTAATAACCGTTACAGCAAAAATATCACGGTAAGATTGTTTATGAGTCAATCCGCATACTGCAAGAAGTGTGATGACCGCACCGTTATGCGGCAGAGAATCCATCCCACCGGAAGCCATTGCCGTAATCCTGTGCATAACTTCAAGTGGAATCCCATGAGCCTGAGCAGCTTGAACATACTTTTCACCCATAGCACTTAGTGCAATACCCATACCACCGGATGCGGAACCGGTAACACCGGCTAAAACATTCGTTGTCACGGCACTGTTAACGAGCGGGTTTGTAAATGTGTGGGAAATACCATCACGAACGACACCAAATCCAGGAAGTGAGGAAATAACTCCCCCGAAACCATATTCAGAACCGGTGTTCATGGCTGCCAGCAATGCACCGCCAATACTGGCGTTGAGACCCGTCTTCATATCAACCTTAACAGCTTTCCAGTTATATGCCAATGTAGCAACAATTCCAATAACAAGTGCGAGTTCTACAGACCAAATCCCAAGGACAGCCGCTATATCAACTTTCCCAAAGGCTTCAAGTCCAATTTTTGAAAAATCAAACCCATTCGGATACCATTTTGGAATCGTGACCGTAAAAAACTTATTCATTACACCAACCAAGATAAGTGGGACAAATGCAAGAACTTGGCGAAGAATGCTTGTTTTTTCGGAAGATACAATGGAGGCTGGCACCGCTTGAAGAGCTTCAGCCGCAGCTGCCATTTCTGCCTGTGCGCCGTCAAAACCAAAATAGCCTTCCCCAGCTTTTGCGGCTTTTCTACGGCGTGATTCTAAATAAAGCATTCCGAGAGCAAAAACAAAAATACCTCCAATAATCCCCAATACAGGAGCAGCATAAATATCGGTTTTAAAGAAGGTTGTTGGAATAACGTTTTGGATTTGCGGTGTTCCAGGAATGGCATCCATTGTAAAGGAAAGCGCCCCCAATGCCATCGTACCCGGGATTAATCGTTTTGGAATATTGGACTCCTGGAACAATTTTGCAGCAAATGGATAAGCAGCAAACGCTACTACAAATAGGCTGACACCACTATACGTTAAAATGGCGCATAAAAGCACGATAGCCAGCATGGAACGTTTTGGTCCGACCAATCGTACGATGGTCTTTGCGATCGAAGAGGCTAATCCTGACATCTCCACCACTTTTCCAAAAATTGCACCTAATAAAAAGACAGGAAAGTAGTTTTTAATGAAGCCAACCATTTTTTCCATGAAAATATTGGAAAAGAACGGCAATACATGCCCTGGATCCGTCAACAGGACGGCAAACAGCGCACAAATAGGAGCAAACAAAATGACTGAAAACCCACGATAAGCGATAAACATTAGAAATCCTAATGCCAGTAAAATAACAATAAGTTCCATAAAAAGCCTCCCCTTTATTCGTATTAGCTGGGCAGCGGCAGAACCGCTGCCCCTTAAAATCTTGAAAACTTTCAGTTATTTCCCCACATCTAAACAACTAATTTGCTAGATTGATTAATTCTAATTCCCCTGATTATCTCTATTAAAATTAGAATTAATAGCGAGCGGTCAGCATTTTTTTACGTGTGTAGAACTCAACGCCATCTTTGCCGTTTGCGTGTAAATCACCGTAGAACGATTTTTTGTACCCTGAGAATGGGAAGAACGCCATTGGAGCAGGAACCCCCATGTTTACCCCCAGCATACCGGCATCAATCGTATCGCGGAACTGACGGACTGCTTTTGCACTGTCGGTAAATAAGCATGCGCCGTTGGCAAATTCAGATTGGTTTGCAATCTCAATCGCTTCTGTTAAATTATCAGCACGAATAACGGAAAGAACAGGTGCGAAAATTTCTTCCTTCCAGATTTTCATGTCCGTTGTTACCCCATCAAAAATCGTTGGGCCTACAAAGTACCCCTGGCCGGAAGCAGCATCGTCTTTACGTCCGTCACGGATGAGAAGAGCTCCCTCTTTTTCTCCGATTTCAATATATTTTAATGTCCGTTCTTTATGGGAATCACGAATAACCGGTCCAAGGAATACCCCTTTGTCCAAGCCATTCCCAATTTGTAATTCTTCTGCAGCATTTCCAAGACGAGAAATAAGCTCGTCAGCCACATCCCCAACTGCAACAACCACCGCACAGGCCATGCAGCGCTCGCCGGCTGAACCAAATGCAGCACCAATAATGTTCGTAACAGTAAGGTCAAGATTGGCATCCGGAAGAACAATAGTATGATTTTTTGCCCCCGCCAATGCCTGAACTCGTTTCCCGTTCGCAGCAGCCGTTTTGTAAATATATTCTGCAACCGGCTGTGAGCCGACAAATGAAACAGCTTTAACATCTTTGTTTTCAAGGATGCCATTTACAACATCATGTGCGCCATGGACAATATTCAACACCCCATCAGGAAGACCCGCTTCTTTAAACAGTTCAGCCAGGCGGTTAGCCAACAGCGGAGTCCGTTCAGAAGGTTTTAAAACAAATGTATTACCGCAGGCAATCGCAAGCGGGAACATCCAGCACGGCACCATCATTGGGAAGTTAAAAGGCGTAATTCCTCCTACAACCCCGATTGGGTAGCGGTACATTCCGGATTCAATTCCTGTCGCAATATCAGGAAGCTGGCTGCCCATCATGAGGGTTGGGGCACCTGCAGCAAATTCTACACATTCAATACCACGCAGGACTTCTCCATATGCTTCATCATAATTTTTACCATTTTCTAATACAACGAGACGTGCAAGCTCATCCCAATGCTCAACAAGAAGCTGCTGGTATCGGAATAAGATGCGGGAACGTTTTGGAACGGCTACATCCTTCCACGTTTGAAATGCTTTATTCGCAACCTCTACAGCCTTGTCCAAGTCTTCTCTGTTAGAAAGAGGTACATATGCCAAAACTTCCTCTGTTGCCGGGTTAGGAACAGCTTCTGTTTTTTCAGACACAGCGTCAACCCATTGTCCACCAATAAAGTTTTTTAATGTTTTCACTTCAGTTGTAGTTGTCATTTTTCTTCTCGTCCCTTTCTTATGCATGAATAGTTGTTTTATTTACAGTAAAGTCATAGTTATAGCAAGTATGATAAAGTTCCACAATCTCTTCCTGACTTGGAACCCTTGGATTGTTGCTAGGGCTGCCGCTCGCGACGGCATCTGCAGCCATTTTCGAAACAACCTGATTGAACATTTCCTCATCCATCCCGTAGGCTTTCATGTTCGGAATATTTAAGTCGTTGCATAGCTTCTTCACTTCATTGACGGTAACATCGGCAAGCTGGTGATCCGTAAACGCTTCCAAGTCAGGACGAAGAATTCGACCAATGACTGCAAGGCGCTCGACGGCACTCTCTTTTGTGAATTCCAGAACGGCCGGAAGGAGCATGGCATTTGAGATCCCGTGTGGTACATGGAACAAAGCACCGATTGGTCGGGACATTCCGTGTACAAGCGTCACCGACGCATTGGAAAAAGCAATACCAGCCTGCATGGAAGCAAGCGCCATCTTTTCTCTGGCTTTAACATCATTTCCGTTTTGGTAAGCCGCACGTAAATTGTTTACAATCATTTCGATTGACGATAGTGCAAGCTGATCCGTAATAGGCTGAGATACACGTGAGATGTAGGCTTCCATTGCATGACATAATGCATCAATTCCAGTTGCAGCCGTGACTTGAGGCGGTGTGGAATACGTCAACACTGGATCAACAATGGCAACCTCCGGAATGAACGCAGGATCTTTAATCATCATCTTGACGTCATCTTTTGTATTGTTGATAACTGTAACAGCCGTAACTTCTGAACCTGTTCCGGAAGTTGTTGGGATCGCAATCAGTGGAAGCGGCTTATTCTCAATTTTCTTCTTACCGCCCATGTAATCACCAATGTAACCTCCATTTGCAGCAACGACCGCAACCGCCTTCGCAGCATCGATACAGCTGCCGCCTCCGACTGCTACGACCACATCACATTGTTGCTCTTTACAAATTGTTAATGCTTCTGAAACATATATATCGGTTGGTTCAGAATTCACTTCCAAATAACATGCATAAGCAATGCCTGCATCTTCAAGGTATTTCTGGCACTTTGCCACCACACCTATTTGAGTCATGATTTTGTCGCTGACAATCAAGACTTTTTTCCCTAAAAGAGCAGCCTGCTCTCCAAGTTTTGTCAATGAATCATTTCCATAAAAAACGGTTTTGGGTATCCGAAACTCTGCAAACCCTTTCAAAACTTTTTCCCTCCTTTGTCTTATACACTCTTTTTATATGCAAGAAGCGTGCCAACTTTAAAAAGAGGAAATAACAACGTTTTTCTACACCGTGTGTCCGATATTACCTACACATATGTAGGATAAGTGTAGGGTCATTTGTTCATTTTGCCGGACAATTCATACTTTTTCAATTTTTCGTATAAAGTAGAACGTTGAATCCCTAATTTTCTTGCTGCTTGCGCCTTATTCCCATTGGTTTCGATAAGCGTTTGCACAATTAACTCTTTTTCCCGCTCAAAGGCTATTTCTTTTACGCTGGTTATGAGATTATTTGGATCACGTGATGCCACTGAATCAGACATGGTTAGCAGGCAATCATTTTTTTCAAAAAACTTTGGCGCCAGCTCATGAACCTGGATACAATTTGATTCCGACAAACTAACGAGCATTTCGACCGTGTTAACCAGCTCGCGGATATTGCCAGGCCATGAATATTCAAGCAAAGGTGCGATTACTTCCTTTGAGAAAGTCTTTTGTTCCAGGCCAAAGCGCTTACATAAATGGTGAAGATGGTGGATGAGCAGGCTTGGTATATCTTCCCGGCGTTCCCTGAGCGGCGGAATCTCAAGCCTGATAATATTCAAGCGGTAGTAAAGATCTTCCCTAAAAGTCCCGTCCTTGACCATCTGTTCGAGATGACAATTGGTTGCAGCAATGATTCGAACATCCACATGATGCTTTACAACACCGCCCACCCGTTCGACTTCCCGTTCCTGAAGAACACGAAGAATTTTCGATTGCATTAACGGCGGCATATCGCCGATTTCATCAAGAAACAATGTCCCTTTATGTGCAAGTTCAAACTTGCCGGGCTTTCCGCCTTTTTTCGCTCCAGTAAATGCACCGTCCTCAAAACCAAATAATTCTGCTTCAAGCAGATGCTCCGGTATCGCTGCACAATTGACACTGATAAACGGTCCTTCTGCAAACGGACTGGAGACATGGATTGCTTTTGCAAAAATTTCCTTTCCCGTCCCGCTTTCTCCTGTTATTAACACCGTTGAAGGAGTATTCGCGGCTTTACGGGCTGTTTTTTTAACGGATTGAATTTTTGAACAATGCCCGATTATATCATCAAACGGACTGTTCATTTTAAAGTTGGGTTTAGCATGAACAGGGGTTTCGGTTATTTGTCTTGACATCTCCTGCATTCGCTCAAGAATATTGTAAAGCTCCGTTACACCATGAAAAATAATCATTCCAATCGCTCCAATGACTTTGCCATCCTTCCAAATTGGAATCCGGTGAACGACCATATCCTGGCCTTGAATCCGTTGGATATAGCCCCTTTCTTCTGATCCTGTTTGTATTACAACAGGGAGACGGGTATTCTCAATGATCTCAACTACGGATTTGCCAATGACCTCCTCTCGTTTTCTCCCAAGAAAGCGGCTGTATGCCTCATTAAATTCACGAATGATTCCGCCTTCATCCACCACGACAACCCCTTCGTAGGCACTTTCTAAAATTGTACTTAATGTTTCGTTTACGTGAAGGGTTTCTTGAAGTTTTCCAAGGTAAGAGGCATAAGAATGCAAGATATCTTTACCGGTCAGGATTCCAACAAGCCTCCCAGCATCATCGACAACCGAAAGACGGCCAACCTGATGAAACTCATAAGCCTTTTTAATCGTTTCATTCTTATGGATTGTCACAACCTCACTGGTCATTACTTGTGAAACGGGGCAATCAGGTGAAAACCCTTCCAAAAAACAATTCAAGATCTCCGATTTGTTAATTAACCCTATGACCCTTAATTGGTTATCAACCACCGGCAGGCCATTAATTCGATGGGCCTGAAGGATCAATACAGCTTCTCTTAAGGTTTGCTGTGGACTTACGGTAAGCGGATTAGGTGTCATCCATTCCCATACAAGCTCATTCGTTTTTATTGCTTTTAATCGTTTACTTTTATTCTCATAATCTATTAGCATTTCTTTCAACCACCTATGTAAAATAATCGTACAATAATTGTACAATAATTATTCACAAAATGGTAGAATTTCCGACACTTTCCAGACACTTATCAGACACTGTACGATCGCATTTTTAATTTCAGCCTATACAATTCCTGGAATCTACAACTTTTCAACTTTCAATCGTGTTTCCTCTGTTTACCAAGATGCTGGAGCAATCATCTAGATGGTGGATTTCATGCCATACAATAAAAAAGGCACAATTGGTAGTGTACCTTTTTCATTGTTTTACTTTGTTGCAAGTAAATCCGGACTAACGTTAAAAACAGCTTCCGTTTTTTCCTTTACTTCTTCAACAGAAACGCCCTCTTGTGTCTCAACCAGGACCATGCCTTGTGAAGTAAAATCAAAGACTGCCAGATCCGTGATTAAACGGTGAACGACCCGCTGCCCTGTTAATGGCAGCGAACATTCCTTTTTCACTTTGGATTCCCCATGTTTATTTACATGTTCCATAATAACGATAACACGTTTAGCACCATGAACAAGGTCCATTGCCCCGCCCATTCCTTTTACCATTTTCCCCGGAATCATCCAGTTAGCTAAGTCACCTGTTTCCGAAACTTCCATACCGCCAAGAATTGCGAGGTCGATATGCCCGCCCCGAATCATGGCAAAGGATTCTGCACTATCAAAAAAGGAAGCGCCTGGCACGATTGTGACCGTTTCTTTCCCTGCATTAATGAGATCTGGATCTTCCTCTCCGGCAACCGGATAGGGTCCAATTCCTAATAATCCGTTTTCCGATTGAAGTAAGACATTAAAATCTTCCGGTATTTCATTTGCCAAAAGCGTTGGCATTCCAATCCCGAGGTTGACGTTCATCCCATCTTGTATCTCTTGTGCTGCCCGTTTTACAATTCTTAGTCGACTATCACTCATATCAATTCTCCTCACAAATAGTTTCTATAATCTCTAAACATGAATTACAGTTCGTTTTTCGATTCTTTTCTCATAGTTTGTTCCAAGTAAGACCCTTTGCACAAAAACACTAGGTGTATGGATTTGGTCAGCATCTAATTGACCAAGAGGAACGATTCCCTCTACTTCTGCAATCGTAACCTTTCCGGCCATGGCTGCCAGCGGGTTAAAATTGCGGGCTGTTTTTCGGTAGATTAAATTTCCAAGCGGGTCTGCCTTCCATGCTTTCACTAAAGCAAAATCCGCTACAATTCCTCGTTCTAGAATATAGGCCCGACCGTCAAAAACCTTATGTTCTTTTCCTTCTGCAATCGCTGTACCTACGCCAGTGGCTGTATAGAATCCAGGAATTCCAGCACCGCCGGCACGAATTCTCTCAGCCAGCGTTCCTTGAGGCACTAATTCTACTTCAATCTCCCCACTCAAAAATTGGCGTTCAAAAAGCTTGTTTTCACCAACATATGATGAGATCATTTTTTTAATTTGTCGATTTTCTAATAAAAGACCAAGGCCCCAATCGTCTACTCCACAGTTATTGCTGACAATTGTCAAATCCTTCGTTCCTTTATCGCGTAATGCAAGAATCGCCTTTTCTGGAATACCACTCAATCCGAATCCGCCAACAATAATCGTTGCACCATCTTGAATATCCTCAATTGCCTTTTCAAATGAATCTACGATTTTATCCTTTTTCATAGAATTCCTCACCCTTTTGATATAATGTTTTCCTTACAAAATTCCTTTTTATGCAAAACCCCACTCCACTAGCCTTAAATTCAACCTTTAGCCAGTTGTGGTTTTACCCCTGCTTTGATTTTGCCTAGTTTTATAAAATTACGATCCCGTTCATCAAGCTTTTGAGAAATGATTTTATCGTCATATTCATAAATGCCTTCACCGGACTTTGTTCCAAGCTTGCCCTGTTCAGCCAGCTGTCGAATAATCGCAGGAGCTTCCGTACTTTGATCCAAATCAGGAGCTACATTATCAAATACGCGCTGCCATGTATCAAGTCCGCCAAAATCAGCAATTTCAATTGGTCCCGTAAACGCCCACCGGAATCCCGGTCCTGCCGTTATCGCTGTATCGATATCCCGCGCACTGGCTACACCTTCATTTAGTAAATAAAATGCTTCACGCATTAAGGCTGTTTGCAAACGGTTTGCAATAAAACCGGATATTTCTTTCTTAAGGAGAATCGGTGATTTTCCAATCCGGCGGATAAGGTCAATTGTCTCCTCAACGACCACTGCTTTTGTTTGTTCATGCTTCACGAGTTCAACTAAAGGGACCAAATGACCTGGATTAAAGAAATGGGTTATCATCATCCGGTCTGCAAAAGACGCTTTTTCCATCAAACGCGAGATAGGAAAAGTCGATGTATTGGAGGCGACAATGGCATCTGCCTTCATCATTCGTTCTAAGTTTTGATAAAGCTCCCATTTCCACTCAATGACTTCCGGAATAGCCTCAATAATGAAATCAGCCTCGCGGACAGCTTCTTCTAAATCAGCCTTATAGTTAATATTTGTTTGAGCCACTTGCTTTTGTTGCTCATCAAGTCCTGCTTCCTCGACAATTAGGGATAAATTTTCTAAAATCCGCTTTTTTGCTTTTTGCAGCAATTCTTCATTTACATCATTCAAGGTAACAGCATAACCGCTAACTGCAAAAGATTGGGCAATGCTGCTCCCCATTACACCTGAACCAATAATTGCAATATTTTTTATCATTTAATGACTTCCCTCTTTAATCTTTTAATCTTATATGGGTCATAAGTGCCCCTATACATTTGCATGAGACAAATCGGCCGCTCTTACGCGGGATGAGTGACCCAAAATCGGCCTATAGAAATATTTCCACACATCAGTAGACCACTTTGTCCGGTTTGCTTAGTTATTTGATATCGTATAACTTGCACTTCTCATAAAAACTAGTTCTACCAATTTCAAGAAGTTTTGCTGCTTCTAATTTATTACCTTTCGTAAGAGCCAGCGCATTTTGGATAGCTTGTTTTTCAGAAAGGGCTATCGTCTCTTTTAATGGTTTAACCGATAATGGAGTAGGTATTGAAGTTGAGCTTGCTACATCGTTGTCATTTGGATTTGCCTGGTTTTGCTTAATCGGCTGCAGGCTGCTAACTCTTTTCCCCTGTTTTTGCAACCATGTGCATTCGTGAGTTTTCACACATGACAGCCCAGAGCTTTTTCGACCGTTGTTCCGATAAAATCACAATAGGCCTCGTTGATATATAGAATAATGCCATCCCGGTCGAAGATGACGACTCGTTCGGCTTGTAAATTAATTATTTGCTCATGCCAACGATAGGGTACTCTTTCAAATCCTCGATTCACTGCCCTTCCCACCCTTGATACTTTTTTTACTGTTATTATAGCCAAAAAGCAATCTTGGTTTGGACCGTTTTCAAGGAAGCCGATTTTCTGATTACTGGGCTGTGTATCCTCCATCTAAAATCACAGCTTGCCCTGTTACTCCTCTTCCTTTATCACTTGCCAAAAAGACGGCATAGTCAGCAATTTCCGCTACGGATAATAGTCTTTTTTGCGGAACTAGCGGCAAGAGTACTTCTCCAATGACACTTTCCAAGCTCACATTTCTTGTTTTTGCTAAATCAGCTAATTGGTTTCTGACAAGTGGCGTATCTACATAGCCTGGGCATAAGGCATTAACCGTAATTCCATGCTCTGCACCTTCCAATGCGGCTACCTTTGTCAAACCAATAACCCCATGCTTGGCGCTATTGTAGGCAGCTTTACCGGCAAAGCCAACGACTCCATTAATGGACGCCATATTGATGATTCGGCCAAACTTTTGCTCCTTCATAAGAGGGAATACATTTTTAATTCCAATAAACGGAGCAGTCAGCATCACTTTTATTAGCAGCTCAAACTTTTCCGTTGGAAACTCTTCAATCGGTGCGACATACTGGAGGCCGGCATTATTAACCAGAATATCAATCTTCCCAAACACATCTCGTGCTAAATGAATACTGCTCTTAAAGGCTTCCTCATCTGTCACATCACAAGGGGCAGCCAATGCTGCAAATCCCTGTTCTTTTAATTCCAAAGCAGCTTGTTCGCTTTTTTCCGCATTTAAGTCGGAGATCACGACATTCGCTCCCTCTTTTGCAAATGTTTTCGCAATTTCCAGACCGATTCCGCTGGCTGATCCCGTAATAAATGCTGTTTTTCCTTCTAATGCCTTTGCCATGCTTAACTCCTCCTTTTTGGTATTTTCATGATCTCTAAAAATGAACCTTTGTCTATCTTCAAAATAAGGTATAAAAAAGTCTGTTTTCGTATGAAAAAGTTCATTTAAGACTAAAATGATCTTTTTCATATGCCTTAAGCCGCGCCAATAATTTCTAAGCTCCTTCCCAATATGTTATTTAATTTTTCTCCCCTTTTGTTTAGTATGCAAACATCGTGCCAACATGAAAAACTGATTTTAAAGGACTTTACCTATTGTTATCATTCCGTAAATACGGAATGTTTATCTAAACAATGGGGGTGTTCTTACACTAAAAAATTGTTGTAAAAGTCTCCCTTAGGCCAGGAAGATAAGTTAAATTACTAGCTTTATAGTAGATTAAAAGAGGATCGCAATGTGCGTTTCCTCTTTTAATCTGTTCTTTCAATTTAAGTGGTCTCGTCAGTTTCTTTTGACTTCCCCTTACTTTGCTTCTACTTTCCCATAACGGCGAACACGCAACTTTGCCTGCTCTGCATGAGCAGCAAAGTTCTCAAGTTCACAAAGGCGTGCACAGTATTCGCCAATCATGGCTGTTGCTTCAGGTGATACTTTTTGGTAAGTACAAGTTTTGATGAACTTTCCTACCCAAAGTCCGCCAGTATAACGCGCTGCACCTTTCGTTGGAAGTGTATGGTTGGTACCGATTACTTTATCCCCATATGCTACGTTTGTTTCTTTTCCAAGGAACAATGCACCGAAGTTGGTCATGTTCTGACGGAAATATTCTGGATCTTCCGTTAAGATTTGAACATGCTCATATGCCAGTTTGTCGCCTTCTACTACAGCTTCTTCCAAGCTATCAACTAAAATAATAATACCGTTGTCTTCCCATGCGATGCGTGCGATTTCTCCGGTAGGTAGAAGCTTCAATTGACGCTCAATTTCCACTAATGTTTCTTGAGCTAATTTTTCAGATGTTGTAATTAACGCACATGGAGATGTAGGGCCGTGTTCAGCTTGTCCAAGTAAATCAGTTGCCACCATTTCTGCATCTGCAGTTTCATCTGCAATCACAAGTGTTTCAGTTGGGCCGGCTAAAAGGTCAATACCCACTTTACCGAACAATTGGCGTTTTGCTTCTGCAACAAAGGCATTTCCTGGTCCTACCAACATGTCAACAGGTTCAATGGTCTCCGTTCCAAGTGCCATTGCAGCCATGGCTTGGACGCCGCCTAGAAGATAAATTTCATCCGCACCTGCCAATGCCATTGCAGTGATCGTATGGGCTGGAATTTCTCCGTTGATTGGCGGTGTGCATGCGATAACGCGTTTGACGCCAGCTACTTTTGCAGTCAACACACTCATATGTGCGGAAGCAAGCATTGGATAACGTCCCCCTGGGATATAGCAGCCAACGCTGTTTACTGGAATGTTGCGATGTCCTAAAATAACTCCAGGCAATGTTTCAACTTCAAGATCCTGCAACGCTGATTTTTGTGCTTCAGCAAAACGGCGAATGTTGGCTTGTGCAAATTTAATATCTTCAATGTCCTGTTCAGGAATACTCTTGATAATTTCGTCAATTTGTTCTTGTGTCAGGCGGAAACTTTCCGGAGACCATTTATCAAATTTCGCGGATAGTTCACGTACAGCCTCATCCCCGCGTTTTTCCACATCTTCTAAAATCTTTTGTACAGTTTCTCTGACTTGTGCGTCTGCTTGTGCAATATCTGCTTTGCTTTTACCAGTTTTTAAAAATTTAGCCATGATGGCGCCTCCTTATATATGTTGAATACGAATGCAAATACCTAAATAATAATATATAACTCATTTGATAATATGATTTTGCATACGTATTCATAACAATCACATGTTTAGATTAAAACTCTTATTCTATTTTGTCAAGCGCTTTCATATAAAAATTTTCAAATTAATTTAATAGGTTTGTACTTAAACAACGGACAGTAAAAAACCAGCTCTCTTTCAGAGAACTGGTTTAACGTTGTGCGACTGAATTCCTTTCCACAAGGTGCCCTTTAATCGACTTGTTAACGGACAAGCTTTCCGATTCACTTTTTTCACCTAACAGTATCTCAATTGTTGCTTCAATCATTTCATTTACAGGCTGTTTCCACGTTGTTAACGAATAGGCGGACCATGCCGCCATGCTAATATCATCAAAGCCGACAATGGATACATCCTCAGGAATGCGGACTCCCATTTCTTTTGCAGCATCTATCGCTCCGAGTGCCATAATGTCATTGGCACAAAAAATAGCATCCGGAGGATTTTTACTGTTGAAAAGACGGAGGGCAGCCTGATAGGCTTCCTCATAAGTGTACTCGCCATTGTCTGTGATCAAATTATATCCACTTTCCACGAGGGCATTCCGAAATCCTTTTTCCCGATCATGACTGGTTGATGTATTATGAGTTCCAGATATAAAAGCAAAATTGTGATGCCCATTTTCAATTAAATACTTTCCAATCTGATAGCCGCCATCCACGTTATCACAGGCGACCGCATGAAAAAGGGGATCCTGGCTGTATCTATTAAACAAAACAATCGGGATATTATTATCTTTAAAATAGTTGGCCACAGATGAGGTAAAAAGGGCATCTGTGACGACAACCCCTTCCACGTTATATTCTAAAAATTGATTCACTTCATCGCCGCTAAGTTGGTCATTTTCTGCATTAACAAATAAAACGTGATAGCCCCTTCTGCCCAGCTCTCTCGAAAATTTGCTTAGAACTTCAGGATAAAAGGGATTTTTAATATCACCCATGACGATACCGATCATATTGCTTTTTTTGGTGATTAAACTTCTGGCCATTGCATTTGGACGATAGCCCAATTCCCTTGCCGCTTCAAGTACTTTTTTTCGCGTTTCTTCCGATACACTTGCCCCAGGTGTGAACACGCGGGACACAGTGGACTGGGACATCCCTAAATATTTAGCCACGTCAGAGGCCGTAACATTTCTTTGCACAGCCTTTTTCCTCCACGCATATTTTTCCATGATTATATCACAGGTGAGTTCTTATGGTCCAGAAGGTCCTGTTTTAACCATCTGATCAATTCTTTTTCACGCTGTTTGTTCATTTTATTTGAGAATTCAGGAGTCCACTCATAAAAACCTCTCCCATTTTTCTGCCCGTACTTCCCTTCATCGACTAACATTCGCATCGAACCAAGGGAGGCCGGTGCAACGGACAAATCTTGAAAAAGGTAGCTTGATATATTATCAAATACATCCAGTCCGCCCATATCGGCAGTCATAAACGGACCTGTAACCGGGAGGCGCCGGCCGATGCTGTAGCGGACTGCTGCATCAATATCCTCAACCGTTGCGGCACCCATTTCCAATATATTTTGCGCTTCTCTAAACAGAGCATATTGCAATCGATTCACAATTGAACCGAGAATATCTTTTTTTACCTCAATTGGTTTTTTCCCCATTGCCGTTAACAATGCCAATGCCCGCTTGACCGTTGTGTCGGATGTCTTCTCACCGCGAACCACTTCAACCAACGGAATCAAATGGCCAGGATTCCAGAAATGCGTCACGACCATTCGTTCCGGATGAACCATAGATGCTGCAATCGCCGTTGGGCTGAGTCCAGACGTATTGCTTGCCAAAATGACACCTGTTCCACATTGTTCATCAAGTTGCTTATACAAGTCTTGTTTAAGTTCCAAATTCTCAGGAACGGCTTCAATGATAAAGGTGGCATTGCTGATACACTCCTTCATCGAGGCCATGAATACGATCCTGTCTTGAATTTCCTTTTTCCCCGATTCAGTTATTACTTTTTCTGCTGCTAAAACTTCAAGCTTTCCTTGAAGATCCTGTTGTCCACGTTTGATATCCTCTTCACTGATTCCCCAAACCTTAACGAAAAATCCAGCCATAGAGGCGGAAAGCGCAATTGAATGGCCCATTGTCCCTGAACCTAAAATTGATAGTTTTTCCATTACCCAGCTCATTCTCCCTTTTTTGCTAGTTTCATAATTTACCGTTCTAAATAGCGGTCCAGCCCCCATCAACACGGATCGTCTCGCCTGTTATAAAATTAGCCAAATCCGATGCTAAGAATAACACGGCCCCAGTTACATCTGATGGTTGAGCCAATTTTCCAAGCGGAATCCTCGATAACACATCCTGATAAAAAGCTTGGTCGGTAAACATCTTTTGAGTAAACTCTGTTTCGATAAATGTAGGGGCAACGGCATTTACTTTGACATTAAAAGGAGCCCACTCAACCGCCAGTGCTTTTGTTAATTGCACGGCCCCGCCTTTACTGGAACAGTAGGCTGCACGCTTGATATAACCGACAAACGCCATTTGTGATACAATATTGATAATTTTCCCTTTCCCTTGCGGAATCATATATTTTCCTGCCTGCTGCGCACAGAAAAACGTCCCCTTAAGATTGGTATCAATAACGCAGTCCCAATCTTCTTCGGTTACTTCCATCGCAGGCTTCGGAATATTGATGCCAGCATTGTTTACGACCACATCCAGCCCACCAAGATGCTCATTCGCAAAATCTACCATGCTGCGAATACTTTTTACCTGCTGCATATCCGCCTTTACAAAAGAAGATTTTGGATTATAGGTTTGCAGAAGTCCAGCAGTGGAAATAAGGGTCGTTTCATCCCTGCCCGCAATCACTACATCAGCTCCAAGTTTAGCAAAAGCGATGGCTATATCTTTGCCAATTCCTTTGTTTCCACCCGTCACCAGTACCTTTTGACCAACTAACTCACTAAAATATGACATTTTTGACTCTCCTCTTTCGGATGAAAATTAATGCTCCCCTAAAAACTAATTTTCCAAGCTTCCAAACTATGATCCTTTCTATCTTGCAAGAAAAACACCGGAAAAATTCCGGTGTTTTATTTGGCTGAATAATTTATAAAGATGCTTACTTGCTTGCTTCTACTTTCCCGTAACGGCGAACACGCAATTTTGTTTGTTCCGCGTGGGCAGTGAAGTTCTCAAGCTCGCAAAGGCGTGCACAGTATTCACCAATCATGGCTGTTGCTTCCGTATACTTTTTGATAGGTACAAATTTTGTGCATCTGCTTTTGCAATATCTGCTTTACTTTTACCGGTTTTTAAAAATTTTGCCATGATGCCCCCTCCTTTTTTGCATACGTATGCAACCTTTGTTAAAAAAATATTTTATATAACCATCAAACACTGAATAAATTAATGTTTTTCAATATTGTGAGCGTATTCATAACTATATAATCCATGAACCTTTTTAAATTGTCAAGCATTTATTTTTATCTGCTTTTTGCTTAATCTGCATGAACAACCTTTTGGCCAACATTCGTTTCGTTGCACTTTTAGCAACAGCTGCCGCAACCTGCGCTGCTACCCTTGGATCTGGCATTAAGCTCCTCGGTTGTAACCAAATCCGCAATAGCATGAACGGCTGCAATCTTCATTTCCTCGTTAATTTCTTTGGTCCTAACATCTAGTCACCGCGAAAAATTCCGGGAAATACCAGTACATTATTAATTTGATTAGGCAGGTTAGAACGCCCGGTCCCCACTACAAGGGCCCCCGCTTGTTTCGCCTCTTCCGGCATAATTTCCGGTACAGGGTTTGCTAAAGCAAAAATAATCGGATCATGACTCATTAAACATTTCACAATATTACTTGTGGAAAAAGAAAAAAGGCGACCTTCTTCTTGATACAGATAGGTAAGGCTTTGAATTTATCGCCACCTTTTCCCCCTATCCACACCGTACGTGCGACATTCACCGCATACGGCGTTCCAACGTGGGCATTCTTCTTGGCAGGAGTTTTCTGTTTATTAGCAAGATTATTTGTCATTATTATTAAAAAACAACATTCAAGTCAATTAACTAAAAAAGAAATAATGACTATATAGCAATGCACAGAGAGCTAAAACAACTTTACTCTTATCGCATAGGATAAATTATATACCTGGCAAAGTTTTCATAGATTCTAGCGAGCACCTTGTATTCAAGAGAATCTATTTTTTAATTACTAAAGACCTTTTTAATTTTTCTGGTTATCGAACTCATATACAATCTATCCTTTCATAAATAACATCCAGTGTTTTTATTCTTTGCGGGAAGCGCATTACTGATTCTTCTCATTCTATTTACTATGATTGAACCAAAGGCTGAGGAAGCATAATGAAAGGGATTTAATTAAATGGAAGCGTTTCTACAATAGTAGAGGCGCTTTCTTTATGCTAATGGGATCAGGTTGAAGAAAGATTACTTCCATATGACCAAGGGTATCATTAATAAGCATTTAAGCTAAGTCAAAAATACATTTTGGTTGAATAATATAACACGTCGTGTCATATAGAAGAAAAGGCCTCCCAACAGTTTAGAAAACTGATGGAAGGCCTTCTTTTATAGTTGGGTATTCTTTTGTCACCGTTCATCGTGTTTTGTGAAACGAGGACAAGCGAACTATTATATCGGTGCGAACGTTGATATAACAGGGTTATCCCCTTATTACATCATGCCGCCCATTCATTTTGAGATATAATAGAAAGAAATAGTGTATAAAAAAAGGCTCTAAATCAACATTTATAAAAAGTTCGACTTAAATGAATTAAATGAAATATAAAACATCGGAGGACAAACCGGAGGACAAATTCAGGAGTAAAATGTATAAACAACCAACGGTATTTCAAACATAACCCCTTGGCATTAATCCCAAGGGGTATATCAATTATTTCAAACTAATATCGATGTGTTTTTTTAAATGCTTAACAATGTATTTTGCATCTGCTCCGACACCCCGAATGGTTGCTGAGGAAAGAGTTCGTTGTCCTGAAAGACCCACGTAATATAGCCCATCAATCTTATTGCTAATCCCTTTATGTTGCATTGGGTTACCTGAATGATGTATCGCATCTTTTAGTGATGTTAAATGATTAATATTTGGCTTATAACCAGTAGCATAAATAACCGAATCTACTTTTTCCTCTCCGCCATCACTCCACATTACACCTTCTTCTGTATAGTTAGTGAACATCGGCTTACTATCGGGGATTATTTAATATAGCTTCTTTATAGACCCCTGTATCCATAACTGACGTATTCATGGAGAATTTTCTACCATAAGGTAGCGTATCAACACCAGTTACTTTCAACCAGAAATGAATGTCTTTTCCTAAAATTCGCTGTGGTGTATAAGAAATCGGGTTTCTGGTTGCAAGGGACACTCTTGAAACCTGGGCTAATTCATAGGCAATTTGAATCGCAGGATGGGAGTGATGAATATCTTGCTGGAGAAAATAAGGTTAAGCCATCATAATACTTTTGCCAGGAGCCTGCTACCTGTTCGGTTGCCTCAAGAATCAAATACTTTAGTCCCCACTTTTTCAGGTAATACGATGATGCTAATCCTGCTTGACCTCCTCCAATAACTATACAATCGAATGTATTTTCCATATCATCTTCTCCTTACATATCGTTATTTAACGATATGTTTTATTAAAAATAATGAACATATAGTTTTTTCTACACGTCCATTTAGCAACAGGCAATCAATAACTTATTTAGATCTTGCAGTAATTCCATGATTTTGTTTTTGTTTGTGGAATAAAAAACTCCCTTGCCTTCCTTACGGGAAAATAATAATCCTGCTTTTTTTAATATTGTTAATTGCTCAGAAGCTGTTGATTGGCTAATTCCAACCAACTCTGCAACTGGTTTACAGTTACCTCTTTTCTATCCAAAAATAGAAACATTATTTCCTGTCTCTTTTCACTAGCCAAAGCTTTCAAAAAGCTTTGTATTTCATCATTAATCAACGTCAGTTCACCTAAATTCATATCTATTAATTTTGAATTTGTTATGCGGAATAAAAAGGGAAGGAGAGCATGATGCTATCCAATCTTATGAGCAACAAGATGAAGAGTTTTTGATTTCTACTTTTATTGGTTGAGTTGCGCAACATGTTGATTCAGTTTTCATAGTCTCTACATCACCTTTTGTATAAAAGAACTCCCACTCGTTTCCGTCTGGGTCTGTTACCCAAAATTTATCTTGAGTAGCATAGCAACAGGTAACATCCATTTCCTCACGTGCAAAAAAACCTAATTTTTCTAAACGGTCTATATGCTGAAGAACTTCTTCTTGATTTTCCACTTGAAAGCCAAAATGCCCTACCTGGTTTCCTGAAACAGCGTCTTTTAAGTTTAAAGTGAAGTTGAGTCCAGGATCATCAAGTAAAAACTTGGCATAGTCTGGTTTAACCTTTACAGGCTCCGTATTAAATACTTTAGTATAAAACTCAATTGACTATTCTAAATCCGTTACATTGACTCCAATATGCATTTTCATTATTAACAACTCCCTCATGATTTTTTATAAATCAAATATTTTTGATTTATAATCAATAAATCAACTTTTCTTGATTTACAGTTTCAGTATATTAGCACTTTTTTCTAATTACTACCCCTTTATCAAAAAAAATTGATTTTTTATTTGTATCATTTTAGCTTCTCTGAAATATAATAAAATATAAGTTTAAATCAACTTTTTTTGATTTAATCAATTGACACATGAAAATTTTGGATATATCATGAACGTATCAAGTTTATTTGATTAATGAAGTGGGTGATAAAGGTGAAAGAAGAAATTCAATTACAAGATATATCCTTAGATAAAGTGTTTGAAAAATATGAATTAAAATTTAAAGCTATTGCTGATAAAAAAAGACTTCAAATAATGAATATCCTAACTCAGAATGGTTCTATGTGCGTGTGCGATCTCGCTCCCATGATGGATATGGCTCAATCGAAATTGTCTTATCATTTAAAGATATTATTAGATGCCAACCTTATCAAGAAAGAAACAAAGGGCACCTGGAGTTATTATGAATTGAATCAAGAGGAACTTAATCATTTATTGTCCCATGAACTTTGCTGTATCTTTAAACCAACCTGTTGCTAATTTTTTTAGAAATTAAATCAATTTTTTTTGATTAATACATCAATATAATTTGATTAATAGGGGGGAATTAACATGTTTAATGAGTATGAGGTATATCAAATGATGAAATTACGCCAAGAGGAAGTTGAAAGAAAAGCACAAAATGCCTGGAAAATGGAAGATTTTCAAAAGGACACGTTATTTCAAAACCTAGTTAAGAAATTTAAATCGAAACAACAATTAACTATCTTAAAAACAAATTGCGATTGCGTATGCTGTTGTTAGGCACTCGTCCTATAGGAGGTTGCTATTTTGACTGTTAATCATGCCAGTACATTAAAAAAAGAGTATTTTCTTTCCTATATAAACTTAGTTATGATTTCACGAAATTGTTCATTGCAACAAGCAAAGGAATTAACCATTGAATTGTTCTTCAATAACAACATCGAGCAATATGGTAAACAAACTTATGAGAGATTTTTAGATGCTTTTAAACATTTAAGTAAGGGTGAAAATTAACTATTTCATGGGCCTTGTATTTGGCAATAAAATTGCTGTTTATTGCAGTATGTTATTTGAATGTAAAGGCTGAAAATATCCAAGAAATGAATAAAAACTTGCATATTTTCGGCTTTTTTATAATTTGTATACTGAAAAAAGCACTCTTTAGTTTAATTACAATTCTTCACAATCTTTATTTATTCCTTAAATAAGACTATAGTTCCTCTAATTTCTCCAATAATAAATTGGAATTGACATCTAATAATCCCGAAAAAAAAATAAAAGTGCCGCTGTAATAACTCAAAGCGTCACTTTAACAGATTATATCAGTCCCCAAGCAAATAAATAGTAGATATCGAAAATTAGGAAGATAAGCAACAATACAAGTGATAAAAAGATAACTAAAATCACTCGCATGTTGAAGTTTACTGTACACTCCAGCACTTTCTAAAAGGGATTTAGTAGGCATACAACCTTCACATAAACATGTGCCTCCAAGCAGCCCTTAGTCAATAATTGTCACATTATGTCCCTGCTGGGCTGCAGTATAGGCTCCGAGATATCATTCCGATTCCTTTTCTTAATAGGCTGAAAGCGAATTCTAGAGATTCGCTTTTTTGTTATTAACATTTATACAGGTTTCCTGCCTAATTATAGATCTGTTTTATCACAGTAAGAATTAATTGAAAACTATGCCACCATCAGTTAAAATATTTTGCCCCGTAATGTAATTAGAATCGGATGATGCCAAGAAGGAAACTAGATTCGCCACATCTTCAGGAGTTTGAGTACGCCCAAGTGCAATTCCCTCTGCGAATTTTTGGAATGCCTCTCCTTTTTTTGTACCCATATGCTCCATCATTTTCTCATCGAGACGTTCCCACATAGATGTCCCTACAATTCCAGGACAATAAGAATTAACTGTGATTTTATCTTTTGCGAGTTCCTTAGCAGCAACCTGTGTTAAGCCTTTAACAGCAAATTTCGATGCAGAGTATACACCTAACATTTCGAATCCTTCCTGACCAGCTATGCTACAAGCATTAATAATTTTGCCACCAGTTTCTTGCTTTTTCATTTGATTCGCGGCTGCTTGAATGCCGTATATTACACCTTTAACATTTATATCAAAAACACGGTCTACAGCATTTGGGTCTGCTTGAGAAAGTGGGGCTACTTGTCCTTCAATACCAGCATTATTAATAAACACATCAACACTACCAAATGTATCAACTGCTTTTTGAACTAGCGCTACTTGGTCTTCTAATTTAGAAACGTTTCCTATAAATGAAGTTACATTAACAGCTTTTTCTTCAAATTCTTTAACTGCTTCACTTAATGTTGCTTCATTAATATCACTAAGTACAATTGAAAAACCATCTTTTGCTAGACGTTCTGCTAATCCTTTACCAATTCCTTGACCTGAACCAGTGATTACTGCAACTTTTTGTTTAGTCATTATGATTTCCTCCAAAAATGTATTTATTGAATAAAAATTTTACACTCATATTGAAACCCTCTAAATCTTAGGGTTGGGGCCCCGTCCCGAAAGTGCGGATTTACTACGCTAAGCAGCTTGTGACGTTAAAAACGGAATATTTAACAACGATAAGATTTTTGAGACAAGTCATACGAGACATCTAAATGCCTGATTTCATAAAAAAATCTATTAAATCTCAATAGATTAAACCCTATTGATATAAGGTTTTTCTCATACCATTGTAATTTGTCAAAATCCTGACGCTCCCCCCCTGTTTAGTTCAAAATAATCCTATGCAAAAAGAGATTAACAATAGATGGCTATTCATTAACTGTTAATCTCTTTTAATACTTTTATTAGAGAACTAGTAAATAAGGTGTCTCAATATATTTGACTAAGACATTTAGGAATTCTGCTGCTTGAGCACCATCTGCTATTTGATGATCGAAGGTGAGACTAAATGGAATTTTCTTAACGGATTTAACTTTGCCCTCTTCATCTAAGATTAATTCATCCTGGAACGCCCCTACTCCTAAAATACCTGTTTCTGGTGTATTCAAAATAGGTGTAAAGTATTCAATACCACTGGCTCCAAGGTTTGTAATGGTGAATGTTGAGCCAGTTAGTAAATCTCCGCCTGCCTGACCGTTTCTTGCTTTCGTTGATATTTCTTTTATTTCTTTTGCCAGAGTACCGATTGTTTTTTGATGGGCATTCTTAACGACAGGGACTAACAAGCCATCGTCCAAAGAAGTTGCAATGCCTAGATGAACCTCATCAAACTCTGTCAATTTGCCATCCTGGTAGTGAGAATTCATTTTCTTCAAATCTTGTAATGCTAAAACCGTTGCTCTAGCAACCAATACAGTCAAAGTAAGTTTGACATCTAAATCAGCAGACTCAATTTCTTTCCTTAGCACTTGTTGGAAATCAATTAAACGATCAGCATTTGCCTTTCGATGTAACGTTAATTGAGCGGTTTGTCCCAAACTTCTACGCATATTGCGAGCAATCGCTTTTCGCATCGGACGTAGACCTTCACCTACGGATTCATAATTGGCGGCAGGTGTAGCTAGGGCTGCTGCAACTTGTGACTCTGCTTGATAATCGTAACCACCCGCTAAAACACGTTGGATATCTCGTTTTGTAATTCTAGCGTTTCCACCGGTACCCTTAATTAAATCAATATCCAGATTATTTTCGTTAACCATTTTTCTCGCTAATGGAGTAATGAATATCCGGTTACCTTTTACTATCTTTCCTTCGAATTTTTTCATTTTAGCAGGTTGATCAATAGCTTCCGCTTCTACAGGGGCTGTTACTGTTTGCTCAACTCGTAATTCATTCTTTACAACCACTTCGTCTTCTTCTCCAATCACAGCTATTGGAGCACCGACTTCTAGTTGTTCTTCAACCTCCGCATTTTTAATGAGTAAAGTACCCGATATCGGAGCTTCAACTTCTTGGTTTAATTTTTCTGAACTAATCATTAAAACCGCTTCGCCTTCGTTAACAGGATCTCCCACTTCTTTATACCATTCAACAATGGTACCTTCAGTCATCGTCATTCCTAATTTAGGCATTACGATTGTTTCACTCATTTCGCTTCACCTCCTATTTCATTACAAGTTGTTTTTTCAAGTCAGCAATTAACTCTTCTGCAACAGTCAATACTTTTTTTGCATCCGGAATATAGGCCTGTTCCAAATTAAACGCAAATGGTACCGGTGTATTTGGTGCACATACCGTTTTAATCGGACCATCTAAATAATCAAAGGCTTTATCCGCCACTACTGATGCAATATCAGTAGCTGTGTTGTTATGTGGATTTGACTCATCAATAACGATTAGTCTTCCCGTTTTCTTCACCGATTCCAACACAGTTTCTTGATCCCAAGGGGCAACCGTCCTTAAATCAATGACTTCCACTGAGATTCCATCTTTATCTAATGTTTCTGCCACTTCATGGGCTACTCGAACCATTTTACCAATCGCCACAATCGTAAGGTCCGTTCCTTCTCTTGTCACATTGGCTTTACCAATTTCAATTGTATAATATTCTTCAGGCACATCGCCTTTAATGCCATAGAGGGTTTTATCTTCCGAAAAAATGACTACGTTATCGTCTTCAATCGCTGCTAGCATCAACCCTTTTGCGTCATATGGATTGGAGGGAACGACTACTTTAACTCCCGGAATAGAACCGAACATCCCATATAAAGTTTGGGAGTGTTGGGCAGCTGCTCCTGCTCCTGCACCATGTACTGTCCGAACAGTAAGTGGGATTTTTGCTTTTCCGCCAAACATATATCGCATCTTTGCACCTTGATTTAAGATTGGATCTAAAGCAAATCCGATGAAGTCGTTAAACATCAATTCAGAAATGGGACGTAAGCCTGTAGCAGCCGCACCGACTGCTGCACCAAAATATCCGTGTTCTGCGATCGGTGTGTCAATGACACGTCCGCGACCGAACTCTGTAACCATTCCTTTGGATAATCCGAAAACCCCACCAAATGCATCATCATAACGTCCATCGTCTTTGATTAAATGGTCGACTTCAGCACCGCCAGCAACATCCGTACCAATTAAGATAACGGTTTCATCTTTTCTCATTGCTTGTGTCATCGCTTCAGTAATAGCAGTCATAAAAGTTACTTGTCTTTTTGTCATTTTTCATTCCCCCTATTCTTATGCAAATATATCCGTATATAAAGTTTCTAAATCTGGTAGTGGGCTTGCTTCAGCAAAAGCAACTGCTTCTTTGATCGTTTCTTTAGCTTGTGCTTCAATACCATCCGCCTCTTCTGCTGTCATCCAACCATTTTGAAGCGCTTTTTCTCTGAATTCGATAATTGGATCGCGGTCTTTATTTGGATCGTTATCCGTTTTGTATTTTTGTTCGTCCCCTTCAAAGTGACCATATTTCCGGTATGTATCACATTCAATTAGGGTAGGACCGTTACCTGACTTTGCCCTTTCGATGGCTTCTTTTGTAGCATTGTAAACAGCCTCAACATCCATACCATCCACACGTACACCAGGCATATTATAAGATGATGCTCTTTCAGAAACGGTTTCAGATGCACTTGCATATCTAAAAGGTGTACCCTCACCAAATTGGTTATTTTCACAAACAAAAATGACCGGTAAGTCTAAAATAGAAGCTAGATTTAGACCTTCATGGAATGTTCCTTCGTTTGACGCTCCATCACCAAAGAAGCAAACCGCGACATTGTCTTTTCCTAGAGTCTTAATGCTAAGAGCTGCACCAGCTGCTAAGCCGAAACCACCCCCAACAATTCCATTGGCGCCTAGCATTCCTTTACCAACATCGGCAACATGCATGGATCCACCTTTTCCTCCGCCTAAGCCATCTTTTTTACCCATAATCTCTGCCATCATGCCTTTGATATCACAACCTTTTGCAATCGCATGTCCATGTCCACGGTGGGTACTGGTAATATAATCTTCATCATCTAATAATGCCATTACTCCTGTTGCAACAGCCTCTTCTCCTGCATACAAATGGACAAATCCTGGAATTAAACCTTTTCCGAAAGTACGATGCACATCTTCTTCAAAAAACCTAATCTCATTCATCTTTTGATAAATCCAAAGGACTTCTTTCTTTTCCATTTATTATTCCTCCCTTTTGTTGTTTACATATGAATTGCTTGTTTAAGTAGAGCGTTTGCATTTTCCCCAATCGCTTCAGAAATGGCAGGATGGGCATGCACCATGCTTGCTAGTTCATTCATCGTGCCTTCTGAGTGCTTAATGGCCAAAATTTCTCCAATTAACTCTGTTGCATTCGCCCCAACAATAACGGCACCTAGTATTTCGTCATATTGATGATCCGAGATAATTTTGATAAATCCTTCCGTTTCCCCCATCGCAATGGCTTTCGCGTTTCCTGCAAGGTTAGATGTGGTTATTTTTACATCATAACCGGCATTCTTGGCTTGTTCTTCATTGAGCCCGAACGAAGCGATTTCAGGATGTGTATAGACACATCTAGGAATTTCCGTTTGATCTAGAGGTTGAGGATGATCGCCATTCATGGCATGAACCGCAATGAGACCTTCGGCACTTGCTGCATGTGCCAATTGATAGCCTCCTACCAAATCTCCAACTGCATAAACGTGTTTTTTGCTAGTTTCATAATCATCATTAACTGCCACAAACTTGTTCGATACATCCATTTTTAGGTTAAGTTCTTGTGCCAATTCAATATTTGGTTTTCTTCCAGTTGCCACCAAAAGAGTGTCAAATGAGATTTCTTGATCCGCTAAAATGACCTTCCCTTTTTGTACTTCCTGGATTTTGGCTTTTATAATGGTTTGTATATTTTTCTTTTGTAACTGCTTTTTAATGATTTTTCGTGCGTCAAGGTCTTCAGTTAATAGAATGTCAGGAGCTACTTCGATAATGGTCACCTTTGTTCCTAGTGGGGCCATTGCGAAAGCTAACTCTATTGAAATGACCCCTCCCCCAATGATCGTCATGGACTTTGGTAGTTCCTTCAAGTCAAAGAATGAATCGGTAGTGTGGTAGTTTATTTTATCCAAACCTTTAATAGGAGGGATAAAAGGTGTGCTTCCTGTTGCTAATAAAATATCTTTACCTTTGATTTTGACGTCTCCAATGGAAACAACTAAAGCATCCGAAATTGACGCTTCTCCTTGAAAAAGGGTAATGTCGTTTTTCTTTAACAGATGCTGAACACCACCAGTCAAAGTCTGTACGACTTGATCTTTACGTTTCATTAATTTTGGAAAATCAATCGATAATTCACCGGTTTTAATTCCCCAGCTATTTGCCCTTTGAATTTCTTCAACCATTTCACTATGCCTCAATAATGCCTTTGAAGGAATGCAACCGACATTCAGACATGTTCCGCCTATTTTCTTTCTTTCGACGATCGCTACCTTCTTGCCCAATTGTGCAGCCCGAATGGCGGGAACATATCCCCCGGGTCCTGCACCAATGATAACTACATCAAATTCTTTCATTTCTTTTCATCACCTTGCTTTCGTCTTAAAGTGAAAGTTAATTACACTCATATATAATGCAAGTGGCGTGCCAACTTTTATAAAATAGATAAAAACGCTGTCATAACAATGTGGTTCCTCTTCCTTTGTATTTTCACTCATCTTTAAATTTTGTATCAATGAGACGGATTGTGTCTCACTTGTCTCACTGTCTCTAGACAAAAAATCCTCCAATTTATCCTTCTCAACTGAGAGTGGTATAAATTGGAGGATTTTTCTAAATTTTGCTCTTTACTTTTTTGCTATTCCAATCTTCAGCAGTCAGCTGATACTGTTTGATTTTTCGATACATGGTAGCGCGAGAAATATCAAGGATTTTTGCGGCGTTTGTGACATTTCCATCCTCCTTAATAATCGCTTCAATGAGTCTTACCTTTTCGTCTTCTACTACCGGGCCTTTAATCAATTCTGGAGGTAGGTCGAATGGGGATAGGTTATTTCCTTCCATATTAAAAAGAGATTGTTGAACGACATTTTTTAATTCCCTAATATTCCCTGGCCAATGATATTGTGTCAGGTACTGCATGGTATCTGCTTGTACTACAATGTCACGTTTTCCAAATTCTCCACTCATTTTTTTTATGAAGTGATGGACCAATGCAGGGACATCGCCGATTCTTTCACGTAAAGCAGGAATTCTCAATTGGATCACACGAAGACGATACAATAGATCCTCGCGAAATTCACCTTTTTGTACAGCTTCCTTTAAATTTTTATGAGTAGCCGCAATGACACGTACATCAAGCGGTATCAGTTTGTCCCCGCCCAGTCTGGTGACCACCCTTTCTTCCAATAACCGAAGCAGGTGGACTTGCAAATCCAACGGCATATCTCCAATTTCATCAAGGAAAATCGTACCTCCCTGAGCCAATTCAAACTTTCCGGGGCTTCCTTTCGATTTAGCTCCGGTGAATGCACCTGGTTCATAACCGAATAATTCACTTTCAAGCAATCCATGTGGAACTGCTCCACAGTTAATCGCTACAAAAGGTTTATTACTACGATTGCTCGCTTGATGGATCGACTGTGCAAAAAGCTCCTTACCCGTCCCTGTTTCACCTGAGAGAAAAAGAGTGGAATCAATTAACGATGCTTTTCGTGCTTTTTTTACGACATCTGTAAATTCCTTTGAGGAACCTATCATATCGTCAAAACTATAGCGTGTTCTATTCGAATGGGTTGAACGAGTTATTGTAGGTTTTTGCGATATTAATGTTGGAGATTCCGTATTTTTTCTAAAAAATATAACAGCCCCCAAATTTTCAGTCTGGAAAGTGACAGGATAAATGGAGCAAATGAATTTTTGCTTATTTTTATCCATACTTACTTCTTCTCTCAGAATTTGCTGTCCATTTTGCAAAACAAAATCTATGAGACTATCTAATTTAGGGATATTTTTAAGGGTTTGAATTTTGCTTAGAATGGAATGTGATCTAGCAGCAACATTTTTATCCACAATACTTTTATCGCCATTTACAATAAATACAGCATCTTCTACACCTTCCAAAGCAGTGTTTAAAAATAAATGATTACTCATTGCATATTTAAAAAAATAATGATTAATAGACTTAGAAATATTTTTCGCTTCTGAAACGATGTACTCAATCTTTTGTGAATTCATCCGATTTTCGTATCCTGCAATATTCATAATTCCAAGCAGATCATTTGTAAATGGATATAAAATAGGGAAAGCTACACAAAACCAATCATGATTTTTTTCACAATAATGTTCCGAAAACAAAACTTGGGAGAACTGTTTCTTTTTTAGCACAAGCCCAACCGCATTTGTTCCTGCCGATTGCTCACTCCAAGTTCCACCATTAAAAATATTTATCTTCTCCGCCTTTTTCAAAACATTCCTTTCACCGCTTGAAAGTAAAACAGTACCGTGATTATCTGCAATGGAAAACATTGTTTTAGATTCAATTAAAATATCGGATAAGTTATTTATTTTTGGTGTAGCATAAGTAAGTAATTCTTCATTTTTCACGAGTCGATCTTTCAATTCGTTCTCGTTAATAATATCTTGAATTCTGTTTTGAAAAGGACTGATGCCTAGTTTCTTTGAATTCTCCCAGGAATCAATGATGTCATCACTTACGCCATCACCAGTATATTGTCCCAACTCCTGGAATCGTTTCCAAAGTTGATTAATAGAAGGATTATAATCTATGGGTCTAACTAACTCTCTTGTAAGTTTATGTTTCATTTAAATGCCCTCCATAACATAACTTTGCTAATTCTTCACATAAATTTTTTTTCTTCTTCTATTTGGTCCAAGATATTATTATTCACTTTTCTCAAATTATCATATAAAGCAAAAATACCGCAAATGAAAGGCCTAGTATCTGTTAATTCTTTCTCTCTTTCTGCAGATGTCTGTGTCTCATTTTCTCCCGAAATTTCTTCTTTCGGCTCGATACCTATATTCAAATCAATTTGTTTAGGCTCATCTAATATATCGAAGCTGCTAGTTTCTTTGATTTCACTTCAAGTCTAAATTCTTTCATCCGATGAAAGCATATTCCTCCTCCGTTCAGTTATTTAATTACCTTGAATCCTACAAGCCAGTTTTCCATTAATCTTTTGTACTCTGAGTAACCCCATTAATAATTTATCAATAAATACTACAAATACCTCTAGCCTTTCTTTGAAAATATCAATAACACTTATGGTGAAAAATCCATCACAGTATCCTTTTTACTGTTGTGTTTAAGAATTTCTACAATATCCTCTTGATTCCCTGCTTATAAATATCATCGTATTCCTCCTACACTTTAACTTTTTCTTTTCTCAATTCTTTTGATTAATAGAGAATACGGTGTTTCCAATGGAATTTTACACCCTCCAATCTTTTCCGGTTTAGTGAGCAAGGCATGATAGGATCGTTGTTCCAGGATTTCTTGAAGAGCAGCCAATTAATTGGGCCGGATATTAAATCCTCTGAAACTTTGCTCTTGATCATCAGTATATAAGACGAGAGATAATTTTTGATTCTCATCATAAGTTCTCCTCCTTTTCAACCTACATCAGAGGCCAAGCTTTACATTCAAAATGGAGTTCCTAACTCCATTAAAATTAAGAATTAGTTAAGTTTGATAATTTAAGATAATAAACATGAAGTGAAAAACTTTTTCACTGACCCCCTTTTATATATTGTTTGAAGCCCTTAAGAACTGTTCTTAAGGGCTATTTTTTCTCCATGTTGTATGCACCTCTCTCACACCAACAACTGTTTTGTGACACAAAAAAAGGGACGTTCTCACTTAGGCATGGAACGTTCTTTTACATTACAGGAAAGATGAAGACTCATCTTCGTCACCACAACAATTTGCTACATCTTGCTATAGACGATCAACGTCTCTTGTAGGCGTTCAACGTCTCTTGAAAAGGTTGAAAAAAATCATCTGTAGCTATAATAATCATATGGAACAATATTCAATTTTGGTATCTTAACCCGAATAAGGTGGGCAAAATATTTACTATATTTAAGCCCAACTGGCTTTCATACTCTGAATTTGGTTTTTCGTTATTAATCTCTTGGCAAAAGTTAGACCTGGAGGTGCTACATAAAAGTCTCCTGTTTAAAAGCTTAAGATGGGTTTAAATTAAATATAAGAAGATCCCTATTTTATTTAGGATGTTGGAGATTTGCATTCTAGCGCATTTATCTTTTCTTTTATGTACAACCATACATGTAAATTCGTTGTAGGTTAATTGTTTGATTATTCAAGAAAAAAGATTATATATACAAATATTTGTCTATTCTTTTAAAAAGATCATTTATTGTTAAAGATTCACTATCGGCTTACCTTTTATCTCTGAGTTTTAATATTCATATTAAATAATGTTATATTTAATAATAATAATGTCATATTCTATAACATTAATAATAACAACAATTATATAATTTATGAGATTAATAACATATATGTCAAAATATATATTATTAATCTTTTGAAGAAAATTAATATTCAATCGTTCCCTAGCTTGAATAGATCAAAGTCAATCCATTGCAAGGAATAAAATTTCTTCATAAATACAAAAAGTCTCGAAAATAATTTTCGAAACTTTTTTGATCTATTATGAATGAGTAAAATTTTATAGAAACACACAGTTTTGAAGACTCCATGCCCTAATTGCAAATGAATGGCTGTTTAAAAAATCAGAAGAATGCCCGCCAAATCAACATCAAATGAATTTTTAATGAGAAGTATCACTAGTATTTATCTAATTACATCACTTGTATTGATATCAAATCCACTAGTTTTAGTATATCTGATTCTCTCATTTCTTTATATAGTATCCTTAAAAATTGCTCCCAAGTTTTATCCATGTCTCACAGACTTTTTATTTCTCAATTCGGTGTTATATACTTTCTATTTTAATATAAAAATTGGATAAGTTCATTTCCTACTAGTTCCTTTTCATTATTATCACAATAATCTATTCCTTTTCCGTATAAGAAGCAGAAGCAGATTCTTCTTTTCAACTAACTTCCAAATATTGTTTTTATTTAATTTATTAACTTACAAGTCAATTTAATTCGCATTTCAGTTATGGTTTGGGAAAAATTCTCCATAAAGATTATTCTGACTTGCATCCTGAAATAGCACCTATGCTAGGAAACCACTAAAAAAAGCCTTGATAAACGTTACCAAGGCTATGTTATGATGCTATATGTGGGACTCTACCCCTATCCCGTCAAGGTTGTAAAGTCAAGCGATTACAAATTGTAGGTTTGAAAATGTTGATATAATAAACTGGTTAAAATGGTAACGGACTTCTTCTATCTGTATGGGAACAATAATAGCTTTGAAATACTTATCTTGCAGGTCTTCTTGGAGTATCCAAATATTTTTGTCACCTTTTGATAAACCTCTATTGTTTTTCCATCAACAGATAATATAAATACAGGGTTAACTTATCCCGTTCATTTTCTTTTAAACTATAAAGTTCTTTTTAATAATTCATCCGAAGAATCAGGAATTGGAAACAGTTCTGATAACCTTTTTATTTTTCCATCGACATCTTTAAATACAATGTGATCACGAGTGAATTCACGGGGGCTATCAATGCCACAAGCCGCAGCTAAGGCAAACAAACCTTGACGTACATTAATGATGTAGTTCATGACTCGCCATTTCTTTTCCTCTAGCACAAGTGCTTCTTGATATTTTGGATCGGTGGTCGTTACGCCCGTAGGGCATTTACCTGTATGGCATTGAAGAGCCATTATACAGCCGTTAGCAATCATAAATCCTCGCGCAGAGTTCACGGCATCTGCACCGATCGCAAGGGCAATAGCAATTTTATCGGCTGAAATTAACTTTCCTGAAGCAAAAATTTTCAGCTTATTTCGTAGACCAAACTGATAGGCCTTATCAACAACCGCAATTAAAGCAGGATATAAAGGAAGCCCCATTGTATCTGCCATTGATTTGTAAGTGGCGCCTGTTCCACCTTCTCCGCCATCAACCGTAATAAAGTCCGGATAAATCCTAAGATTATTCATGGCCTCGAAAAATTTATCCAAGCTGGATGGATATCCAACGACAATTTTGATTCCGACAGGTTTTCCACCTTCATCTTGCAGCATTTTGATAAACTGCAACGTTTCGAGCACATTATGCAAAAATGGAAAGCGATTTGGTGAATTAATGGTTTTCCCCACTGGAACTTTACGAATGTTTGCTACCTTCGTTGTAACCTTTGACCCCTCCAGATGTCCGCCACGGATTTTTGCTCCTTGGCCGAATTTAAGCTCAAATGCTTTTATATTCGGCTCCTGGGCTTTAAACTTAAATTCATCAATAGAAAAATTCCCCTCATCATCGCGAAAACCAAATAAACCAGGGCCAATTTGAGCGACCACATCTACACCACTTTCTAAATGCTCTGGTGCAACTCCGCCCTCCCCCGTATTAATCCATGAACCGCCTGCCAAACGGCTGCCATGACCTGTTGAAAGTATATAGTTTTCGCCGACTGCTCCGTAAGATGTGGCAGAGGCACCAAATGGACCGCGAAGTCTCCATGGAAATTTCCGATCACCGCCAACGATTATGGCATCTTCCTCATGGTAAAGCCAACGTGTTGTTTGGTCCTTTTCAAGCTGTTCGTGACGAGTAAACAATCCTTCATGATCGATTTTATATTTCATGGAATGGACTTTTTCTTGATTGCCAACCCTTAATTCTTCATTTAATAGGGGAAACAAACCATTCGCAATATAATAACCAGGCTTATCAAAGTCACGTTTGGAACCGAAGCTTAAAAGGTCACTTCGATATTTGGCAGAAAAAACAATCCCTAAAAAATCTGTTCGTGAAAATGGTTTGCCACTATTGTCATCATCAAACCAATATTGCCTGAATTCCGGGCCAATCTTTTCTAACAAGTAGCGCATCCATCCCAAATAAGGGTGTGCTCTGATAATCGAATGCTGTGGTTTCTTTGCTAAAAAATTTAACCACAAAAGCAAGGCAATCGGTCCTACAATAAACACAATCAATAGAAAGATAAAAATAGTCCATACCATCAAACAATCCCTCCTTTTCTAACTAATATTGAGACAAGATCCGCAATTCTGATGCTGGGCGGTTATTTTTTCATTACTAATATGTTTATTTAAAACTATCCTTTATGTTGCCTGATATTTATCTCAGATTGTATTTTCTCAAGCTAGAGATAATTAGCAAGATATTTTACTCGAAGATTTCTTTTTACTGTCCTACTGGCATTTCTTGGACTTAAAGTTCCATTAATACTGAGTGATGAGCATTCTTCTGCACCACAAATATCGTATGCATCAAGAAAAATAGTCACTTTTAATTCTTTTACTTCTGCTCAAGTTTATTTCCACTCTCTTTTAGCCCTTTTTAATAGTTAATAATTTGTTCCACTCATACGAAAAACGACCGCAAGCTCTTAATCAAGCTCGAGGTCGTTTTTCGGTTGTCCTTTATTTGATCGATGCTTCATAAATTTTGTATTTGGACAGCATCGATCGACTTTCAGAAAAGGCACAATGCCTTTCTTCTCCCATAGATAATCAGAGGGCGTCGAGTTAGGAAGCCTATGTTCAAGTCAATGCGACCTGCCTTTTGTTTGTCTTCATAATATCAGTGTCATTATTAATACGAAAAAAAAGACCAGGTATTGCTTGATCTTTATTTATAAGGAATCCACTATGTTATTCAGCTTGGCAGGATTGTCTAGGAATCGAACCTACCAGAGACGACACGCGCCTCTCAATCAGTTTTGAAGTTTGCTGACACCTGTTTTTCTGGTACTTTGATGTACCCTCAAGTCTTGATAAAGTATCCTCTTTAAACGAGATGTTTTTCGATTAATGAATACGTTTGCAAAGAAACGGTTGCTTTGTTCAGGTTCGTTAATTCCGAGAGTTTTGCCCTGGAAATCGGGTAGTGATTAATAATGGTACTCAGAATAACTTGTTGGCTATGCAATTTTATATAGTTTTGATCTGCTAATTTCACGAGTCTCCTCCTCTCTTTATTTGTTTATCGATTCAATGTATTTATTCCTTTACTTAATTATTTTTTATTATATCGTAAAAATTTATAAACTTGTATATTGTTCATTTAAAAAACATGTGGTAGTATAAACTCACAGTTTGGTTTATCCGATAAACAAACAAAGTTTAAAGTAGTTTTATTTTTTTAAATGATAAAGTGTAGACGGTTTCAAAATGAAATTACTAGTTAAAGAGGTGGAAAACGGATTTAAAGCAAAATAAACGCAATATTTTTACCAGCTGCATGATTTGAAGTTTTGTATAGGATGATTAAAATTTAGGATATAAAACATCTTCTTAGTTTATCTACGTAAACAAACTATGCAGGAAAATGATTGTTTTTTAACAATAAATAAGACTTTACTTATAATGAAATATTTCTAGATAGGTAGTGAATGCAGCAATTCACTTTATAAAGTGTTTACCTATTTTTATGGGGTTTGTTAAAAGGGTTTCCAATTTTCTAACCATCTCTGAAAGCGGTTAACGCTAATTCCTTGTCTAAAAAAGATTTGAGAGGCTCATTTTTTCAAAGAGACTATATTACCAATATCTATTAATGTAAGCGGATAAGTGATTTATAATTTAACTGAAAAGGAGATTGTGACATGGCTTTAATGGAATCAACAGTTAAACAAATGAACAAAAACACACAAAACATACAACAAAACGAGTACCATAAGCTCAGCCTTTCTGAACGGATCGGTTACGGTCTTGGGGACTTTGCCCAAAACCTCGTATTTGGTACAGTCGGAGGATTCCTGGCTCTCTATCTGACTACTGTTAATGCCATTGGTACGGCAGCAGCTGGGTTCATCTTCTTGTTTGTCCGTATCGTCAACGTATTCTGGGATCCGATGGTTGGTACCTACGTCGATAAACATACATTCAAGAACGGAAAATATCGTCCTTGGCTTCTGATTGCAGGTATTCCACTTATTATCTTAGCAGCGATGCTCTTTGTTCCAATTCCAGCAATTCGTGGTTCAGTGCCAATAGCCTTTATCACTTACTTCCTGCTCGACTTGGTTTATTCAGTGGTTAACATTCCTTACGGTTCACTGAATGCTTCACTCACACGTGACCCTGAATCCGTAGATAAAATCACAACTACTCGTATGATGCTGGCTAACATTGCTAACCTCTTGGTTTACACACTGTTTCCAATGTTTGTCCAAATGGCAGCCCCATTAGACCGTTCACCCAAAGACACAGGTTTCTTTGGTCTCAAGCTCAACATGGGTACTTATACGGATGTATCTGCAAGTCAAGCTTGGTTTGGGGTTTACATGGTTTACATGGTACTTGGAGCTGTGGCGCTGTTCTTCTGCTACCGTCTCACAAAAGAACGCGTTGTCGCAACTGCGGAACAATCTGCAGAAGTGAAAACTAACGACCTGTTCGTTGAATTGAAGAACAACAAACCACTCGTTATTCTAGGTCTATTCTTTATGCTTGCTTTCACCTTCATGTTCTTCATGAATACAGTGAATGGCTTCTTTAACCAATACACGGTCAACCACTCAGACTGGATGGGTGCAGTAGGTCTCATCGCCTCCATCCCTGGTATCGCTTTCCCAGTTTTCTGGCCAAAATTGAAGAAAATCTTTGGTAAAAAGGGATTCTTCCATTTCTTCCTTGGTATGTTTGTTGTTGGGGAAATCCTTACTTGGGTATGGTCGTTAGATGGCATGCATGATTCACTCTTCCTTGCTTATGTTTCAACCTTCATCAAACAATGGGGTCTTACTTCAGCAACTGGTTTCATGTGGGCACTCGTTCCTGAAGTTGTCTCTTATGGTGAAATGAAGTCTGGCAAACGTAACGCTGCTATCATCAACGCGATCATGGGTCTCTTCTTCAAGATAGGCTTCACTCTTGGTGGTGCCATTCCGCTCTGGTTCCTTGCGGCTTACGGTTTTGATGGAAATGCGGCGAAGCAAACAGCAAGTGCTCTTTCCGGTATCAATATCACAGCTATCTGGATTCCAGCAGCGCTTGCTATCGTTTCAATGATTGTTATGGCTTTTTACCCGCTTTCAGATAAAGACGTCGTAGATATCAATAAGCAACTCGATGCTTCTCGTGCCAAAGCAAAAACCATCTGAACTGTGAGTCATAAATAGATTCTATAAAAAATACAAACCCACTCAGATGAAAAAGAGTGGGTTTGTACAAATGATATGAATTGGCCTGCCTTAAGCCATGCTAGGCTGCGTTTACCGACCCTCAAAGCGAGAATCCTTCCGCATTAGAACTATCCTTTCAAGACCTTACTGCTTTGACCAAAACAAAGTTTGCAGAACCATGACCCTCTATCTATTAAACCTTGGCAACTAAACTCAAATCCTCTGTAATATTTCATCTAGCAGCAGTTTTTCTATTCATTAAAGGAAGCCTGGTGACAATGTTCCATCTTATCAAATTATGGTAATACGAAAGTACTAATATTTTCCAAACTTATAGACTATGAGAATTCCAAAGAAAATGATTCGGACTTCCCATTGATAAAAAGATCCAGAATTATTAAAATTATATAGTACTTTAATTAGTTTGTTCGGTATACAAACTATCTAAAATGAAAGCGTTTTTGTCGGGGGTATGAACCACAGCAACACTCACCGGGCCTCGTGTCAATGAATGCAACGTCTGCCATTTCAGCTACTAAAGCCAACAAGCTGAGCTGGAATTCGTAAATCAACTTTGGAATACTGATATTCCATCCGGTCACGCACGCTATTATGATGGACTTTTATACATGTTGGGATTGCTTTACGATAGTGGGAAATTCCAAATTTGGTGGTCCCCTGTTGATCACCGGGATTTATCCGAATAGTAATTTATTTTCAACAATCAAAAATACTGTGTTTTTTCATTGAATAGGGACACTACTAATCATGTTTTAAAGAAAAAATCGTGTGGAAGTTTTTTCATTTCCACACGACTTTTAACTATATACTTCCCCACTTTTACCTTAATCTATTTCTATGCTCTATTTTGGCTGACATAAAAAATTGAATTTAAAACAAAAATACTCACTTTTTGGGGATACCAAAAAGTGAGTTCCGTATGTTGATTTCGTGACCATCAGGATAAAAAATGGCTCTCATAGCAACTAAAATCAGAATCTTAATTTATTAGTGCTTGGTAAAATGCATCAATCACACGCATATTTTTTATTATACTTTCTCCGGTATACATGATAGGCGAATCTTCCAAAATGGCATTGGAAAAATGTTCAATTTCCATCAAATATAAATATCCATGAATTCTTTCCATTGTTTCAACTGAATCGTTTTGAACAATAATGATACCTTCTCCGCCATTAATATCCGGACGGAAAGCTCTCGGGACAATGATTCTACCTTTTGTTCCGATAATTTCATATTCATTTCTAAAAGCCATCTCAAAGCTGCAATCAAAAATCGCTTTAACCCCATTTTCAAGCTTTAATACACATACCGCTGACAGATCAACTCCGGTTTTAGAATCTATTTCTCCATGGACTTCTACTGCTACCGGTTCTGAATCTAAAATAAAACGAATCGCGTGAATACAGTAGCTTCCAATATCGTATAGGCTTCCGCCGCCTTTTTCCTTATCCATTCGAATATTTCCGTCTTTTTGTTCCAGAAGAAAGGAAAAGGATGATCTCATGAGTTTAACTTCTCCGATTTTCCCCGAAGCAATAATTTCCTTAACCCGTTGATGCTGTGGATGAAACTGATACATAAACGCTTCCATGAATTTAACATTGTTTTCACGGCAAACATTGACCATTTCGGTTGCATCTTCAGCATTTAAAGCTGCCGGTTTTTCACAAAGGACATGTTTTCCTTTCTTTGCTGCTTCAATTACCCAATGTTTATGCAAGTGATTGGGAAGGGGGATATAAACAGCATCAATTTCCGGGTCGTTTAACAGTTCTTCATAGCTATTATATAATTTGGGAATACCGAATTCTAATGCTGTTTCACTTCCGCGGCCACTGGAACTTGAGATTGCTGCCACTTCGGCATTTTTAGCTTGAATGATAGCTGGAATTACCTGCGTTCTTGCAATTTCAGCAGTACTTAAAATCCCCCAACGAACTTTTCGCAAGTCCAACCCTCCTAAAAATATTTGTTACGAAATGAATTATCTTTTTTGGTTGGATACATCCATCCATACCGCAAAAATTAAGATTAGCCCTTTCACTATATATTGCCAAAACGCCTCGATGTTCATCATACTCATACCATTATCAATACTTGTCATGATCAGCGCACCAATAATGGCACCAACGATTTTTCCTTTACCACCCATCAAGCTTGTACCACCAATAACACAAGCTGCGATGGCATCTAATTCATATGATGTTCCTGCACTAACAGTTGCTGCATTCAATCGGCTTGTTAATAATACTCCTGCTACACCGGCCAAAGCTCCCATTAAAATAAAGACAAATAAAAGAGTTCGTTTGATATTTATTCCTGATAGTGCGGCAGCTTCCACATTGCCACCAATTGCATATGTGAATCTACCAAATGATGTCTTATGTGATACAAACAGAAATATTCCGGCTAAGATAACAACAATTAACATTGGCACAGGAATTCCAAGGTAGCGGTTAAGCATATAAGTTACGAATAAAATACATACTGAATAAACCGTGACTTTTCCATAATCAAGAAAGGCAGGAGAAAGATTTAAACCTAAGGATTGCCGTTTTGCTCTTGAGCGTATTTTTGAAATGAACAGAAGAACAACTCCGATTATGGCTAAGATATAACCAACAACATATGGAATAAAGCTGTTCCCAATTTGACCAAAACTGTTGCTTAATGGTGCAATTGTTTGTCCTTCACTGATTCCAATCAAAATCCCCCGGAAAACCAACATGCCACCCAATGTAACAATAAACGCAGGTACATTGCGAAAAGCAACCCACCAGCCCTGCCATAAACCGATGACAGCACCCACAATAATTGCTGCCAGAACAGCAGTTACCGTATTATAACCGTGCCATACTTGTAACATTGCTGCAATACCACCGGTTAAACCTACGATTGAACCAACGGACAAATCAATATGACCGGCAACAATAACCAATGTCATTCCAACGGCCAGAACGGACATAACAGCCATTTGGGTAAATAAGTTTGAAAGATTTCGTGATGATAAGAATTCACCACCGGTAAAAGCCCCAAAGATAATCGCTATCACAACAAGCGCAATGATTAATGTGTAGGATTGAATATCAAATTTCATTTTAATTCCAGCTGCTTTTTTTACTTGTGATTGATTATTTATAGATACTTGACTGTTCACAGCTTTATCCCTCCAGTAGCACAAGCCATTATTTTTTCTTGTGTAGCTTCATCACGGCTGAATTCTCCCGTGATCTCTCCCTCAGACATGACAAGAATTCGATCAGACATTCCAAGTACTTCCGGCAATTCAGAAGAAATGATGACAATTCCTACTCCTTGCTCGGCAAGTTCATTGATAATCTTGTAGATTTCGTATTTGGCGCCAACATCAATCCCTCTAGTAGGTTCATCCAAAATAAGAATTTTAGGATCATTTAGAATCCACTTACTTAAAACTACTTTTTGCTGGTTTCCTCCACTTAATTGACTTACTTTCGCCTCAAGGTTTGGTGCTTTCAGCTTCATTTTTCTAGTAATTTCATCTGCTTTCTTAACCTCGAGCGCGCTATCAATAACATTAAGTTTTATAACTTTATTAAGGGCGACTAATGTAGAGTTCTTCGCAATATCCATTCCCAGAACAAGTCCATATCTTTTTCGATCCTCTGAAACATAGGCCAAACCGGCTTTAATCGCATCGGCAGGTTTTTGGATATTGGTTTCCTTCCCATTGATCACTACCCGGCCCTGCCTTTTACCTGGAAGACCTCCAAATAAACTTGTAAATAGCTCCGTCCGTCCGGCACCCATCAATCCTGAAATACCCAGTATTTCACCTTTTTTCAATTTAAATGAAGCATTTTTTATAATCGTTCTGTTTGTATGTTTATCAAAAACTGAATAATTGTTCACCTCTAACACTGTTTCGCCAATCTTGCGTGGCTCATAAGGAAACAATTCAGTGAGTTCTCTTCCAACCATTTTCGCGATAATTTTATCTTCGTTCATCTCTGAAATTGGGTATGTACCTATTGTCTGACCATCGCGAAGGATTGTTACACTATCTGCTAAAGCCATTACCTCCCCAAGCTTATGTGAGATATAAATACATGTAACACCTTTAGATCTTAAGTCCATCAAGATTACTTTTAATATTTCAACATCGCTTTCTGTCAGCGCAGCAGTCGGCTCATCCAAGATCAAAATATCAGTATTGTGAGTTAATGCTTTAGTAATCTCGATTAGTTGCTGTTTTCCAACCGTTAATTGATTTACCTTGGTTTCAGGATCGATATCCAATCCAATATATTGCAGCCATTTTTGGGCTTCGGTATTAATCTTGTTCCAATCAATTACTTTCCTTCTCATTAAGTCGTGACCAAGGAAAATATTTTCCGCTATAGACATTTCGCCTACCAGCGCCAGTTCCTGATAAATAATGGAAACACCAGCCAATTGTGATTCTTTAATCGATTTAAATGAAACTTCTTTTCCATTTATCAAAATCTTGCCGCTATATGTTCCGTTGGGATATACACCGCTTAATATTTTCATTAATGTTGATTTCCCAGCGCCATTTTCACCACATAAAGCATGTATCTCTCCTTTACCCACTGAAAATGTTACATTGTTTAACGCTTTAACACCTGGAAACTCTTTCGTAATGCCTTGCATTTGGAGCCCAAAAGCTTCCATACCAAGTAACCTCCTAAGAAAAGCACAAACGCCTTATTCAAAACCTCTTTTCAAAAACCTGTGTCAACTGATTAAAAAGAGAAAAGACGCTCTCAGCTAGATAGTTTCTTCCAAAACTTTAAATCTATTATTCTTTAATAAGAAGAAGGGGATTATAGCTCCCCCTATCTTCTTTTTTTACAGGATTATTTTTTTGCCGGACGCTCATTTTCTGGAACGTTTTTGTAAACATCATCATAAGGATGGAAAACATCTTTAATAATTGTGTCCATCACGTTATCTTTATTTACCATAATTGGATCAAGCTTGATAAATGGAACATCAACTTTCCCATTATTTACTGTACTGTCTGTACTAACTTTTTCACCTTTGGCAAGTTGAACAGCAACATCAGCACTCTCTGTTGCGATGGTTTTGATTGGCTTGTAAACAGTCATTGTTTGTTTGCCTTCTACAATACGTTGTACTGCCGCCAAGTCGGCATCTTGTCCTGAAATAGCAACTTTTCCATCTAAATGTTGAGCTGCTAAAGCCTGGATTGAACCGCCGGCTGTGCTATCATTTGAAGCGACAATTGCATCAATTTTATTGTTGTTTGCAGTTAAACTATTTTCAATGATTTTCATTGCTTCATTGGCATCCCAATCTTTTGCCCATTGGTCGCCGATAACTTTAATATCACCTTTATCAACAAGTGGCTTAATGACGTTCATTTGACCGTCTCTGAACATTTTTGCGTTGTTATCTGTTGGAGATCCTCCAAGTAGGAAGTAGTTGCCTTTAGGTACTTGCTTAACCAACGCTTCAGCTTGCATTTCCCCTACGCGAACATTATCGAAGGAAACATATGCATCAACATCAGCGTTATTGATTAAACGGTCATATGCTAAAACAGGAATACCCTCTTTTTTAGCTTGGTCAACAACCGGAGATAATGAATCCGAGTTGATCGCAATGATAACAAGAGCATCAATGCCTTGTGAAAGCATATTTTGAATTTGCGATAATTGTTTAGACTCATCACCGTTTGCGGATTGTACTACAACATCTGCACCAAGTTTGTTTGCCTCATCAACAAAGATGTCTCTATCATGCTGCCATCTTTCCAGCGTTAAGTCTGAAACAGATAAACCAATTTTAATTTTACTGCTTTGTTTGCCCCCATCCTTGTTGCCGCTTACATTTTTGCTCCCAAGATCCTGACCACCGCAAGCAGCCAGCATTCCGACTAGCAATACTACCAATAAGCTAGTGATAATACCTTTCAACTTCTTCATTTTGTTACCTCCTTAATTTTCCTTTTGTTATTTACAAGAATAATATATCATCACTTAGTTAGTTTGTCTATTATATAAACTAAGTTGTTAGAATTTTTTTTATTTTTCTTTCCTTTCTGGTTTTCTATTAATTCAGCTCATTTCTCATTTGCCGCCTTATCCACCATATTTAATAAATCATCCATTGTCTTTGCCAACTTACCATTTACGAAAATGGTAGGAGTACCGGTTACATTCAGTGTTTTTACAAGATCCATATCCTTTTGCCAAGCAGCATCCGCTTTTTTCGCATCAAAATATTGAACAACCTTATTTACATCCTCATCACTGACAATTTCTTTTAATGTCTCCGTAAGAAATTTTCCATCATATATATCCATTTTTTCATATTTGCTGTCCTCAGGTTGTTTTTGATAAAGGAGATCATGAAATTTCCAAAATGTCTTATTTCCCAGTACAGCATAAACGGATTCCGCAAATTTTGCCGCTCGAGTCGAATCAGGATAAATGAAGGAATAATTTATAAAGTATAATTTCGCTCCACCCTTATCTACTTTTTGTTTAATGATTGGTACTACCTTTTCATTAAACATTTTACAGTATGGGCATTTATAATCTCCAAACTCAATAATAGAAACGGGTGCTGAACTTTTTCCTAAGTAAGGCTGATTTGTATAATCAATCTGTGCTGAACTTTTTCCTTTGTAGGCCTCAACTTTTGGACTTGTCGAATTTTGGCTTTTATGAGGGGCTAAAAAAATAAACCCCATAATGATGACTGCCACTAAACCGACCATCCAGAATATAACCTTCGCAGAAGTATTGTTAGAACCTTTTTTTTGATTAGCCATTTTAGAACACCTCAACTGCCTGGGCTTCTATTCTAATAAAATACATTAAATGAATCAGCTATTGGAAGAGAATCTACCAATAGCTGATTCATCGACGTTAATGCTAGATTAGCTGTGAATTAATAGTTTTTAAGATATGAGAATACTGCATTTATAGGACCAGCTGCGTTTGATGATCCGTTGGTAGCGATTAAGCCGACCCTTGGATTGGCCAATGACATTGGGGCGGTACCCAGCAATGTAAATGTAGCTCCATTATTAGTTGAATAATACGAAGTATATTGGCTTCCTACCTTAGCAAGACGGAAAATTATATTTGTTGCGTTTACATTTCTTGTTCTAAACAGCATCTGGCCTCCATCGATAGACCGGATGAGGTTTACAGCTGGCCTTCCTGCATATGTTCCGTAGGTTAGCTTGATATGATTATTCTTATCATCATATACAGTAAGTCCAACCTCTTGTGTGGCTGTAGGTGTGGCTGATAGTTTGACATTCGTCTCATACTGCCAATCGCCTGCAGCCTGCTGAAGGAACAAATTCTTAACCGATCCATCTTCAATATTGCCTGGCTGTGTAGATATCTGTAATCCGTCAGTTGTCAATCTGTAATTATTTTTATCTTCATTTAGGATTGACCATTGGTTACCTAGTGTACCGGACTTAAAATCAGCGGAAATCGGCGCACGTCCGAAGCCAATTTTATACGTTTGTGAAAAATCGCCCTGCTGAGTAACGATAGTAGCCGTACCCGGAATGGAAGTTGCCTGAGTTACTTTTACTTTCACATTCGGATCATGACTGATTGCTGAAATTTGCGGAACAGTATTAGTGCCATCTGGTACTTTTACTGAGTAGTTGTAAAGATCACCGGAGAATCCAGTTAACTGTTTACCGTCAACATTGATTCCGTCTAACTCTCCTTGTTCCTTAACAAACACAACAAAATGAGTAGACTTTTTAACGCCATGATAGCTTGCAGTAGCAGTAATGGTAGCTGCACCGCCATTAACAGTTCTTATTACCCCATTACCATCAACGGAAACAACATCAGGACGGTTACTGCTGTATTTTAATGTCATTCCTTCAGGTAATGACTTGCCATTATTCTTGTAAATATATCCATATAGACTATCGTCGTTCATTGCTGCAGTAACTTGAGGAAAGACTACTTTACCTTTTTCATACATTACACGGCTAGGGATATCAGCCTCTTTGTCACCTTCCTGAATAGGCTTTACGGTAACAACACTGAGTTCAGGCTTCAAGTTTCCATGTACATTTATGAACTCTTGTTGCTGGATATCAGCATCAGCACTTGATGTACTAATCTGAATACCATAACGGCCCTGGTCTACTGTATATTTATTCTGTGCTTCATCAAAGAAAGCAAGATCAGGAACTTTAACAGTCATGGTAACCGTCTTGGTTTCTCCAGGATTCAATGAGACCTTCTGGAAGCCTTCCAGACGCTTGATTGGACGTTGTAATTCCGCTTTTGCGTCAGGTGTGTTCACATAAAGCTGAACAACCTCATCACCTTTTGTCTTTCCAGTATTAGTAACATCAACACTTACATCAAATGTGTCATTAGCCCGAAGATTTTTCTTGCTAATATCTATATTTGAATACTTAAATGTTGAATAGCTGAGACCATGTCCAAATGGATAGGAAACAGGACCGTTAAAATACATATATGTTCGACCAGGATTATCTCCTGTAGGTCTTAATGTATAATCAGTGATTGCCGGAAGTTGTGAACTGCTTTGATACCAAGTGAATGGTATATGTCCACTTGGATTATGTTTGCCTAAAAGAACATCCGCCAGAGCTTCACCTTTGCGCTCACCATTATAAGAGCTCCAAATCATGGCAGAAACATCCGATTCAAATGAATTAACTTCTACTTGTCCAATCGTTTCCATAACTGCAATTGTATTTGGATTGGCTTTAGCAACTTGATCAATTAATGAAGCCTGTGCTCCAGGAAGAGTCAGGTCGTGACGGTCCCCAGCTTCGTCTGCAGTAGTGTTGTCAGTTCCACCATATACAATAACAACATCAGCATTTTTTGCAGCCTCTACAGCAGCTGTATCTACTGTTTTGAGGTCTTTTGCTGTGGTCCCTTGATCAGTAAAGCCCTTGTAGTAAGTGACTTCAGCATTAGGGTTTATAGCTGTTATAGCATTTTTGATACCATTATAAGCATTTACCATTTTGGCGATACCTGCACTGCCCTGATCACTTGAATACCCACCAAGAAACATTTTGTCAGGATTAGCAAAATAGCCTACTACAGCAACCTTGAAGCTGCCGGAAGCTGGAACCTTAAGAGGAAGAAGCTTTCCTTTACTTCCGTCTTTCTGTGTGGTTTCACTATTTTTCAACAGAACTAATGAGTTATCAGCTACCTTACGGGCCATGTCTAATCTTTCTTTAGTCTTTGTAATGGCGTTATTGTCATTACTATTAGTCCATGTACCTTCTGGAACACGGTCACGTGCTTCCTTAACCCATGGAACACTATTTGGATCATCAAATTCTCCAAGCTGCATACGAGCTGTAAAGAGACGGATTAAAGCTGTATCAACATCATTTTCTGAGAATGTACCAGTCGGAGTTACAATTTTCTGTGAAACCGCATCTGGTACAGTGTTAGCAAAGCTGTATGCATCACTGTAGCCTGCGTTACAGTTAAGATCTTCACCGGTTGCAATCGAAAAAGCGGTTCTTTCTACCGGATTTACAGGGCGCGTCCATCCTGGTGGAGTCCAATTATGGCCGCCATTTGGATTTGAAATTTCAAAAACGGCGTCACAGTCAGATGTCTCATAACCAGAGAATCCAAACGTTTGACGAAGGAGTGTATCCATTGTGTGAACATTGGCTGATGCTGGTATTCCGTTAACGCGATTATAAGCTGTCATTACTGAACTAACATTGGATTTCTGTACAACTCCTTTAAAAGGTGCAGAATAGTACTCTCTTAGTGAACGTTCATCCACATTTGATGAACCGTTTAAACGGTTGACTTCACTATTGTTAGCTACATAATGCTTAATTGTAGTTACCGTTTTGAGGTATCCTTTGCTCTCAGGCAGCAGCTTTCCATCCATGTCTTTACCTTCCATACCGTTAACAAACTGTGAAGCTATTTGGGTGGTTAAGTATGGATCTTCTGCGTAAGATTCATCATTTCTTCCCCAGCGCGGGTCACGAGCTAGATTGATCGTTGGTGACCAGTAATCAAGCATAAGAGTGTTTTCTGGCGCCACTTCACGGGCCTCATCGGAAACCATTGTAGCTTCCTTATACATTAGCTGCGGATCCCATGTAGAACCCAGGGCAAGGTCCATAGGATAGGATGTTGTGTTATTCAATACCGTGGCGTTACCGGTTGGATTGTATTGAGTACGGGCTACGCCATGAAGTGCCTCATTCCACCATCCATAGGCTTTAACACCAAGTCGCGGAATAGCAGGTGCTGAGCTGCTTACCATCTGGGAAGCCTTCTCTTCCAGCGTCATGCGGGAAACTAAATCCGCAGCTCTCTCTTGGAAAGAGTAAGATTTGTCCAGATAAATCGGCAGTTTTGATACAACCTTAGAAGCCTGAACTGAAAAATTCAGTTTTGTCCCTGCTGATCCATCATTAGATGCCTGAACTGGTAAACTACTAAATAAGCTTAGACCAAGGCCAGCAGTGAGTAGCAAGGATAAGGTTTTTTTTCGCTTACGCATTTTTTTTAGCTTACTCATACATTCATTCTCCTTTTAAAATTTATATCAACCTGGTTAACGGAGTATCCTCCATTTAACCGGGAGATTCCTAATGTAGGTCTTTCACCTGGATTTCTTGACTCTTTGTCCTACTCTAATTATCAATACCACCAAGTTGAATACATCTTCATAGCCTTCAGATCACGCATTCCTGTGGAATAGTAGAAAATGATTTTTGAAGACGTTTTCAATAATATCAAATTAAAAATTGTTTCCTACTAAGACTTACACGTCAATCAACTAAAAACTTAGTATATTTATTAAATAAACTAAGTATAAAATAGAAAGGAAGGACCAATTCTAAGTTTTTCATATGAATTATTGAACTGTCATCGCTTTCATTTTTACTTGAAGCATCATGTTCACATGCAAGTAATGCTAATACTACTAATAAAAGGGTAGTAATCCCTTGCGTTTTTCATATTTTTAAAGACCTTCTAAATATTCAGAATTTATATTTTTATTCTATCACTCGAAAGTTAGTATGTCTACTGGATGAACAAAGTTTAGGAAAAAATACCTAATAATACAAGTTTAAGTAAAAGGGCTAACTCATCCTTAACCTTTTACAGAACCTGCTGCAATCTTTTCGACAATTCGATCTCCACTACTTGTGGATTCATATTGGAATCTCCCATTTTTTAGTCCTCTTCAACCCCAAACTTATATACTGTGGTCTTTGAATACAGATTATCCTTATCCAAAATCACTGATGGAAAATGAGGATGATGAATCGCATCAGGCAATGCCTGTGTCTCAAGACAGATTCCCAGATATTTGATGGATTGAACTCCCCGGAATTCCCCTTCTGATTTTAAAGAATTTCCCGAGTAGACCACAACCCCGGCCTCATTTGTTTCAATTGTTAACGTCCGCCCGCCTTCGGGGTCCTTTAAAACAATTTCCGAATCATGATGTGTATGTAAAAGAAACGGGTGATCGTATCCTTCCCCTACCAGTATGTTTTGTGGATGGCATGATCTTGTTCCGGTGTTTATGACCCTTTCATTTCTAAAATCAAATGGCGTTTTTTCCACTTCAATAAAATTGCCGGTTGGCATGAATTCATGATCTAGTTCAAGAAATTTATCGCTTTTTATTGTTAATGTGTGGTGCAAGATATCTCTCTTAAGATTGCCACTTAGATTAAAATAAGAATGATTCGTTAATGTGACCAATGTTTTCTTATCTGTCCCTGCTTTATAATGCACCGATAATTCATTCTTATTGTTAAGAATATAAGTGACTTCGATAATAAGATTCCCTGGATAGCCTTCTTCTCCATCGGAACTCGTATACGAAAATCGAACCCCGCTTCCGATTATTTCCGCATTCCATACGACCTTGGAAAATCCTTTTATGCCTCCATGCAGATGATTGTTATTTTCATTTCTTGCAAGCGTATAGGATTCTCCATCCAGTTCAAAAGAGCCGCCTTTAATTCTTCCGGCCACACGGCCAGCAACGGCTCCAAGAAAATAGGGGTCATTTACATATTCATTGAGCGTATCATGCCCAAGAACGACATTTACGAAATCTCCGTTTTTATCCGGAACAACAATTTTAGTGATTATACAGCCATAATTAATGGCTGTCACTTCAACACCATAATCGTTTTGAATCGCAAACGAAAAGATCGTCTGTTCCCCTGCAGCTGGAATACCAATTTTTAATATTTTTCTAATTTGCACAGTATCAATTGTTGAATAATCTTTCCATTGTAGTTTGATAGGAATTCGATCATACATTAATTTAATAATAATCACTAAGGCTATCGCTCTGCTAACGGCCGTTGAAATCGACACTCCCATCACACCCATCTCCGGGAATCCCAATAAACCGTATATTAAGATCCCATTTCCGGCTAAATGAATGACATTCATGAAGATGGAAACCATCATCGCATCCTGGGTGTATCCATTTGCTCTTAAAATTGAGGATATGTGATTAACACTGCTTAAATAAATAATGTTCCTCCTACAATCAAAAGATACTGTTCCCCTAATACGGCAATTTGTTCCGGCAGGTGAAAAAACAGTAAGAGTTCAGTTTTAAAAATGACCATTAATAAACTAATAAGCAAGCCAATTAAAAAGTTTAGGGTAATGGAAATGGCTGTCACAGTTCGGACATCTTGGTTTAAACCCGCACCTAAGTATTGCGAGAGAACAACAGCTGTACCCGACGAGACAAAGTTAAAAATGAGAATACATAATAAGATTAACTGATTTGCCACCCCCACAGCCGCGACAGCATCATCAGAAATATGCGACAGCATAATCGTATCGGTACTGCCCATAATCACTTGGAGAAATAATTCGACAAAAATGGGCCAAGTAATGGTTAGAAGACTGAACTGAGGAGAGACGTTATTTTTGGATTTATTCATCTGTAATCTTTCCTTACATTTCGTATGGAAATAAATGGAAATCACTAAGCAGCGGCTTCATTTTGCCATTAGCCTTTATTAGGAATTATTTACTTTCTAAATTCTCTTAATTGCTCATTAAGGTCTTTTGTTTGCGTATAAACCTGTTGGTAGATTGTAAACAGTTTCTTGTAGGCTTCCACATTTTCTGGAATCGGTTCATAAGTTTTATCGGTTTGGATAAAGACTTCCGCACATTCTTGAAGGGATGAATACCAGCCGCAGCTGTATGCCGCCAGCATCGCGGCACCCATTCCAGGGCCTTGCTCGCTTGTAAGCTTTTCAATTTTTGCATTGAATATATCTGCCTGCATTTGCAGCCATGTTTCGTTTTTCGCTCCTCCGCCGATCGAGATAATCGAATCGATTGTCTTGCCGCTGCTTCTAAAAATCTCAATGGATTCGTTTAAGGAGAAGGTGATTCCCTCGAGAACCGCGCGGGCAAAGTGCTTGCGTTCATGGGAAGCATCAACCCCAATAAAGCTTCCGCGGATAGTAGAATCAGCATACGGCGTTCTTTCCCCCACGATATACGGGGTAAATAATAATCCGTTGCTGCCTGCCGGTACTTCCTCCACACCGGCTAAAAAATCATCAAACGCTTCTTCCTTCGCAAACGTGTCTTTAAACCAGCTTAAACTATAACCTGCAGCCAAGGTCACACCCATTGTATAGTACGTATTTTCTTCACTATGATTAAAGTAGTGAACCTTTCCTTCAAAATCGAGGTCATTTCTTTCTTCATATGAAAGTACGACGCCAGAGGTGCCGATACTGCATAAGCTTTTCCCTTCCGATAAAATCCCTGAACCAATCGCGCCGCAGGCATTGTCCGCACCGCCTGCAAATACTTTTACAGCTTCGGATAATCCCGTTTCTTGGGAAAATTCGGCCGATACAGAACCAACAAATGCATGAGATTCTACTAATGGCGGGCAGAAATCAACGGAAAGACCAGCAGCTTCTAATACTTCATTGCTCCATTCCCGCTTTGCTACATTTAATAGTAAAGTTCCTGCCGCATCAGAGTACTCTATGTGGATATTCCCAGTAATCCGATAGCGTAAATAATCCTTTGGCAGTAAAAAAACGCTGGCACGTTCAAAAACTTCAGGTTCATTTTCTTTTACCCAGAGAATTTTCGGTAACGTAAAGCCTTCTAATGCAGGGTTTTTGGTTACCTCTAATAAACGTTCATGACCGACAACGTCATAGATTTGCTGACATTGTTTTGTGGTTCTTGTATCATTCCACAAAATTGCGTTTCTTAATACTTGATTGTTTTGATCTAATAATACCAAACCGTGCATCTGCCCAGAGAAGCTGATGCCCTCGATATCGTTAACATCTCCATCAAATTGCTGAATGAGTTCAGCTAAGCCTGCTGTGGTTTTTTCCACCCACTCTTCCGGATTTTGTTCACTATAACCAGACTTCTCTATTATAAGAGGATATGATTTGGATACTTCCTGACAAACTTCACCATTCTGGTTAACGAGTAAGATTTTTACTGCGCTCGTTCCGAGGTCAACACCAATTACGTATTTCATCCCTGATCACCCTTTTCTAAAAAAAGTGCTGGAGTAATAGGCCGCCAGCACTTTTTTTTCATTATTTTAATTAAACTGTTACAGTTGAAAGTGTTTCTAATAAGTATTGGTTAACGATTGCTTTAAGTCGTTCCGTTCTGCCTGATGTATTCTTAATTTCATTTAATTGGAAGGCATATTCTTCAAGCTCGCGGAAGTTGGTTCTTCCTTCTACGATATCCAAGCCAATGCCATCAGTATAGCTGATGTAGCGTTCTTCGATGAAGCTATCTAAAACTTTGTCTTCAATTAATTTATTGGCAACCTTTAAGCCGATGGCAAATGCATCCATACCAGCGATGTGTGCATGGAAAAGATCTTCTGCTTCAAATGATCCACGTCTTACCTTTGCATCGAAGTTCAAGCCGCCTTTTCCTAAGCCGCCATTTTTTAGAATTTCATACATTGCTAATGTGTTAGTGTAAAGGTCAGTTGGGAACTCATCTGTATCCCATCCAAGCAATGTATCACCTTGGTTAGCATCGACTGAACCAAGCATTCCATTGATACGAGCCGTTCTTAACTCATGCTCAAATGTGTGGCCGGCCAAAGTTGCGTGGTTTGCTTCGATGTTGAACTTGAAATAATCTGTTAGGTCATATTTTTGCAAGAATGCCAAACCAGTTGCCACATCGAAATCATATTGATGTTTGGTAGGCTCTTTTGGTTTTGGCTCAATTAAGAACGGAACGGCCAAGCCGATTTCTTTCGCATAATCTACTGCCATATGGAAGAAGCGTGCTAAGTTGTCTTGTTCAAGCTTCATATCTGTATTTAGAAGTGTTTCATAACCCTCACGGCCGCCCCAGAATACATAGTTTTCAGCGCCAAGTTCTTTAGCTACTTCCAACGCTTTTTTCACTTTCGCTGCAGAGTACGCAAATACGTCAGCATTTGGAGAAGTTGCAGCACCATGAACATATCGTGGGTTCGTGAACATATTCGCCGTGTTCCAAAGTAATTTCGTCTTGCTTGTTTTCATGTATTCTTTGATCATGGCAACTAAAACATCTTGGTTTTCATTTGTTTCCTTTAATGTGCTTCCTTCTGGAGCGATATCAACGTCATGGAATGCAAAGAAAGGAACATTTAATTTTTCAAAAAATTCGAATGCTGCTTCGACACGAGCTTTTGCTAAATCTAAGCCTTGAAAACGGTCCCAAGGACGAATTGCAGTTCCTACTCCAAACGGATCTGTTCCGTCAGCTGTGAATGTGTGCCAATATGCAATAGAAAAACGAAGAATTTCTTCCACTTTTTTGCCATTGATTTTTTCCTCAGGATTATAATACTTAAATGCGAAAGGATTTTTTGATGCAGCCCCTTCAAATTGGATTTTATTAACTGTTTCAAAATAAGCCATTCATGATTCCTCCTAGTGGGTATATTGTTAAAATAACTATAAGTGTAAATGCTTACAAAAGGGTTATTGGAATCTCTTAACCTTAGATAATCAAATCATAGCATGATAATCTTAGTTTGTCCACTAGATAAACTAAGTTTTTTGAAAAGGCTGACCGTTTTTTACAAACAACCTTTGATCTGCCTTATGCCTGCTGTACAGACGTGAGAAAGCCTGCTGGCTTTTTCGCTTCTTCAATCCATAAAATCTAGTTACTCCACGTGGATAGGACTTGCAGATAAGGTTCACAATAATCAACTATAAACGTGTGATTGAATTAATTATACCATGCGCCAGTAAGTTTGTATAGGCGATAAACAAAGTTTTTTGTGTTAAAATAGATTTACTACAAAATAAGGAGTTTTTTATAAATTGGAAACGATTACATGGAATCATCAAACTGTTAAAAAAAATAACAAAGCCCTTGTATTACAAATGATTATTGAAAAAGATCCGATATCAAGGGCAGATATTGCCCAAATAACAGGGTTGAATAAGGGAACAGTGTCTGCTTTAGTAAATGAGTTATTGAAAGAGGAACTTATTTACGAATCCGGCACCGGGGAATCCAGCGGTGGTCGGCGACCTGTTATCCTTCATTTCAACAAAGCGGCCGGATATGCAATTGGCATTGATATCGGTGTTAATTACGTTCTATGCGTGATGACGGATTTAAAAGGTACCATTTTGTTAGAGAAACATGAAAGCGTAAACCGAACCCCTTACCCTACGATTATGAGCAAAATCCAAAATATGATTGGGTCGATATTGGATGAGATACCTAACAGCAGGTATGGAATAGTTGGGATTGGTGTAGCTGTGCCTGGTATCGTAAACAAAAATGGAACTGTCCTGCTAGCTCCAAACTTAGGCTGGACCAACATTGGATTAAAAAAGGACCTTGAGGACTTATACCATGTTCCCGTTATAATTGAAAATGAGGCGAATGCTGGGGCTATTGGTGAACAAAAATTCGGTGCGGGTCAAGATTATCAGAACATCATTTATATAAGTGCTGGAATCGGAATTGGTGTTGGGATTATTTTAAACAAAGAATTATATCAAGGAAAAAATGGATTTGCCGGTGAAATGGGTCACATAATTATTGACATCAACGGAAAGCCTTGCAGCTGTGGCAGCAGAGGCTGTTGGGAAGCATACGCCTCTGAAAATGCACTGCTGGAAATGGCTGACTTTGATTCACTTGAGTCATTGATTAAGTTGGCTGAGGGTCGTAATGAAATTGCCAAGAGTCACTTTGAAGAAATCGGCCAGTACCTTGGTTATGGGATTAATAATATTATTAACACCTTTAACCCCGACCAGGTCATAATCGGAAATCGATTAGCGTTGGCAAAAGAATGGATTGAGTCGCCAATACGGACTACGATTGAAAAACATACTCTTGCGCTCCATCAAAATGGGTTGCAATTAGATTTTTCACGGCTTGGAAAATATTCGAGCGCATTAGGTGTTTCTGCTTTTGTTGTTGAGAACTTTATCAAGGCCGAAGCAAGAAGTTTATAGGTGTGCATTACAAAACGCATCTCATTATAATTTATCACGTATTATTTATTTTTCCCAGCAAGAGATAATGATGGTATTTTCAGAATCGGCGTCGCGACAAGCTCGAATCCTGCAAGACCTTTTACACCAGAGGTCTGACCTCTGAATTTCAGCCTAAGGTTTGAACAAATATGCGTTAAGTAACAATAAGGCCCATTTCAGTTAATGTCTGGAATGGGCCTTATTGTTTTTTGTTATAATAGTTAATAAATACTAATCTATTATATTCCAATCCCATTTTCATGGAAACTATTTCTACTATATACCAGACACTTTATCGCACTAGCCCACTAGGGACAGGCACCGACAAACTAAGTCCATTTGACATCTGATCCTTTAAATGGAGAATAATCCTCTCGAGTTTCACCCTTAGGATCAAAATAAACAGACACCAGATAAAACTTTTCATCTTTATTGGTTTTCGATATTTCCTTTGGTATCCGATCTCTTACACCTATAATTTTAATATTATATCCTTTTAGATTAAGAGTCGATTGCTCGAAGTCAGATGTAAAGTCATCTAAAGTAACACCCGCATCGTTATATACGTGAGATACCATATCATACGCCTTTTGATACTCTTTACTTTGTAATGCTTTCACATAGGAAACCGCTTGTTTGGCTACTTCTTTTAAAGCTGGCAAGGATTACCCTAAGAAAAACAGCGACTACTGTATACAACACACTGTTGAAAAAATAAACATCAATGTGACCTGCTGTCCAAGCCTTCGCATAGTTTCCTTTAGTTGTGCTTCCTCTTTTTTTACTCTAATGATAACTTTAATATCTCGCTTACCGTTACAAGTTGATAGCCTTGTGAAGTTAATTCAGAAACAAGCGTGCGAACCGCTTCGATTGTTTCTGAGCGGTCCCCGTAGCCATCATGGAAAATTAAAATACAGCCATTTTTCACACAGTCTCTTGAGTTTGCAAGGATATGTTCCACTCCGGGCATGTCCCAGTCCTGAGCCTCCATGTTAAGAGCTCCGATCATTGGATATCCCTTTTGCTGCATGACTAAAACAGTGTCATGATTATAATCAAGGTAAGGAGGACGAAAGACAACGGGCTTTTGTCCAGCCAAATCCTGTATTAATTTCTCCGTACGTTCGATTTCCTCTAAACACTCTGCCGGGCTTAACTCGGATAACTTAGGGTGAGTGTATGTGTGATTTCCTATTTCATGTCCTTGTTCGACAACTTTTTTTACCATCTCAGGATGCTTATCCATTTGCTCACCAATCATGAAGAATGTTGCTTTTCCTTCCACCTCCCCAAAAATATCTAGAACTTGTGATGTGTTGATAGGATTAGGCCCATCATCAAATGTAATCGCAACTATTTTTTGAGAAGTAGGTACCTCATTAATAAAATTTTTTCCACCCAATAGGATTCACTCCATTTGAATATTCATTTTAAAGACTTAATAAGGACCTCTAATATATTCCTTTACTGTTTCTTGATAAAAGCGTTGAATCTCTTGCATTTCTTCTTCTGAGAATGGTTTTGTTTCCAAGGCTGAAAGATTATCCTCCACCTGTTTGACATTTTTAAAACCAGGAATAATACAAGTAATTTCTTTTTGGTCTAAAATCCAGCGCAGTGCTGCACTAGCCATAGATTCCCGGCCTTCTGCAATCCACTTTAACTGGTCAGCTAACTCTACACCCTTTCGGAATCCAAGACCTGCAAATGTTTCCCCTACATTGAAAGCCTCCCCATTTTCATTAAACCGGCGGTGGTCATCGGATTCAAAAATATGATTGGCGGTAAATTTACCTGTAAGCAGTCCGCTGGCAAGCGGTAATCTGACCAGAAGTCCTACACCTTTTTGATAAGCCTCAGGTAGTAGTTTTTCTAGTGGCTTTTGGCGGAACATATTAAATATGATCTGCAGGCTCTTAACATTTGGATGTTCCAAACAAAGAAGGCCTTCTTCGACGGTTTCGACACTGACACCGTAGTGACGGATTTTTCCGTCTTTCTGGAGACGATCTAATACTTCAAAAACACTGCCATCTTGCAAAATCTCTGTTGCCGGGCAATGAATTTGATACAAATCAATCTCTTCCCTGTTTAACCGGCGAAGGCTGTCTTCACAATAAGAACTGACTTTTTCATAGCTGTAATTCTTTGGATCAAAGATGTCACCTTGACGGCAGAACTTTGTTGCGATATAAATCTGGTCTTCCTTGCCTTTTGTGGCCTTAGCTAATAACTCTTCGCTATGGCCGTCTCCATATACATCCGCTGTATCAAAAAAGTTAACACCTTGCTCCATCGCATATTCCAAGGATTTCAATGCTTCTGTGTCACTTGTCTTGCCCCAGGAGCCGCCAATTGCCCATGTTCCAAAACTGACCTCACTGATCATTAAACCGGTATTACCGAGTTCGCGATAATTCATGATAATCACTCCCTATTCTTTAATTCTTTTCAATTCCAAACTTATATATGGTTACGGAGGAATACTGCTGATCGATATCTAAAATTGTTGATGGAAAATGGGGATGATGGTTGGCATCAGGCAAAGCCTGCGTCTCCAAGCAAATACCGAGGTATTTTTCAGATGGAGTACCTCTGAATTCACCTTCTGATTTTAATGAATTCCCTGAATAGACCACTACCCCAGCCTCATCCGTTTCAACTGTTAGGATACGTCCGCTTTCAGGATCCCTTAAAACAATTTCCTTATCATGGTTTGTATTTAATAAAAATGGATGATCGTAACCATTCCCAACTAATACGTTTTGTGGATGATCCGATGCGGTTCCAGTCTCTATAACACTTTCACTAGTAAAATCAAAGGTCGTATTTTTCACATCAAGAAAATTACCTGTTGGAATAAACTCATCATCAAGCTCTAAAAATTGATCACTCTTAATAATTAGTTTGTGATTCAATATATCCCTTTTTAGGTTGCCGCTCAAGTTAAAATAAGAGTGGTTCGTGACCGTTACCAACGTTTTCTTATCTGATTGGGCCCCATATTGAATTTTCAATTGGTTATCGTTATCCAGGGTATAAGTTACTTGTATATGTAAATTCCCTGGGTATCCTTCGTCACCATCGGGACTGAGATACGAAAAACGAACACCAGCTTCTAGTATTTCTGCATCCCAAACGACCTTATCGAATCCTCTTAATCCGCCATGCAGATGGTTGTTACCGTCGTTTTTGGCAAGAGTGTACGTATTTCCATCAAGTTCAAAAGAACCGCCTTTAATTCGTCCTCCCACCCGTCCTACCACGGCACCGAGGAAATATGGATCATGGACATAATCGTTTAGCGAATCATGTCCAAGGACAATATTTTCGTAGTTTCCGTATTTATCTTGAACCACTATTTTCGTTATAATACAGCCATAATTAATTGCGGTAACTTCCACGCCATGATCATTGACCAATGTAAATGAGGAGACCGTCTGATTATCAATTTGACCAAAAGTATCATGAATGACTTTCACTTTGATCCTTCCTTCCGTTTCGAATTAAGTTAACAATGGTTCCAAGTAAAGCCTATTTCCTTTAGGAAGGCTCGAGCAAGTACCATGTGTCCCGCAGTTGAAGGGTGAACACGATCCCAAGCTAATGTTGCAGAATAAAGGTCTTTTAAGACAACATTAAAGGCTGCTTGGGTATCAATAAATAAACAATTTATTTCTTCAGCGATTTTCTTAACCACCTGACCGTACTGATCCATTGACTGGCGCATTGGATCCTGCTCATTGCTCTCCAAATAAAAGGGAGTCATCAGGACAATCTCCTTCACAAATGGCTTTGTTTCCGTAACGAGCTTCCTAAGCGTATCCTCATATTCATCAAGGTATACATGCCAATCTTTAATGAACGGAGTATCATATTGACGCCATACATCGTTGATCCCAATCATAATGGATAACCAGTCAGGCTTTTGACCAATAACATCCTCCTGCCACCTATTTTTCAAATCACGAACGGTGTGCCCATTGATGCCCTTATTCACCACTCGGATTCCCAACTCAGGATATACGGCTTGCAAAAGCCCATCAACATAGGAAACATATCCTTTACCAAGGGCGGCAAACAATCCTTCTCCTTCTGGTTTGGTTCTTTCACAATCTGTTATGGAATCACCAATAAACAATAGTTTTTGACCTTGTTCTAGTATCATTTCCTTCTACACACCCTTTTTTTGTTTATTAAGAGAGCTGATCTTGGTCAGCTCTCAGACTTCCTCAAAGGGATAAATTAATTTAATCTTTCCTTGATTTGATTCACAACTCCTTCTACTGTAAACCCATATTCCTTGGCAATTAGATCTCCAGGAGCGGAAGCACCGAATGTAGAAATCCCTACAATAAGGCCATCTCTTCCTGTAAATTGAGCCCATCCCTGTGGCGACCCTAATTCAATCGCTACATTTAGCTTAATGTCCCCATGAAGAATCGTATTCTGATAATCTCTTGATGGTTAACTGCTTTCTGTTCAACTGCTACTTTATCAATTGTTGGATTCATTGGTATAACCTCCAGTATTTATTACATTCCAGATATATATTTCTTTATATTAGGCAGAAGTTGTAACCTGGTTTTGAACCAATACTTTCTTCTCCCAGGCCCTGCTTTTCCATCTAAAGTACATGGTAATTCCTCTAAACCATTCATCAACGATAAACGCAAACCAAATCCCCGGTAATCCCAACCCAAGGTGTATTCCCAAAAAATAGGCTAATGGCACACTTATTCCCCACATTGAGATAAACGCCATGACGAGTGAAATGCTAGCATCCCCAGTAGCTCGCAAGGCATTGATGACAACTAAATTAAAGGTTCTTCCCGGCTCAAGGACAAGACAAAGCAATAACAATTTACTTCCCAACACCACAATGTCTTGATCTTTTGTGAAAAAACCTATCAGTGGTTCTCTGAAGAAGGCTATTAGTATAGCGATTGCCACGGTCATAATAAGACTGTACCTTAAGCTCTTCATTAATTGACGATAGGCCCCATCAAAATCCCTTGCCCCTGCTTTGTAGCCAATGAGAATTTGCGTCCCCTGTCCCATTGCCAGACCAAACACAAGAATAAAGGACATTATATTTTGCGTATAAACGCGGGTCGTTAATGCAACAGCCCCCAAAATCGCAATGATTGCCGTAATTGCCAACTGGCTGAGATTGTAGCAAACTTGTTCCCCTGCTGCCGGAATACCAATTTTCATTATCTTTCTTATTTGAATAGAATCAATCATTAGATAATCTTTTAATTTAAGTTTAATCGGGATTCGATCATACATTAACTTCGTGATAATGACTAAGGCAATCGCCCTGCTGATCGCCGTTGAAATGGAAACTCCAATCACGCCCATTTCCGGGAATCCCAGCAATCCATAAATGAAGATCGCATTTCCAACTAAATGAATAACATTCATTAAGATAGAAACCATCATCGCATCCCTAGTGTAGCCATTCGCTCTTAAGGTCGTAGAAACGGTAATCAATACCGCTTGGATAAATACAGTACCTCCTACAATCGTAAGATACTGTTCTCCTAGTTCAGCTATATGTTCAGGCAGGTGAAATAACATTAATAATTCTGTTTTAAAAATAACCATTAGTAAGCTAATCACTAGGCCAAGAACAAGGTTTAGGGTAATGGAGATAGCGGTAACGGTTCTGGCATCCTTTTTTAAACCTGCACCTAAGTACTGTGAGAGAACAACAGCGGTACCACTCGAGACAAAATTAAAGATTAAAATACATAAAAATATTTGCTGATTTGCCACACCCACTGCTGCGACAGCATCATCAGAAATATACGACAGCATTATGGTATCAGTACTGCCCATTATCACTTGGAGAAATAATTCTACGAAAATCGGCCAAGTAATCGTAAGTAAATTTAACTGTGGGGAGACATAATTTTTGGATAGGCTCATCTGTAATCCTCTTCTTACCCATATCATAGTTTGGTTGGTAAATCTAAATAAATTGAAGCCCTCAATTTGGAAAAACTCGGGTGGCTCCATATTGTTTATTAGCCTTTTTTTACTTTATAAAGACCGCTTAAGGCTTACTTTCTAAATTCTCTTAATTGCTCATTCAATTCCTTTGTTTGTTTGTAAACTTGTTTATAGATTGTAAATAGCTTCTTGTATGCTTCAACATTTTCCTGAATAGGATAATAAGTTTTTGAAGTTTGAATAAATACTTGTGCACATTCTTTAAGCGTTGGATACCAGTCGCAGCCGTATGCTGCTAACATAGCTGCACCCATTCCAGGGCCTTGTTCACTTGTAAGCTTTTCAATTTTTGCGTTGAAAATATCGGCCTGCATTTGCAGCCATGTTTCATTTTTGGCTCCGCCGCCGATGGAGATAATCGTATCAATGGTTTTACCACTGTTTCTAAAAATCTCAATGGATTCGTTTAAGGAAAAAGTAATTCCTTCAAGAACTGCACGGGCAAAGTGCTTCCGCTCATGGGCCGCATCCACGCCAACAAAGCTGCCGCGAATATTCGAATCTGCATACGGTGTTCTTTCTCCCACTATGTATGGCGTGAATAATAAACCGTTACTGCCTGCAGGTACTTCATCAACACCTGCTAGAAACTGGTCAAAGGCTTCTTCCCTAGCAAATGTATCTTTAAACCAACTTAAACTATAGCCAGCAGCGAGGGTTACACCCATTGTATAGTAAGCATTTTCTTCACTGTGATTAAAATAGTGAACCTTTCCTTCAAAATCGAGATCATTTCTCTCTTCATAAGAAAGAACAACACCGGATGTGCCGATACTGCATAAGGTTTTGCCTTCAGATAAAATTCCTGAACCGATCGCGCCGCATGCATTATCCGCACCGCCCGCGAACACTTTTGTTGCTTCCGATAATCCAGTTGCTTGGGCAAATTCAGCGGTAACCGATCCGACAAATGCATGAGATTCCACTAATGGCGGACAGAATTCTGGAGTAAGACCAAAAAGTTCTAATATTTTACTGCTCCATTCACGCTTAGCCACGTTTAACAATAATGTTCCTGCTGCGTCAGAGTACTCCATATGCAAATTTCCGGTAATACGGTAACGCAGATAATCCTTTGGAAGCATAAAAACGCTGGCCTGTTCAAAAATTTGCGGCTCATCTTCCTTTACCCAAAGAATTTTTGGCAAGGTAAAGCCCTCTAACGCAGGGTTTTTTGTTACCTCTAATAAACGCTGTTTGCCAACAACGTTATATATTTCCTGACATTGTTTCGTTGTTCTCGTGTCATTCCACAAAATAGCATTTCTCAATACTTGATTGTCTTCATCTAACAATACAAGGCCATGCATCTGCCCGGAGAAACTGATGCCCTCGATATCGTTTATGTCCCCATCGAATTGCTCGATTAGTTCAGCTAATCCAGCTGTGGTTTTTTCTACCCATTCTTCCGGGTTTTGTTCACTGTAACCTGATTTTTCGATAATGAGGGGATATGATTTAGACACTTCTTTACAAACTTCACCATTTTGATTAACAAGCAAAATTTTTACTGCACTCGTTCCGAGGTCAACACCAATTACGTATTTCATATGAATCATCCTTTTCTAAAAAATGTGCTGGAGTAATATACTGCCAGCACATTTTTCATGATTATATTAAGTAGTAATTAAACAGTTACACTTGAAAGTGTTTCTAGTAAATATTGATTAACTATAGCTTTAAGGCGTTCTGTTCTGCCTGATGTATTTTTAATTTCTGTTAATTGAAGGGCATAAGCTTCAAGCTCACGGAAGTTTGTTCTTCCTCCGACGATTTCTAAGCCAATACCTTTTGTAAAGCTGCTATAGCGCTCTTCGATAAAGCTATCAAGAACTTTATCTTCAATCAGCTTATTGGCAACTTTTAGGCCGATAGCATATGCATCCATACCAGCGATATGTGCATGGAAAAGATCTTCTGGTTCGAAAGATCCTCTTCGAACTTTAGCATCAAAGTTCAAGCCGCCTTTACCTAAGCCGCCATTTTTGAGAACTTCATACATAGCTAACGTGTTAGTATACAAGTCAGTTGGGAATTCATCTGTATCCCATCCAAGAAGCGTATCACCTTGGTTAGCATCAACAGAACCAAGCATTCCGTTAATACGTGCCGTTCTTAACTCATGCTCAAATGTATGACCAGCAAGAGTAGCGTGGTTTGCTTCGATATTAAACTTGAAGTAATCTGTTAAATCATATTTTTGTAAGAATGCAAGACCAGTAGCCACATCAAAGTCATATTGGTGTTTAGTAGGCTCCTTTGGTTTTGGCTCAATTAAGAATGGAACATTCAAACCAATTTCTTTTGCATAGTCTACTGCCATATGGAAGAAGCGTGCTAAGTTGTCCTGTTCTAATTTCATGTCAGTGTTAAGAAGCGTTTCATAGCCTTCACGACCGCCCCAGAATACATAGTTTTCTGCACTAAGTTCTTTCGCCACTTCTAATCCCTTTTTAACTTTCGCAGCAGAGTAAGCAAATACATCTGCATTAGGAGAAGTTGCTGCACCATGAACATATCTTGGGTTAGTAAACATATTAGCAGTATTCCAAAGTAATTTTGTCTTACTTGTTTTCATGTATTCTTTGATCATCGCAACAATTAAGTCTTGATTCTCGTTGGTTTCCTTTAATGTGCTTCCTTCTGGTGCAATGTCAACATCGTGGAAAGCGAAGAAAGGAACATTTAATTTTTCAAAAAGTTCAAATGCCGCTTCAACACGTGCTTTTGCTAAATCTAATCCTTTCAGATGATTCCAAGGACGGATAGCTGTACCTACACCAAATGGATCCGTTCCATCAGCCGTAAATGTATGCCAGTAAGCAACTGAGAAACGAAGAATTTCTTCCATTGTTTTTCCATTTATTCTTTCTTCTGAATTATAATACTTAAATGCTAAAGGATTTTTAGATGAAGCACCTTCAAATTGGATTTTGTTAACTGTTTCGAAATAAGCCATGTGGTTATTCCTCCTAATTGGTTTTATGGTTTCAAATCAACATTGCAAATGCTTACAAAAAGTTTTGTTTTAATCTCTTAATCTGTAACATTTATTTAATCAAATTATAGCATCGTAAACATTGTTTGTCTATTCGATAAACTAAGATAATATAAAAAATTTTTGAATTACCAAAGACTGTCCGATTTGACAAAAACAGCCTTTGATCCTTCATTAAACCTGTTGTACAGAAGTACCTACCGGCGCCAATTTTTTACTCCAGGAGTTGGCAACTTCTTCCCCTACTCTCCTAATATATTAATTATTAAACTAAAGTTACTGCCTGCTTGCTTGCAATGGATTTGTAACAGGCATCAATCACACGCATATTCTGAATTGTATTTTCACCTGAATAAGAAGGTTGAAAGTCTTCTATAATAGCTTTTGAAAAATGGTCAATTTGATTTTTATACTGGTCGCCGCCAACACTTTCGGTTCGATTCCCCTGCTCAGAATGAATGATAATAGGGCCATCATTATCGATCACATCAGGCCGATAGGCAGCTGGGACTGTAATCTTGCCTTTTGTGCCAATAATTTCGTATTCTTGTCTAAAATACATATCGAAACTGCAATCAAAAACACAGCTCATTCCATTTTCCAGTTTCATATAAACAATCGATGATAAATCTATTCCAGATTGCGGGTCAAGTTCCGCAAATGCCTCCACCATGACCGGTTCAGACCCTAAGATGTTTCGAATAGCGTGGATGCAGTAGCAGCCGACATCGTAAATACTGCCGCCGCCCATTTCCTTGTTCATCCTGATATTTGCTTCTCTATCTTCTAACAAGAAAGAAAAACTTGCTCGCATAAATTTTATTTCACCAATCTCACCCGAATTCATAATCTCTTGAACTCGCTCATGCTGCGGATGAAATTGATACATAAATGCTTCCATAAATTTCACGTTGTTCTCATGGCAAAATTCAACCATTGCCTGCGTTTCTTCAGCTGTTAAGGCTGCAGGTTTCTCAACAAGGACATGTTTCCCATACTTGGCTGCTTCCATCACCCATTTCTTATGTAAATGATTCGGAAGCGGCATGTAAACGGCTTCAATTTCTGGGTTCATAAGCAGGTTCTCATAGGAATCATAATAATTTGGGATGGAAAATACTTCAGCAACATCCTTTGCTTTATCACCCCGACTGGCAATTCCAACTATTTCAGCATTGTCTGATCGTAAAATTGCAGGGATGACTTGTGTTTTGGCTATATCTGCGGTACTAATAACTCCCCAACGAATTTTTCTCATTAAGATTGTTCCTCTCTCCATGAATTCAAACCTTAATACAAGTTAGATGTCCATAATTCTTAAAAGGGCTAACTAAAATTCAGTATAACATCTGCTCGAATGTTTGTATATCCAACAAACAAAGTTTATGTTAAAATAATATTACTACCAACTAAGGAGTTTTTAATTGTGGAAACCATGATATGGAATCAACAAGTTGTCAAAAAGAATAATAAAGCACTGGTTTTACAATTAATTATGGAGAAAGAGCCCATTTCAAGAGCAGACATTGCTCAAGTATCAGGGTTAAATAAGGCAACTGTTTCTTCTTTAGTAAATGAGTTATTAGTAGAGGAACTTATTTATGAATCCGGACCAGGGGAATCAAGCGGCGGTCGGCGTCCCGTTATCCTTCATTTCAATAAAGTTGCCGGATACGCTATTGGAATTGATATCGGGGTAAACTATGTAGTATGTGTCTTGACGGATTTAAAAGGCAATATTCTGATTGAAAAAAATCAATTTGTTAAACGAACACCTTATCCTTCCATCATGAGCATCGTTCAGAATATGATTCAATCGAACATGGATGAGATGCCTAGCAGCAGGTACGGAATTGTGGGTATAGGAGTAGGTGTGCCAGGAATTGTAAACAAAGAGGGTTCTGTACTTCTTGCTCCGAACTTAGGATGGACAAACATTCACTTAAAAATGGACCTTGAGGAGTTATTCAATGTCCCCGTCATTATTGAAAACGAGGCAAATGCCGGAGCTTTTGGTGAACAACAATTTGGTGCTGGCCAAGACTATCAAAACATCATTTATATAAGTGCTGGAATTGGAATCGGTGTAGGGATTATTCTAAACAAAGAATTGTATCAAGGTAAAAATGGATTTTCTGGTGAAATGGGACATATGATTATTGATTTTAACGGGAAGCCATGCAGCTGTGGCAGCAGAGGTTGCTGGGAAACATACGCTTCTGAAAATGCTTTGCTGGAGCTGGCAGACAATAACACAGAATCACTAGAGTCATTGATAGAGCAAGCAGATAATAGTGATGGAACCGCTCAGGATCTCTTTTATCAAATTGGTAATTACCTTGGATACGGTATTAATAACATTATTAATACCTTTAACCCAGACCAGGTAATAATTGGCAATCGGCTAGCATTAGCAAAACAATGGATTGAACAGCCAATCAGGACAACTATTAAAAACCATACACTCACGAACCACCAAAAAGAGATGCATTTAGATTTCTCAAAACTAGGAAAATACTCAACCGCATTAGGTGTATCTGCTTTTGTTGTTGAGAACTTTATCAATGGAGAAGTACAAACTTCATAGATGTTCTGCTGAAAATTGTTAGTAATCCCTTGTCCAATGTAGACTTGTTAGGAAATTCCAATCATATTCCCTGAACGATATACTAATAAAGTTAGTTGTTCCAATATACAAAGTTAACTAACTTCGGATATAATATATTTGTAAGTATCTAAACTATTTCAAGGAGAGATATGATGATGAAAAACTCAAAACCTAATGAACCTTTAGTTACGCATATTTTTACAGCAGACCCTTCTGCACATGTCTTTGAAGGGAAGCTTTATATTTATCCTTCACATGACCTTGATCATGATGAACCTTCAAATGATAACGGAGACCAATATAAGATGGAAGATTACCATGTTTTATCCATGGATGATGAAAACACACCATGTGTAGACCACGGAGAAGCACTTCACTTAAAAGATATTCCTTGGGCAAGTAAGCAGCTTTGGGCACCTGACGCAGCTTACAAAAATAACACGTATTATTTATTTTTCCCAGCAAGAGATAAAGATGGTATTTTCAGAATTGGCGTTGCGACAAGCCCTAATCCTGCAGGACCTTTTACACCAGAGGAAAATTACATTCCAGGCAGCTTCAGCATTGATCCAGCTGTTTTAGTGGATGATGATGACCAAGCCTATGTTTATTTTGGCGGGCTTTGGGGAGGACAGTTGGAGAAGTGGCAAACAGGAACATTTAAGCCAGATGCCGCAGGGCCAGCTCCTACAGAACCTGCGTTAGGACCAAGAGTAGCTGTATTATCCGACGATATGTTGACTTTTAAGAGCGAACCGCAGGAAATCTCAATTGTTGATGAAAATGGCAATCCGGTTCTTGCAAGTGACGAAGACCGAAGATACTTTGAAGGCCCATGGGTTCATAAATACAATGGTCTTTATTATCTATCCTATTCTACTGGTACAACTCATAAAATTGTTTATGCTGTAAGTGAAAATCCACAGGGTCCATTTGTGTACAAAGGTACGATTCTGACTCCTGTAATCGGCTGGACCACACATCATTCGATTGTCCAGTTTCAGGATAAGTGGTATCTGTTCTATCATGACTGCTCGTTATCAGATGGCGTGGATCATAAACGCTCTGTGAAATACACTGAACTTAAATTTAACGAAGATGGAACTATTCAAACTATTAACCCTTATGGGGATAAATAATTAGGTTGACGACTGGCTCACATTTATTGGGGCCAGTTTTTTTTCAATATATAGTACGATGTCTTCTTTCCTATTTACAACATCGGCCTCATAGGACCCGACTACTCTATACAAGCATTAGTATCCTTCGTTATCCTACTTCCCCCTTTAAAATGTATTCTACTTGATGTCAATTTCAAATAAAATCTCCTTTATCATTCCAAAATGAGGTCTACTTTCTGCGAAGAATGAGAGCATGAAGTTAACATAAACAGTAGGGTCAATGCCCCCATCCATTTGTTCCATCTACCCACGGAAAATCCCCCTATGTTTGTAAAAGTTTGTCAGTATACCATCCATCTTTATTTTTTCGGAAAAAACTTCTATTTGTTTAGGATCCTAGCAGGATTGTTCTCTTAATCTATTAACCTTTATAAACACAATAAGACAGAAAGGTCCTTCTCCTCTCTATCACACTTTAACGCATTAAACTTTAGCTGAGTAAGGGTCTGTCACCGAAATTGGAAAGTTTTCCTCATCTAATAACCTTTATAAACACAATAAGATAGAAAGGTCCTTCACCTCTCCATCGCATTTTAACGCGTTAAACTTTAGCTTAGTGGGGGTCTGACCCCGAAATCCACTTTTCATCTCCAATAATATATGCAGGAGCCAAAACAGGCTCCTGCTTCTTTTAAAACTATTAGTGCAGCATCACATATAGTGTGAATAGCGTTACAGACTATTTTAAAACTAGCTACGAAACACATTCCACATGTGTAGAGTGTGGAAACAAATACTCAAATCTAACTAACCAATAGAATCGACCAGAAACATATATTTACTTATGGTACGGTTCACCGTAACGGCTCTAACAGCAAATATGTGAACAGAGGAAGATAGAAGCATATTTGAAAATGAATGCATTTTTTCGGAACCAAATGCCTCGGAAAAAGTCAAGGAATCTTAAACGGAAGGATTAAGATCAATCATCTTTCGAGTGGCGTGCCTAATTTATCATTCAACAATGACCATTATGCTGAATGGTAATCTCCGAATAATTCACCTAGCCTATATAAATATTGTTATAATCTACAAATTGATTGAGAGGCTTGGCCCAGAAGTCGTTGTTTTATTAGCCGTAAGGCCGCCAGCCAAACATTTCTATTTCTGAGGCATTAACCCAAGAAACTTTCACACCTTCGACATAATATAAATCAAACAAAAAATTTGTACTTCGACCAGTTATTTTAAAAGGCATTTATAAACTGCTTTTATTAAGTCAGTTTAGATAATAGGTGTGGTGTAATTTAGTCCTACTCCCTCTTTTTAGCAGCAATAAAAGAAGCTAAAATAAAAAGGCGTTATTTTCTTGCTCTCCAAATAAGATTACTACATGCTGTGGACTCCCAATAACGGGAGTCCAATGTATTTTAGTAAATAAATTGTTTGGGCCTCTTCTCCAAAAATATACCTCCCAAAGCGATTGGCACAAAATCAAGGAATATACAATTTTTATTTAAAAAGCCATTTGCTTCTAAAACGAATGGCCTTTTTCTTTGGGTTCATTGAATAATTTGAACAAAACTGATGGTTCTTATATATCACTAATATCTTTAATGTCTTGTACACAAATTGAAAATGTACTCTTTATGTAACTTTTTATAAAAATCTTCGAGTTACTAGTTTGCTGCCTCCCATAGCACCTAAAGTTACTCTGTCATACTACGGTGAATGACTTACGCTCTATGAAACGTCATGATGAAAAATGATTTGGTAACAAACCAGTGTTACATTTTAAATAAATAAAAGGTAAAGAGACCCTTTTCAAAGGACTTCTTTCCCAGTAAAAGTGCATATCGCATATCCTGTTACTAAAAGAAAACGTTTTTCAAAAAATCATATATTATTATCAATGAAATAAAAGACAACTTATATTATTTTTTATAAGTTAAAATTGACATATATGTTGAATTATATTTTAAATAATTGTTTAATTTTAGGAATCGGAAAACATGTACGAGTACTAGGTCAGGACCGATGTTTATAACAACCAATGTTCGTTCATTACAAATGTCCAGAGTGTTATAGAATTAAAAAAGAGCGATAATTTTTGTCACTCCTCATTCATCCCCTATCTAACTATTTTTACTTGCTTTTCCGATAACTTGACTTCAAAGAGTAGTATTTGAGGGATAAAAAGAAGAGCGACCATCACATCCACTCTTAACTCACGATCTCTCTCTAACTTCCCTGCAGATGAACAGGAAAAACAATCGTTAAATACATTTTTTACTCGTAAAATTAGCATTCATCATAGTACTTGGAGTATATTAACTAAATATAATAGGTTGTTTTTTGGTGTTTATGATTAAAAGGAGTGTATAATTCGGATGTTAAAAATTGAAGTGCCAAGAATTGAAAAGGTTATGATTAGCGAGGATGCCAAGTATGGAAAGTTTGTCGTTGAACCCCTCATGCGAGGATTTGGAACGACACTTGGCAACTCATTACGTCGCATCCTTTTATCTTCACTCCCCGGTGCCGCTGTCACTACCATACAAATAGATGGGGTGCAGAATGAATTTTCAACTATTGATGGGATAGAAGAAGATGTAACAACTATCATTTTGAACATAAAAAAATTATCTATGATTATTCTCTCTGACGATGAGAAAGAATTGATGATCGATGTACATAGAACCGGTACAATATCAGCTGCTGATATTTCTCATGATAGTGATGTAGAGATCTTAAATCCCGACTTACATCTTGCTACCCTTAAAGAAGATGTACATTTTAGAATGCGCCTAACTGCAAAACGTGGACGTGGTTATGTTCCTGCAGAGCAAAACAAACGTGGTGGCCTTCAAGTAGGAGTCATACCAATAGATTCAATCTATACACCGGTTTCACGCGCCAGTTATATAGTTGAGAACACTCGTGTAGGTCAATTGGATAGTTTTGAAAGGTTATATTTTGAACTTTGGACAGATGGGAGTTTAGGGCCCAGCGAAGCCATTTGTGAAAGTGCAAAAATGTTTAATGAACATCTTTCTATTTTAGTAGGACTTAATCCTGAATCACAAGATATCCCAATTATGGAAGAACAAGAAGAAGTTTCAAATGAAAAAGAAATACTTAAACTGACTATTGAGGATTTAGACTTTTCTGTTCGTTCTTTCAACAGTCTAAAACGCAGTGGGATTAATACTATTCAAGACTTAGCTAATAAATCCGAAGAAGATATAAGAAAATTACGTAACTTGGGACAAAAATCTTTAAAAGAGATCTTAGATAAATTAGAAAGTTTGGGTATTATCGTAGGCAAAGATGATTAAAATCCATTCTTACAATAATATATAGAAATTAGATTGATGTTTAAGTGGACTGATTTCAGCCCTTTCCGAAACACCTGTATGAATATTGTAAAAAAACGAAGACAATTAATTAAACATTTTGGGCATTAACCCAAGAAACTTTCACGCATCTGACATAATATAGAACAAAAAATTTGTACTTCAACCAGTTATTTTAAAAGGCATTTAGATAAAAGGTTTGGTGTAATTTAGTCATATTTCCCTTTTTCACCAGTAATAAAAGAAGCAAAATAAAAAGGCGTTAATTCCTTGACCCCAAGGAAAATTACTACATGCTTTGGACTCCCAAAAACGGGGGTCCATTGTATTTTAGTAAGTAAATTACTCGGCCGCTTATCATTAAATAACCTCCGAAGAGATTGTCACTATAAACAACCCTTCCACATGTACTCACCTCGTAATATATTACTCTACGACAGCAACTCTGAAAACATCTACGATCTCAATCCGCTCATACTCGCCAGGCTTTACTTCAACACAATATATAACTATGACATAGTTAACTTAAATAAAGATATAACATACATTTTACGAATACAACCTAAGATAATATAACTTATGTGTTGTCATATATGTTATTTATATTATTAAAATATTTAAGAGATTAACAAATCCCATCCTATCGACTGTTTACGGAATATACTAATTTGCAATGATTTATCCAATTAGCTGATTGTTTTGTTGAGTTATGTTGATGGTGTCTCTTTTGTTCAGCGGAAAAAAAGGAAATACTAACTCAGCGAATTGATATGTTTCCTCTAAATGAGGATATCCAGATAGCACAAATGTATCGATACCAAGGCCGAATATTCCTTCATCTTCTCTGCCACTTGTGTAGGATTGCAAACAAGTACTGCTTTAGCTCTACCACGAACGAGACCAACCACTGCCCAAAGGTTCGACTGATTTCTTCTAGCGTCTCTCTTTCTCCTTTAGGACGTCCTCCATAACTATGTTAACGTTGTCTCATTTTTCCTACGCCATGGACACAATTCTCTCTTTTTGTTACTAGGTGTAGGCACCGGTATTACTATCTATCATTGTACAAACTATTGGTTTCTTTTAGGAACTCACATAGCTGAAAAGATATTTAGGCTATAATGCACCAGCCATGGCCCAACCGTACAAATGGAGTGCAAATAGTTCCACCATACTCATGATTTGATTCGTAACCAAAATATGTAGATAAGGTATGTATCATTTTATTGCTCTCTCAAATTACCAATTTTAAATGTTTGAATAGTCCGAAAATAGTTAGTATAATAGAAAAAAGGTCAAGGAGTTGATTTCTTATGGAAAAGAATTTGCTTAATTCATCACAACCTGAAGTAAATGTCATGGATTCTCTAATTGCTGAAATGGTGTTAGACAAATCCCTACGTGATTTCCGAAAAGAGAAAATTCAAAAGAAAATCGACCTGTCCTTACGAGACAAAAATAAAGCAGAATTCCTACGATTAACAGAGGAATTAAAGAAAGTTTCTTAAAATTGTTTTATGTAATCCTCTCAAAAGGATCTTCCAGTGGAAGATCCTTTTATACTGCTTGTTGAGCTAAACCAGCACCCGTTTGTTGGATTCGGAGTCACCTTCGTTTATCTTTTTAATAGAAATCTTCTTGCTACCAGCTTGGATGTTCCTCCCATTGCCCCCATCATTCCTCTTCCAGAACCCGATGAATACCACATATTACGAAGTACCGACGGACTCTTAATAAGGAGAATACAACATCCCATAAGTAAAAGAAAATTGAGAAAGGTTATATTTTCATTGATTAAAATACTTAGTGCTACAACAAATAAGAAGATTTTCGCAATAATTGTTACAATCTGACTTAATAATTCGCGCCACCAAACACCCAAGTATTCATTATCATCAGCAATGACTGATACACAAGCCAAGGGAGATAGTAAATATAGGAACATGATGTCTGCATGGAATACTGCAACTGAGAACAAGAATGCTATAAATGCTACTGCAAATACGGCTAGTAAGATAAGGAGTGCAGCACCCTGAAAATGGAGCGTGTCAAAGTTATTTGGATCAAACATATCATTGATTTTTTCCTTGCTAACCTTACTTCCTTCTCCAATCATCCAGTTCCCCATGTTATAGGCGACCTGTTCTAACAAAATCTTCTGAATGAAGGGCATTGCAGGGATCAACAAGGCACTTTTTAACGTATTAACAATAACGGGTCCGTATGAAATGGCATCTCCTGCAGCGTTCCTTGACATGACTTCGATGATCTTATATAAAACAATGGTTACTGCTATTGTTGAGGTTAGGGCAAGCAAGAAATTATTGACTGTAGTAAAGAACTGAATTTCAGGATTTTGTTTTAGTAACAAATCATTACACATTAGAAGTGCCCATTCAATGAAGTCTTCTAACATCCCTTGAATAGCCTCAACAATTTTCTCCTTAAAATTAAACAAGTTTACTCACCTCTTATTTAGGGTCTTCAACTTTTACAATTTTCCAAACACCTTCCTGCTTCTCTAGGGTGATTAATTTATGATCAATCTCGTAACGTTCCATATCAAAAGTGAACTTTTTTTCAGTTTCATTTAAACTGACACTTTTTACTTTCGCACCTTGACTAAATAATAAGTTTGATTTTGTTTCACCGTTTGGTAGGTCTTCCGCTTTGTTTACAGTTAATATATATAATAGTAGTTTTTGACCTTTTTCGCTTAGATCCTTAGAGATTGCCTTAGCATTTTTCCCCTTAATTTTCTCCCATGCAATTTGATTTGCTTCATCACGTGTTTTTGCTTCAGCTAACTTTTCTTCATCATTAAAGGAAGTTAAAACGCTATTCATTACCTTTGTTGCTTTTTCTTGTTCAATCTTTGGATCAAATTGATTTCCACTGCCATTACATGCTGCAAGAAATGTACTTACCATTAATACAAGTATAAGCATTGCTATTTTTTTCAATTTAAAGGGCTCCCCTCTTTTGATGGATTAACGCTTGGAGTTGAATTCATTTGAGAAAAAAAGCTCATGGCAAGCTCTTCTTGCTTTTCTGCCTCTTTCTCAGCTTTTTTTATTTGTTTTTCATGCAATTCAATCTCCGCTTTTTGTAACGCTACTTTCCACTCATCCGATTCAATGTATTCTTCGTATTCCTCTTTTTTCTCTTCAAACCAGTGTAACACCTCTTGTGAAGGGCTATTTTGATAGTCTAATTGACTAACATAAAATGAGTTTGTAATATTTGGAAACAAGAGATATTGGTACGCCTTTTTCGCCTTTATTGGGTGTTTTCCAGTAATGATAATAATGCAATCATCTTTATGCATGGTTAGAATTTCATCTTCATTCATTAGGTTCCGTGCTGCATATGAGTAACTAGATGAAGAAGAAGTACTTGATGATTTCCCTTTTGATTCTGTGGATGATCCCGTTTCTACTTTGGCGGTTGTTTTTCCCATTAACTGTGAAAAGTATTTTGCGGTTGTTTCGTTTACATTTCCTAAGCAAATTTTTGTTCCACAGTTACCTAAAATGGATTCAGCTTGTTCCCGCCCATATTTTTCTTGCAATTGAGTTATGTTTTGAACAATCGTAAGAACACCAATTCCGTACCCACGACAGGTTGCTAAGAACCTTTCATAGTCCGGAAACTTCCCTAAATTCGGGAATTCGTCTAAGATAAAAACCACAGGATGAGGGAGTTTTGCCCTGTTTTGGGCACCTACTTTATACAACTCCTGAAACATTTGATTAAAAAACAAATTGATTAGGCCTTCCCATGTAGAATCCATTACAGGAATAATGACATATAAAGTCATTTTCCTTTTTCCTACATCCCCTAAGAAAAAATCTGAGAAACTCGTAAAACGTGAAACTGAACTGGAAGTAAAGTCTCCTATTGTCGTCAGCAAAGAAATGATAATGTTTGCTCTAGTTTTTTCTTGGGACTTTTTAAATCCTAACTCATATGCTCTTCTTGCTGGATGCGATTTATCTAGTCTTAAAAATTGCTCATCTAATTCACTGGCACCATCATTACTTTCCTCTGGATCAAACTCTTGTAAAAAATCCAAAACACCTTTCATGTTGCGTTGATTAGGCGGCAACTCGTGAACAGCATACAGGATTAATGCTTTTAACAAGCTAAACTGAGCATTATACCAAAAATCTTTTCGTTTAGGGTCATTTTTAGAAGCAACAATCGCATTAGCTACCGTGGATGCTTGGATTTCCTCCCTAACATAATCAAAAGGATTATAGCGATCTGAGTACTCCATTTCTGAAAAATTCACCACGTGTACTTCATAGCCTTGCCTTCGTTTAACCTCAGACGTCATTTCATAGACCTCACCTTTGGGATCTGTAACGACTAAGGAACACTCTTTTTCGTGTAACACATTCGTTACCACATACCCTTGTGTTTTGGAGGATCCTGGACCACCTGCTACAAAGTGATTTCTGTTAGGAAGGTTTGAATTTGTAGGCTGGACAATAACCGCATGATTCAAAATACCAGCTATGATTCCGTTATTGTCCATGTAATTTACAGCCATTTTACTTCTCCCCTTTCGTATCTAGCATACTTGCTTCAAGATCTTTCATAAGTTGTTTTATTGGAACCCTAACTGTCTCGCCATGTTTAAATATTTCATGCTTGTGAGCGAATCTACTTGATCCATGAACACCGTATTTGTCTGCTAACTGATATTTACCTTTAGCACCTTTCATAAAAAAAACAGCATAGAAGTATAATAGGATAACTGCCCCACTACCTAAGAAGAAAAGAGGATTTTTCTCTTCAATCATGTGAGTTGAATTCTCAATCGGATGCAGTAGGTTATCCGTTATAAATTCGAAATATGGAGCATCAGATAGATTATCCTGGTGCGCTGCAATAAACGGAAGAATTCCGGATATATTAATTACGATTAGTTCAAGAAGGATTAGTAAAAAGACCGTTAACAATAGGCGTAGTCCAAACATTTTCATGGGTTTCTCTCCTTTTGGATTACCTTTTAATCACTGCATAACTAGTTCTCTTCAAAGGGTTCGAAAGATCCCATTAACTCTAATTTATCAACTAACCATCTATCTCCGCTTTGAGCAAGCGTTACTTCATACATTTGGTTTTTTCTTGGGAATTGGCTTCCGCCCACTGAGTATTGTGTTTCCATGTTTACAAGAGCTTTTGCTTGGTTCTTTTCAACCGCACTTAGATAGACATTTAAAGCCTGCACTTCATTTTTGAATTCAATTTGTGTACTTCCCATTTCTCCAGAAGCTTTTAGTTTTGAAATGACGGACTCTGCTAGTTTATCGCGGACCTGATCAAAACGGGCAGCATAATTTTTGTTATCGTAATTAAATAATTCTCTAAAAGTTCCATCTACAAAACTTTTAATCTCTTCACTATGTTCAATTTCATAAAAGGCTTCATTCTGTTGAAAGGTAGTAAGTGCTTTTTCCTTTTTATGCGATTCGTTTTTTAACTGAACCATCTGTTTTTTGGTTTCTTTGTTTATTTCCTCTGCTTGGGTGACCATTGTTCTTTGACCAATGTACATAAATCCCAAGATCACATTTGCTAAAATAGATATTCCAAGCAGAACAGCCAATACTTTAATCAAGGTGTTTTCCTCCTAATGGATCACTCTACCAAAACCAACCAGATGGGATTGCCAGTAAGGAGAATTAATGTCATGGTTTCCTATACCTGAACCATTTGAATCAAACATTATTCCGTTTCCCATGTATATGCCTATATGTGTGATGTATTTGTCGGTCTCATATGTACCAGTATAAAAGACAAAGTCGCCGGGCTTAGCTTCAGCAGGTGAGATTTTTGAAGATACATCGTACTGTTCCTGAGCTGTTCGAGGTAGCTTTATGCCAGCCTGAGCAAATGTCCATTGTGTAAAGCCTGAGCAATCAAATCCTGTATTAGGGTGTGCACCTCCCCATACATAAGGCCAACCTACATATTTTTGTGCTTCAGAAATAATCACATTAAATGCTTGTTCCCCCAATGGAGAAACATCTCCACCACCTACAACCATACTGGTAGGCATTAGATTTTCCATCACTTTTTGTACATATGTAAAGTCGCCGTAACAGTAAGGCGCTCTCCAATCCGAACAGCTCCATCCTAGTTTGCTAGATTGATTCAAGGAGAACGATTGAGCTAATTCAACTGAATGTTTCCCTCCATTTGAGGCAACAAAATTAAGGTAACCAGAACCAAAATTATAAGATTGAACGATAGCAGCAAAATCAACTCCAGTTTTTTGCCCTTGTTGTAAAACTGATTTAAAATGTTTAACACCAAAATTGACGGACATCACAGGATCTTGTATAGAGTTCGGTGGCAGCCCAGCAGATTCAGAACTTTGCATAATATCTAACGTTTGAGAATTCCCTAATTCTTGATACATAAGAGCTAGAAGGAAATCTGTGTATTCTGCTATTCCATATTTGCTCGTATATTCACTAACTAATCCTCTCCATTGTGCAATATTTGGCGGGACATCAGCTGCGCCAAATGGTGAATTAATGTTATCAATCGGCTGTTGTTCAGAGGTATTCATTCCCAGCAGCAAACCGGCCATGAGTATGAAAGCGAAAACGACTCCTACTGTGATTTCCTTCCAGTTCCTAACAACAAAAACAATCCCCTTAACAGCGGCTAATGCTGCCACTTATTTCACCACAATTCTTTATTAATTTTCTCTATCTCGGCTATCGCGTTTTCAAGTTCCCTGTTTTTGAAATCAAGCTCTTTTTGTTTGACTTCTGGTTTTACGTTTTCGTTAATCTCTTTTATTTGTTGTTCTAACGTAGCAACTTGATTTTCCAATTCTTTTTTTCTAATAGCGATCTCTAACTCTTTGCTTTTCAGCTTTTCATTTAAACTTTTAGCATCTTCAAGATCTCCATGTTCTGTAAAGGCTTTGCCCATACGAAGCTGTTGGTCTTTATCTTTTGCAAATGCTTGCATCGATAACAAAGTGCTATAATCATATGTTAGTATTTTCTTTTCAATCTCCAAATAATCACTTTCAGCTTTTAACCCTAGTATTTCATCCTTTTTATTCGCTTTATATAAGGCCTCCACAGTGGGTTTAATTAAACGTTTATCGGTATCAATTGTCTTTTGATACTCACCCTTTTCAAGGTACACATTCGCAATCTCCTTATTACTGCCATTATTTTTTTTCAAAAAGGAAATGGCTTCATCGAGTTTTTCTTCACTGAGCATTTTATAAAACGTTGATTCTTGTTCTGCTTTTTTAAGTTCAACCGCATGGACCGATTTAATTCTATTTACTGCTGATTGGTTAATAAATAGAGCTACTGCAACGGCAGCAGTACAAATCCCAATCGATATACCCGCTATGATCCTCTTATGCTTCTTGGTTTTTTGTTGTTCCGTTTCCAATCCGATGAAATGATTGGTTTCTTCCTTCTGCAGTCTCTTGGAAATCAATTCTTTCAAATCCTCAACAGATTCAGCATTGTCAATTCTAAATAGAAATTCATCTTTTTCCTTTTTTAAGAGATTACTTTTTTCTCGTTTATATTTTTCAAAGGTGAAACGTGAAAACATAGAGATAATTAAAATTTTGTACTGTTCCAGCTTTTCTATATGGTCATCATAGGGTAACCATTGATTGCTTCTATATAGGAACTTTAGTGTTTTCATATCTTTAAAGAAAATGTTTCTGGGATGAATCAATACTATCTCTTTTACTTTATTTAACGGATCCATCTCCAACAACTCGTTTACTAAGGCCAGACGCAGTACACGTGAATATTCTTTTGCTGTAATGAGTGATTGGTAATCTTCCTCCATCACATAGTCGAGAATAAATCGATCGTTTTCTTTTTTTATATCACGTAGAGTAAAGAAATAAGGTGAATCTTCTTGAAGATCTTTTAAATCTTCTGATCTTTCGGCCAACACCTTATTTGCAGGTATTTCCAAACGATAGTGGTTATTTTGATGAATAAATAACGTTCCGAATTCGAATAATTGGATTTTCACCATTATGTCCTTCCTTTACAGTACAAAATTTTGTACTTCCTCTTTTTCAATCGGAGTCATTTCGTTCCTAGCTTCATAGTCTGGGATTTCGTCAGGATCCAACCCATACTTTTCAAAATATCGTTTTTTATTCCAAAGACGAAGTTCTTCTTGTGTAAGCTCCACCCTGATAAAAGCACGTTGAGATCCATATGTAATTAACGCTTCTCCTTGTCGTTTTGCACGTAATAAGGAAATCTCTTCATCAGAAAAGGATAGATTAATCTTTTTCACTACATCGTCTACCCCTTTATTGTCTAGACCAAAAAATACTTTTGTATGGCTGTTTTCAATCATCGCTGCCCCCAGGTTATCAGTGGTATCTAGAACATCAATAATTTGTTGTGTACCTGCAATCGCTCCAGCATTGTATTTCCTAAATCGTTTATACGCTTGATAGAAAAATCTCATAGAATCAGGATTTTTTGATAAGAAGTGAAATTCATCAATAAACAGATAAATTAACTCATCCTTTGTTTTTGTTACTTCGTCCCAGAGAAAGCCGAAAATGTTAAAGTAACAGGCTGCCTGTACATCTACTTCATTTTGAAGTGATTTTAAATTAAAGGAGAATAAGGAATTATTGATATTCACATTCGTGTGACCATTAAATAATGAGTTTGAACCATGAACATAACTTTCTAATATAAAATAAAAATCTTGGATTTTTTCATACCGTTCGATATCATTTTCCTTTAGTTCCCCTAGATCATTGTAAAAATCTTGAAGAGTAGGATAATCAGTGGCTTTCAGATTTTTAAAATCAATCTCTTCATTGATTGAAAAGCGATTATAAAGATGGGTTAGTGTCTTGTCTAAAATACTAGATTCAACCTGTGTTAAATCGGCTTTTAAAACTTTAAAAAACGCCTTAAGACGTTGGACCTTCTGTTTCACAAGGTCTCTGACGAATTCTGCATCCGTATTAAAATCTTCGGTGTCTGTAATTTCTGTTGAAAATATCTCCAAAGGATTGATCTTTGTTGCACTATTACTGCTAAGGTGTACCACTTCTCCACCGAGACTTTTCACGATATGGGAGTATTCACTTTCTGGATCAATGATATACACTTTGATTCCCATTGCGAAGCAGCGAAGAATCTTCTGAACCATAAATGTTGATTTACCAACGCCGGATGTTCCGATAACGACCATGTTTTGGTTTAATGTACGATGCGTATCTAAATAATCAATCGCTACTAATGAATTGGTTGTCTTATTAATCCCTTCCACTTGAGCCCTTGGGGATAGGTAACAAATTTCCGAATCATCAAATGGAAAAAAAGAAGAGGCTGTTTCACTGTTGCACATCTGATAGGTATAATCTTTTAATTGATTATCGCCTAATGGTAAAGCTGACCAGAAAGCCATTGGTGCAGCATAATGAGGGTTTAAAGCTTTCATTCTTAATTTTGTGCAAATCCTCTGGACATTGTCCTCTAAGGTCTTTAAATCTTCTAGGGATATCGCTTGAATGAAAATGTACGTGTAGAGATACATAAAGTTAGAACGGTTGGTTAAAACCTGATTAAGTTGGTATCTGGCACTATCAAGTTCTGATTGTAATCTGATACGCGTAGCTGGATCTCTTGTTTTTAATAGTTCAGCATCCTTATTTTTAATAGAGTCATTGTAATAACTAATCATTCCCTCAGAGTTAGCAGGCTCTAAATATTGGACAAAAGAAATGTTTCCCTTCAAGCGTTTCAAGTCAGAAAGCCAGTTTCCTTTTTGCTCTTTAGGATAAGAAACAATGGCCAGCACTTTAATGAAGTTTCCTCCACTTTCTATGAAACTCTTATTTTCCTTCCAAACAAAGGGATAGATAGAATTAAGCTCTTCTGTCTCTAAAACCCCATATAGCAAGTCTTGATGGCTTTGTTGCATCTGTTCTTCTTGTTTATTTTCACGTTTTTTCAATGGAAAAAGTGTTGCTAAAGAAAAGGGCATGATTTTCTCCTTCCCGGGTGGTTAAACGTAAAGTTTCGACATTTCAAAATCAAAGTATCGGTAAAGCAGAGTTAACGTATCTTTTTCAGATAATTTTCTTATCGCTATATCGTAGGCCTCGAAAGTAGATTGTAAAGAGTTTGATATTTCCTCCACCTTTTTTGTTAAAATACTTTCCGCACGTTCTAAATCCTGAAAAGTACGTTTGTTCATTTTCTCCCTTATAACAATAAAGTGTTGTTTGGTGGACATTTCATCTTTAACCCTGATACCTTGGAAGTGATCTATATATGAGGCGATTAATTTTCTCTTATAATCATTTCCGGCATTCTCTTTATTTTCAAGTTCTTGAAGATATCGTTTTTTCCAACCTAAGTTGTACGATCTCAAATCCACGGGAACAGTCATTGAGATGGTTTGTATTTGATCGTGGACTTGGCTCATTAAAAGTGATCCATAGTCTTCAAATAAGCGATTCTGTTCATACTCAGCTAATAAATCCATATTGATACCACTTACTTGCAAAATGGAAGTTAAGTACCCATTTTTCAAAAGTACATAATCCTTATATATACCTTCTATCACGCTTAGATCTTGAATCGTTCTTTGACCCTTTTTTACAAGGGTGTCCACTTCATAGTCAAACTCGGTTTTATCCATTTTCTTTTTATTGTTAGCCATGGAAATCATCCCTTTTATTCGGTTTCATAAAGAACAACTTCTGTCTACTGTTGTAATTAAAAATTAGTTTCAAATAGCTACTGTAGGTTATATTTGGACGAGATGTAATGGGACGTAAAACAGCAAAAGTAAAAGAGCTTAATAGCAACAATGCTACAAAGAACATTTTGACCATCATAAACCCTAATGAGTAGGGTGGAATAAGAAGGATTCCTGCTGCAATGACAACTGCCGGCAAAATAAATTTAAAAAAGTTTCCAATCGATAAACCTTTCACTATGTTATAAGATCGGTTTACATTGTCAGGGAAAACAAACGTTTTCCCCTTCCGTTTATCTTCTTGTCCTAATAATTCTTTAAGTATTTCTTTCACATCATCTTTAGTAGTCATCCTTACCACCTCGATTAAGCGAATAACCCATATACCCAAGGAACAATCCATACAAGAGCCGATGCTAACCCGACCCCTGCAAGTGCCATTCCTACCCCTCGGAACATTTCATTTTTCGTATGCGGATCGTCTACGCCAGGTAATTTTTTAATGATAATCCAGACACCCACGCAGATACCAACGATCACCACAATGCCAGTTAAAAATGCTTGTATTTGTTTTAGCCCTTCCTTCACCTTCGCCTCAACCTCCCCAGCAGCAAAAGCATGCTCCGGTATGAGATAGAGTCCTACCATAAGAGCTGCAAACAAAAGTATTGGTTGTAATTTTTTTAGTGTTTTCACTATTCCTCTTCCCCCTTTATTATTACTCACATCTACCCATGAATTCGATGGTCGGACCAGATTCTTTACCTATGTATCTTTCATTCTGTTTTTCTAATTGAATATAATTAGTCAATTTTTCTAATTGTTTCTTTGCTTCCTCTTCAGAAAAGTAAGGTGATAGTTTCTTTACCCTACCATTCCCACTTAACTTCCCAATGTACGAACCTTCTGTATTTGAAATCACTTCAAAATCATGCTGTCTTGTTTGAAGCTCTTTATTTATCTCAATTCCATAAAAAGCAAGAAAACCTTCTCCAATCGAACGACTATCCATGATAAGTTCATCAAACGCTACTTGGCTTCTTTGATTGTTTCTTACTCTTTCCATCCATTTTTCAGCAAGGTCAGGTAACCTGATGTACCTTTCTTTTTCATCCTCTTCAAAGGAGATTCTAACGTCTTCATGATCTTTGGATATACTGTTTAACGTGACAGTCTTCCCTATAAGATCAGAGGGAATATGATGTTCCTCTAATGTTCTACGAAGAGATTGTATCCTTAATTTCGGATCGATTTTCAGTTCTTCTTTAACAACAAAGGTTCGAGCTTGTTCAATACTTTCATAAAATAATAGGGTTTTATAAGGTTTTACTAAATTGAGTCGAAATTGCTTATTATCTTGAAGAGAAAAAACCTTCCCGTCTTTCGAAAGAAAGAACGATTGCCCTCGGAACTTTTCGAATTCGTAGGTTCCCAACGTGCTCCTAAGCACTTCCTCTTTGGATTGAAAAACATGAGTGACTTTGTGAGCTTCTTTGGACTCATGTTTATAAACACCATAAAATTGACCATTTTTATGAAAAATCTGAAGAAAACTTTTATCTTTTTCGACCGGAAAGGATTCTACCAAGTCTCCGTTTACTTGAAATAGATCTGGCTGCCGTTCTTTTATTAAAGCGTAATACAGTTCGTACTCAGCTTCTTCCCTCTCTTCCTTCAATAATGAAAGGTCATTGCCAACCACGAGCCTTTTTATATCTAATTCTTGTTGCCTTTTAGTCTGTTCGATCATTTGCAAAATGTAATCGGCGATAGTGAGCATGGAATCATTAACGGATCTTTCGATAGAATCGTTTCTCAAAAGATAATCCCCTTTCTGGTCAAAACTGATGCTATAAAGGGTCTATAAAAATTGGTCATGTTTGAAAAAGGATAACTTCATAAAGTTATGATTCAATACTGTTCTTATTGAAGTTTAACCCCGACTTATATTGGATTCTTCCTTATTAAGAAAGGCTTTTTTCATCCTTGTAGTCCTGTACCAAGTTATCTAGCAGCCGATTGTCAGTTGAGATAAAATATCTTTGATCCCACAGACTACCACCCTTTTTTATTTTTGTTTCCGGAAACTCCTTATATAAAAACCTTGCTGTTCCACCTTTTAGAGCTTTCATGAGATTGGGTATGTAATGAGTCGTTTTGCAATTGATAACTAGTCTAACGCTGTACCCATGGATCTCCATTCCCACGATTTTAAATTCATGACGAGTGGAGGCGTTTCTAAAATAGGACTTTATAAAGTCTATTTCCTCTTTCTCTAGCACTATGTAATTATTTGTAAAAAATGCAATATGATATTGCAAACAACTCACGTGGTATTTGTTTGAATCAATCTCATACATATGTATTTTTTCTCTCAACTCCCTTATATGATATTGTTACATAGTGCGAATATTTGTTCTATTTATATTTTAACAAAAATTTACTATTTTCGATATATTCAGATAGTACTATCTTAAAACTATATTAAAAATGAGTCATTAGCATTGAATATGGTAAAAACGCCCAACAATAGTTGTTAGCTTTAGCAGACTTAAGTCTTATGGTTTCGGTATTACTTTTTAACAACCTTTTTTCTTACTTCTGTCTATTTCTATTCGTTTTACTTTTAATAGCTACCAACCTTTATTAGCTCTCGTCACCTTCAGGTGACTTATTTCTGGACCTTCAGGTTGGCGAATTTTGGAATAATTACAGTATTTGAAATCGGCAAAAATCCTGGCTGAATGCTATATAGACAAAAACTCTAACCGCGATTTGGTTAGAGTTTTTCTATTTACCTATTCTTCTTTCATTATGATTCGTAATCATCTTGTTAAGTTATTAAAGGGCCAGTACTTTTTTACATAACAATCGGAATTTATGTTTTTTTAAGATCCCTTCTCAAGAAAGAACTATAAATTGTATTAACCACTTATCTGTTGTAGTAAACAATAAAATTAGAGATGATTTTAATAATAAATTATATATTAATGTATATGATGATATATGTTTTGATTTTATTACAAATTATGTTTTTATATTATATTTTTACTCAGTAGTTGAAACCCTGGCATCCCCCTTTTTCATTTGTCATTTGCCCTTTTATATAAAAATTACTAGAATATTATCCCGAGTTTTGAGGCATTTAATTGAGACACTATAAATATATTTCTGCCGTGAGCTGCCGGAGGTCTCATTCGGGTGTACCTAAATGAAACAGTTTTTTCAAAAGGGCTCTGTTAATTTATTGTTGATTATTCATCAAAGAAAAAAGACCAATTTTAGATTGGCCTTGAGTAATGTCTTGTTCAACTAAAGCACCCGTTAGTTTGAGTACAACCCTTCACAATCAAGTTGATGGTTAAACGTAATACGCATCTTCCCAATAGAAGAATGATTAAAAAAGAAGAGGTAAGACAATCAGTATGCTTTCTCTAATAAATAAATTAATCTTTCTTTTACTGACCCCCATTCATCATCAATAATACTGTAAAATATATTGTCGTGAATGGTACCGTCTGCCTTTACTCTATGTTTACGAAAAGTTCCCTCTTTTGTGGCTCCAATTCGTTCAACTGCTTTTTGTGAACGTAAGTTTTCTCCACTAACTGCTAATTGGACACGAATGACCTTTAGTTCTTCGAAGCAATACTTAAGTAATAATAATTTACATTCTGTGTTTACCTTTGTTCTCCAAACTTTTGGTGAAAGCCAAGTCCAACCTATTTCCACATTACGATTTACTTTATCAATACCACAAATTTGAGTTGTCCCTATTACTTGACCTTTCAGATTATCCTTAACAATAAAAGGTATATGTTTCCCGTTTTTTTTATTGTTAACAGCTATCATTAATATTTTCTCTATATCCTCCACTGTGGTAACTTTTCGCCAGGAATATTTCCATACTTCAGGGCTTTTTAATGCTTCAAATAATTGTTCCTTATGCTTCACCTCGAGAGGAATAAGTGAAATTGAATTTCCTTCTAGAGATACATCTGTTTCAATTATCATAGAAATACTGTCTCCTTTTTAAATCGAATTTTCTTTCGTACATTTTGAGTTAGGTATGGCACCACAACACATTCCTTTACAGCCTTTGCAAGGTCAGCTTCATTCCATCACCTCCAATAATTTAATGATTTTTTTCTTTACTAAAGTTAGCGTTCAAACTTGCAGGAACAACAAAAAAGCCTTTAGAACGGCTCAAAGAATAGCTCTTTAAGCACTGTCTAAAGACTCGAATCTGCGTATGTCTTATATGTTAAAAATGAAAAAGATTTAAAAAATTCGTACTATAAGTATACCATTTTTTTAAATCTATATCAATATTTTCAATATTCGAAACTAATTTCCTCTATTCACAGCAGTTCTTCAACTAACCGTTAGCAATAGGTAAGCGTTTGAGGTTATCTCCGGCTTTTCCCCTGCTCCGCACGGAACGTGCCAGTTTCCAAGCATTCCGCGGTCCATCTAACGATGGTCTTGTTAATTATAAGTTTCAAGTTACTCTTGTTGACCTGGGTTATTTAATTCGTTCTAATTCACATTTTTCCCGATATTTATTAATTTTCTGTAGCATCGGTTCTGTGATCCCCAAGTTTTTCATGAGTATATTCATCTTAACTGTATCTGTCATATGGATAAGTTTATGTACATCTTTATGTAGGATGCGTAGGTTATGAAACTTGTCACTTCCACCGGATTGTATAGGAATATAGTGATGACAGTGCACATCGTGTGCTTGGAGGAATAATCCTGTGATTTCACAGTTTCCTTTCTTCATACTGTATCGACTAATTCGATTATCCATATATTCGACACTGCGTGTCGGGATGTTCGATTCCATCAATAAAGCTATTTCTTGCTTGATATTCTTATGCAAATTCTTATGAATATGCGCACGACCTTTCACCGTGAATGGTGTTAGACTTTGTGTGAAGCTAATAACGTTTTTTGTCTGAACGCTCGCGAGAGGAAAAAGGTGAATACCAGCAATTTCATAGGTCTTGAATCCCACGCTATAAAATTTCTTATAGGTTGGAGGTGGATTCGTTGGATGTGCATATTTCCCGATAGGCTTAAGACGATTGTACATCATTGCACGTATTTCATAGGCAAGACGTGAGAACGCTAAGTTGACGTGTGTCGCTCTGTTAAAGTAATTATGTAGCCCTAAGACAAAACTATTAAAGAGTAAAGCATTTTGGGCTGTTGGTGAGGAACGTAGTATATCGATTCGTTTCTTCGCTTCAGCTTTTATTTTCTGTATTTTCTCAGTTCGAACGAAAGTGTGAGCTACTCGTTTTTTACCTTTACGGTTTGCGCGTATGGCGAATCCAAGAAAAACAGATTCATGTTTACGTAGATTAATAATCTTCGATTTTTCTGGTGAAATATCAAGTTTTAGACGTTCCTTTAAAAATAGCTTTACTGCGTGATACCATTTCTCTGCTGTTTTCCAATCTCTACACAGTATTTTGAAGTCATCTGCGTAACGTACTAAATAACCTTCTTTTAAGTGAGTACGCTTTTTTGCTAGAAGTTCACCTTCCCTAGTCTTGAATGATTTGTGAAGGGGGAATAGTTCCCATTGATTCGCCACCCATTGGTCCAATTCATTTAGCGCAATGTTCGAAAGCAGCGGTGAGAGTAAGCCGCCTTGCGGCGATCCTTTTGTCGGAATGCCCTCTCCATCTACCTCGGCTTTCAACATTTTAGATAAACAAGCAATAACTTGTCTGTCTCGAACGCCTAGATTCCACAGTTGTTTAACCAGCAACGTATGATTAATATTGTCAAAAAAACCGCGTTTAGCGATATAAGATAGAACTATAAATAAATTGTCCATAAGGTCGAAAGATCTTGTAATATATTTTAGAGGAGAAATTATTATGGATTCTATTATTGAAACATATCGTGAATATCAGACTGTAATCCAGGGATATACCCCTAAGGTTGTTTTAAGTTCTTGGAGGGGATTGAAGAAGCTAATTAAACATCTAGAAGATCGATCTCTTAACTTCGATACTGTTACACTTGGCGATCTTGAAAACTATTGTATCGAACGAACAGATGGTAAATCCCTCGGTTACCGAAATCTTATAATTAGTCAGATTCGTACTTTTTTTACCTACTACCAACAACAGGAGTATCGAATGGACAATCCTAGCTCCCATTTGTCTTATACTAATCTAGATGCTCATCAGGAACTACCTGAAATAGCTTCTTTAGAGGAAATTCAAGATTGCATTAAAGAGTTAAGAAGACAAATTAATTCCAGTTTAAATAGGCGTCAGTTTGATCCCATACGAAAACGAAATTTAGCCTTGTTCTCCCTTATTTATGCCACCGGCATTCGAGCTGGGGAAGCTGCTAATCTTCTTCTCCGTGATGTCATTTGGGAAGAACGGGTGCTTTGTATCCGAGCCGGTAAAGGACGTAAGGATCGACGAGTACCTCTTATTGGGGAGGTTCTAGAATTGCTTCAAGAATATCTAGCCACGCGTAAGGACTTGGATGTAGATGCCCCACTGTTTCTTACCTGGAGAAAAGAAGCAATGAACAATAATTTAATTGGGGTTACCTTTAAATCTTACTCTGAAATGTGGATCAAACCATTACGACCACATCAGTTACGGCATACCTGTGCCACACACCTCTTTCAACAAGGGGGAAACATTGTACAAATAAAAGATTGGCTCGGTCATAAGAAAATTACTACAACACTACATTATGCAAGAATACAAAACCCTGAGATTGCAACTACGATTGAATCTCATCCCATTAATGAATTGGCAATTTCGAAGCAGCCGAAGCTCAAATCAATGGATAAAAATTCAAAGAAACCGATGAATACGTTACGGCGGCAATACACTGTCACTTTGCCTTTAGTTGAACCCCTTATCGGAAAGTTAGAGGAACAGATTGAGGAGTTTCTACGAACGGCAAATGGGATGAATAAATACACAAAAGGCACAATAAAGGAATTCCGTTATAGCCTAACTCGATTTGCTATTGGTTGTCCTAACTGTATTGAAAATGGCATTGAATCATTGCGAGGTGTGGACGTAATTCGCTGGTTGAGCTCTCGTAGACAGGCTGGGATTTCTCAATGTACCATAGATAAAAACTTGTCCCACCTTCGGTCTTTTATTTCCTATGCCATGGATCGTGGTTGGAGATCGGACAACCCAATGGAGGCGTTGAAAATAGTTCCAAAACAATCAAAAGAACAATCTTATTTAACAGAAGATGAAATGCTGTCTTTACTATCCGCACCTGACCGTTCTACTCAAGAAGGTTTTACTGACTATATGACTCTTCTTGTTCTATACACTACTGGTCTTCGTGTAGGTGAACTTAGTAACCTTAATATTGAAGACGTTGATGTGAAAAAGGGATGGGTTCATGTTCGTGAGGGTAAAGAGCGTGACAGACAAGTTGCCATTCCAAAAGCTGCTTTGAATGACTTCAAGCAATATCTTGGATTATATCGCAAGGAAAAATCTGGTCCATTCTTATTAAATCTTCAGGGCTCGCGGATAAAACCTTGGACTGTAACTAGACGTATTCGTCACTATTCAGAAATCGCAAAAATACAAAAACCTGTGAGCCCACATACAATTCGTCACACTTTTACAACTCACCTCATTCAACGTGGTGGGAGAATTGAAGTTATCGCAAAGGCTTTAGGACACAAGACATTAGCTGAAACAAGTACCTATGCTCATTCAGATTTTGAAGATCTTAGAAAAGCAGTGAGCTTGTTACGTAAAAATATCCCACCATTGTCAGGAGATCATACAAATGATGAATGAATCTACGATTCAAGACTTTCTAGAATATTCACAAATGGTTCGAGGTTGCCGTCCAAAAACAGCTGAAGCTTATGCCATTGACCTAAAAGTATTTCATACTTTTTGTGCTGTTCATTATCCACATGTGGATAATCCCTCAAAAGCTAAATTAGTTGTGGATTATATTCGTTATCTTCGCATTGAACGAAACAATGCCTCAGCTGCGGTCGGACGGAAGTTGGCTACTCTTTCTGCCTTTATTGACTTTCTTATCCTGATGGAATTGCTAGATTCAAAACAAGATCAACGTAAAAAGTGGCCGAAATTACTGGATACACCAAAGCGCCTTCCAGACGTCCTTGAAAACAAGGAAATGCAAGATATTCTCTCACAACCAGATACTACGACAATTCTTGGACGGCGTGATCGGGTTATTCTTACGTTGATGTATTCCGCTGGCTTGCGCGTTAGTGAAATCTGCTCTTTAAGATTAATAGATATCAGTTTCACTGAAAAACGGATTCTTATTTGTGGAAAAGGAGGTCGTGAACGGTACGTCCCACTTGATTCCATTGTTGAGGAAGCCCTTGAAGAGTACTTGGTTTCCAGAACTAGTAAGATTTCAGAACTCTTTGTAAGCAAAAAAGGAGGGGCACTTACTCCACGCGCAATTCAATACATGGTCAAAAAATATGCAGAAACAGCTAAAATCCAGAAAAAAGTGACTCCACATAAATTGCGGCATACCTGTGCTACCCATCTTCTTCAAGAGGGGGCTCATTTGGTGTCCATTCAAAAGTTACTTGGGCATAAAAGTTTATCCACAACTCAAATTTATTTACACATTACAATTACAGACTTAAAAGAACTTTCAAAGCAGCACCCAATGCGTAAAATGCGGACTATCATGGGATTAAAGGGAGATTCCATCAGTTCTTTTCAGACACCTTACGGTGCTCGAACAGGATCATAACGAAATAAACAGCAATACTGCGAATAAGCTAGAATATAGAAGGATTTTAGTTACTTACTTACCTAAACGGCTTTATTCCGTCCTAAATTAATGTCGCTAAAACCTTTAATATCAATATCTACAACGTAATGAAGTTTCGAATGGTTAACGAGAAATTGAACTCTTGCCATAGCATGGTGGGTAGACCGTAGAGGTCTAAATCCGTAACTATGATTGTAAAAATGAGCCTCCGCAATTGGCTCTAGCACTTGTTTAAAACACTGTTGAATTATTCTATCGAGTATACATGGAATGCCTAGCGGTCGCATTTTGCCATTATCTTTTTCTATTAGTTTCCGTCTTACTTTCTTAGGACGATAATTCTTGAGCTGCTTTTGTATTTCTTCAATTAATTCGTTCTCGGTCCATTTCTCAATATCTAAGATGGTTTTCCCATCTGAACCTGGGGTCTTCGACCCTTTATTTGACTTGATTGTGCGATATGCTAATAAAATGTTATTCCTCGACGTGATGATGTCGTAAAGGTAATGGAATTTTTCTTTATTTTTGGCTCGTTGATGTAAGTCTGTAAAGGTGTCGGTCATGTCGTAATAATCCCAAAATCGTAGAGCTTGCACTGTGGCATCATTCCTTTTTGAAGCGATGTTCCCACGTTCTTACCCGACCGGTGCAATGCACGTTTGAAAAATAATCATTAACTATCGCTAGACTTGGGGCTGTTCCTCCACCTCTATTACCGAGGCTTCGTTAGTCGTACCCCTACCCTCATAAGGACAAATGCATTTCGCCATAATACTTATAGCAACCGTTTCGGGTGACAGCCCTTCAATCAACGTTCCTTACTTTCCAAGTACCTTATAACCTAGCTATCTATTCTAAACTTAGGTGCTTCCTGTAAGCCTGTGAGCTGGATACCGCCATTGTTCGGTATAACGTGTTTCAGAGAGGCAATTTTTACTCCACATCACTCACCTCATCGTAAGATGAGACAATAGTTTCCTATTGTTTGTAACTTTAGACCCGTAATAACGATAGGTAACCTACTAAGTGTAAAACTCTTGCGAGTTCCATTCTCTTTTTAGTTTTCCCTCGTCCCACACCGTGCGTGAGACTTTCATCTCACACGGCGCTCCCTCGAAAAATTATGTTTTCTTTATCATTCAATCATGATTTTTCCTCTGGACCTTATGATTTTTCTATTTTGTATTTAGAACAACGTTAGTTGTTCATATCTAACTTCATTGTTGAAAATATCTAAATTATTTTCTTTTTCATTGATACAATTGTTCCCCACTAACACTCTTAATTTATCCAGCTTTTCAATGGCTATTTTATTCAGATTTAGTTTTTTCCGGAGAGCCCTTATTGTTGCTGTTTTTGTTGCGTGTATCAGCTTGTGAACGTCTGATTTGATTAACGTTAGGTTTTGGTAGCTGTCATCACGTGTTATATGCCACGGTATTTTATGATGACAACGCATGTCTAATAAATCTAACTGCTCGCCAGTTACCGAACATTTTCCGTTCTGAGCCACATAAAGCGACAAGCGATTGTCGTTGTATTCTACCGTCGCTCTACCTATTAGTATAGGGTGTTCTCGTAACCATTTAAGTTCTGTTTCGGATACGTTTGTTAGGTTCTTATGAATTAACTTTCGTCCTTCTTCAGTGTACTTGTTGATGGCATTACGTTTCATCATTGGATTTTTATTTCTAACATCGGCGAGATGAAGTATTGGACTTTTCATGAGGTATCGAATGTATCTGTTCTCTCGTTTAGTATACTTCACTATCCCTTTGTCTTTGCCCCTATATTCCCCATATCTAGTAAAACCATTTGTATACTTGTCGTTCGGCTTGCTTTTTGGAAATCGGTTGTACATTTGTTTCTGTAGTTCGTAACCTACTCTTTTCAAGTCTAGGTTCAAATGCGTAGCGATTTCATAATAATTATGTATCCCAATTATCATGCTGTTGTACTTTGCGATTTCCTTAATGCAGTTTGAGCTGTTGGGGGTTTTTTGTATCTTTTTAATTTGCTCAGCTAGTTTCGCTTTCGCTGTTTTTATTGCTTTTTGGGACATGTGTGTTTCCGCCACGTACTTTGTTGCACCTGTTTTTGTTTTGCCTTTTTTAGTTGCTTTAAGCGTGAACCCTAAGAATTCACTCTTTTGCTTCTTTAAGTTTGTTACCTTTGATTTCTCTTTTGAGATTGGCAACTTTAGGCGCTCTTCTAGCCACATTTGCACAGCTTTAAATATTTTCTCTGCGTTGCTTCGTGTGGCTGTGAAGATTTTGAAATCATCTACGTAACGTACAATGTACATTGGCTTCAACTTTGTTTTCTTCAAGGCTCTGTTGTCTCTACCTGTTCTACCTTCTTTGTTTTTATATTTGAAGCTATGTCGGGTTTTCGCTGTTTCCCATTGGTCACTTATCCACCAATCAAACTCATTTAGGTTGACGTTAGCTAATAAGGGACTGAGTATCCCCCCTTATGCAAAGAAAGTAATTA
>NZ_JAGGQW010000016.1 GCF_018613065.1 Bacillus sp. ISL-7 | reverse complement strand
TTGTCTTTTGTTCAACCATAAAAAATAAAAACGTAAGTTTTTCAGTGCCCTCCGCTTCAGCGCCGAGGGGCTCCCCGGCACGCCCGCGGAAAGCGAAGTGCCTGGAGCGCAAATCAACAGACATGTTGCAAAGCCTATATATTAATAATATTATAATAAATTAACACGGTGAATGGTTATAGTTATTGTAGAAAATAAGAGGCTGTCGAAAGTTTCTCGACAGCCTGAGCACTCAGAGGAGTGTTTTTTCTATTTTGTATGGAAATATTTATTAAACAACAAATTTATCTTAAAAAACAAATAACTATACAATCTAAATCATTCAAGTTAAAATGGCTTTAAGCATACAATTCCAATAAGAAAGGTGGGGATTTTGTTGGCAGATAAGATTTTATCGATTCCGCGGCCTCTAGTTAGAACAAATCAATCCATTATAGTTCTAAGTGTGATGTTAACATGGGTGTCAGGGCTAGAGTGGTATTTATTAGTTCCGTTGATTGCTGGGCTTACGGGGATTATCTTTGGTTATAATCCAATTATGCAGATTCGAAAACAATTCTTAAGGAAGGACCCAAAGTCCTACATTCCGGAAGATTGGGAACAGCAGCAATTTAATCAGAAGATTTCAGTGGCATGTCTTGGAATAGGCTTCCTTAGCTTTATTCTTGGTTGGAACACGGTTGGTTATATTTTCACTGCACTTGTTGCAGTCGCCGCTTTTGTAGCCATTTTGGGTTTTTGTATTGGTTGTTTCATTCATTTTCAATGGAAACAATATAAATATAGACGAACAATCGGATAAATACAAAAGATTTTTTAATATCTAAATAGATTCAATCTTTATATAGAAGTTCTTTAAAAGACAGTGAATTTTAATATGTTCACTGTCTTTTGCATACATTAAGATGTATAAAAATTGTATAATCTACCATTCTATTTTGTAAGCGTTTTCAAAAAAATGGGCAATTATTTTCAATAAAAACAGAAAATTAAGCTGTTTTTTTATTGAATAATTATATATATGTATGTATAATAATTCATTATGAATGACACTTAGGAGTTGGGTAAATTGAAGGCTGCAATTATTGGTGGTACCGGTTATGGATCAATTGAATTAGTGAGGTTAATCAATAAACACCCTTATTTGGAGATTGGTTCAGTTATTTCAAACTCACAATCAGGGTCAAACTTTAGCGGAATTTATCCACATCTTTCTGAGATTGTTGATCAACCTCTTGAAACCTTTGATGTTGATAGATTGTCTGAAAAGAATGATATTGTATTTTTTGCAACCCCATCAGGTGTGAGCAGCAAACTTTTGCCACAACTAGTTGATAGAGGGATTAAAAGTATAGATTTATCCGGTGATTTCCGGCTAAGGTCTGCTGAAGAATTCGAAACTTGGTATAAACATTCACCTGCTGAGGAGAAATATTTAAACCAAGCAACCTATGGTTTGAGCGAAATTTATCCAGACCAAATAAAGCCGGCCAAATTAATAGCCAATCCGGGCTGTTATCCGACTGCGACCACACTCGGTCTTATTCCGATATTAAAAACAAATTTGGCTGATGAAAAGTCGATTATCATTGATGCAAAATCTGGTGTTTCTGGCGCTGGAAGAGGACTTTCCTTAACAGCCCATTATTCGGAAATCAATGAAAACTTAAAAGCTTATAAACTAGGAGCACATCAACATATTCCGGAAATTGAGCAAGTACTTTCAGATGAGAGCGGTAATCCAATTACCATTTCATTTACTACCCATCTTGTTCCAATGACAAGGGGAATCATGTGCACGATGTACTTGAATCTAACAGAAGAAATTTCATCAAAAAAAATTATAGATTTATATAAACAATTTTATCAAGATTCTCATTTTATAAGAGTGCGGCCAGAAGGAAATGTACCATCAACAAAAGAGGTACTCGGTTCAAATTATTGCGATATCGGCCTGCATGTTGACGAAAGAACAAACCGCCTGACCATCATTTCAGTTATCGATAATTTAGTTAAAGGGGCTGCCGGGCAGGCCATCCAAAATGTGAATTTGATGAATGGCTGGGATGAGCGAACAGGACTTACAGACATTCCAATGTATCCATGAGTAAAACTACTACCTTTTATGTATAGAACGAAGGGAAATTTGAAGGGGGAAATTAAATTGACACAAGCTACATCAACAAATGAAATCGTAATTATAGAAGAAGGTAGTGTGACCTTACCTAAAGGATACAAAGCAGGCGGCATGCATTGTGGAATAAAAAGAAAGAGACTTGATCTGGGATATATCGTTTCAGAAGTTCCTGCAACAACTGCGGGAGTGTATACAACCAACACCTTTCAAGCAGCTCCATTGTTAGTTACCCAGGAAAGTATCGCAAAAGAAAATAAGATTCAAGCAATTATCGTAAACTCTGGGAATGCCAATGCCTGTACAGGAGAGCAAGGTTTACTTGATGCATTCGCTATGCAAAAGGGCTTTGCAAGCCAACTGGGAATACAAGACCATCTCGTAGCGGTTACTTCAACGGGAGTGATCGGGGAACTACTGCCGATGGATAAAGTAAATGCAGGGATAAAACAAATCCTAAATAAAGATAATGAAAATGAAAATAATTTTATGAATGCTATCCTAACAACTGACACTTGTATCAAACATTTAGCAGTGCAAATGAAAATCGATGGAAAAACAGTTTCCATTGGCGGTACCTCAAAGGGTTCTGGAATGATTCACCCTAACATGGCTACCATGCTTGGATTTGTAACAACAGATGCAAACATTGCCCAAGAAGACCTGCTTGGAGCATTGAGAGATATAACTAATCAAACTTTCAATATGATTACGGTTGATGGTGATACAAGTACGAACGATATGGTCTTAGTTATGGCAAATGGCTTGGCTGATAATGAACCACTAACTAAAGATCACCCTGAATGGAATATTTTTAAACAAGGGTTAAAAATCGTTTGTGAGTCACTTGCTAAAAAAATTGCAAGAGATGGTGAAGGTGCTACAAAACTAGTAGAAGTTCAAGTAAATGGTGCCTACAGTCAAAACGCAGCAAGTGCAGTCGGTAAAGCGATTATTTCATCCAACCTAGTTAAAACTGCAATTTATGGAACGGATCCAAACTGGGGAAGAATTGTTACTGCAATTGGCTACAGTGGTGTACCAGTTGAACCTAACGCAATTAAGGTGGCAATTGGACCATTTACAGTATTCGAAAATGGACTTCCGAGCAACTTTGTTGAGGAAGAAGTGAAGGAATACTTAGAGTCGGAAAATGTTAAATTAAGTGTTGAATTAAATCAAGGTAAATATAACGCTACAGCCTGGGGATGCGATTTAACTTATGATTATGTGAAAATCAACGCATCTTACCGCACATAAGGGAGGACCTGAAAATGAAATATATAGTCATTAAGTGCGGCGGAAGTGTGTTAGATAATCTCCCAAGATCCTTTTATGAAGATATTGTTTCACTTCATGAATCTGGTGAATGGATACCGATCATCGTTCATGGCGGCGGTCCACTAATCACATCGTTATTAAAAAATCTAAACGTCGAAACCACCTTCGTGAATGGTCTTAGAGTAACCAATCACGAAGTGTTAGATATAGTGGAAATGGTATTAAGCGGTTCAGTTAACAAACAAGTTGTTCGGAACATTATCGAAGTTGGGGGAAAGGCCATTGGCGTAAGTGGCGTGGATGGTTGCCTTTTACAAGCTGAACCAACTAAAAATGCAGATAAATTAGGATTTGTTGGGGAAGTAATTGGTGTTAACCACGAAGTAATCGAGGGAATCATTGCCCAAGGAAATGTTCCTGTAATTTCTCCAGTCGGCATCGATGCAGGTGGACAACGATATAACATTAATGGTGATATCGCTGCCTCAGCTATAGCCAAAGCTTTAGGAGCAAACCTATGTTTTATCAGTGATATCCCTGGAATCCTAGTTGAGAAAAATGGTGCTAAGACAAAACTTGATAAAGTTTCAAAGGCAACAATCGAGGAACTGATAAATAATAAGACTATTTATGGGGGAATGATTCCCAAAGTAAAAGCCGCAATTGATGGTCTTGTCCACAAAATACCCGAAGTGGGTATCATCAATGGCTCTGAAAAAAGTAGCTTAATAGATTATACAAATGGTAAAATGACTGGCACAAAAATTGTCTTAGAAGAGGGGATCGCGTAATGTCAATCAATAATTCAATCTCCCTAGCCTCGCCAGTGATGGCAACATACAGTCGATTCCCTGTTACTGTCGTTAAAGGGAAGGGAAGCTATGTTTGGGATGAAAAGGGTACTCAGTATTTAGATTTCACTTCCGGTATAGCGACCTGTAACCTAGGGCATGTGCCTGATGTCGTAAAAGAAGCACTTGAGGAGCAATTACAGAATCTTTGGCACTGTTCAAACCTCTATAACATACCGAATCAGCAGCAATTGGCCGCTCTTCTTACCGCCAATAGTTGCGGGGACCAAGTTTTCTTTTGTAACAGTGGGGCGGAAGCAAATGAGGCAGCGATCAAGTTAGCTAGAAGGTATGCCAACAAAGTGAAGGGGAAGGAATCACCTGAAATAGTAACATTTCAGCAATCCTTTCATGGTAGAACGCTAGCCACCTTATCGGCAACAGGACAAGAAAAAATTCAGCAAGGATTTTTTCCATTAGTATCCGGGTTTAATTATCTTCCTTTTAATGATGAAGAAGCACTTGAACTGCTCTATACACTCGAGCCTGCAGCCGTTCTCCTTGAGCTTGTTCAAGGCGAAGGTGGAGTAATCCCAGCGAACCAAGAATGGGTTAGTAAACTTGCAAAGATTTGCCAAGAAAGAGAAATCCTCCTGATGGTGGACGAAATCCAAACAGGGATCGGTAGAACGGGCACACTGTTTGCATATGAACAATACGGTATAGAGCCCGATGTCATTAGCATTGCAAAGGGACTTGGTTCAGGTTTTCCAATTGGAGCAATTATCGCAAAAGAAGAAGCCGCAAAAGGATTTGACCCAGGAAGCCACGGCAGTACTTTTGGAGGAAATCCATTAGCAACAGTAGCAGGACTCGCGACTGTTACACATATTACTGAAAGTAATTTATTAAATAACGCCAACGAAATTTCAGGGTACTTAGATAAAAAGTTACAAGAACTGAAGGAAAAGTACTCTTTTATAAAAGATATCCGCGGACTCGGCCTATTAAAGGGAATGGTCGTCGAAACGAATGCTTTAGGAATTGTTCAAAAGGCAATCGAAAACCATCTTCTTATCTTAACAGCCGGACCAAATGTAGTGAGAATTTTACCTCCGTTAACAGTAACAAAGGAAGAAATAAATGAATTTATTAAAGCATTGGAAATAACTTTCCAAGGTATTGAGAAAGGCGAGTGAGTATGTTGCAGAATGGATACCTTACTTTGGAAACGGGAGAAGTATTTGAAGGGGTACTAATTGGTGCCGAAAAAGAGTCTCTAGGAGAAGTGGTTTTTAATACAAGCATGACTGGGTATCAAGAGATTATCACCGATCCATCATACGCAGGACAAATCATTACCTTCTGTTATCCCATTATCGGTAATTATGGGGTTAACGCAATCGATGATGAGAGCATCACACCAGCATTATCAGGGGTGATTATCGGTGATTTATGTGAAACACCGAGCCATTATCAATCCGTAAATAAATTCTCTGAAAAACTAAAGCAGGCAGGAGTTCCTGGGATTGCAGGAATTGATACGCGTCTTTTAGTAAAAACTATTCGCAGCCGTGGGACGGTAAAAGGGTATTTAAGCCAGTCCAAGAATGGCGAAATATCAGCACCAGAAAAATCTTCATTTTGGGTGGAGAAAGTATCAACTAAAAAAATACAATATTTCAAAAACCAAGGGCCACATGTGGTGCTCATGGATTATGGATTTAAAAAGTCGATTCTCAACGCCCTGCTAGATGAAAACTGTGCGGTAACAATTGTTCCATACAATACTCCTTATGAAAAAATAAAGGCCTTGAATCCAGATGGTGTCCTGTTCAGTAATGGACCTGGGGACCCAATGGAATTAAAAAAATGGTTTCCAGAAATAAAAAAAATAAGTCAGAACTATCCTACACTGGGCATTTGTCTTGGGCATCAATTAATCGCCCTTGCATATGGGGCTAAAACAGAAAAACTAGCCTATGGGCATCGCGGTGGTAATCATCCAGTTAAGGAACTTACGACTGGAAAAGTGAAAATCACAGCACAAAATCATGGCTATGTTGTAGTTGACGAAAGTATTGACAACAAGGAATTCGATGTCACCTACCGAAACGTAAATGACCGTTCGATTGAGGGGCTAATGCATAAGAACCATCAGATACAAACCGTGCAATTTCATCCTGAAGCCCATCCAGGACCAAGCGATACAGAATATATTTTAAAAAATTTCGTAACTCAGATAGCTTCTATGGGAGAGACTGTTTATGCCATTAAATAAAAGTTTAAAAAAGGTATTAGTGATTGGATCAGGTCCAATTGTTATTGGGCAGGCTGCAGAATTTGATTATGCAGGTACACAGGCATGTATAGCCTTGAAAGAAGAAGGAATTGAAGTTGTTTTAATTAATAATAACCCGGCCACCATCATGACAGATGAAGCCGTTGCCGATAAGGTATATATTGAACCGCTTAACGTTGAAACCATTGAAAAAATCATCAAGAAAGAAAAACCAGATGGAATTATTGGTACACTAGGCGGCCAAACGGGTCTGAATTTAACTGTGCAGCTTTACGAACAAAATATTTTAGAAAAATACAATGTTGAATTATTAGGAACATCTGTTGAGTCTATCAAAAATGGTGAGGACAGAGAAAAGTTCCGTAACTTGATGCTTGAAATTGGTGAACCAATTCCAGAGTCCGCGATTATTCACAGCTTTGAGGAAGGCGTGTCCTTTGTAAAGGAAATTGGATTTCCAGTCATCATTCGCCCTGCGTATACACTTGGAGGGGATGGAGGCGGCTTTGCTTATAATGATGAAGAACTTGAAACTGTTCTAAAAAAAGGCTTAGCAGCAAGTCCGATTCAGCAGGTGTTGGTAGAAAGAAGTATCAAAGGCTGGAAAGAAATTGAGTATGAAGTCATGAGAGACGACAATGACACCTGCATCATCGTTTGCAATATGGAAAATATGGATCCAGTCGGTGTTCATACCGGGGATTCCATTGTCGTTGCTCCGTCGCAAACATTAACAGATGTCCAATATCAAATGCTTCGTGATTCTTCTATAAAAGTTATTAAAGAATTAAAGATTATCGGTGGTTGTAACATCCAGTTTGCTCTTCATCCGGCATCGAATCAGTATTACATTATCGAAGTAAATCCAAGGGTGAGCCGTTCTTCTGCACTTGCATCTAAAGCGACTGGTTATCCCATTGCCAGGATGGCAGCAAAGTGTGCGATTGGGTATCATTTGGATGAGATTGTGAATCCGATAACAGGTAATACCTTTGCATCATTTGAGCCAGCGATTGATTATATTGTGGTAAAACTACCTCGCTTTCCTTTTGACAAATTCCCTGAAGCGGACCGGACCTTAGGAACGCAAATGAAGGCAACTGGGGAAGTCATGGCGATTGATCGGACATTTGAAGGTGCCTTAAACAAAGCCATTCGCTCGATGGAAATGAATGTTTATGGACTTTGCCTCGAGGGAAATAAATTAATTGATGAAAAGAACTTGCTTGAACTTCTTAAACAGGCAAATGATCAGCGATTATTCATCATTGCAGAATCGTTTAGAAGAGGGATCTCACTTGAAAATGTTCGGCAGTTGACCGAGATTGATCCATGGTTTTTACACAAAATTAGCTCAATCGTTACGTTAGAAACGGAATTAGCTTCCTATAATTGGAGCGATGTTCCAGTTTCTTTGCTTAAGGTAGCAAAGCGGAATAATATTTCCGACAAGCTCTTATCTCAAATATATGCTATTCCTGAAAAGCGGGTAAGAAGCAAGTGGAAAGAACTCAACTGGAAACCTGGTTATAAAATGGTTGATACCTGTTCAGCTGAGTTTGATGCTGTTACACCTTACTATTATTCAACCTGGCACGGGTTTGATGAAGTTGAAGTGACGAGCAAGAAAAAGATTCTTGTCATTGGCTCTGGCCCAATTCGAATCGGCCAAGGGATTGAATTTGATTACTGTTCAGTGCACGCAGCAAATGCGATCAAGAAAAAGGGCTTTGAAGCGGTTGTTATCAATAACAACCCTGAGACTGTTAGTACCGATTATTCGATTGCAGACCGCCTTTATTTTGAACCACTCGCAGCAGAGGATGTACTTCATGTCATCGAAAAAGAACAGGTGGAAGGTGTATTGATTCAGTTCGGCGGCCAAACAGCCATAAATCTAGCCCATGATTTGGAAGAAGAAGGGATCAAAATTTTAGGTACTACGGTAAAAAATGTTGATCGCTTAGAAGATCGTAAAGAATTTTACCAGTTGCTTGAAGACTTAAACATTCCGCATATAGAGGGTCAAACCGTTTCGCATTCTGACGAATTAATAGAAGCAGCCACTAAACTTGGTTATCCAGTCCTTGTTCGCCCATCCTATGTCATTGGCGGCCAATCAATGTTTACTATTTTTTCAGAAGCGGAATTGAGCCAGTATATACTGCAACTCGAGAAAAATTCGCAAGCAACGATGTGGCCATTATTAGTAGATAAATATTTACCTGGATTAGAGTGCGAGATTGATGTCATATGTGATGGGGAAAATATCGTCGTCCCAGGTATCTTTGAACATATAGAAAAAGCTGGGGTCCATTCAGGGGATAGCATCTCGGTCTTCCCGCCGATTTCACTGTCAGAGAAAATTAAAGAAACGTTAATAGATTATGCAGAAAAAATTGCAAATTCAGCACCAGTTATTGGAATCATGAACATTCAATTTGTTATCTATGAAGGCCAGGTTAATGTGCTTGAAGTCAATCCGCGTTCTTCTAGAACAGTGCCAATCATGAGTAAGGTCACAGGAATTCCGATGATTGAATGGGCGACACGCGTTCAATTAGGAGAGACCCTCTCAGATCTATGTTCAACAAAGGGACTAATGGATGAGCCATCCTATTTTTCAGTAAAAACACCTGTATTTTCATCGAGTAAGCTAAAAGGTGTTGACCATGTGCTAGGACCAGAAATGAAATCAACCGGTGAAGCGCTTGGCATGGGAGTAACCTATCAAGAGGCACTTGAAAAGTCTATTCCTACTCTTGGCGGGCAAAAAGGTGAAAATTATATTTTTTGTTCTATTTCTGATCGAGATAAGCAAGCATCTCTTCCTATCATTCAAGAACTTGTAAGAAAACAGTACAAGATTGTTGCTACCGAGGGGACTGCTTCATATTTCCAAAACCATGGAATTGATGTTAAAAAAGTGATTAAGGACGATGCAGAAGTCATTGAACTTTTCCGAAAACAGTCCATGAAGGCTGTCATAAATATACCGAATCAAGGACGAAATAAAATTAAATTTGGTTTCCAGATTCGCGAGCATGCTGTACGCTACAAGGTACCAGTATTTACACACTTAGATACAATTGAAGCGATAATCGGCCTGGAAAAAGGATCTCAATCCGATTCTGAGGTTCGATCTATGAATGAATATTACAAGTTGGAAGAGAGAGGTGCCGTTCATGGGTGAGGCCATTAAATTAAATGAAATTAGTAATATAAATAAGCCGAAACTTAAAGGAAAGGGATTTTTACAGCTTTCCGATTTTAGTACAGATGAAATCCTCTATCTTCTAAACGAGGCGATAGAGATGAAAAAGCTTCAAAAACAAGGGAAACCGCATCCGTATTTAAGCGGGAAGGTTTTAGGGATGATTTTTGAAAAATCATCCACCCGTACAAGGGTATCATTTGAGGTAGGGATGTTGCAGTTAGGCGGTCATGCAATATTCTTAAGTTCAAAGGATATCCAGCTTGGAAGAGGAGAGAGTATTTCTGATACCGCAAAAGTGTTGTCTCGCTATGTGGACGGATTAATGATTCGAACGTTTTCACACGATTCAGTCGAAGAATTAGCTGAGCATGCAACAGTACCAGTTATTAATGGTTTAACTGACCTGCAGCACCCTACCCAAGTGTTAGCGGACCTTTTAACGATTCTTGAGCATAAAGGGAAACTGTCCGGTTTAAAGATGTGCTATATTGGGGACGGCAATAACAATATGGCTCATTCTTTAATGGAAGGCGCGATGAAGGTTGGAATGGATATTAGCATTGCCAGTCCACCTGGATATTTGCCTGATGGAGAAATAACAGAGAAGGCAATTAAAGTTGGAAACCAAACTGGATGTAAGCTCGTGATTACAAATAATCCTCTAGAAGCTGTTAAAGATGCAGATGTCATCATAACAGATGTCTGGACCAGTATGGGGCAGGAAGAAGAAACTTCAAAAAGACTCGAGGCATTCCATGGATTTCAGGTAAATAATGAACTTTGTAAGAATGCAAAGGAGGACTATATCTTTTTGCATTGCTTGCCTGCCCATCGAGGCGAAGAAGTTACAGCAGAGCTCATCGATGGTCCTCATTCAGTGGTTTTTGATGAAGCGGAGAACCGTCTTCATGCCCAGAAAGCAATTTTAAAACTTTTACTAGCATAATGGTTTCTTTTCTATGAGACTTGTTGTATAATAATTCTATCGGGTGAATAAAAATACACAGACGGTAAGAGGAGAATAAAAACAATGACAAAAGAAAAAATCATTCTAGCCTACTCAGGCGGTTTAGATACATCAGTTTCAGTAAAATGGATTCAAGAAAAATATGGCTACGATGTGATTGCATTAGGCCTAGATGTCGGTGAAGGAAAAGACTTAGAAGCCATCAAAAATAAGGCACTGAATGTCGGAGCCATTAAAGCCTATATGATCGATGCTAAAGAATTATTAGCAAAGGAATATATTTTACCAGCATTAAAAGCTAATTGCTTATATGAAGGAAAATATCCATTATCTTCAGCTTTATCTAGACCGCTTATTTCAAAACTATTAGTAGAGGTAGCAGAAAAAGAGGGCGCCACTGCTGTTGCTCATGGCTGCACAGGTAAAGGAAACGACCAGGTACGTTTTGAAGTTTCGATCCAAGCATTGAACCCAAGTTTAAAAGTTGTTGCCCCTGTTCGTGAATGGGGAATGACACGTGACGAAGAAATCAAATATGCTGAGGAGAACGGAATTCCAATCCCAGTCGATTTAGATAATCCATTTTCAATTGATGCCAATATCTGGGGCCGTGCTTGTGAGGCTGGTGTTCTGGAAGATCCATGGGCTGAGGCGCCAGAAGCAGCCTTTGATTGGACGAATCCAATTGAACTAACACCAGATGCAGCAGAGTATGTTGAAATCGAATTTGAACAGGGGGTACCTGTTGCCATTAATGGTGAGAAGCTCCCGCTTGTTCAATTAATTGAAACCTTAAATGAACTTGGCGGCAAGCACGGTGTTGGCCGTATTGATCATATTGAGAATAGATTAGTAGGAATTAAATCTCGTGAAGTGTACGAAAATCCTGCTGCGCTAATTTTAATCAATGCCCATAAAGAATTAGAGTTTTTAACTCTAACTCGTGAGGTTACACAATTTAAGACACAGGTTGAACAGCAAATGGCTAAGATCATTTACGAAGGACTTTGGTATTCTCCTATAAAACCAGCACTTGATGCATTTATTGATGAAACTCAAAAGAACGTTTCTGGAACAATTCGTGTCAAGCTTCATAAAGGTAATCATACGGTTGTTGGCAGAAAGTCTCCTTACAGCTTATACAATGAGGAACTAGCAACATATTCAAAAGGCGATGCATTTGATCATAATGCCGCAGTTGGATTTATTAAGATTTGGGGTCTGCCAACAAAGGTCTATTCAGAAGTGAATAAAAAGGAATCAATTTTAAAATAATTCGGATTGCCCTCGAATCCTTTTTCGAGGGCTGTCTTGTTAGGTTAAGGGGGAGCAATCAATGTCTAAGTTATGGGGCGGCCGTTTTACGAAAGAAACGAATAAGCTAGTTGAGGAATTTACAGCCTCAATTACTTTTGACCAAAAGCTAGCTAAGGAGGATATCGCAGGAAGTCTTGCCCATGTGCAAATGCTGGGTGAGTGCGGTATTATTCCAATGGAGGATGCTATAAAGATTAAGGACGGACTACTCTCCATCAAGAAAATGGTCGACGATAACGCGGTAGAGTTTTTAGTTGAAGATGAAGATATCCATATGAATATCGAAAAGTTATTGATAGAAAAAATTGGTCCGGTGGGAGGAAAGCTCCATACAGGGAGAAGCCGTAATGATCAGGTGGCCACCGACATGCACCTATACTTAAGAACGAAAACAACTGAGCTGATTAAATTAATAGAAGATGTCCAGCAGGCATTAATTGAGCAGGCGAAAGAGAATGTCCAAACGTTAATTCCTGGGTATACTCACCTGCAGCGTGCCCAGCCTGTATCCTTTGCCCATCATTTAATGGCTTATTTTTGGATGTTTGAACGTGATAAAGAGAGATTGATTGATAGTTTGAAGCGTATCAATTGGCTGCCTCTTGGTTCAGGAGCATTGGCAGGAACGACGTTTCCGATCAACCGTGAACGTGTCGCGGAACTGTTAGGTTTTGAAACGGTTTATCCTAATAGTATGGATGCTGTCAGTGATCGCGACTTTATCCTTGAGTTTTTATCGATTGGTTCAATAATCATGACCCATATTTCCAGATTATCCGAAGAGCTTGTCATTTGGTCGAGCCAGGAGTTTCAGTTCGTCGAGTTGGATGATTCGTTTTGCACAGGTTCAAGTATTATGCCGCAAAAGAAAAATCCAGACGTACCTGAGCTGCTACGTGGAAAAACCGGACGGACATATGGTAATTTAATCGGACTGCTCACCGTCCTTAAAGGTCTGCCACTCGCTTATAACAAGGATTTACAGGAAGATAAGGAAGGCATGTTTGATACGGTTGAAACGCTTGAAGGTTCCTTAATGTTATTAGCACCGATGATTGAAACGATGACAGTAAATAAAGACGTGATGCGTAAGGCCATTAACAATGACTTTTCTAATGCCACAGATATTGCTGATTACTTGGTAAGAAAAGGTCTGCCCTTCCGTGATGCGCATGAAGTTATCGGAAAAATTGTTTTATATGCGATTCAGTCTAACAAATTTTTGCTAGATTTGAGCTTCGAGGAATATCAGGGCTTTAGTCCATTATTTGAGGAAGATATTTATGTTGTATTGGCTCCTGAGCATGTTGTTGGTGTCCGAAATAGCTTTGGGGGAACGGCTCCAGAGCAAGTGGAAAAGCAAATCAAGCTTGCAGAGGGAAAACTAGAGCAATAAATATAATTTTTTTCAAAGCCTGCCATTTGGCGGGCTTTTAGTTTTTAAAATTTGTATTAAATACTAAAATATTAGATAATTTTCCCATGGGAATTATACCTAATGACAGGAGGAAAAAATGATGAAAATTCGTGTGTCTGCCGTTCAGTACCAACTACATACCATTCAATCCTTCGAGGAATTTACCTCACAATGTGAGCACTACATAAAAACTGCTGAGGAATTTGGGGCAGAGTTTGTCTTATTTCCAGAGTTCTTTACAACTCAACTACTTTCAATAGGTAATGGTCAAGGCAAGAACCTGACAATTAATGACCTGCCAAGTTATACCCAACAATATCTAGAACTGTTTTCAAATTTTGCACAAAAAAAGAACATACATATTATTGCGGGAACACATGTGATTGAAAGGGATGGCAAGTTGTATAATACAGCACATTTATTTTATCCAGATGGAAGAATTGGTGAGCAGGCCAAACTCCATATTACACCGACTGAAGTAAATGAATGGAATATGGCACCTGGGGATTCATTTCAGATATTTGAAACAGAAAAAGGGAAAATCGCCCTCCTTACTTGTTATGATATTGAATTTCCAGAAATTGTACGTATGGCAAAGGCCAAAGGTGCCGATGTGATTTTCTGTCCATCATGCACAGATGACCGTCATGGTTTTCATCGTGTTCGTTATACCAGCCATGCTCGTGCAGTTGAAAACCAAGTATATGTCGTCTTAACGGGAACTGTCGGTTCACTGCCGACTGTTGATTTTATGCGCGCTAATTTTGGCCAGGCGGCAATCATTACTCCTAACGATATACCATTTCCACCAAAAGGAATCTTGGTGGAAGGGGAAATCAATAATGACATGATTGTGACGGCTGACCTAGATTTAAACTTGTTATATGAAGTTAGAGAACGTGGTTCCGTTACAACCTGGCGTGATCGAAGAACGGATCTTTACACAGATTGGGAAAAATAAACTGAAGGGGTGGGTATAGAATGTATCAAAGTGAATTTTACGTCTATGACCAAGAGAGGCCTGTGCCAGTTATCATTCGCAATTATTCAAAAGTGGATTTTGGCGATCTTATCAAGATTCAATCCGAGTGCTTCCCACCTCCTTTTCCTTCAGAATTATGGTGGAATAAAGAGCAATTAACAAACCATGTGAACATGTTTCCAGAAGGTGCATTGTGTGTTGAAGTAGATGGTGAATTAGCTGGGTCAATTACCGGCTTAACTATCGACTTTGATCCTAGCGATAAAAACCATTCGTGGGAAGAAATCACTGACCATGGATATATACGGAACAATAATCCAAATGGGAATACCTTGTATATTGTTGATATTAGTGTTCGTCCAAAGTACCGCAAACTAGGGCTTGGTAAATTGATGATGCAGTCTATGTACCATGTTGTGATAGAAAAAGAGTTATATCGATTACTTGGCGGGGGCAGAATGCCTGGATATCATAAAAAAGCTGATATCATGACACCAGGACAATATTTAGATGCAACTATTAAAGGGGAAGTTCAAGATCCTGTTATCACTTTCTTGCTGCATTGTGGTCGTGTGCCAATAGGGATTATTGAAAATTATCTCGAGGATGAAGAATCCTGCAATTATGCTGCATTAATGGAATGGAAAAACCCTTTTAGATGAGTGAGAGGAATGAATCATAATGGAATATATTAGAATAACCAGTATAGAAGACCCTAATTTTAAAAAGCTTCATAACTTAATGGGAGAAATTTTTCCTGCAGAAGAAGTATTAGAATATGAGCTATGGAAAGAGCCATTAGAAGATCCGAGTATTCGCGTGTTTGTTGCTGTCGATGGAGACGAAGTTACAGGAGCAACTGAATATCGTTATTGTCCGGATTGGAATATTGCTATGACAGATTTTACAATCATCAGTAAACCAGGCTTAAGCCTTGGCCGTTTTTTAGCGCAAAACCGTTTAACGGATTTACAACAATTAGCTAAAGAAAATGGTAACGAGCTATTCGGGATGTTTGCAGAAATATACGATCCGTACCGGGTTGAACATCACGAATTTGGTGGAGTAAAGGTTATGGATCCATATGTCCGACGTGAGGTTCTATCCCATATGGGTTATAAACGCATTGATTTTTCATATGTTCATCCTTCCTGGAAAAACAATGGGGAAGCTGTAGCAGGTCTAGATTTATGTTTCATGCCAATTCAAGATGAAGGACTTAATTCACTACCAGCAGACCTGGTAAAGGATTTTCTGACGACATACTATTCAATTCTTTCAAATAAGCCGAAGGAATGGCTCGAAATGATAGATCGACTGGGGAAAAAGGAATTTGTCTCCCTATTACCACTTTAATAAAAAGAAATTTCAAATAATATTGACAACTACCTTGGAATCAACTAGAATTCTCTTTATAACTTTGAAATTTAATGAAAAACTAACTAAATAAAACTCTTATCCAGAGCGGCGGAGGGACTAGGCCCGATGAAGCCCGGCAACCATCAAGGTAATTCTTGAAAAGGTGCTAATTCCTGCAGGTTATTTTTAACCTGACAGATAAGAGGAGGAAATCTACCCTCTTCTTATGAAGAGGGTTTTTCTTATTTATATGATATAAAAAAACAACCTATTAGTTAGTCATGTCTAATATTATTTAAGGGGTGGAGAGCATGTCTGTCATTAAAGTGGCAATTCTAGGCTTTGGTACAGTTGGGGAAGGCGTTTATAGAACAATTCAATCTCATGCGGAAGAGCTTGAGATAGTGTTAGGGAGAAAAGTGGAAGTTGCAGCCATACTAATTAAAAATAAGCAGAAAAAGAGAAATATTAATAACGATGTACTAATCACTTCCGATTTTAATGAAATTTTAAGTCTTCCGCAGCTTGATGTTGTTGTCGAAGCAATTGTGGACAAAGAACCCCCCTTTACTTTTTTAAAACAAGCTATACAAAGTGGTTGCCACATAATCACTGCCAATAAAGAGATGTTTGCACACCACGGTAATGAGTTGCTCGAGTTAGCCGAGAATTATAATGTTTCGGTGGGTTACGAAGCAACAGTTGCGGGTGGTATTCCGGTTATTCAAACCTTAAGGCAGTTATTAAATGTTAACCGAGTTCGTCACATCCAAGGAATTCTTAATGGGACATCGAATTTTATCCTAACGGAAATGCGCGAAAAGAAGCAGTCATTTGCTGATGCCCTCATTTTAGCGCAAGAGAAGGGGTATGCTGAAGCGGATCCAACCAACGATGTGAAGGGATTTGATGCTTTTTATAAAACAATGATTCTCAGCAGAATTGCTTTTGGAGAACAACCCAATTGGAAGAATGTCGAGCGTGCGGGCATTACCTCGATTTCAAGAGAGTTAATTGAAACAGCAGAAAAGATGGGATTAAGGTTTAAGCATATTGCTAGTATTAGTAAGACAGGTAGTCAAATTAACGCAGAGGTTAAACCAGTCCTTGTTGGGAAATCTCATCCTTTTTATTCTATTGAAGGCGTAGAAAATGCGGTAAATATTCACTCTGATATTGTTGGTAGTATTACTTTGCAAGGACCAGGAGCTGGGATGTATCCTACTGCAAGTGCTGTTATTGAAGATTTGGTCTATGTCTGTCAAAATCGGTCGTCAAATAAGAGTATCACAAAAACAACAGCAGCATGTGATGGAGAGAAAAAAGGGAACGAAAAAGAATTATGGTTAATTCAAGGCCTCTCAAAGAATGATAATAACCCTTTGATTACATGGGTGGCCCAAACTTCTGATAAGATAGCAATTATCAAGGCAACCAAGGAAGAAATTGAAAAGTTAATTAATCTGAAAAAGGCAACGTGCTACTTTCAAATTATTGGGGAGTATGATACAGAAATTAAGAATAAAGAAGTAACTTTAGCTGTCCTCTAAAAAGCCATTATTCCCGTGATAGAAGAGCACTTTGGTGCTCTCAGATTGTCGAGAAAGGGTATTTTTCTCGGCAATTTTTTATTCTCAGCATTTAATTATTCATTGTACCTGCTAATGGGCCTGTTGATTTCCGCTCTAGGCACTTCGCTTTCCACGGGCGGTCCGGGGAGCCTCCTCGGCGCTAGCGCCTGCGGGGTCTCCCCAGCCCCGTCCTCCCGCAGGAGTCTGCGTGCCTTCCGCGGAAATCAACAGACATGTTGCAAAGCCTATATATTAATAATATTATAATAAATTAACGCGGTGAATGGTTAAAGTTATTGTAGAAAATAAGAGGCTGTCGAAAGTTTCTCGACAGCCTGAGAAGCAGGTTGCCCTGCTTCTTCTTTTTTGTTACCGCTTTTTTTAAACTTATTTATTTCTTCTCGATTTTACACGCTGGTTCGCTGCGTTAGCACGTGCTTGCGCTTCAAGGTCGGAATGGTCTGCAAATTCTGCAGAATATTCAACGTCATTTCCATCAGTTATTTTTAGGTTCTTAGGTGTTTGTGGAAGTGAACTTTTGTTACTATTACCTGTTCCACTATTATGCATACGACCCATTACTAAAAACCCCTTTCATTGTTAACTTTTTAGGAGCCGAATTGCTCCCTTTAATATCATTTACAATTAGAAAGGTAACCATGAATGGAAAATACTTCAGCAAAGCGATCAGGGCTGCTTTTTATCGTAGATTTAGTTGAACTATAGTCTCGTTTTTTTGTCGTGATACCCGCCTGCACGGTCCGCCATTTTAAATTCTCGTTGATAAGAGACTTCCTGCATACTGGTTAATGAGTATTTGCCTCGATCCTTATCTTTTTTCTTTTTTTCCGCCATTTTGCTCATTCCTTTCAACATTTTTTTAGTTAATTGTCATCAAGCTATGTGGTAAAAAATAAAAGCACGTTATGTACTTATTTCCATTTTTACCTTTTAAGAAAGGAATGATACTTTTTTTAAGAAAATATATTTTTCAATGCCAAATGTAAATCGGAATACTTAAATTGATAGCCAGTTTCTAAAAGCTTATTCGGTAATACCCTTTGTCCATCAACCACCAATGTACTCATTTCACCAAGCAGCAGACGTAGTGCAAAACTTGGGACCGGAAGCCAGTGGGGGCGGTTTAATACTCGTGCAAGTGTTTTTCCAAACTCAGTCATCGTTACCGGTTTCGGTGCAGTAAAATTGATGGGTCCATCCATTTTTTCATTTTCGATAATAAAGGATATCCCTTGGACCACATCCTCAATGTGAATCCATGACATCCACTGACGTCCATTTCCAATGGGACCACCGATAAATGATTGATAAGGGATTGCCATTTTTTGAAGAGCCCCTTGGTGTTTATCAAGGATGATTCCGAACCTGCAAAAGACAGTACGTATCCCTAATTGGCTGGCTTTTCCAGCTTCGATTTCCCATTGCTTAACTGTTTCGGCCAAGAAATCATTCCCAAAGCCATGGTTATCTTTTTCAGTAAAAATTTTATCAAAGGATGTTCCATAAATCCCAATTGCACTTGCATTGATCAGTGCCTTTGGTTTGGAATCTAATTTATTTATAATGGCTAGCAGTGCATGAACAGACTCTAAGCGACTGTTTAGAATCTTTTCTTTTCTTTTTACCGTCCAACGTCCACTATTAATTGATTCGCCTGCAAGGTTGATAAAAATATCAGTATCTTGGAGTTCATGAATGGGGCTTGAACTATCACTTAGCCACTCGACGTATCGAATTCCATCAGTACGATTTGTCTCAATCGATTTTCTTGATAAAATAATTATCTCATGATTTTTTTTCAACAGGTGTTTGGTAAGTGCTTGCCCTACAAAGCCTGTTCCGCCTGCAATCGTTATTTTCATCTTTTCCGCCCCCTTTTACGTTTAATCTTACAACAGATAATGAGGAATATGGTAAAGTATTGATGAGGTGAATAACGTGGCCATTATAACAAAGATCACCACACAACAGAAAACTCAAGATCGATTCAATATTTTTATGGATTACGGTAAGGGTAAGGGTGAGGAATTTGCCTTTAGTGTCGACAGTGATGTTCTAATCAAATTTCAATTAAAAAAAGGAATGGAGCTTGATGATTTTTCATTTGTGGAAATTCAGTATCAAGACGACATTCGCAAAGCATACAACAAAGCCATTCATTATTTAGCTAGAAGAATGAGATCAGAAAAAGAAATAAAAGATTATCTTGTATTAAAGGAAATAGATGAACCTGTCATCAATGAAATTCTTCATAGATTAACTGCACAGAAATACATAAATGACGAGGAATTCGCGTTGGCCTATGTACGAACCCAAGCGAATACCACTGATAAAGGTCCTAATGTAATTAAAATGGAATTAAAGGAAAAGGGAATAGTAGAAGGAATTCTCAACCTTGCACTAAAGGAATATCCTCTCGAGCAACAGATTGAAAAAGCAACCAAAATAAGCTCAAAGTTTTACGAAAAGAATACAAAGGAATCATTAAAAATTCAAAAACAGAAACTTGAGAATCTGCTCCTTAGAAAAGGTTATCCATATGAAGTCATTAATATTGCTGTTAATGATGTCTCCATAAACAACGAGGATGATGAGGAAATGGGAGCAATCAGATTCCAAGGGGAAAAGGCCCATCGAAAATATAGTAAATTCAGTGGCTTTGAATATGAACAAAAGATGAAGCAGGCATTATATCGAAAAGGGTTTCCGATAGAGCTCATCGAAATCTATTTATCAGAAATGGAAAAATCATGACAAAGTCGTCATGATTTTTTACTTTCAATAATTATGGAATCTTGGTCCATTTGCTCGATAATTATTTCAGCAACTTCCCTTGGTGAGCGGAAACGGGAGGTATCCTTGACATGGTCACTATTTTCCCAAAACGGTGTGTCCATTCCGCCCATATAAACAGCATTAAATTTAATCCCACTCCCTTCGTATTCTTTCTGCAGACTCTCGGTAAATCCTCTAACTGCAAATTTACTGGCCGCATAAACCGCTTCATTCACTTTTCCACGCAAGCCTGCTGTTGAAATAATATTCAAAATGCGTCCTTCCGAAGTCTTTAACAGCAGGGGTAATATTGCTTTAGTCATCATAAGAGTTCCTAAAACATTTGTGTTGATCATTTCTGTAATGTGATGTTCATTCATTTCCACAAATGGACCGAAATGCCCAACTCCAGCATTATTAACTAATCCGTATATATTATATGTATGACTAATTTCTTCAGCTTTTTTCGAAACATCTTTCGCATCTCCAATATCTATAGGAAGGATATCAGCACTTCCTCCACTTGCTTCAATTTCTTCTTTTGTAGTTGTTAATTTATCAAATGTCCGCCCTGTTAACAAAAGGTGATAGCCTTTTTGCGAAAAGAGGTGGGCTAATTCTTTTCCTAAACCAGAGCCTGCCCCAGTAATAATGATCGTTTTCATTCTAAAATCTCCTTTGTATATTAGTTCATCCTTTATTTATTATATTATAATATACTAAAATGAAGTTATAAGGGGAGTGAATTCAAATGCAACAGGAGAAACGCTACAGTACTATGTCAGAACATGAATTAAGACAAGAAATTGGCATGCTCCAAGAACAAGCCAGAAAAGCAGAACAAATGGGAATGGTCAATGAGTTTGCCGTGCTCGAACGAAAGGTTCAAATGGCGAGAGCATACCTGATTGACCCTCATTCGTTTAAACCTGGAGAAATTTATGAAATAGACGGGGACCCAGGACAATATTTTAAAATTGATTATATGAATGGTGTGTTTGCTTGGGGTTATCGACTTGCAGGAGAGGGAAAAGAAGAAGCATTGCCAATTTCATTATTGAATCAGCCAAAAAAATAATTGGACAAACCAGAGAATAAGACCTCTGGCTTGTCTTGTTTTTACAGATAGGAAGGTTTATTTATAAACCTGTGGCGACTCATCATCGCGCTCTCCAGAAGCACGCATCCGCTCCTGTGGATGGGTATTTATCGTGCCATCTGCTCTTGTTGAAGCGTATTCTGCTTTTGCTCTTGGTTCTCCCTCGAGCTTGTTATTATTTTGATTTGGGAAATTCGTTGCTTTATTTCTCATGCTGTACCTCCATTAAGGGAATGAGAACACGTGAAAAGCAAAGCATTCTCAATGCTTACCACGTAAAGATAGTATCTGCTTTTTTAAAATAGGTTATGTTAAAAGAAATTGGCAATGAGGTGGATGAATGAACGATTATCATGAAGGATTAACAAAACTGCTATTAGCTAAAAACGATCAACTTTCCTATAACCAGGCACGAACCTGGGTTGAACTTCTTTGGGATGATTTTGAAACCACTTATGCAAAAGCAGGCAGGGAATATATGGGCAGTGAAGTAGCAGAAAGAATTGTCAAACAATGGATAGAAAACTACGGTGATAAACTGCATGAATTTGCAGCAACAAACCCAAAATACAAGGATTATTTAAATCAGGAAAAGGATAGTTTAAATTAAAAAAGCGAGTGACAAAGTCACCGCTTTTTAACTTGGAATTATACTTAATTTCTTTCGTAATTTCTTTTCACTAAACACCCAACCCGTATAGGAGCTAATTGGATTTAAGTTACAATCTAATTGAACAACGGCCACAAACGGATAGTGTCCATTGCTCCGATAGCGTAAATCAATGAAGCGAACTTCGTAAAAATCAATAAATTCATCGACTTCCCATCGATAAACTGGTGAAAAGGATAAAAATGCTGAAAGGTTTTTATCCTTTTTTGCTGCCTCGATTACGGGTGTTTTCGGAACGGGTATTCGATTAAAATGGTCTAAGATTTCAACTTTTTTATTTACTGCTTTTCCCACAAAAAATTGTTTCTTGTTCATGGCAGCAATTCTCCATTGATGAAACCTCATGGTTGGTGCAATAATTATTTCTGTTGCATCGGGAATTATTCTTTTTACCTCAACCAATACCCTTTTTTTCGCCCTAAAACGAGCAAGATAGTAAGCTATAATGACTGCATACATTATCAAAAAGGTATAACCTGGATTTGCTCCTAATACCCAAATAACGATTCCAATGATATGGAACCCAAAGATAATCGGGTCAAACGTATTTATAACGCCTAGAGCGACCCATTTTGTAGAAAAAGGTCTTAGAGCCTGCGTACCGTAAGCGTTAAATATATCAACAAATACATGGATAAAAACAGCTGCAAATGTCCAAGCCCATAAATGAAAAAGATTGGCATCAGGAAAAAACGGATAGATTACGGCTAACAGGACGAGTGGCCACAATATTACAGCAGGGATGGAGTGGGTAATCCCGCGATGATTTCGAATGTATATGGCATTATTTCTTAGCTTCAAAACGGTATCTATATCAGGTATTTGCGACCCAGCAATAGTTGCAATTAAAACACTCGTCGTGGTCGCGTGGCTGCTAATTACTGCGGGATCAAGCGTAGCAAGACCACCAAGAGCAATACCCATGACAACATGAGTTCCTGTATCCAAAAGGGAATCCTCCTTCAATATAGTTCTTGTAAAACTAAACAAATTGAATTATCGTAAAACAAATATACTACTTATTATATTGCCTTTTTTCATACATGTTAACAACATCTGGAGGAACAAAAGTTATGATAATTGAACTAAAGAATATAGAAAAAATCAACATATCTGTTTTTCAAAATGATTTAATATCCTGGTTTAAACGAGAACAACGGGACTTGCCGTGGCGAAAAGACCAAGATCCATACAAAATATGGGTCTCAGAAATAATGCTCCAACAAACAAGAGTAGATACAGTAATCCCCTATTTTAACCGCTTTATTGAATGGTTTCCCACGATTGAAGACCTAGCCGAGGCAGAGGAGGATAAAGTGCTAAAGGCCTGGGAAGGGCTGGGATATTATTCAAGGGTTCGAAATTTGCAATCAGCTGTAAAGGAGGTAAGCGAGAAATATGACGGAGAGGTTCCAAACACCCCAGAAGAGATAGCTGGACTAAAAGGGGTGGGGCCATATACAGCTGGTGCGATATTAAGTATTGCTTATGGGATTCCAGAGCCGGCTGTGGATGGAAATGTGATGAGGGTCATTTCGAGAGTCCTTTCCATCTGGGATGACATTGCCAAATCATCTTCGCGGAAAATTTTTGAAAAAGCAGTGCGACAGTTAATTTCACATGAAGACCCTTCCTCTTTCAACCAAGCGTTAATGGAATTGGGAGCGTTAATTTGTACACCCACTTCTCCTTCATGTTTATTATGTCCAGTTCGAGAACATTGCCAAGCTTTTGATGAGGGAGTTCAAAATGAACTTCCGATAAAAACTAAAAAAACCAAGACACGAAACGTTCAACTTGCTGCTGCTATCCTTTTGGATGGAAATGGTAAGGTATTAATCCACAAGAGGCCGGCTACTGGACTGCTCGCAAATTTATGGGAATTCCCCAATGTTGAGATCCATCACCCCTTACTAAATGAACGGGAGCAGGTAGCGGACCTATTTCACCATTCACTTGATTTAAAAGTAAAATTTGAAAAAATTATCGGTCAGCTGGAACATACTTTTTCCCACTTAGTGTGGAATATTAAGGTCTATTCAGGAACCTTAAATTCAGTCTTTCAAGAAAATGAAGAATGGAAACTTGTTTCATTCGAAGAAATGAAAGAATTTGCTTTCCCTGTATCCTCCCAAAAAATGCTCAAGATTTTTCATGAACACCAGATGGAATGAACGCCGTATTTAAGCGGCGTTCATTTTCATTCATATACCGTTTTTGTACCATGTGTATAATCTGCTTCTTGTCGATTGATTCCGCCGCGATTCTCAATTTCTTCAATAATCTCGCGGTGAATCGTTTGTCCTTCGCTATTTAAATATGGAGTAATTTGCTGAAATGAGTGATGAAAAAAAGCAAGTTCACTGTTTTCCCAATCAGATTTAGCCATCATTGAAAGCTCTGTCATATCCCGACCAACATACATATTTTCTACTTCCTTTCATAAGTTATTTATTCCTTAGTGTTTTATAATAATTGTCTTCTATTCCTGGAAAAGTTAAAATGATAACAATACTTGAATATAGAAGGGAATAGTTAGATGACTCAGAAAGTAGCACTTATTACCGGAAGCAGCAGAGGAATCGGCAAGGCCACTGCACTTCGATTAGCTGCAGCAGGATATGATATCGTTATTAATTATGCAAGAAGTAAAAAGGGTGCCATAGAGACTGCCGAGCAAATTGAGGCATTAGGGAGAAAGGTATTAATTGTAAAAGCAAATGTTGGCGATGTTGCTAAAATTAAAGAGATGTTCGTGCAAATTGAGGCAGAATTTGGCCGCCTGGATGTGTTTGTCAATAATGCAGCATCAGGAGTTCAGCGTCCAGTCATGGAATTAGAAGAATCCCACTGGGATTGGACCTTAAACATCAATAGTAAAGCCTTGTTATTCTGTGCACAGGAAGCAGCAAAATTAATGGAAAGAAATGGCGGGGGGAAAATTGTCAGCATCAGTTCTCTCGGTTCCATCCGTTATTTAGAAAATTACACGGTTGTAGGGGTCTCTAAAGCAGCACTTGAGGCTCTGACAAGATATTTGGCAGTTGAGCTAGCACCGAAGAATATTGTCGTAAATGCAGTCTCAGGCGGTGCTGTCGATACCGAAGCATTAAAACATTTTCCAAACCGTGAAGAGCTTCTTCAAGAAGCAAAAGAAAAGACTCCTGCTGGAAGAATGGTCGAAATTGATGACATGGTTAACTGTGTAATGTTCCTTTTATCTGATGATTCAAGCATGATCAGGGGACAGACTATCATCATTGATGGTGGAATTTCATTACTTGTTTAAATTATTTTTAAATAATATTTTTTGAGGATAATCTCCACGAAGCATGGTTACATTATATTCGTGGAGGTGATATCAATGGCAAACTTCAATCAACAGCCAAACAAAACTTCAGCTGGAACTAACATCCAGGAAGTAAGACAACAAAACGCTCAATCTCAATCTGGATCTCAAGGCCAATTCGGAACTGAATTCGCGAGTGAGACAAATGCTGCTGAAGTAAGACAACAAAACCAACAATCGGCTCAAAAGTCTCAATCTGCTTCAGGACAAGGTTCCCAAGGCTCTTCAGGCCAATTCGGAACTGAATTTGCAAGCCAAACAGATGCTCAAGAAGTAAGACAACAAAACCAACAATCTCAAGCTCGTAAAAACCAAGGTAATGGCCAATTTGGTCAAAGCTAATAATAGTATGCAGAAGGCACTCTAGATTCGTATAGAGTGTCTTCTTTCTGTTTCGACAAAACTTCTCTTAAGGTTACATATTTTGTCAAAGGAGAATAAGGCCTGTTCGAGAATACATATTAGATACAACTAATAAGGCGGTGAGGGAAATGGATCATTTTAACCGATTAGTTTCCGATCAAATGGTGACGATGGAAAAATTGCTATACCTTCAAGGAGAACTTGAACGTTGTCAACAAATCGAAGAAGAACTACAAACATTGCAGGATGCTACAGACCTTGAAAGTGTTCAAGCTGATATCCGACTGAAGAAAAAAGAGTTGAAAGAGATCCAGACCATTTTTGAAAAGCAGACAGAAGAGGTAATTAATTCCTATCGGGAAATGAACCTAACAGCATCTTTTTAGGTGAAAAAACCAAAAATATCTAAAAAAATTCGCAAATTTTTACAAAGAGCCATCGAAATATGGCTCTTTTGTTTTAAAATCTGTTCCCAACCGTTATAATAATAGAAAATAGGAATTGTACTTTGTTGCCTTTTGTCATTATTTATTTATATATTGTTAAGAATAGGTTACAAAGCGTTCAGGAATGAAGGTAGGGGAGAAACATGGGCGTACCCATCGAAGGTGAACCAATGCAAATACATAGTTATAAGCACAATGGGCACATCCATCGCGTCTGGGAAGAAACAACCGTTTTAAAAGGGACACAAAATTTGGTGATTGGAGGCAATGACCGAACACTTGTGACAGAATCAGATGGCAGGACCTGGATAACAAGAGAACCAGCTATATGTTATTTTCATTCACAATATTGGTTCAATGTGATTGGAATGATACGTGAGGATGGTATCTATTATTACTGTAATATCAGTTCACCATTTATCTTTGATGGCGAAGCACTAAAGTATATTGATTATGACCTTGATATAAAGGTGTTTCCTGATATGACCTTTAATTTATTAGACGAGGATGAGTATGAACGTCATCGCCGGGAAATGAATTATCCAGCTCCTATCGATCAAATCCTAAAAAGGAATGTTGACAAGTTGATTCAATGGATTCGGCAGCGGAATGGCCCTTTTGCACCAGATTTTATCGATATCTGGTACGAACGATATTTAACATACAGACGTTAGATGGCAATTAGAATTATATGCGCCTGTTGATTTGATCAACAGGTTTTTATTTGCTTATTAAAGAAGATTCCGAAAGGAGGACCAACTTGAGCAGTATTCGCAGGTATCTTCAATTTGTAAAACCATACCGTTTGCAAGTAATTGGGACAATTATCATTGGAGTAATCAAATTTTCCATTCCACTAATGATTCCGATGCTGATTAAATATGTTGTCGATGACATTGTTGGAAGTCCTACCCTATCCCACGGTGAAAAAATGGATAAACTGATGTTCATTATGGGCGTAATGATAGTAATCTTTGTCATCGTGAGGCCGCCAATCGAATATTATCGGCAATATTTTGCCCAGTGGACGTCCAGTAAAATATTATATGATATTCGGGATACGATGTACACACATATCCAAAAGTTAAGCTTTAGGTATTTTTCAAATACCCGTGCTGGAGAAATTATATCACGAGTCATCAATGATGTTGAGCAAACGAAGACATTTGTCATTTCAGGATTAATGAACCTTTGGCTGGATATAGCCACAATTATTATTGCAATTATTCTTATGTTTTTTATGAATGTTAAGCTGACGTTTGTTTCGATTTTGCTGTTTCCACTCTACGCCTTCTCGATTAGATTTTTCTTTGGGAATTTACGGATATTGACACGTTCGCGTTCACAGGCCCTAGCCGAAGTCCAGGCCTATTTACATGAGCGGGTGCAAGGGATGCCCGTAATCAAGAGCTTTGCGATCGAAGACTATGAACAAGGCCAATTTGATAAGCAGAATAAAAACTTCTTAGAAAAGGCATTACAGCATACAAGCTGGAATGCGAAAGCCTATTCGGCTGTTAATACGATTACGGATATTGCCCCATTAATAGTCATTGGCTATTCTGCTTACCTCGTCATTCAAGGTCAACTATCACTTGGGACAATGGTTGCGTTTTTTGCCTATATTGATAAGCTTTACAATCCATTAAGAAGACTAGTTAATTCTTCCACCACAATTACTCAATCGTTTGCATCTATGGATCGGGTATTTGAATTTTTGGATGAAAAGTATGATATCGTGGATAAACCTAATGCGAGAGAATGCAGCGAGGTACACGGGGACATTTCGTTTAAGAATGTTTATTTTTCTTATGATAAAAAAGAGGAAATGGTTTTGACAAATATTACTTTAGATGTAAAAAGGGGAGAAACGATAGCGCTCGTAGGAATGAGCGGCGGCGGGAAGTCCACACTTGTTAGTCTGATTCCCCGTTTTTACGACGTGACCGAAGGAAGCATCACCTTAGACGGGGTAGACATCCGTCAATTTAAGGTTCAAACTCTGAGAGATAAAATTGGTGTGGTTTTTCAGGATAATATCTTATTTAGTGAATCGGTTATGGATAATATTTTATTAGGAAAACCAGGTGCTTCCGCTGAAGAGGTATACATGGCTGCAAAAGCGGCCAATGCCGATGAGTTTATCTTAAATCTCTCAGAAGGGTATAACACCAAGGTAGGCGAACGAGGGGTTAAGCTTTCTGGAGGTCAGAAACAACGAGTTGCGATTGCCCGTGTCTTTTTGAAAAACCCACCTATCTTAATTCTTGACGAAGCAACCTCTGCACTAGATTTAGAGAGTGAGCATGCTATACAAGAATCACTCAAGGAGTTAGCCAAGGATAGGACTACCTTTATTGTTGCACACCGATTGTCAACGATTACTCACGCAAATCGAATTGTCCTGATTGAACATGGTCAAATTGTAGAAGTCGGAACACATGACGAGTTGATGGAGAGGAAAGGAAATTATTACAAACTTTTTCAAGTGCAGCAGTTAGAACAAAAAGAAACCGAAGCAGAGTAATTTGCTTCGGTTTTTTATATATTTTCTTCGTCGATCGAGACTTCATTATGATGATACGAATGGAAGCTTGTAATCAGTGTATCAAGATGTTCTACCTGTTCACCGTAATCAATAATCGAAGCAACAATTTGCATGGTATGATAATGAAGTGGATTATCATGGTCGGTAATTTCTTGTTGATGGAGTAAAAATAAATCAAATAATTCCTTTTTATTTAAGCAGATCGTATTTTCAGAATTGGCAGGAGGGTTTGGAATTTTACCAATAAATCTAAGCATAAGCTGTTCATGATGGTAAATTAGGCAGTCTAATTGTTCCTGTATCGATTGTTGAAATTTTTCTGGAAGGTGTAATAATTCATTCTCAAAACGATGAAGTCTTTTTAAAGTATCAAGTGCCTTTTTTGCTGCAGAATGCATTTGCCGATAAATAACAAGCTTACGTGATTTTTCCAGACTATTTTTCTTAAAATAACTGCGTTCTTCTTTGTACATACTGTAGAACTGGCCCATTTGAATAATATTCTCTTTTAATTTATCAATATCTGTTTTGAGAAGATTATGATCGAAGTCATGCCGGGTGCTTAAACGGATCCATCTAATAATTTCTTCCGTTGTGCTCGTCATTCTAAAATAAAGTTTATTTTCATACTTTGGCGGCATAAATACTAGATTGACTAAAAATGCAGAAAAGACTCCAATCATGATGGTAGAAAAACGGATCCCGGCAAATGGTATGAAATCGCCACCTGGTGTTTCCATTATGGATATTAACGTAACAAGTGATAAACCAATCGTATTTTCGAGTTTAAGCTTTAAATTAATGCCAATCACAATAATAGCAGCCAAGCCAATGACAATAATATGATTGCCTAACAGAAGTACAAAAACCACTGCAAGTAAAGCACCAATGATATTTCCTTGAATTTGTTCAATGATTGTTAAATAGGAGCGATAAATGGTCGGTTGTATCGCAAATATGGCAGCAATGCCGGCGAATACCGGTGAGGGTGAATGTAATAACTGACCTAAGTAAAGGGATAACACAATGGCAATTCCCGTTTTTAAGATGCGGGCACCTAACTTCATTCCAAATAGTTTCCTTTCAAAAATAAATATATAGTTTATGGCAGCCCCAGGTAACAGTTTTACATCGAAAACAGAACTGGCGCTTTTTCAATCAGCAATAAGTTACTATACATTGATTATCATATATTATCAAGAGAAATAATATGAATTTATATTTCATTTTTTACAGGAAAATGTCATATTAAAAAACGCCCGCTAGAGCAGCGGACGTTACTATTAGTATTCTTGATCATTCTGTTGATACAGCTGGATCTGCTTGTTCTTTGACAGGAAGAACCTGCACAAATTGATTTTCAAGATCAGTTAAAAGTACACGAAGTTGATTAGCTTCGTCAGCCTGACCATTCTGATCAAGCAAGTCAGTATACTTGGTTAATAGCTCGTTAATATCCTGTTTGCCTTTTTCGTTTAGATCAACAACTGAAACCTTAGCTCCTTTTGCAATCCTTCTTTGAAGGGCTTCTTTCGTTAATCCCATCTCAGGCTGCTGGCGAATATAGATAACCCCGCCCGTCATTCCTGCACAAATCCATGGTCCTGGGTCTCCCAGTACAAGGCCGCGGCCATTAGTCATGTATTCAAAGGCAAAACCTTTAATATTAGCATTTGAACCAATGTTACCTGCTTCTTTTTCTGGAAGTGGCTTCTTAACAGCACCGCCAATAATTAGGTCAGCACCTGAAAGTCTAATCCCTGCACGTGCATCGGCATTTCCTTGTGCAACAAGAAGACCTTTTTGAGCACCATATCCAAACCCTTTTCCGACGGAACCGTTGTAATAATTGCCATCTTTACCCTTGGATTTTAGGATATAGATATTTCCACCAAAAGAAGTCTTTCCGACACCGTCCTGACCTCCGCCATTCACAGTGATGTCAATTCCTTCACTATTATAAGCACCTAAACCATTTCCAGGAATGGAACCACCCTTATATTTAAGTTGTACGGATGGAAGTTGCTTGTATGAACCATCAAGTCTTCCACGAACACGATGACATGAAACACGGCTTCCTAGCACACGTTGTTCAGAAGTGACACTTACAAATTCGCGAGATGAGTGTAACTGATCGACACTGCCATCAAGATACTCTGCACCCACTGCAACCTGCATTTGAACTTCTTCAATTGATTTAGATGCTTCTGTTTTTGCAAATTGGCTAATTTCTAGCGGCTTTAACAAATAGGAGAGGCTCAGCTGGCCTTGGCCTTTCATTTGCTCTAATAAATCAGAACGTCCAACAGCATCCTGTAAATTGCGAATACCAACCGATGCTGCAATTGTCTTTAACTCTGTCCCAATTGCTGTGAAGAGATTCATAATTCCCTGCACTGCTAAATCTAATTGGCGTGGAACAAAACGTCGTAAGCCATGATCCTTCGCTTGTGCTTCTGATTCAATTTGTGTCGCGATACCAACATGACAAGTATCTAAATGGCAACCACGGCAAGTCGTACATCCAATTGCCAGCATTGAAAGCGTACCGAAACCAACTCGGTTTGCACCAAGAAGCATGATCTTCATAACGTCCATGGCACTTTTCATACCACCATCAGCCCAGATTTCTACTTTATGGCGAAGGCCGCTTTCAAGTAGGGCATTATGTGCTGCTTTTACACCAATTTCTACTGGTAAACCAACATGCTGAAGGGCATGTATTCTGGCAGCACCAGTACCGCCATCGAAGCCGCTCAAGGTGATAATGTCTGCACCAGCTTTGGCAATACCGACAGCAATCGTTCCGATATTCGGTACAACTGGAACCTTAACAGCAATTTTTGCTTGATCGTTTGCCGTTTTTAATTCAAGAATCATTTGTGCTAAATCTTCAATTGAGTAGATATCATGGTTGTTTGATGGTGAGATCAAATCAGAACCAAGTGTTGCATTACGTGCTTCTGCAACCTTCGCAGTTACCTTTGAACCTGGTAAGTGACCGCCTTCACCTGGCTTAGCTCCTTGCCCAATTTTGATTTCTAATAGATTCGAAGAGTTAAGTAGTTCAGCATTTACGCCAAATCTTCCAGAGGCAATCTGCTGACCTCTTGTTTTTGGATATTTGCCAAGCATATCTTTGATTTCTCCGCCTTCACCATTTAGGCTGATCATGTTTAACCGGTCTGCTCCTTCAGCATAAGCTCTGAATGCTGTTTCGTTCTGAGAACCAAATGACATCGAAGAAATAAGAAACGGTAAATCATGGTCCCCAACACGAAGATTAACCTCATCAGGTGAGAGAGATTTATGACTCTTTTTAAGTTGAACTAAATGGCGAATCGTTGTTGGATTCTCCGTTTCTTGTTCGGAGATTTTATCACGATAACTACTGTAGTCACCAGTAGCAGCCACTTCACCAATGGCTTTCCAAATACGTGGGAAGAGATGGAAAGTCTTTCCGACTCTTTCCTTTTCATTATGGTAATCTTCTGCTCTAGACAAAGCATCCATCTTCATGGCTTCAAAATCAGTTTCAAGTTCCTTCGAGCCAAAAAAGTTAACGATGTTTATTAGGCTAGCGATTTCCTCATGTAATCCAATACTTGAGAAAAGGCGGCCGTAACCTCTCAGTTCGTGAATGCCTATTGTTGAAATTACTTTTTCTAATCCTTTTGTCAAAGCACTATATAGATTGGTTAAAGGCTTAGTTGTCTCGTCTTGAACCGTTAAGAACATGTAATATGGGCTAATTAAATCTGCCCCTAATCCAAAAGCAGTGATAATGTCATGAAGTGATCGTATAGCTCCAGAACGTAGAACTAAAGAACAATCCCTTCTTATTTCTGCCTTAACTAGTGCTTGATCAATCGCAGATGTTACTAAGTGCGGATCAATCCAATAGGAATCTTCTTGGTGTGCTTTTGCATCATCAAGAACAAGTAATGTTTTTCCAGCCTGAACTGCTTGAACTGCTTCATTTGCAAGTCTTTCTAATGCAAGCTCTAACTTTTCTTCTTTTTTGAAGGTAGTAGATATAAAGGTTACTAACTTTTGTTCCTGAAAATGGTGGACAACTTGATCAAAACTTGGCTGATCTAAACTTTCAGATAGGCTGTAGCCAGCTTTTCCTTCCAATAATAGAGGAGTTGTTAGTTCGATTACAGTTTCACTATTTTCTTTATTGAATAAGGTTGGACGCTTACCAATAATTACACGTGTGGAAAAGTGTTCTGTTTCACGGTCTCTATCAATAGCAGGATTCGTTACAACGGCAACACTTTCTTTAAAATAATCGGCAATATTTTTACGCTCTGGGTTAAGCGCAGCAAGTGGGGCATCATGGCCAAGTGAACGAATGGGTTCCACACCTTTTTCTGCCATTTGTTCGATTAATTGGATATGATCTCTTTCCCAGCCAAAAGCTTTATATTGTCCATTATGGATTTTGTCAGGATAATTCATTGTTACTGTTTTACCTAAAGCTGGTGGCAGCAAACGCGTTCTCGATTCATTGAAATTTAACTTATCAGAGAAACGAGTATAGACCTCATTCTGAAAACGAGCTTGTTCATATACTTCTAACGTTTCACCGTTCCATTTAAAGCCAACCTTTTCACCTGGTGCTAAAGGCTTCGGATCGTTCGTATATTCGCTCGAAGAAATGATTCCTGGTTCTGAAGAAAACAGATAAGAACTATCAATTTCAAGCATCCAAAGCGGACGAAGGCCAAGAGCATCCACACTAAATACTGCTTCATCTCCAAATCTAGAAATAATACCTGCAGGTCCTTGGGCAAAGTGTCCCCATGCTTCCCTTAAATAGGTATATAGATCTTGGAGATTTTCAGGATATGCCTTAATTTCATTGATAATTGGCGGGAATAAAACATCCATTGCTTCAAATAATGAAAATCCTTCACGGCAAATTAATGTTTCCATTGTACGGCTTAAATCTTGGGAGTCACTGCCATCTTTGACAAGCGGTACACCAATCATTTTTGCTTCATCACGAAGCTTTGCAATGGTATTAATCTCCCCATTATGCCCGAGAACACTAAACGGCTGTACCCGGAAAAAGCTTGAAAGTGTATTCGTAGAATAGCGATTATGTCCGAGTGTCATGGTTGAAGCAACAAGTGGATTCGCAAGGTCATAATAGTAACGTGGAAGAATATCCCCAGCCCCCATTACCTTATAAACAACATGGTTCTGACTTAGTGAAGCCACATGGACATGCTCGTTTGTTTCTAAATCAACTAATGCATCGAAAAGGGATTTTGATAATTCCTGCCCTTTTTTTGTGGAAAGACAGGCAAATTGCCAAAAAACAGGGTTTTCCTGAATAGCAATGGGACCAAGTGCAGAAGTGTCCGTAACCTTATCAGTTTCATAAACTAAATCAAAGTCGTATTTTTCCAACTTCTTAATTAATTCTTGTTTAGTAGTTTCCCAGTTTACCTTTTGACTAATGAAAACATGACCAACAGCAAATTCTTCTTTTTCAGCTAGTGATGGTTCCTGGCCAGCCTGAAGCAATTTTTCTTTCCAAAGCTCGACAGGGATATCGGTATGAATGCCAACGCCATCGCCTTCACCGTTAATAAAACCTGCGCGATGATTCATTGTCACAAGAGCGTCTATACAATCAAATATATTTTTTCTAGTTGGGCTCTTAGTTTTTTCAAGGCACGCGACAATCCCGCAGGCATCGTGTTCTTGTTTATGGAAATCTTTGAAAAGCGAAGGGGTCCATTTTTGTGTCATCTTATTAGGCTTTAGCAGATATCTGCTAAGGCCTCTTTCACCTCCTATGAAACTTAAAGTTTGAGAATATAGTGTTTGTAGTTAGTTTTCGGTTGTTACTTTAACGAGGTATAAAGTTAAAAAGTATATCTAAAAATAATAATATAATAGTATCATAAGAATTTTCAGAAATCAAATAAATATGCAGTAATTTGGATAAGAAAATAGTGGTTAAAAGGTATAGGATAAATGAGGGAACATCTTATTGTAAACGTTTTCAAGATGATTTTATAAAAAAAAGGTAGTGATTTCCACTCCCTTTTGTGCATAAAATGTGCATATTTATTCGTTGTTAAGTGAGAAAAATGCATTTCCTACCGCATGTAGAGTTGCTTCAACATCTGCTTCAGTATGAGCGATTGTCAAGAACCATGCTTCATATTTGGATGGAGCAAGGTTTATTCCTTGATGGAGCATATGTTTAAAGAACTTTGCAAATGTTTCACCGTTTGTGTTTTCAGCTTGTACATAGTTTTCGATTTTTTCATTTGTAAAATAAACAGTTAACGCACCCTTCAAACGATTAATGGTAATTTGAATATTATTTTCCTTAGCTGCCTCTAAAATTCCTTCTTCAAGCATCGCACCTAAACGGTCTAAATAGTCATATATTCCTTCTTGTTTTAAAACCTCTAGACAGGCGATACCTGAAAGGATGGAAGCGGGATTCCCTGCCATTGTCCCTGCCTGGTAGGCTGGTCCGAGCGGTGCAACGGTTTCCATAATTTCTTTTCGGCCACCGTAGGCACCAATAGGAAGACCACCGCCAATGATTTTACCTAACACGGTTAGATCTGGCTGGATACCTAATAAATCTTGAGCACCGCCGTACATAAAGCGGAAGGCCGTGATGACTTCATCATAAATCACAAGTGCGCCTGCTGCATGAGTAATCTCATTAACTTCCTGCAGGAAACCTGGCTTTGGTTCTACAATCCCAAAGTTACCGACAATGGGTTCCACTAATACTGCTGCAATTTGGTCGCCCCATTTAGCAATTGCCTCTTTAAATGGTTCGATATCATTGAAAGGTACCGTTATCACTTCTTGCGCAATACTTTTCGGAACACCCGCAGAATCTGGAGTGCCTAATGTAGATGGCCCCGAGCCTGCTGCAACAAGGACGAGGTCTGAATGACCGTGATAACAGCCTGCAAATTTAATGATTTTATCTCTGCCAGTGTAGGCACGAGCAACTCGGATCGTTGTCATCACGCCTTCCGTTCCTGAGTTTACGAAACGAACTTTTTCCATAGAAGGAATTGCTTCTTTTAACATTTTCGCAAATTTCACTTCATGGGGTGTTGGTGTACCATAAAGGACGCCGCTTTCTGCCGCACGTTTGATTGCCTCTGTGATATGTGGGTGGGCATGACCGGTAATAATGGGTCCATATGCTGCGAGATAATCGATATACTGATTGCCGTCGACATCCCAAAAGTAAGCACCTTGTGCGCGCTCCATTACAACCGGAGCACCTCCGCCAACAGCTTTATAAGAACGAGAGGGGCTATTAACTCCACCAACAATGTGTTCAAGTGCTTCATTATGTAATCTTTCTGAATTAATAAATTTCATTTTTTTTCCTCCTTAAATTGCTTCTTACCTATTTTATCACTTTTCTTCTCCCACTTAATCTGTTTTCACTTTTGCGAAAATTAATGGGGTGCTTGATTGTTGTTTTATCAACCTCAATTGGCTAAACTAATTCTTTAGGGCATTGTTTCGGGAGGAAAAAATGAAAAATGTGATTGAAGTCAAAAATTTACGAAAAGAGTTTAAGTCATATTCCAGCAGGACAGGTTTAAAAGGGGCGTTTCGGGACTTACTAACAAGAAATTATAAAGTTGTTCCGGCTGTAAATGATATTAATTTTACAGTGAAAAAGGGTGAAATGGTCGGTTATATCGGTGAAAACGGTGCCGGGAAATCAACTACGATTAAAATGCTTACAGGAATTTTAACGCCTACTTCTGGACAAATCATCGTTAATGGCATGAATCCTCATAAAGAACGGGAACGATTTGTTCAAACCATTGGAGTTGTTTTCGGACAGCGTTCGCAATTATGGTGGGATATTGCTGTTCAAGAATCCTTTCGCCTTTTGAAAAAGGTGTATAAGGTATCAGATGCAGAGTATAACAGCCACATGAATCATGTGATACAAACATTAGATATCGAGCCGCTCTTAGATAAGCCTGTGCGCAAATTATCTCTTGGCCAAAGAATGCGGTGTGAGCTTGCGGCTGCGTTGATTCATAATCCGCCACTATTGTTTTTGGATGAACCGACGATTGGCTTAGATGTACTCGTTAAGTTGAAGATTCGTGATTTTTTAAAAGAAATCAATGAGAAATATCAAACGACAATCCTCTTAACCACCCACGATTTAACCGATATTGAGGCATTATGCGAGCGGGTGATTATGCTCGATGAAGGTAAGGTTATTTATGATGGTGCGCTAAAGAATCTCCAGGAGAAATGGGGCGAAGGAAAAGAACTTCAGTTTCAGTTTCTAGAGAAGGTTGGAATTTCTGCCGTGCAAAATCTCACCAGCGGAATGCCTGTTAAGTGGGACCTTGACGAAAAAAAGCAAATCTTTACCGCCACACTTGATGATAATGATGAACTTATTTCACAAGTAATTGCCAAAGTAGTAGCTGCATTTAAAATTAAAGATATTAAAATAAACGAAACATCTACAGAAGAAATCATTCGAAATATTTATGAAAAGGGTGCAGTATAAGTGGAGAAATACCTTGAAATGATTAGAATCCGCTTTTTAATGATGCTTGCATACCGTACCAATTATTACACAGGAATTCTAATCTATAGCATTAACATTGGGGCCTATTATTTTTTATGGTCGGCGATTTATGGTTCTAAGGAACATATTGTTGGTTTATCTGTCACTCAGATGACCACATATGTAGCGGTCTCCTGGATGGCGCGAGCATTTTACTTCAACAATCTTGATCGTGAAATGGCATTAGAAATTATGGAAGGTAAAGTGGCTATTGAATTAATCAGGCCCTATAATTATCTTGGTATGAAGACGATGCAAGGTCTGGGGGAAGGGATTTTCAGGTTATTCTTTTTTTCTGCACCGGGAATGATCATTGTTTACTTCGTCTTTCCTATTAAATTCACCTGGGATCCAAGTGTCTGGGGATTGTTTGCGCTCTCAATCCTGTTAAGTTTTTTTATTAATACGGAACTGAATTTATTAACTGGGATCACTACTTTCTTCTTATATAATAACTCTGGGCTAATTCGGGCAAAACGTGTCGTTATTGATTTATTTTCAGGGCTGCTACTGCCGATTAGTTTTTTTCCAGGCTGGGCACAGGATGTGATGAAGTTTCTTCCTTTTCAAGGAATCAGTTATTTTCCTAGTATGATTGTTACTAAAGGTTTTTCCCATACCCAGGCACTAGAAGCAATTTCTCAACAATTTGTTTGGGTAATCATATTATTTTTTCCAATCCAAATTCTTTGGATTTTGGCGAAGAAACAACTGATTATTCAAGGGGGGTAAGAGTTGTTTTATATATCTATGTTTTTTCAATATATATCTCAATATTTAAAAACGAGACTTCAATATCGAGCAGATATTTTTGTAGAGTTTTTCTCTGATTTACTATCACAAGCAATAAACCTTATTTTCATATTGGTCGTCTTTGGACATACCAATTTGTTAAATGGCTGGAACAGGGATGAAATCATATTTATCTATGGATTTTTTCTAGTACCTTCCGCAGTCTTTTCTGCCTTCTTTAACATTTGGGATTTTAATGAGCGCTATATCGTAAAGGGAGAACTGGACCGTATCTTAACTAGACCGATACACAGTCTCTTTCAAATAATTCTTGAACGAATTGAATTGGAATCATTGTTAGGGGCATTAACAGGACTTGCTGTCATGTTTTACGCGGGGAGTCGGTTGGGACTGGAAGTCCATTGGTTCGATCCAATCTTGTTTATTGTTTTTGTCCTCGGTGGGGCATTGGTTTATGGTGGAGTTTTCATCATGATCGCCTGCATTAGCTTTTGGGCAGATGCGCGTACATCTCTTATGCCGATGATGTACAATATTAGCAACTATGGCAGGTACCCAGTTAATATCTATAATAAACTAATTCGTTTTGTACTAACATGGGTGATGCCATTTGCCTTTGTTGGTGTTTATCCTGCTGCCTTTTTCCTTGGAAAAAAAGAATGGTTTTGGTATTCGTTTTTAACACCTGTGATGGGAGTTGTTTTTTTCGTACTTTCCGTAATGCTTTGGAATCAAGGGGTAAAAAAATACCGAGGTGCGGGCAATTAACTAGAATTTGATATTTTATTGGTCAAGCGTGCATAGAAATTAAATACCAGATGTTAAATTAGAGGTGGTCTGTGGTGTTTTTTTTCTTGCTTCCAATCGTCATCTTTTGCATCTTTATGAGTTTAAGGACGCTTTTTATTCCAAATACCGTAAAAGGTAAATTGGTATCAATTGATAATTTTTTGTATTTAGGTTCTGTGTATTTGACTGTCATTATTGGTTTTGGTCTTATTTATTTGCTTTTTGAGTTAATCGGAATGTCATTATTGATAGAGGTAAATAATCAAAACAAAAATATTTTTGAAACAAGCTTTTACTTTAGTGCAATGACCTTATTTTCAGTTGGGAATGGCGATGTCATTCCACATGGGATAGGAAGAATCCTTACCGTTACAGAGGCGTTGATCGGTTATACACTACCTGCTGCATTTGTTGCCCGCGTTGTTTTTGATCGGGAAAAGTAAGTTAGAGATGCAGGATAGTTGTTTTGTCAGCCGGGATTTTGCTACGCTAATGATACGGAATAATTTACAATGGGAGTGGTAGGGATGACTGTTGAAATCGGAATACAGGTACCGAATTTTGAGTTAGAAGCCAATAATGGCGAAACAGTAAATCTTTCAAAATTTCGGGGTACAAATGTTGTTATTTATTTTTATCCAAAAGACATGACTCCGGGCTGTACAACCGAAGCATGTGATTTTCGGGATCAAATTCAACAATTTACTGAGGTAAATGCCGTAGTTTTGGGAGTTAGTCCGGATCCGGTTGACCGCCATCAGAAATTTGTAGAGAAATATGGGTTGCCATTTTTGCTACTTGCAGATACGGAACATCTTTTAGCGGAAGCATTTGGAGTTTGGAAGTTAAAGAAAAACTTTGGGAAAGAATACATGGGTATAGAAAGATCTACTTTTATTATTGATAAGGAAGGCAAACTCGTCAAAGAATGGAGAAAAGTCAAAGTTAAAGGTCATGTAGAAGAGGCTTTATCATACATACGAGACCAGTTAAGCTGATCTGCTTTCTGAAGCCTATTTTGCGCAGAAAAGGCATTTGTCCAATGCAAGAAACGTTAGATTGAATATCATTTTATTAGGGCATACCTCCTCAGATAAACTTTGGGTCCATAGTGGCCCATTTTTTTATGGAAATAAAAAGGAATATAGGATTTATCATGAAATAAGTTCTATGCTTGGGTTTGCGGTGAGTCATTTAATAAAATTTCCAAGGGAAAGAAATAATTGATAATATTTATCATAAAATACAAACAAACATGGAAATAGGAAATAACATTTCCCGTTAATGAGATAACAATATTGACAAAAGTACAAATTACTTAGTAAAATTAATTATAACAATTACAATCTAAGAATACTTTTTAGAAAGAAGGTGCATGGCGATGAATCAGTTAAAAGAAGCGTTGGATACCTTGAAAGAAACAGGTGTACGGATTACTCCGCAGCGTCATGCGATACTTGAATATTTAATAAACTCGATGTCACATCCTACCGCAGATGATATTTATAAAGCTCTAGAGGGAAAATTCCCTAATATGAGTGTGGCGACAGTTTACAATAATTTACGAGTATTTCGTGAAGTGGGTCTAGTGAAGGAATTAACTTTTGGAGATGCCTCCAGCCGTTTTGATTTTGTAACATCCCATCATTATCATGTGATATGTGAGAAGTGTGGGAAAATTGTTGACTTCCTTTATCCGGGCCTAGATGAAGTGGAGCACTTAGCATCGCATGTGACCGGCTTTAAAGTCGAGAATCATCGTATGGAAATTTACGGTACTTGCCCAGAGTGCGCAAGTAAAGAAGTGCATTAAATAGGATTGCGGCTGATTTTAGAAAAATCAGTCTTTTGCTGTAAATAAAAGAGGAAGAAGTAATCCATGGCAGCTATTCTGCAGATTGGTTTACTTCTTCCTCTTTTTATTTTTAGGATTTTTTATTATAGGACTCATCGAATTCCTTGCCTATTAAATTAGGGTCAAGGGTTAATGGCTCACGACAATACATACACATATCCACTCTACCAAGCATTTTAGTATGCTTACCGCAGCTTGGACATTTTACTTGGATGGATTTTGTAGAAAGCATTCCAATCCAAAAATAAACAATAGTACTGGCAATAATAAAAAGAAGGCCTAAAATCATAAAAATGGTCATAATAAGTGGTGAAGATCGAAAAAAGATACCACCATACATAACAATGAAACCAATGAAAATTAACGATAATGCAAAGGTACGAATTTTATTTATTTTACTCGAATATTTTGCCATGTAACTCCCTCCTAGAGAAAACTATACCATATTTATAAATAGAAAAGAAAAGTCTACGTAGAAGAATGTCGAAATTTGTCTTTGGATAAAGAAGGAGATTTGTTTTCCTTGTCGAACTTATATTGCTACCTGAAAAAAAATGGAGGAATGAAGATGGAAGACATCCTTCGGCCTATTTATCAAGAAAGGGCGAGCCAATTAAATACCCTTGGAGTATTAATGGTACAAAAAAAACAAAAGTTAAGCCACATAACAGATTCATTTGATGAAATTCTCTTAGTTCTTGTCAAAGAAGCGGATCAGCCGCTATTCATTAAGCACTATACTTACTACGATAAAAAGGCAGCAATGCATATCATCACAGAAGCGCAGTTGCAAGAGTGGATATTATTAGGATCGAATCGGAAAATATTTGAATGGCTTCATGAGGCAAAAATCATTTTTGATCGAAACGAATACGTAGCCAATTTAAAAACGGAATTGCGAGAATTTCCTTTTAACGGACGCAAAATAAAAATGGGTTTAGAATTTGCTAAATTGATTCGGCGATATGTGGATGGAAAAGCTTTGTTTGAAGGTCATCAGTTTTTAGATGCATACAACTATGTTGTCCATTCGCTGCACCATCTTGCCAGGTTAGCCATATTAGAAAATGGACTCCATCCAGAACTGACTGTTTGGAATCAAGTAAAACAGATTGAACCAGAAATTTTTAAACTATACGAAGAACTTGTCTATAGCGAAGAAACGCTTGAGAAAAGACTTGAGCTGCTGTTCCTTGCCAGCGAGTTCATGATCCATTCGAGAACAAATATTGGGACAGTCCATTTGTTAGATATTCTTAGTCGTAAGGAAATTTGGATGTTTAATGAAATTATGAGTGAAGAAGAGTTGCTCCCATACTCAGTCGATTTGGGTGTGCTTCTTGAATATTTAATTGATAAACATTTGATAGAAGTAGTTAATATTGAAACGAAGGGCCAAGGGGTTTTTCATAGAGGTTATCAACTCAATAAAAAATTATCTTAAAAAGACAATAAAACCTATTGACCTTTTCGTTGTTACTTGGTATATTAATAACCGTCGCTGAGAAACAAACTAAATGATGTTTTCGTAAGTGACGGTTTTAAAAAAGTTATTGACACTTTCAAATGCTTTGTGTTATATTAATAAAGTCGCTTACGAGCGAATGAGAAATTGATCTTTGAAAACTAAACAAACAAAATCGTGCAAACAAACAAAAATTTTTAGTTTCAATTAAGAAACTAAGCCAACGTAACAAAATGAGCTAATCAACTTTCTTGGAGAGTTTGATCCTGGCTCAGGACGAACGCTGGCGGCGTGCCTAATACATGCAAGTCGAGCGAATCAATAGGAGCTTGCTCCTGTTGGTTA
>NZ_JAGGQW010000015.1 GCF_018613065.1 Bacillus sp. ISL-7 | reverse complement strand
TGAAAGGAAATCATTTGTATACCACCTAAAATGTTTTATTACCACAATTATAAAATAAAAAGCAGTTGAAGAGTTGATAAAATCAACCTACAACTGCTATAAAACAAGGGACTTTTTCAGTGCCCTCCGCGCAGCGACGAGGAGACTCCCCGGACCGCCCGCGGAAAGCGAAGCGCCTGGAGCGGAAATCAACAGGCAAGTTTAGCAGAGCCTATATATATAAAATAATGATTAGTAAGGAGTATGCTTTATATGAAAACCGAGGATAAATGGGATAAAAGTAAGGCAAATAGGATTGAAAAAGGCTTAGCAGAACTAGTTTACCGATCCAATTTATTAGGCTCCGACCGAGGAGTTGCCAATTGGGGTGGCGGCAACACTTCGATGAAAACGACAATGAAGGATAATCAAGGTCAGGATATTGAAATCATGTGGGTAAAAGGCAGTGGATCTGACTTAGGGACTATTAACGGAAAGAATTTTACAGCCCTTAGACTAAATGATATAAAGCCACTTGTTAACAGAGAGGAATGAGCGACGAAGAAATGGTTGCCTATCTTTCTCAGTGTATGGTTGATTCCAATCACCCTCGTTCCTCCATTGAAACCTTGTTACATGCGTTCTTACCCTTTATCCACGTTGATCACACTCATCCAGATGCGATTATTGGAATTTGTTGTGCAGATAATGGGAAAGAGATTGCAAAGGAAATCTTTGGGGACCGATTCGTTTGGGTACCATATGTCCGACCTGGGTTCAGACTTTCAAAACTTATATATGAAGCAGTAAGTAAAAATCCAAAGGCTGAGCTTGTTTTAATGGAAAAACATGGGCTAGTAGCGTGGGGTGAAACTTCAGAAAAGTCTTACGAAAAGACCATACAATTCATTCAAGAGGCCGAGGCATATATAAATGAGAGAATGAAGAAAAAGGACCTCTTTGGAGGAAATAAATATAAAACTTTAAATTTAAAAGAAAAAGAAGCGGCATTACAAGAAATTCTACCGGTGATTAGTGAAATGGGTAACAAGGAAAAGAAAGTGACATTAACCTTTGATGATTCTGTGGAGGTACTTACTTTTGTCAACAGTCATAAAGCTCTTGTACTTTCACAATCTGGACCAGCATGTCCCGATCATTTGATTCATACAAAACGTCTACCATTATATATCAATTGGAATCCACAAAATGAAACAGTTAAGGAACTTGTCGTAAAAATAAGAAAAGGCTTAGATGAGTATAAAGAGGAATACCAAGCTTATTTTAATATAAATAAAAATGAAAGAGATCAAATCAGTGATACATTCCCACGTGTGATTTTAATACCGGGAATAGGTATGGTTAATACGGGAAAGAATGATTCATCAGCTCGGTTAAGCGGTGACCTTTATAAAAGGGCTATTTCTGTAATGGCGGCCACCACATCAATTGGTCATTTTGTTTCACTCAATGAAAAGGAGTCTTATGATGTTGAATACTGGCCACTTGAATTGTATAAATTAAGTTTTGATGCGAATAAGAAAATGTCCCTTGATGAATAAGATTTAACAAAGCATAATCAAATTATAAAACCTTGTCGTACAGGGCCTATACTCATTTACGAGTATAGGCCTTGTACGGATTAGAGAGGAGGTTTCATACTCCAAACTATTAGTTCCAGTCCGTATGAAAGACTCCTTCCATATCAGTTCGCTCATACGTATGGGCACCGAAATAATCCCGTTGTGCCTGTAAAAGGCTGGCATTTGAACGGCCGTTTCGGTAACTATCGAAATATGAAAGGGAAGTACCTAAACATGGAAAGGCGATACCGGAATTTATACCCTCGCATACCATTTTCCTTAGTCCTGATTGATACTCTTTTGTTTTTTCAGCGAAAAATGGTGCGATTAATAAATTCTTCAGATTTACCTGATTCTGATAGGCTTCACTGATTACGTTTAAAAACTCGGCCCGAATAATACAGCCTCCCCGGAAAATAAGTGCAATCTCTTCTAATGGTAAATTCCAGTCATAGAGATCAGAAGCCATTTTATATTGTGTAAATCCTTGGGCATAGGCGCAAACTTTACCCATATATAATGCTTGTCTAACATACTCAATCCATAAATTCTTATCTAAATCCTGCTGGTCCATTCCTGCGCCTGCTAATATATTTTCTGCGATGACCCGTTCCTCTTTTAATGAAGATACATACCGGGCGAACAATGACTCGGTAATGATTGATAGGGGGATACCGTTATCTATCGCTTGCATGCTTGTCCATTTACCTGTGCCTTTTTGCCCTACTTTATCAAGAATGACATCGATCAGTGGTAAGCTGGTTTTTTCATCTTTTTTCTTTAAAATTTCTGCCGTGATTTCGATTAGGTAACTTTTCAGTTCACCCTGATTCCATGTTCCAAAGATATCAGCAATTTCATTCACAGATAACTGTAACCTATCTCTTAAAAAGGTATAGGCTTCGGCAATCAATTGCATATCTGCATACTCAATTCCGTTATGGACCATTTTCACATAATGTCCTGCACCTTTTGGACCAATATATGTGCAACATGGGGTCCCATCGACTTGCGCAGCTATTTTTGTAAGTATGGGCGCAACTTTTTCATATGCTTCCTTATCTCCGCCAGGCATGATGGACGGGCCATTTAATGCGCCTACTTCACCACCGGAAATACCAATCCCTAAATAATCGATTCCTTTAATTTTCAAATCATCATATCTTTGGGCAGTATCTTCGTAATGGGAGTTGCCGCCGTCCATGATCATATCACCTTGCTCAAGAAAAGGAACTAACGAAGAAATCACAGAATCTATCGCTGCACCAGCTGTGACCATAAGAAAGATCTTTCTTGGGGTTTCTAAGGACTGAACAAAACTTTGCACGTCATAGTACGGGTCGATTTGTTGATTATCAATTCTATGTAAAAGTTTATCTGTTAAATCTCTCGTGTAATTATAGACAGCTACTTTTTCCCCTTTGTTCGCCATATTTAAGGCGATATTGCTGCCCATCACACCTAAACCAATAACTCCAATTGTATTGTCCATTTAACTTCCTCTCCTTTTTATAAAAATAAAAGGCAGTAAATCCGCCGCTTTAATACTTAGTGGATTCTAAGTATAAGAGGGGGGATTCTGCCCTTTAGATAACTAAGCAGCAGCAGATGAATAAAGTTTCTGCTGCTGGTCACGATTAAACGAATAAACTTAGTAATAGAATAAATACTAATCCGCATACGGAAATAATTGTCTCAAGTAATGTCCATGTTGCGAATGTTTCTTTCATACTTAAACCAAAATACTCTTTAAACATCCAGAAACCGGCATCGTTAACGTGTGATAGGATTAAACTACCCGCTCCAGTGGCAAGGACGACTAATGCAAGATTAACATCTGATTGACCCAACATTGGGATAACTAAACCAGCAGTTGTTAATGCTGAAACAGTGGCAGATCCTAAGGCAATTCGTAAAATCGCCGCGATAATCCATGCAAGTAAAATCGGTGATATGGAAGTACCTTTAAATAATTCGGCTACGTAGTCACCTACACCGCCATTAATCAATACTTGTTTGAAAGCACCGCCGCCCCCTATGATGAGGAGCATCATACCAATAGCATTAATGGCTGATGTACAAGAATCCATTACATCTTTGATCGGAATTTTTCTTGCCAAGCCCATGGTATAGATAGCAACTAATAAGGAGATCACCATCGCAGTAGAGGCGCCGCCAATAAAACGGATAATTGCAAGTCCAGTATTATCTGCAAAGCCCATTGTTTTTTGAAGCAACGTAATAATTGTAGAAATTGACATTAAAATAACAGGAAGCATGGCGGTAAATACACTGATACCAAAACCTGGTGTGTCTTCAAGTTTAAATGTTTTTTGTTCACCTAGAGAGGCGATACTACCAGTTCTTGTAAATGAAGCAGGTACCATTTTTTTAGCAACCTTTGTAAAAATAGGTCCAGCAATAATGGCAGTTGGAATCGAAATAATAAAACCATAAAGTAATACTTCACCAAGATTGGCACCATATTCACCAGCGATGACGGTTGGTCCTGGGTGTGGCGGTAAGAAACCATGTGTTACGGATAATGCTGTTGCCATCGGAATCCCGAGATATAAAATAGAAACTTTTAATTGTCTTGAAATGGCAAATACGATTGGAATTAATAACACGAGTCCAACTTCAAAGAATAATGCAATACCAATGATGAATGAGGATACGACTACAGCCCACTGAATATTTTTTTCTCCAAATTTGTTGACTAGGGTCATGGCAATTCGTTGTGCGCCCCCAGAATCTGCAATTAACCTACCTAGCATCGCTCCGAGTCCGAAGATTAATGCTAAATGACCAAGTGTTCCGCCTAATCCAGCTTCAATGGTTGTGACAACATCATCTAGTTTCATTCCAAGTGCTAAAGCTACGCCGAACGAGACGATGATGAGTGAGACAAAAGTGTTTAATTTTAAGCCCATGATTAAAATAAGTAATGCGATAATTCCAATGGCGACAATGACTAATGGCATAATAATTCCCTCCAAAAAATTCATAATGATTTTAAAACAATATGCAAGTAAGCAGCCAAGCGGCTAGTGGCAGCCGCTAAATGGAGACTTACGCTTTTCTAATAATACTTCGTTGATAGTTGGCAATTCGTGTATAGTCTTCTTCTAATACTCTCGATAAATTAATAAAGATTGGCAATAATTGTCTATACTCTGTTGCAGCCTCTTCTTTAGGTGTATGTTTGTAGGTACTGCCAATCATTTCAGAAACGACTTCAAAGGATTCGATTTTCCCGGTAGCATATAGGCCTAAGATACAAGCACCGAGACAAGAACTTTCGTAGCTTTCTGGAACGACTACATCCAGGTCAAAAATATCAGACATCATTTGACGCCAAACTTCTGACCTTGCGAAGCCACCAGTTGCTTGGATTCGAGTCACTGGTCCCTCCATACATTCAACTAATGCTAAAAATACGGTGTATAAATTGTAAATAACACCTTCGAGCGCAGATCGAATCATATGTTCCTTCTTATGTGCCATCGTTAAGCCGAAAAAGGATCCACGCACGTCCGGATTCCATAAGGGAGCACGTTCACCAGCAAGATATGGATGGAATAACAATCCATCTGACCCCGGTCTTACACCTTCTGCAATTTTGGTTAATACTTCATATGGATCAATTCCTAGTCTTTTCGCGGTTTCTACCTCTGCAGCTGCAAACTCATCCTTAATCCAGCGAAAGACCATCCCGCCATTGTTTACTGGCCCGCCGATAACCCAATGTTTTTCCGTTAATGCGTAGCAAAAGATTCTACCTTTCTCATCGGTTTGCGGCTGGTCAATGATGGTTCGAATTGCCCCGCTTGTCCCAATGGTTACGGCAATCTCACCTTTTCGAATCGCATTTACACCAAGATTGGAAAGGACGCCATCACTTGCACCAATTACAAAGGGAGTTAGAGGATCAATGCCCATTTGTTTTGCTAATTCTGGATTACAGTTTGTAAAAATCTCGGTGGTTGGCACGAGCCTAGATAATTGCTCACGTGATATCCCGGCGATTTCTAATGCTTCCTTATCCCAATCCAATTCTTTGAGATTCATCATGCACATGGCAGAAGCAAGGGAATAATCGACTACATACTGGTCAAAGAACTTTTTAAATATATATTCCTTTATTCCGATATATTTTTTTGCTTTTTCAGCTATTTCAGGACGTTCATTCACAATCCAAGTGATTTTGCTCAATGGTGACATCGGGTGAATCGGCGTTCCTGTTCGTCTGTAGACTTCATGCCCATTTAATTCATTTTTTATTTTATGTGCCCAGGCTTCACTGCGGTTATCTGCCCAAGTAATACAAGGTGTCAGCGGTTGGTCATTTTCATCCATGGCAATGAGGCTATGCATCGCACTGCTAAATGAGATGAATGAAATCTCTTTTTGAGGATGTTGTTTCATGATCCTCGAAATGGCTTGTACCACAGCCATAAAGATCTCTTCTGGGTCTTGTTCGGCTGTCGAAATATCAGGAGTATAGAGTGGGTAACCGATATTCTCTTGTTGGATGACTTCGCCTTTTTCAGTAAATAAAACAGCTTTTGTGCTTGTTGTACCGATGTCTAACCCTAACATATAGTTTGTCATTATTCCTGCACAACTCCTTTGTAAAGCATTAGTTGAGACCTCCAAAGGTCTTCTACTTTTCCTGCAACATCATCAAAGTTTTGATGCAAAGAGAGAATCATCAGTTCTCTATTTTTCGCATCGAACGCATCAATATAAAGTTGATGATTGTCCACAATACGTGGAAAGTCATCGTATTTTTCCTCGAAGCGAGCCCGCATCGCCAATAGGATGAAAGCTTCCATTACAGGTTTTGCATTATTCCAGATCATCATGATGTAGGAATGATTAATCGCTCGAATAATTGTTTCATGGAATAAGACATCTTGATATGAAAACTCATCGGCATCATGATATTTGATGGCAATTTTCATCATCTCGAGTATTTTACTCAGTTCCTTAACTAACTCTCTGGTGTCTAATTTCACAAGCCGTTCATATACAAATGTTTCTATCATTAATCGGACTTCATAAATTTCTACTATTTCTTTAATGGTGAAACCAATTACAACGGCACCCATTCTTTCTAAACGGATCAAACTTTCTGACGCAAGAGTTTTTAATGCTTCCCGAATAGGGGAACGGCTCACATCAAAGTCGGCAGCTAATTTATTTTCTGATAGGGTGGTACCGCTTTCAATAAGGCCGGAAATTATTCGCATTCTAAGCTCACATGTAACACGTTCACCAGCAGAAGCTTTTAAAAGCCATTTTGCGGGATATAAGAATTCCTTTGATTCTGTCATTGATTCACCTTCTTGTTATACGAGTATACTTGTATACAAGTATTATAGAATACATATTAAAAAATGCAAGCGCTTTTTTTAATAAAGTCATGACAACACAGGAAGGTGTATTCATTATTCTTAGCGGATTTAATAAAAATAATCTAAAAAATGCCCATTAAATATAGGACACATGACGAAGAGGCAATATTACAGATGCATGAATAAATACATACATTGAAAATATTGGCAGTATTTTTAGGAGGAAATTAAGATGAGTATTTTTCTAAAACATGTTTTTGTTGGTTTACCGATAACGATCGGAAATAAAGAGGCAAAGAATCAGATGGTTTTGTTGAAGAGGGGCAGACGTTTACTTTGGTTGACCGACCATATCCACAATGGACCATTCAAAAGTGCAATCAAATTATCCATGCTAAGAAACAAAACATTGAGGAAATGCGTGAACATTCCCAATGTGAATTACTTGAACTAGGGATGAGAACCACGCTAGAGAAACGAATAGAAATGAGGGAAACACTGGATATCAGAAATAGAGTGTTTGGACCAAATGATTAATTGCTAATTGTCCTTCCCTTTCAAAAAAAGCTGTAATATATAAATATTTTACAGCTTTTTTATGCTTCCTCTTTATAGGGGACCCTAAACAATCTTTTATTAACAATCCCCGTAATAAGGGTAAGTACTAAAGATAGCCCCACATAGTACGGCTGGTCCCACCATACCAAACTATGAAGGACTCCAACTCGGATCAGAACTTGGTTCACCGCAAACATAAGTAATCCTGCTAAGATATATTTGCTCCACTTCTTTTTCCAGTTAAATTTAGTCATTAGACAATAAAACAGACTATCACATAAATAGAAAATAGCTGCTAAGGCAATCGAATCCCGTCCAGAATTTTCAAACCACCCAGGAGTGTATATTCGATTCGAGAAAAAGATGATCGGCAGAATATAGGTACTAGCAGAAATGGATCCAGTGATTAAATAAAGCATCCAATAATGTTTGAGCCCTTTTGAAGGGTGTTTAATCCATTTATAATAAACTTTAGACATCGCAAAATAAAAGGGGAGTCCAAACCCAGTATATGCTAACCTCCACCAATTATGGGCATAAATATGAAGCTTTAAAAATAACCATTCAATCCCGACAAATACCCCTGAAAAGAAGACCATCCAAATCCACCCTAAGTGCAAGGTCGCTATTAAGGTGGCAACGACGGGTAAAGAAAAGGTATTGGAGACGAATGCCCCTAAATTGCTGTCATAAAATGTATTATACTGGATAAAATTTGGGTGGTATTCATAGCTTCCTAAGAAATTAAAGATAATGGTTTCAATAAGATAGCCCATACCAATCATAGTTAATAATAGGAATAGAGTTTGCGTATTTCTTTTTTTGAATAGTATAAAACAAAATACACAAGTGCTGAGAACCAGTAAAGCATAATACCAATATGAATTATGCATATTATTCACTCCGATAGTAACTGGATTAATATAGTTTGTTCCTAAGAATGGAAATTATGCACTAGGGCTTACTATTTATAAACAAAACCACTAAGTAGAGACTTTTCTTAGTGGTTTACTTGGTTTTTAATAATGTTCTTATTTTTTATCAATCAGGTCATAGCCAGCAATATCCAAATTCCTATAGAATCCTGTCTTACTAGGCATTTAGATCCACCTTCAAAAGGAATTACCTTGCTGTCTCCTCAAAAGTTACCTTAAGGACCTTTTCGGTCTGCTTGTTAAATTCAATTGTGATGAAAACGCCGAATTCTCCATTGTTTTCTTTTAACCAAAGCTTGAACCTTTCAGTGGAGGTTTGTGGTCCACTCGTTCTTCCAATGTGGAGATAATCAATTATTTTTGCATGCGGATATTTTTCATGAGTTTTCTTTAGTGCTAATGTACCCCACTTGGCATAGGAGGGAATCGGTTTGTGTTGTGCACTTACTTCATGAATGGGGGTCAGTGGATGTACACTTACCGAGATGAAAAGTAAGCTTATATATAAACTAATCAGGATCTTTTTCACGTAATTACCCTCTTTGTTTTTGCTTATATCATTTCATTTTGAGCAATAACTTATGTAGGTTTTTGTCAATCACTTTATTTGTTTACCTTACACACAAAATAATTCATAACCCTCGCTCATTTGGTAAATAATACAATTGAGGTGGCGAAAATATGGATAAGGGAAATTTAAGACTCACAGCTTCCGAAATAGGTTCTCTTTGGGGACAATATATAAATGGAACGATGACTGACGTAGTAAATAGATATATGGTCTCCATTATTGATGATCAATCAATAAAGGCCTTTTTTGAGGATGCCATTCAGACCTTCGGAGGACAAAAGAAACAAGCCGCTGCTTTTTTAGAGAGTGAGGGCTTTCCGGTTCCGATTGGATTTACTGAATATGATATCAATAAAGGTGCAAAGAGATTATTTACTGATATATTTTGCTTAAATTACTTACATATCATGACCCTGCATGGGCTTATAGGTCATTCAACATCCTTATGTGTTTCTGTCAGAGCAGATTTACGCCATTTTTTCGATTCATGTTTAAATGATGGAAGTAGGATGTACCACCAAACCGTTGAGCTATTGCTCGAGAAAGGGCATTTCCAGCGCGACCCTTATATTTATCCTTCCGTGAACCCTGAGTTTATCTCCAGCAATGATTTCATCGATGGATTTTTTGGAAAAGGGAGAAGTTTAGCATCCATTGAAATCATCAGTATTTTTTTAAACCTAAAGAAAAGTATGATGAGTAAAGCCCTTTGTGTTGGATTTAGTCAGGTTGCTCAATCAACAGAAGTAAGGAAGTTTATGACAAAGTCGCAAAACGTGGCTGAGCAGCATATCGCAACCTTTTCAAAAATCCTGCAGGCAGATCATTTACCAGTTCCTCGTTCCATGGAAACGGAAGTGACCACTTCAACAGTGTCTCCTTTTTCCGATAAGTTAATGATGTATCATATAGGTTTCTTGTCACAAGTTGCGCAAGCCTATCATGGGACAGGTTTGGCATCTTCCATGAGATCAGACCTCGTTGCAGCGTATGAAACCATTATTCTAAAAAATTTGTACGTAACCAAAAAATGGTTTAACATAATGGAACAAAATAAGTGGTTGGAGCAACCGCCACTTGCCCCTAATAGAACAGAAATTGCCAAAGAAAAATAATTTAGGACCTAAAAGCCAAGATGTAGATGATATCTCGGCTTTTTACGTTTTCCGAGCAATAAACAGGAATGGAATTATATTTATAGAATTAATAAGAGAAGCAATTTGTAGTGGGTAAATTTTAGGTAAATAGAGAAACACAAAATGGATTAAAGGGGGGATCATTTTGAACATTAAATTATTAGATACATCTGATGCAGAGAGGTATTGGAAGTTAAGACTAGAAGCACTTAAACAAAATCCAGAGGCATTTTTAACAAGTTATGAGGATGCCATAAAAAGAGAAAATCCCATTGACCAAGTTGCCCGTAACTTTACCATAGAAGGAAACTTTACGTTTGGTGCATTTGATGAGGAAGAACTAATCGGAGTAGTCACCTTACTTCAAGAAAGTTCCGAGAAAATACGGCATCGAGCAAATATTTTTGCGATGTATGTCACGCCCAAGAAACAAGGACTAGGCGTAGGTAAGGCATTAATGGAAGAGGCGATCAATAAAGCTAAAACGATGGAAGAGATTGAAAAAATTAATTTATCAGTGATGGCAAGCAATGAAAAGGCGAAAAATCTTTATACCCAAATAGGTTTTAAAGTGTATGGATTTGAAGAAAATGCCCTAAAAGTGAACGGAATTCATTATAATGATGAACATATGGTTCTGCATTTGAAATCGGTAAAGGGAGATTCGACCTTTAAAGGTGAAAACATCTATATTCGACCATTTTCCACAGAAGATGCACATGCACTGCTTACATTACAAACCGAAAACCGTAGTTTTTTCGAAAAGTTTTCGATGGAACGAAATGACGATTTTTATTCGGTTGATACTCAGTTGAACCGGATACGTATGTATGAAGAAGATAGTAAAAGTGATCAGACATATACGTTTGGAATTTTTAAAAATGATGGTCTCTTAATTGGTACTATTAATCTATTTCAAGTACTAAGAGGCTCGCTTCAAAGTGCGTTCATCGGTTATTTTTTAGATGAAAAGCACAATGGGAAGGGCTACACAACTGAAGCGGCTAAGCTGCTTGTGAAATATGCATTCAATGAATTGAAATTACACCGGATAGAAGCCGGTGTCATGCCTCATAATATTGGTTCCATTCGAGTGTTAGAAAAATCCGGATTTCATAAAGAAGGAATCGCTATGAAAAATGTAAAGATCAACGGAAAATGGGAAGACCATCAAGTTTTGGCGATTATTAATCCGAATGACTAATATTATTTAACGTGAAAAGGAAGGTCCAAAAAATGAATATAGTTGAAAAAGCGCTGCAGATAGCGAGTAAAAGTCACCGAAACCAATTCAGAAAGAATACCGACATCCCTTATATCACGCACCCGGTTACAGTTGGAATGATGTTAATGAAAGCAGGGTACGATGATGACATCATCGCAGCGGGAATTTTGCATGATACAGTTGAAGATACAGAACTTACTTTGAAAGATATTGAGCGGGAATTTGGACCAAGAATTGCTAGCATTGTGGAAGGATGTTCTGAACCCGATAAATCGCTTCCCTGGAAGGAGCGAAAGGAACATACGATTGAGTTTTTAAAGACAGCATCAGAGGAAATTCGTGTGGTTGCCTGTGCCGATAAATTACATAACATTCGCTCCATCATAAAGGATTATGAGCAGCAGGGGGATGCTGTGTGGAACATATTTAACGCCGGCAAAGAACATCAAGCGTGGTACTACACAAATATTATTGACAGTCTCGGTCACAAGTCAACTTTCCCATTACAAAGGGAATTAGTAGTTGAAGTAAATCTGCTTTTTAAAAAATAATGTCGGTAAGACTCGGATCGGAAGGAGAGGACCTTGGTAAAGGAACTCTTTTTTTCGATTATGCTATAATAAAGTCACAAAAGTAAATTACTTTAATAAGTGTATATTATGATAGGGGGCAAAGGTGAATGGATAAAAAACTAATTATGCCAACTGAAATGTCGATAAAAGATAAAAAACATAATGTAAAGGGTAATATAATAAGGACAGCCGTATTTGCACGAAGCAAAGTAATCGAGGTAATGACCGCTGACCAGGAAAGATATTATCTTATTTATTATAAAAATGCCCTTATATATGGGGAGAAGCTTGATCAGATTGAAGAAGGAACATTTATAGATAAGGCATTTCATGAAGGTATTATTATTGAATCCCCACATCCGCTCTTAAGCGCATTAATTCCCCACGTAAACAACACCATTCCGAATAAAAATAACCTTTTTTCTCAATTACAAATCCATTATTCTCTTCAGGAAATGGTCTACATTCTGACAACACTTGACTCGTTTTTTCAAAAAGAACAGCTGATTAAGATCATCGACAAAGTATTCTACCACTTTAGAAGAAACGGAAAATTTATGAAATCCTTTCAAATCATTCAAATGTTAGCTGATTTTGCACCGACAATAAAATCTGCACAAGAACGTTTGGCCTCTCTCGAATTGAGTTCATACAACCATTTTTACCATTCCTCGAGTTTACCTGTAATCCAAATGAAGGACCCTCTATATGTTGAATTACATTGCTTCAAAAATCGAACCAATCCAGATGAACGAATATTATTAGAAGAAATCGTAAGAAAACAAGACGGTTTAGATGAGTTATTGCTGTGGTTAGAAAATGCAAAGAGGCTAAAAGCTGCTGAATCCATTGAAAAATATACCAGCATTGCTTTACGTTTTGTCTCGATGGAAGAATGGATGCTAATTTTAGCTCAAATCAACCTCAATCCGTTTCAAGTGCTGCCTGATTCAAAATCTATAGTCGAAAAAATGCTTAAAGACGGTAATTATGAGAAAGCTGCCTTATGCATATTAGATTTTATCGATGACATGCCCGCCTCCTATGATGCTATACTCCTTTTAATATGGGAAAATTCTGACCCGAGCTTTGTCATAGAACATTTAGACGAATTTATTAAATTGTTACAGCACCTGCCACATACTGAAAAGACCAAGCAATTTGAACAAAAGGTGTTTCAATTTGCTGAAATCCTTCTTAAGGAGCATGATCTTAAAACTGTTCATGAAAAACTTATCCCTATTCAAAAGGTAATCCCGGATTTAGAGGTGATTAGAAAAATTAGTGAAATGGTAAATTTATTAGAGGATCCCGATCGGATGATGGAATTGGGTGATTATTATGCGGAGTTTAAACAATTCGATCAAGCGATCGATTGCTTCTTCTGGGAAATGGAGCTGCAGCCGCAAAATCCTTCTCCCGTACGAAAAATCAGCAAAATGTATCAATCTAAAGGGATGGTAAAAGAGGCTTCAGCCTATCAAAAAATTTTCGCTCAATTAAAAAGTAATCAAGAAACTGGATGATCCACCATCATCCGCTTAACTAGTCGCATAAGCTAAGGTCATCAGAGTAAACTTCTGATGACCTTTTGTGGTTACTATACCTTTAATCATAAAAACTAAATTCTGTTTTTAACATCCTCTCTTATTCGTTCGATAATATTCTCGGATAAATTCACAGGCAGGGATGTGCCATTTTTAAAAACCCAAGCATTTACTAGTTCAAGGTCTCCTTTTTTAAAGGTAATACTGTAATCTTGATCTTCGTATGTAAAATCAGCTGTCACTTCTTCCTGGTCATAAGCTTCCTCATCAATAATCATATTAAATATTTCAAAAGGTTTCACAGTTAAGCTCCTTTGTATCTTTATTGTATGTAAATAGGGTTAACTTTAAAAATTTGTTTATTCAATGGTAGCCACAAAAACTACTATATTTCACTTTAATATATTAAATAAGAATATGATAAAATGGGGATGGGAGCGAATGGAGGTTGGCAGCAATTGATTACTTTCTATAAAATCCTTGTATGTATACATATTTTTTCAGCCATCCTGGGGATGGGGCCAGGTTTCATATTAACGACAGTGGTCAAATCTGGGAAGAACATGACCGAATTAAGACATTCATATAGGATTAGACATAAGTTACATATATTTGTAATGGTCGGCGGCACGCTTTTATTAATCACAGGGTTGAGCATGGGGGTCATCAATCCGAGCCTATTTCGGATGGGATGGTATGTAACCAGTCTCTTTCTCTTTTTGGCTGCACTAGCAATTGGACCACTTGTTTTATCACCTAGGTCAAAACCAGTTAAAGCCCTATTAGCGTCGCACAAAGGAGAAGAAATTCCCGAAGAATATTGGAGCTTATCAAAAATTCTTTTTCGATTTGAAAACCTTGAAAATGTGATCTTTCTCATCATCATCGCCCTGATGATTTTCAAGCCATTCTAAAAAGGTGTCAGGCACCACTCGTAGACAAATGTCCACGAACGGTGCCTGACACCATTTAAGTTTACCGCTTAACTTTGAATAGGACTGCTTTTAACGTGGAAGATGAGAATAAGCTAATCGGATGGGCTTTCAGTTGAAGTACATTGATAAGCTTTCCGTATACCTTTTGATTGCTTTCACAGGCTAAAATCACTCGTTTTACATACCACTTCAGTAATGGCAGGCCAAACGGTTTTGCACCGTCGGTATGAGTGAAGCGAAAGTCTTCAGTTAAAGCGATTAACCATGGGACATCTATGATTTTACTGAAGCTTCGATGAGTATTTTTCGAAATTTGTGAAAGCTTATTTTTATTTAACGCTTTTTGAAGTTTCTTTTTCAGAGCAATCGCCTCAAGTGCAGCGATGCTCATCCCCTGTCCAAAAACAGGATCAATACGACAAAAGGCATCCCCAATAACAATTAGTCCATTTGGGAAACGTTGTAGCTTCTCATAATGAAAGCGGCGTAAGGCTGGAAACCGATAAACGCTGACATCCGTCTCAGGTGTACCATTTTTAATTGCTTCATATACATCAGGTTGTTCAAGACTTTTGGCATAGTTTATAAATTCATCTTCCGTGCTAGGTGGTGATTCCACGCCATAGCCAAGTAATGTCACCATCCAGCGCTGATTTTCAATTGGGGAAATACTCCCTCCACGATTCTGTCTAGGCGGATTAGGGTAAACCAATAAATTCCCCCAGTCTTTATTTTGGGAGGAAAGCCTGCTGTAGATGCGACTGGCATAGAAAAGATTTACTTTTACTTCGGTTTTTTGGGGACCATCGAAACCTAATTGTCTGAGCCAATTAGTTGAATTTGACCCAGCCCCTGTAGCATCCACAACCAAATCCCTGGAAAAAGTTCAGTGAGAATCTCCTCACCACTTTTTAAAAGGGCATGTCCATGCGAACCTTGTGGCACTCCGGTTCTGGTCAAATGTTTTTCGCGCTTTTGGTCCTTTTCTATAATTAACACTTCTTCAAAAAAGTCGGACAGGATGCGAGCAGCGAATAAACCAGCAACACTTCCGCCGATAACAAGCGCTTGTTTTCCTAAAAAACTATTTGTTGTTGACATTCCTAGCAAACCCCCGATAATACTATTTGCACGATATAATTAATGGTTAGTATTATATCATTTTTTTATGGTTTCTATGAGTTTAGAATGTAGAGGATTTACCTAAACTAATAGGGAATTAAAGAGAAAATCGGATTAAAGGGAGATTGGTGTGTTTGGTAGATTATAAAATTAGTACATATGAGGAAGCAGTCAAGGTCATTAAGGAAGTTGGTTTACTTCCATTATCACCGCTAATACCTGACTACCCATCACTTGATAGCATCACTCCGAAAGAGAATTGGCATTCAGGTTCGGATGATGATCCATGGATGTGGCGTGCAAGGTTCCCAGTTGATGGAGTAGCTGCCTACGGAAAATTCATTAAGAAAAAGTCTATTTTAATCTCCTCGGAACTCCTCCCTTTAGTGAGTGCAGTATTGGGGTCACAGTATTCAGTGGCTAAACGTTACAATGACGGTCTTGTTTCTAGAGAAGCCTTAGAATTATTTACTTTGATTAGTGATGAAGAAGGCATAGACACAAGAGTATTAAGGGCCAAAGCAGGCATGAAAGACAAAGAAAAGAAAAAGGCTTTTGATAACGCATTGTTGGAATTACAGGGGTCTATGGATATTGTTGTTTCAGGGACAAAGGAGAAAACAAACGTTTCGGGCGAGAAAAACGGCTGGAGCAGTACATCCTTCGAAACACTTGCCTTTTGGTCAAAAAATAACCACATGGATCAAAGAAAAATAGAAATGGACGAAGCAAAACATGAGCTGAAAAACCATATTGCGCAGTTTTGCGGTCCCGAGTCCATGAAAGCATTAGTAAAGATTTTTAAGCTTTAGGTTTAGGTAAATATCATTGATTTACATTTTATGACAAACTTCGCTCTTGATTCTTAGCGTAGAATAAAGTAGTATGGAAACTACGATATTCGAAAGGGTGACCATAAAGCCAATGATTCACTAAACCTATTAAAAGAAAAAATTCGGATCATCATACGAACATATTTCTGGATAGGGTTAGTGCGGGCTTTTATGACAAAAGGGAGTAGAAGGTACTTGGTGTACTGTGCCCTTTTGCTGAAGTACCTCCTGTCCAGATAAATGGATAAGGAGGTTTTTTTATGGAAGAAACAAAATCAAACATTACCATGGGGGATTTATTTAGAAATCGAGTAATACGTACCATCTTGCTCTCGACATTATTTTTACAAATCGGTATTTGGGTACGTAACTACTCCATATTGTTATTTGTTATTGAGCAGACAAATGAAGATCCGGTTGCGGTATCGCTTATTTCTGTAGCAGAATTCGCGCCTATTTTTCTATTTTCCTTTATTGGAGGCACCTTTGCTGACAGATGGCGTCCGAAACGGACAATGATATGGTGTGACTTCCTCAGCGCGCTGTCTATCTTTATTGTATTGTTAACACTAGTATTTGGGGGCTGGAAAGTTATTTTCTTCGCCACACTTGTATCATCGATTCTTTCACAGTTTTCACAGCCTTCTGGAATGAAACTGTTCAAGCTTCATGTAAAGGAAGAACTTATTCAAATGGGTATGTCGATGTACCAAACGGTGTTTGCTTTGTTTATGATTTTAGGGCCGATTATCGGTACGTTTGTTTACCAGCATTACGGCATTAGTGCAGCGATTGCCATTATGGGTATTGCCTTTATGCTTTCGGCAGCGATTCTATTTATGCTTCCTCCTGACCGGGAAAACGAGGGAAATGCTGTAAAAACCACACTTATGGAGGAAATGAAGGAAGGCTTCCGTTATGTTTGGAACAGCCGGGCACTGACTCTGCTGGGTGGCTGTTTTGCAGCAGCAGGTTTAGGACTGGGGCTAACGCAGCCACTTTCCGTTTTCCTCATTACAGAACAACTTGGTTTACCTAAAGAGATGCTGCAATGGTTGATGGCAGCGTTTGGGGCAGGAATGATTTTAGGTGGAGGTCTCACGATGGGGTTAGCGAAAAAGACTCCTCCGCAAATCTTGCTTGCAATTGGAATGAGCGCCAGTGCTCTCGGATTTTTTGTAATGGGGCTATCAGAGCAGTTATGGCTGACATTGACCGCGCAATTTATTAGCGGCTTGTTTATGCCCTGTATTCACATTGGAATTAATACGATGATTTTGAAAAATACAGATGAGGCTTTTATTGGCCGAGTCAATGGCATTTTAAACCCGATGTTTATGGGGACCATGGTCATTACCATGAGTGCGAGCGGATGGCTGAAGAAAACAACTTCGCTTGTCGCGATGTACGAAGCGTCAGCCCTACTCTTTATTGTGGGTGTGATTATTCTCATTCCACTCTTTAAGCGTTCGGTTAGTATATTGAAAAAGAGTAAGGAAGTATAAGTTTTAAAGCTGCTCTGTTTTTTAGAGCAGCTTTTTTACGCAAAAAAACACCAGTGGCATGAGTATACCCTACCAATTATTTTGTGATTATTATGAGAAAATTATATTTATGAAAGTATTGGATCGATAATAGATTGAGAAACCCCAAATTAGGAATAAGGGGAAAAAAGTTATGTAAAATCCTGTATATGTATAATAAATGTTCTCTTTTTGTAGATTCTAATACCAAATGGTATTTATTATCCGGTGGATGGAGGAACCTCCTCGAGCAGATGATCGGGATGAAATCATTAAGGGCTAGGAGACTAAGTTTAAGCTACTATATTCAACTATTTTTTCGAAAACTGTCATTTTTTAAATGTCGGTTTTTTTCTTATTTATTTAAACTGCATAGGAATTACCTTTTGATACTATGAAGTTATTAATAAAAAAATGAAACTTTTGGACCATCAGGATTTCACCGTTTATTCCTCCAAAAAATAATCGAATAAATTTTCCCAACGCAAAAATGAACTTAGCTTTGGGATTTTAATAGAATAGATAATATTTTTGCTGGTGCCTGACACCATGTCCCACACTTTTTCCCAATTATCCTTAAAGATTCATCGTGTTATGATTATTTTGAAAATTCGTACAGAATGATCATTAGGAGGCGGTTGGAGATGAAAAAGAGAACTTCACTTGTACTAGCTTTGGGATTAACAATGGGGTCTGTGCTACCGATTACAGCTGCGGCTGAGACAATTCCTTACAATGTTACGGTTAAGAAAGACGCGTCGCAGTTTGGTAAGGATGCAAAGGTCAACTGGAAGAAAGGACAAACGGTACCATCTTTTGTCCATGGGAAACTATCGACCAAAGTTTATAAAGACATAGATGGGATTAAGCAATTTTTAAAAGAAAATAAGGCACTTTATCAGTTAGATACAGCTAAAGATTTAACTTTACTCGATGTTGAGACGGACGGGCTAGGTAGCACTCACTATAATTTTATTCAATCGATTCAGGGGATTCCGGTGGATGGGGCGAAGTTTAAGGTCCATACCGATAAAAATGGAATCGTTACAGCAGTCAATGGTGATGTGTTCCCAGAAGCATCTTCTTATTTCAAAGGTGCCCTGAAAGCACAACTATCCAAGGAAACTGCCCTTGATCAGTCTTGGAAATCTATAAAAGTAACCAAAGAGGAAACCATCACGAATGCTGAAGCAGGTCCTACTGGCAAAAAAATAGAAGATACCGTTGAAAAGGCGGAACTAGTTGTTTATAAAAATGGTAATGAATTTAATCTGGCTTTCAAAACAAATCTGCAATTTATTCAGCCATATCCTGCAAACTGGGTGGTCTATGTGGATGCCGTAAATGGTAACATTTTAAATTCCTATAATGCAGTAGCTGATGGCACTGGAGTAGGTGTTCTAGGAGATACGAAAACGCTTAACACCTATTATTCGAGCGGTACTTACTATTTATATGATATTACTAAGCCAATGACGGGTGTCATAGAAACAAGAACGGCGGTAAATAGATCCCGGTTACCTGGAAATTATTCTGTTGACCCTGACAATAATTTTAACGCAACGTCACAGCGAGCGGATGTAGATGCCCACTACTATGCGGGTGTCGTCTATGATTATTATAAAAATACGTTTAATAGAAACAGTTTTGATAATAATGGAGCGACTCTTCGCTCAACCGTCCACTATGGCAGGAATTACAACAATGCGTTCTGGAATGGTTCGCAAATGGTATATGGAGATGGGGATGGAATTACCTTCCGTTCATTGTCAGGTGCGCTTGATGTCGTAGCCCATGAATTAACACATGCAGTAACAGAAAGAACAGCTGGGTTAGAGTATCAGTATCAGTCAGGTGCATTAAATGAGTCCATTTCTGATACGTTCGGAGTATTCCTTGATAAAGGGGATTACTTAATGGGTGAGGATGTGTACACGCCGAATAAAGCTGGCGATGCTCTTCGCAGTCTTTCAAACCCTGGTCTTTATGGACAACCGGAGAATATGAGCGGCTACGTGAATACTACTTCGGATAATGGAGGAGTTCACACGAACAGCGGGATTCCAAATAAAGCAGCCTATTTAACGATTTCAAGTCTGGGTACAGCTGTCGCTGAAAAAATCTACTATCGAGCACTCACCGTTTATTTAGCTCCACAAAGTGATTTTAGCGACGCACGCGCGGCTCTTCTTGCTGCTGCAGCTGATTTGTATGGCTCAAGCAGCACACAGTACAATGCCGTTAAATCTGCTTGGACACAAGTGGGAGTAAACTAGGCCATTAACTATTTCCAATGTCAGCCGTCACATAATGTGATGGCTGACATTATTATGGGCAAAAAAAATAGATTGGTGTCAAGCACCAATCCAAAATGGGAAGTTTTAAGAAATGAGCTCTTCGAACCATTTCCGTATTAACTTGACTTAACAATAAGAAAAACTTGTGTAGAATTTAGGTGGAACTTGTGTGGAAGTTGTGAAGATTTCAACTGACCAGTGTATTTTATAAAGGCCTGCGCATTTAAGAATTAAAAGAATAATGATCACAACTGCTACTAGATTAGTGGCGGGTTTTGTTTTAGAACAAGCAGAATTAATGTTATGATAACGTTATTGCTCTCTAGTTGATTTGTAAGGCAAGATATTGTCTACAATATTTTAATAGGATAAAAAACAGATGGGATGACACGATGAATAAAGAAGTCAGTCTTAAGGTGAAAACAAAGTTTGTAAATAAATTTAAAAGCGGCTATCCACTTATTTCTAAGGAAGCCGTCATTAATGTGGACAACCTCGTAGAAGAGGGGTCCATTGTTAAATTGGTCGACGAAAGAAATATATTTATTGCCAAAGGCTATTATGGTAAGCAAAATAAGGGCCTTGGCTGGGTGTTGAGCAGAAAAGAAAATGATTCTTTGGATCAACGTTTTTTTGAGAAAATGCTAAAAGAAGCGATTAAGGAAAGAGAATCATTTTATCAAAGTTCAGAAACTACCGCGTTTCGAGTGTTTAATGGTGAAGGTGATGGAATCGGTGGTTTGACGATTGACTACTTTGCTGGTTATTATCTGTTAACTTGGTACAGCAAGGGTATCTATCATTTTCGAGACTATATCATTCAAGCTTTAAAGGAACTGATTGAATTCCAGGGCATTTATCAGAAAAAGCGTTTTGATGAAAAAGGGCAATACATCGAGGAAGATGATTTTGTCGCAGGTGAAAGAGGTCAGTTCCCTCTTATTGTCAAAGAAAATGGCGTCAACTTTGCAATATATTTAAATGAAAGCGCCATGGTCGGGGTGTTTTTAGACCAGCGGGATGTAAGGCGCACAATCCGAGATGTGTATGCAAACGGTAAGACAGTTTTAAATACATTCTCTTATACGGGGGCTTTTTCCGTGTTTGCAGCTCTAGGGGGAGCAACGAAAACTACAAGTGTAGACCTGGCCAATCGGAGTAAGAGTAAAACGATTGAGCAGTTTAGTGTAAATGGTGTGGACCATGAAACGCAAGCAATTATTGTTGAGGATGTATTCAAGTACTTTAAATATGCTGTCAAGAAACAGCTGAAGTTTGATATGGTCATCCTTGATCCGCCGAGCTTTGCCCGGTCCAAGAAATTTGTCTTTAGTGCGGAAAAGGACTACAAGAATCTTCTAATCGAAGCGATTGCGATTACAGCGGACAACGGAACCATTGTTGCATCCACAAACAGCAGCGCTTTTGGGATGGATAAATTCAAGAGCTTTATCGATGCTGCCTTTAAAGAATCTGGCAGCCGGTATAAACAATTGGAAGAGTTTTCACTTCCCGCCGATTTCAAAACCGTCAAAGAATTTCCAGAAGGGGACTACTTGAAGGTAGTATTTATTAAAAAAATAGGATAAAAATGGTGCCTGACACCCACATGAAATTAGCTATGGGGGAGGGCCTTTTTTTATTTTTCAGGGTGTTGTAAATCCCATTTTTGCAATATAATAGAGGGAAGATGTTCACGAAATTGTCATAAATGCTACTTCCTTAACTTACATAAATAAAAAAAATCATTTCTAGGGGAAACGATATGATTAGAGCGGCTATTGCTGGTGTTGTTGGTTTTGTGCTTATTTTTATCGAGTCGATGATTGTGATGAAACTAAAAGGTCTTGAAACGATTGAATTTGGCGGGTTGGCTCCGTTTATTAATGTCTGGGCTATGAATTTCTTTTTCATGTTTGCCATCCTTACACAGGTAACCAATTGGTATATGAACAAAGAAAGTGTAAAAGAAGATAAAAGCTTTTAGTATTAAAAAAAGCGACGCAATCTGGTAGGATGACCAAGACTGCGTCGCTTTTTTAGATTAAACGTTATGTGTTACAGTTTTATTCCCTTTAAATGCTGTGTTGCGAATGAATGGGATAACCCAATGGTCAAGACCGATGCGGCCCGCATTGTAGCCAGAGAACAGGATGATCGCTCCTAGGAAAAGATCTGTTGGAATATGTGATACGGTTCCTGATAAGAAAAATGAAAAGTTCATCACAAGGCCAAAGAACATGGCGGCAGTTGTTAAACATCCAAGAATAAGTCCAAGTCCGATTAAGAATTCACCTAGTGGGACGATCGTGTTAAAAATATCAACGTTTGGTAACGCGAAATGCTTTAAGAAATCAACATACCAGCCATAAACCATCGCACTGTCTGGACCTTTCACTGGATTAGCGATTGCCCCTTTTAGATAACCAGAAGCATCAAAACCGCCTGATAATTTGTGGAACCCAGCTGTAATCCAAGAATACCCCATATATAAGCGAAGAACTGTTAAAATTCCAGCGGCAACTTTGTTTTCTCTTAACCAATTTACTACCATGTGAAACACTCCTTGTTAATTTATTTTTATTTGTTTGTTCGTTAACTACATTGTTACTATACCAAACTTATTTTGAAATAAGGGTAAATTGTTCACTACTTCACATATTTGTAAAAAAGTTGTGAACATTTTATTAACAGGGCCTTGAACTCCATTACTTACTAATTCACACGCAAAAATGCTTGGAGATGCTCCAAGCATTTTTGCGTGTGAATTAACCTAAATATTTTTCTAAAGGGTTCCAGTAATTGGCTCCCCATCCTGCTGCAAGATGTTCTCCTTCAGCCTCAGGAAAACCAATGTGGTCGAAAACCAAAAGGGTTTTTGAGTCTTGTTCTTTTAGCTCAAACTTAGCAATAGAGTAAACACCCTCTGGCCAATTCGCTACTCGCCAAGCTTGTACTATTCGCACACCTGGAACAAGTTCAATGTTTCTTCCAAGAATCATGCCGCCAAAACAAGAAAAAGTACCACCAGCTTCGGGACTGATTTCTGTAGGTGCACCTCCCGTCATTTCGCTGAATTGTTTCGAATCTGTGAGTGCTTCATAAATAAGTCCAGGGCTGGCATTGAAAATTACTTCTTGATGAATTGTTTTAGTCATTTTTTATTCCTCCAATATATTATTCAATAGAAAAGGTTATTTATTTTTTATAAAAATTAATGCATGGCCATTTCGGACCATGGGTCTATACCCGGATCGTTGCCTTCTGCAAAATCTTTAATGCGGGGCATGTAATGGGACCATCCTTGTTGGTGCGATGGGATTTCTTCAACTGGCAAGTCATAATGAGTTAATACCAAATTTGTGCCATTTTCTTTCGGAGTCAGTTTGAATTCGACCTTACTTGAACCAGGTGGCACGAGCTTTGATTTTTCCCAACCCCAAGACATGACGATTTTTTCATATGGAACAATTTCTACATATTCGCCCATGGCTATATCGCTGCCATTCACATCAATTCGATATTTACCACCGATTTTTGGTTCGAGCAGAATATGTCTCCCCATCCAGCGAACCATTTTGTCCGCATCAGTAAAGAACGAAAATAATGTTTCCGGGCGGGCTTCAATAAATATTTCTTTTGTGATGATTTCATTATTGGTCTGATTCATTTTTTCTCCTTTCTTCCTCTTCTGCAGCTTCTTTCAAACGAAGTAAACTATCATCCCAAAAACGGTCAATATACTGCTTTAATTCAGAAAAACCGTCCCTTCTAATACCGTAGTACCGTTTCGTTCCGTCTCTCCGAACTATAACTAGGCCGGATTGTTCGAGAACTTTGAGATGCTGAGAAACTGCTGGAGCTGAAATGTCAAAATGTGAGGCAATCGCGCTGGAGGTCATTTCTCCATCACGAACGAGATAGAGTATATCTCGACGTCTAGGTTCTGCTAACGCATGAAGGACTTTTTCAATCATATCGTTATTTTAGCGTACACTTAATTAAGTGTCAACTTAATTAAGTGGTAGTCATGTTAGTATCTTTTGGCAAAAAAGATGAATATATGAATTCATAAGGGGATTGTAATTTTTTCCAAAAAAGAACTTGATAAAACTAATGCAATTAGTTATTATAAAACTAATGATATTAGTTAAAGGGGATGTGTCACTATGAGGATGATCAAAAATGGGTACTTGTATCAAGTTACATTCATGGCGAATGTTTTTCCGGTCAACTGCTATTTGGTGGAGGAGGAGGACGGGTTAACGTTAATTGATGCAGCGCTTGGCTTTTGTGCCAAAGGCATTATGAAGGCGGCTGAATCGATTGGAAAGCCGATTACCAAAATTGTGTTGACGCACGCTCATGAGGATCATGTCGGGGCGTTGGATTCTATAAAAGACTTGCTGCCAGATGTACCGGTTTATATTTCGATACGAGACAACAGACTTATGAATGGCGATCGGTCGCTTGATCCTCAGGAGGCGCAAATCCCGATTAAAGGCGGTGTACCGAAAAAATTAAAAACGCGGGCCAATCTATTATTGAAGGAAGGCGACCTGATTGGTTCGTTAACAGTGATCGAAACGCCAGGACATACACCAGGCTCCATGTCATTTTTAGATTTGCGGACCAAGGCGTTGATAGCAGGTGATTCCTTTCAAACACGAGGTGGAATGGCTGTTGCAGGGGATATTAGAGCTTGGTTTCCATTCCCGGCTTTTGGTACGTGGAGTAAGGAAACCGCCTTGTCCAGTGCCCGGAAATTAGTGAGTTATCGGCCTGAATTGCTTGCAGTTGGCCACGGAGAGATCGTGATAAATCCTGTAAACTCAATGGAGCATGCAATCAAAAATCTGGAACGAAAAATAGGATAGGGAGTATTTATTATGTCACCAAGACCAAAAATCGGTCTCGAAATATCTTTTATTATCGAAGCAGCAGGAGAGATTGCCGACCAATATGGTGTGCAGGAAGTTACCTTGGCCAACTTAGCAAAGAAGCTGGGGATACGTTCTCCTTCTTTATATAATCATTTTGATGGACTCACTGGATTAAGAAAGAAATTGGCAATTTACGGAATCGATATGCTTTATGAAGTGATGGCAGATGCAGCAATTGGGGTGTCAGGCACCGAAGCTGTGCTGGCGGTTAGCCAGGCCTATGTGGATTTTTCCCGAAAGCACCCAGGGATTTATGAGGCAACCTTACTTGCCCCTGACCCGGAAGATGTGGATGTGCAGCAAGCAGGGGCGAAAATCGTTGACCTTTCCGTCCGCGTTTTGCAGGTATATCCTTTAGAAGGAGAGCGTGCTTTGCATGCTGTCCGGGGCTTACGTAGTATTTTACATGGATTTTCTGCTCTAGAGCAAAAAGGCGGATTCAAGATGCCGTTGGATTTGAATGAAAGTCTTATGATAATTATTAAGGCATTTCTTGTGGGGATTGGGCTGGAGGACTAATAGATGAGAGGGTCAGTAGCGCCCATGCTGGAGGAAAAAAGCCGAGGACAGTAACTAAGAGTGGACCACAGTGCCCGTACTCATCGAAAAATATCGGTCGTGGTCACTCTCTAACGTTCCTCCCCTGTAATATTCTCATTAAGGTACATTTTGGAGATAGAGTCCTATGGCAAGCTTTGGTATAATGGGATAAAGTTTAGTATTAAGGGATGATCATTTAGATGAGGTCAGAAAAATTGGGTTTAGTATTAGATGTGGAGACAACCGGTTTAGGTCCTACCAAGGATGAAGTAATCGAGCTCGCATTAAAGTTATTTTCCTATCGAGCAGATACCGGCGAGGTTATCGATATTATTGATGAAGACTCCTTTTTACGTGAGCCGCTTTCCCGTTCGGCAAGAAATAATTATGACACAGCCTATCGAGTTCACGGAATCCCTTATGAGTTAGTTCAAGGGAAAAGCTTTTATGATGTAAAAATAAAAACCTATTTCCATCGTGCCGATTCGGTTTTTGCCCATAATGCTTCCTTTGATCGAAGCTTTCTCTATCACATGTATCCGGAAGTCAACGACCTGAAGTGGTATTGCACAATGAGAAACATCCCTTGGAAAAATTACGGCTTTCCAAATGGGAAACTATTAACCCTATTACAAGCGCATAACATCACAAATTACCAAACACATAGAGCTCTAGATGATATTACATACTTGTTAGAGTTGCTCAAGAAAACAAGTCCGAATGGAAACCTCTATTTGCAAGAAGTTCTAGATAAGGCCCCGATGAGAAAATATCAGCCTGCTGTTTCCCGTACTAAAATGGGTTGAAAAAACTAATCAAACGTTTTGATTAGTTTTTTTGCTAATTTGTCAATAATGTTATGTGTTGCCAATTGAAATAAAAATCAATCCTAAACAATAATTTATAAAAAAGAAGGAGGAATACTATGTCAAAAGTTACACCATTCTTAATGTTTCAAGGAAACGCGGAAGAAGCAATGAATTACTACATATCATTGATTGAGGATTCAGAAATAATCAGAATTACTCGTTATGGGGCAAACGGACCGGGGGAAGAGGGAAGTGTTATGCATGCTGCATTTACACTCAAAGGTCAGGAATTCATGTGCATTGATAGTAATATAAAACATGAATTTACTTTTACACCATCCTTCTCTATTTATATCACCTGTGATACTGAAGAGGAAATAAATCGACTATATGAAAATTTGTCTAGTGGTGGAGGCTTATTAATGTCGTTAGATAATTATGGTTTTAGCAAAAAGTTTGGCTGGGTCGTTGATAAATTCGGCGTTTCATGGCAGCTTAACTTACCTTTATAAATTTGATGGGTCTAAAAAAAGCCCGGTCGCATATGGACCGGGCTAATTTGCATGCATCTCGTATGTAAAAATCTATTGTCGACCCTCAGTGAAAATTTGAAAGTTCACACCGAACTTGTCTGTTAGACTACCATAAGCTGGGCTGAAAAACGTTTCCTGAAGCGGCATGTTTACTTGACCACCTTGCTGTAAGGCTTCGAAAAATTTATGCGCCTGGTCTGCGTCGCTCGTTGAAATACAGATAGTCACTTGATTTCCGCTTTGATGTGGCTGTCCTGGGAACGTATCAGAAAACATTACTTCCGTTTCACCCACTTTGATCGTCGCGTGACCTACACGATCTTTGGCTTCGGCAGGTAATGGAAATTCAGGGTTTTCTGGCATTTCGCCGAAAGATTGAGAAAAGAGAACCTGTGCATCCAAAGCCTTTTCGTAAAATTGAATCGCTTCCTTCGCATTTCCATCCATCACTAAATAGGGAATCAAACGTAATGTCATCATAAATCTCTCCTCGATTTAAAAGTATTTTTTTTCTATCCTCGATAGGAAATAAGCTAGCCAACCTCCTAAGAGATGCTCACTTCTTATTATTACCGATATTTTGATTATAAAACAAAGAACAAATGTTCGCAAGTGAATTTTTACCAAAATCAATAAAAACCCATGAGCTAAAACTAAACTCACGGGCTTTTAATCGTGGTGCCTGACACCATTTTCACTTCTATGCCAGGGCTTATTTCAATAAAGAAACGTATCTTTCAATAATGATTTTATAATGGTGGAGGGCGTGACCTGCGATAATGTAGCCTATAGCACGGGCTGTGACTTCAGTGTTATTGGCAAAGCCAATGTTTGCCCAAGCCTCTTCCGGCATGTTTTGAATTAAGGAAAGGGTAGCTTTTCTAATGGCAATAAAGTCTTCGAGAATATTTTTTATTGGTAATTTATTAATTTGCGAACCTTGGACATAATCATTCTCGTTAAAACCAGCCAAAGCAGTCTGGTCTCCCCGTCCAACACGGAGAAGCCGGTAGCTCATAATTCTTTCAGTGTCTGCCATATGGCCAAGTACTTCTTTGATGCTCCATTTATTTTCAGCATAGCGAAAGTGGCCATCTTCTTCCGAAAGCGACTCAAAAAGCTCAATCGTTTTGACCAAATTCTCTTTCAAAAGTGTTAATAGATTACCCTCAGGAACTAGATTTACATAAGGTTTATAGTATTCTGGGTACTCACTTGCTAAAGGACGTTGCAGCATTTCATTTTCTCCCTTCTAATCTCATGACATCAGTCTCTCCTCATCCTAATGGTATGAGGGACAGCAAAGATATTATTCGTTTTTTTAAAAGAAAACCCATAAGATGGACTAGCATAGAATAATCCTATCATAATATTCATAACTACATGACCGGCATTTTAAAAAATAAGCCGAGTAAAGCACATTTCCTATAGTAAAAAGGACCATTTGGTGAATAAGACATATTATATATTTGATAACGAATATTTTTACAGGGGGAGATTTAATGGATTTTTTCTTGGTAGGAATCGTCTATTGGCTATTGATTGGAGCATCCGTGCTGCTTTTTGTTAGGGGTCTTTGGGAAAAATCATGGAAAGCCTTTTTGTGGAGTGGGATTGCCCTTGCGATACCAACCATCTCGCTCTATGTTGGCGGTGCGGAGGGATGGTTTAGATTCGCTGGTCTGCTGCCTCTTCTATTGTTTGGACTTGCTTATTATACAAAAAAATAGTCGCTCATTTTAATTGTCCATTTTTCAAATCAAAATTAGGTGGGAAAAATACCTTTTTTTGTATAATTAACAAATAAATTCCTCCAATTTGCGCATTCTAAAAAGAAAAAGTGAATGGCATATAGATGAGAAAATGATTTTGCTCTTAATGATGTTATTACCTTGGTTGACAGTGCCGTTCTTAGGGAAACTAACCATTAAGCGCTTTTATCCAGGGGCCTTATTTATTGTTGTCTGGGTAGCAGTTGAAAGTATTATCGCCAAAAATAGAGTATGGTGGCGAATTTATGAAAAACTCATTCCTAATGCAATTGGCGAAATGCCATTCATGGTGGGTCCATTTTTTGTAGGATCCTTATGGATATTAAAATTCACTTTTGGTAATTTTATTCGTTACCTCTTTTTAAATTTATTTTTAGATACTCTATTTGCCTATCCTGGGATGTTTATTTTAAAAAGATTGGGAATTGCCTCGTTTGTTAGATTAAGACCATTCCAAATGGTTATTTTATTTATGAGTAAATCAGTGATCATGTACGGGACTTCAGAACTCAGTGGATAAGTTGAGGAAAAAACCTAAATCACTTCTTCAAAAAATATTATCCTAAATAGTAACATCACGAGTACTGGATAACAAAAATCGTTGCAAGCTTTTTCAAACAATGTTAAGATTTTAATTAACTTTTGAATAATAGGATTGTTACTGTTAAATCAGGCAAAACCTAAGACTAATGTTTCTTTGATTAGTTTTAGGTTTTTTTTCTTTTAAAAAACTTCCATAAAAAGGTGATTTATATGAAAATCGCAAAGGTAATTAATAATAACGTGATTAGTGTATTGAATGAACAGAAAAAAGAGTTAGTAATCATGGGCAGGGGAATTGCGTTTCAGAAGAGGCCTGGTGATGTTGTGGACGAGTCCAAGATAGAGAAGATTTTTAAATTGGACAATAAGGATGTCTCAGAAAAATTTAAAACGTTATTATACGATATTCCATTAGAATACATGGATGTTTCAGAAAGAATCATTTCTTATGCGAAGGAAAAACTCGGAAAAAAGTTAAATGACAGTATCTATGTATCATTAACAGACCATATAACGTTTGCTATTGAGAGAAATAAAAAGGGCTTACTAATTTCAAATGCGTTGCTCTGGGAGATCAAAAGAATTTATAGTGACGAATTTGCGATTGGTTTAAAGGCAATACAAAAGATCGAAGAGATGCTTGGGATTTCTCTACCCGAAGATGAAGCGGGCTTTATCGCGATGCATATTGTAAATGCTGAGTTAAACGAAGAAATGCCCAATGTAGTCAGTATTACAAAATTAATTCAAGATATATTAAACATTGTAAAGTATTATTTTAAAATTGAAATTGATGAAGAATCCTTGAATTATTTTCGATTCCTTACCCATCTAAAGTTTTTTGCTCAACGCCTTTTTAGTGAAAAAAACTTGGAAAGCCCAGACGATTATCTATATGACATGGTGAAAATAAAGTATCCCGATGCCTTTGCATGTACCGGAAAAATAAAGGAATTTATTGAGAAGGCACATAACAAAAAAATTACGAAGGAAGAAATAGCGTATCTTACCATTCATATTGAACGAGTCGTTAATCGAAACTAGAAAAAAATTCCATAAAAGAAAGCGTTGACATGAAATGAAAGCGCATGCTAGTATGTTCTTATAAATTAATATTAATTGATTAGGATTGTTACTGATTATGCAGGCAAAACCTAAATTGCAATGTCATATTTTTATGGCGTGCAATTTAGGTTTTTTTTATTCTCTTGAAAGGCCTGAATATAAGCGTAAGGACTGGCCAATACTTACGAAGGTATCAGAAGTTTCTACAAAACTTAATACGATTAATACAGGATTGTTACTGGTAATGCAGGCAAAACCTGAGTAGCTCGAGTTCGGAATTTTGTGGACTCCTGCTGCTCAGGTTATTTTTTTACAAAAATAAGGGGGAACTTCTCATGGATTACAATAAATCAGCTAAAGAAATTCTAGAGCTTGTCGGCGGAGATGGAAATGTACAAAACGTTATTCACTGTATGACTAGATTGCGTTTTAACTTACATGATCAAAGTAAAGTGGACCGTAAAAAGATAGAAAAAGTAGCTGGAGTAATGGGGACGAATATCAGCGGTGACCAATTCCAGATTATTATCGGAAATGATGTACCAAAAGTATATAACGCAATTTTAGGAAACAGTTCCATTAAAGCAGATAGCCATGGCAAGAAATCAGGAAAAAATAAAAATATCATCAATGCCATTTTCGATGTGATTTCTGGTGTGTTTACACCAATCCTGCCAGCGATTGCTGGAGCCGGGATGATTAAAGGGTTACTAGCGATTGCACTTGCATTCGGCTGGCTTTCTGATAAGAGCCAATTATATACCATCTTAAATGCAATTGGTGATGGTGCTTTCTATTTCTTGCCTATTTTACTAGCAGTTAGCGCAGCAAAGAAATTTGGCAGCAATGTATACGTGGCAGCAACAATCGGGGCAGCACTTTTACATCCAACGCTAACAGCATTGTTAAGTGCGGGTAAGCCCATCGAATTTCTTGGCATCCCAGTAACGGCTGTCACCTATTCTTCAACAGTTATCCCAATTCTTTTAGCCATTTGGATTGCAGCCTATGTTGAAAAATGGGTAGACCGTATTATTCCAAGTATGTTTAAACTGATTCTTGTTCCCACTCTTACGATATTAATTGTTGTCCCTGTCACATTGATTGCGGTTGGTCCACTTGGATCATTTATTGGAAACTGGCTTTCTTTAGGAGTTGGCGCATTATTTGATAATGCAGGTATTGTTGCAGGGTTAATTTTAGGCGGTACATGGTCATTGATTATTATGACAGGTATGCACTATGCGTTTTTACCAATTGCAATGAACAATCTAGCTACAAAAGGTTACGATGTGATCATGCCTTCCATGTTCATGGCAAACATGGGGCAAGCTGGAGCAACATTTGGTGTATCCTTACGTTCAAAAAACAAGTCTTTTAAATCATTAGCGATGACAACAAGTATAACGGCTGTTATGGGGATTACTGAACCAGCCATGTATGGGGTTAACATGCGATTGAAGAAACCGTTTATCGGTGGATTAATTGGTGGTGCCGTCGGTGGAGCGTACTATAGCGCTGTTGGTGTAAAATATTTTATTCTTGGTGGTAGTGCAGGTTTACCGGGTATCCCTTCATTTATTGGTGAAACGTTTATATTAGCCATTTTAGGATTCCCAATTGCATTTGCAGCAGGTGCGATTGCAGCATATATAATGGGATTTGAAGATGTGGAAAGTGAAGAAGATAATGCACCTACAGTATCTGATGAAAGAGCAGTAGAACCAAAATCAGGATTAATTATTGCGGCAGAACAAGTATACAGCCCAATTAAAGGTTTAGTAAAACCATTAACTGACGTGAATGATTCCACGTTCTCCAGCGGAATCATGGGTAAGGGCTTCGCGATTCAACCAGAAGAAGGAAAAGTAGTTTCTCCTGTAACTGGAAAGATAACAACCATTTTTAAGACAAAGCATGCCATTGGCATCACAAGTGATAGTGGTGCAGAAATTCTTATCCATGTTGGGATCGATACAGTGAAACTGAATGGCAAACACTTTACATCTCATGTAAAAGATGGCGATTTTGTTGAAATGGGTGATACCCTTGTAACCTTTGATATCGATGCTATTAAGGCAGAGGGTTATGACTTAATTACACCGGTTATCATTACAAATCCAGACCGCTATCAATCCATTAAACCTGTTAAAGAAGGCAAGGTTAATAGTAGTGAAGCATTCATGGCATTACTAGTGTAGGTTCATAAGGGGGAGATTTCCCCCCTTACTACATATTCCGATATATACACACTGAAGTACTGATAAACATTATGAGGTGAAAAAAAATGAAGACAAATGAAACGAAATTTCCAAAAGGATTTTTATGGGGCGGAGCTACAGCGGCTAACCAAATGGAAGGCGGATTTTATGAAGGCAATAAAGGATTAAACATTGCAGACGTTCTTCCAGGCGGAAAAGAGCGACTCTCGATTCTACAAACTCCTGGCTTTAATTTTGAAATTGATAAAGAAAAGTACAGCTACCCGAACCATGAAGGCATTGATTTCTACCATCGTTATAAAGAAGATATCGCGTTATTTGCGGAAATGGGCTTCAAAGCGTTTCGTATGTCGATTGCCTGGACACGTATTTTTCCAAACGGCGATGAATTAGAATCAAATGAAGAAGGGTTAGCATTCTATGACCGTGTGTTTGATGAATTACACAAGTATGGAATAGAACCGGTTGTCACGATCTCTCACTATGAAATGCCGGTTACCCTTGTAAAAGAATATGGCGGTTGGAGAAATCGCAAGATTGTTACTTTCTTTGAAAGATACGTGAATGCTATTTTCAATCGTTATAAGGATAAAGTGAAAAATTGGATGACATTCAATGAAATCAATAGTGGTTTGGTTATGCCAATCATGGGACTAGGATTCTCTATCCATAAAGAGGAAGACAAATATCAGCCCACATTCCAAGCCTTCCATCATCAATTTGTGGCCAGTGCGATTGCCGTAAAAGCGTGCAAAAAAATAATTCCTGATGCAAAAATTGGCTGTATGATTATCTTTGCTCCTGTTTACTCTTTCGATTCGAACCCAGAAAACGTGATGTATGCCCTGCAAGAAGAACGTTTGTTTAACAATTTCTGTGCTGATGTTCAGGTACGCGGAGAATATCCAGCGTTCATTAAGCGCTACTTTAAAGAGCATGGTGTTCAATTAGAAATTCAAGAAGGCGACCTGGAATTACTTAAGGAAGGCACCGTCGACTATATTGGTTTCAGTTATTACATGTCACGTACAGAGAAAAAGGTAAAGTCAGAACTAGAAGCATCACAAGGAAATATCATCGGAGGAGTGAAAAATCCATTCCTAAAAGCTAGCGATTGGGGTTGGGAGATTGATCCAGCCGGTTTACGTATTAGCTTAAACAAATTATATGATAGATATCAGGTTCCATTGTTCATCGTGGAAAATGGTCTCGGTGCATATGACAAGGTTGAAGAAGACGGCTCCATTAATGATGATTACCGGATTGATTATTTACGTGAACACATCAAGGCGATGGGTGAAGCGATTGAAGATGGCGTGGAACTAATGGGGTATACCAGCTGGGGCTGCATTGACTTAGTCAGTGCATCGTCAGGGGAAATGTCGAAGCGCTATGGTTACATTTACGTCGATAAACATGATGATGGCAGTGGTACATTAGAGCGCAAGAAGAAAAAGTCATTTTTCTGGTATAAAGATGTCATTGCTACTGATGGGGAAGAACTACAATAAGGGCGTATTTCATTAAAACTGCTAGATGTGTGAATATCATTCGGAATCTTTAAAATGACGGGAGGAATTTGTTATGACTATAAATAAACAAACACTATTTCCAGAGGGCTTTCTATGGGGCGGAGCAACTGCTGCCAACCAATTAGAAGGTGCCTATAATGAAGGTGGCAAAGGATTATCTATTTTTGATATGGTTTCGTTTGTACCTAAAGAAGAACGAAATGACATCGAGATGGATGTCAGAAGTGAAGAAGAATTAGAAGCGTTATTAGCGGGAACAGGCGGAGACAACTTCCCTAAACGCCGTGGAATTGACTTTTACCATCGTTATAAAGAAGACATTGCCTTGTTTGCTGAAATGGGCTTTAAAACATTCCGTTTGTCTATTTCTTGGCCGCGAATTTTTCCAAATGGTGATGAGCTGGAGCCAAATGAAGAAGGACTAGCATTCTACGACAAAGTGTTTGACGAATTATCAAAGTATGGAATTGAGCCTTTGGTGACTTTATCTCATTATGAAATGCCGCTTTACTTGGTACAAAAATATAATGGCTGGACAGATCGCAGCTTGGTGGATTACTTTGTACATTATGCAGAGACTGTATTTCAACGTTATAAAGGAAAAGTAAAATACTGGTTAACATTTAATGAAATTAATGTATCCACCATTTCTCCGTATATTGGCAGTGGTATACTTGTTGACCGTGTAGAGCATAAGGAACAAGCCGTTTATCAAGCTCTCCATCATCAATTTGTTGCAAGTGCAAGGGCCGTAAAAGCATGTCATGAAATGATTCCAGATGCCATGATCGGTTGTATGTTGGCTCGTATGGAAGTTTATCCAGAAACTTGCAGTCCAGATGATGTTCTAGCCGCATTAGAAGAAGATCAAAAGAATCTATTCTTCACAGACGTTCAAGTACGCGGGTATTATCCAAGTTTTATGTTAAGTTATTTTGAAAAAAATAATATTAAAATTGATATGTTACCAGGTGATGAAGAAATCTTGTTACAACATACAGTAGACTTCCTATCATTTAGCTACTATATGACCATGGTCACTAGTGGTGCGCCTGAAAGATTAAAAGAAAAAGGAAACTTTTTTAGTGGTATCAAAAACCCTTATTTAGAAGCCTCTGATTGGGGATGGCAAATTGATCCTAAAGGGCTGCGGATCACTTTAAAGAAAATGTACGATCGTTACCAAGTACCATTATTTATCGTCGAAAATGGTTTAGGTGCCTACGATAAAGTAGAAGAAGATGGATCGATCAATGATGATTATCGTATCGATTATTTACGGGCCCATATTGAACAAATGGGGGAAGCTATTAAAGACGGAGTAGAAGTTATGGGTTACACCAGCTGGGGCTGTATTGATTTAATAAGTGCAAGTACCTCAGAAATGTCAAAACGTTATGGATTTATTTATGTGGATCAAGATGATTATGGGAATGGTACATTAGAAAGAAGGAAGAAAAAATCATTTCATTGGTATAAAAATGTCATCGCAACTAACGGTGAACAACTGTAATTAGAAAAACGTCGATAACCGTTGTGGTTATCGGCGTTTTTTGTATGATAAATACCAAATAACTCGAGGAGAAACTCAATTAAAATGATATATTATGTAAAATTACACTCGAATGATTGGACATTTATGATGTTTTTACGACATGTCCCTTCAATGAGCGAATTTAGGAAACAACAATCTTTTAGAAATTAACGTTAAAACAATTAAGCCTACTGAAACAGCCTTTTCTAAATACAACTTTAGGTTTTATTTTCTGCCCCAAATCTATGTAAACTGCTACAATATAGTATATATTATCCAAATGGGGTGATAAAACATGAATCAATCTAATCCAAATACAACCTCACGATCAAACGAAATTGATTTCCGTACGATCCTATCGAATCAAAATAAAGAAGAATTAATAAAGATTATTCTTGACCTGTCCAATGATTACCCTGAAATTGAAAAACCACTTCTTTTTAAATACACTCCTCATAAAGACGAAATTTCATCAGCGAAAAAGCTTATTACTGAATCTATTAATCGTGCAAAAAGGAAAGGTTTCATCGATTGGCGTCACGTGGCCACAGCATTACAAGGTGCAGATCTGACTCTCCAAAAAGCACAAGAAAAAGTAGATAAAGGTGAATGGGAGAGTGCAGTTTTACTATCACTGGTCGTATTGTCACCTGTTGTAAAAATGCTCAATTTTTCTGATGACTCAAATGGCTCAATCGGTGACATTATGAATTGGGCAATAAGAATGATTGACGATGCAGTTATTTCCGGTCTGACACATTTGAATGAGAAAGAGAAGAAGGGTCTTTTTGACGCGATTATGAAAGAAGCATTAAAAGCACATTATGATGGTTGGAGTGATTGGCGCTATGCTCTTTTAAAAATTTGTGCCTATTATTCTCCTAATAAAGTGTTTAGAAAAAAGTTAGAAAAACAGCTGGAATCCCTACTGTTGAAGACAGAATTCTCTTGGAATGATAGATTTGAAAAAACACAAATAAAATTATTGCAACTCGAAATCATTGAACGATGTGATGGGGCTGAGGCAGCTGAAAGATTTATTTCTGAGAATATCGACCATAGCGAGTTTCGTGAAAAGGCAATTGTCAATGAACTTGGAAAAGGCGACTACAAGAAAGTAATTCAACTTTGTTTGGATGGAGAAAAAGCAGACGCAGAATATCGAGGCCTTGTCCATAAGTGGCGGGAATACCGCTATCAAGCCTATGAATTTCTTGGCGATATGGAACAACAAAAGAAGTTAGCAAGAGAACTGTTATTCAAAAATGAATTTACATATTATTTAAAACTAAAAGAATTATATGGAGCAAATGAATGGGATGTTAATTTGAAAAAGCTTGTTGATGATTTTAAAAAGATGGAGTACCAGCCCTCTGTGTACCTCTCCATATTAAAAGAGGAAAATTTGTCTGATGAGCTTTTAAACTATTGTCAAAATCATATTTCATCTATAACGGACCTTTATCCATATGTAATTAAGGAATATTTAGAAGAAGTAAACAACCTTTTTATTAAGTATATTGAATACTCGGCGGAGGAGGCTACGGATCGAAAAAAATATCGTACGGTTTGTTCAATCATAAAAACCTACAAAAATGCATGTGGAACGATTCATTCACATAAGCTGATCGGAGAATTAAGACAAAAGTACATGAGACGGCCTGCATTTTTAGAGGAATTGGGGAAAATCAGGTAAGCCATAAAGGAGATAGAAGCCCAATGCTGCACCATTTAGAAATCTATGTTTCCAACCTAAGCAAAACTATCGAGTTTTGGGGGTGGTTTTTAACTGAAATAGGATATGAGCCTTTCCAAAAATGGGAGTCTGGTTTCAGCTGGAAACATGGAGAAACTTATATTGTTTTTGTTCAGGCGGATGACCGTTTTCTAGATATTCCGTATCATCGTTCTAGAGTCGGCCTGAACCATTTAGCTTTTCAGGCAGTATCAAGAGAGCAGGTTAATCAAATGACAATACAATTGAAGGAAAAAGGAGTTAATATTCTATATCCAGATAAACATCCATTTGCTGGCGGGGAATCTCATTACGCTGTTTTTTTCGAAGATCCTGATCGAATCAAAGTGGAATTAGTAGCACCGTAAAAGCAGTGGTCAGTCCCTGATAAGTTACGCGTTAACTTACCTGAGAGCTGACCCTTTTAAGTATTATGATAGTGCCTTTAAGCCGACAACACCTATAATAATTAAAATGACGCTAATGATGCGCCCAAGGTTTTTTGATTCACCAAAAAGAAACATATTAATAAAAACAGCACCGGCTGTCCCAATTCCGACCCAAACGGCATAGGCAATGCTTAGTTGAAGAAACTGAAAGGACACATATAAAAAAGCCAGTGATGCGCCGAACCCTCCAATATATAGAACACCATTTCGGAGCGTTTTTTGCTGGCTGTATAATTTAAGTCCAGCCGCACCGGCGACCTCACTTGCAGCTGCTAAAAAGACAAAAACCCAACCCATATTAGGCAACTCCCTTTACGGCTGTTTTTTCATCTTCCTTGTCCGAGAGATTTAATCCGATCACGCCAATGACAATGGTCAAGATAAAAAAAGCCTTCCCAGGACTAAAGCTTTCTCCAAAAAGATATATATCCATTAACACCGTACCAATTGTCCCTATTCCGGCAAATATTGCATAAACAGTACCGGTAGGGAGAGTCTCACATGCTTTAGGCAGAATATGATAGTCTAAAAAAATAACTCCAACGACGATTGCCCACTGCCACCACGTTTGTGCCTCATTAAATCCGTATACCCAAATCAATTCAAACAAACAGGTTAAGCCTACGTAAATCCAGGCCTTATTCATTCTTTACACCTCTTGAAAGACCGCTTGTACTATAAACCAAAATGGTCCGATTAAATACTAATATGAAACCAGCATATTATATTAGGATACCACAATTTTTTAGAAAGTTGTTTTAAACACCTTTCCAACGCGTGGAAATTTATGTATTTTTAAATTTACTGTGATATCAATCACAAAAATCTTTCCGCTTTAACTTTATAATAATCACAAATAGGGAAAAAAATAAAAGTGGATGGTGACGAATTTGGAATACAAACTTAAATCACTTTATGAGGAAATAGGCGGGCAGGAAACAATTGATAAATTGGTCAATGCCTTTTATCCACGAGTATATGCTGACCCAGAGTTAAGACCCTTGTTTGAAGGGGAAATGGAAGAAATTAAGCGCAAACAGAGGATGTTTCTTCCACAGTTTTTAGGGGGCCCAGCCCTTTATTCTCAGGAATTTGGTCCCCCAGCAATGAGAGGGCGGCACCTGCCATTTGAAGTAACACCGAGAAGAGCTGCATGCTGGCTTCGCTGTATGAAGGAAGCATTTGAAGAAATTGGGCTTGATCAGCAATCAGCAGGACAGGCCTTTTATGACCGGTTAACGCAAGTGGCTGGAATTATGGTTAATAGCCCGGACCGTGAATAAGAACTAGTTAAATGAAAATAGGCTCTTCTCAGATTGAGAAGAGCCTTAGATTTTTAATACTACTTCTTTAGTTTAGCCCAAGTTGCATCTAAAGATTTTTCTGTTTCTGCTTTAGACTTTTGGCCGCCAACATAGGCTTGAAGGGAAGCACCAAATTCTTGTCCAGCACCATCAGGATATTTCATGAACTGCCAAGAGTAGGTTTTGCCTTCTTGAGAGTATTTCTGAAGTTCTGCACCTAGTGGTCCAATATCTTCTGCTTTTGCTTCAATTGTTTTAAAAGCAGGGATGTATTTGAATTCCTTAACTAATGCTGTTTTACCTTCTTCAGATGAAACCATCCAGTTTAAGAAATCTTTTGCCGCTTTTTTATCTGCTTCAGGAGCTTTGTTATGAACTACCCAGTTTGTTGGTACGTCAACCATTAATTTATCTGCTTGTGCTGCATCATCAGTCAGTGCCAACGGAATGAAACCAACTTCCATGCCAGGACTTAATTTATCCAGCATCGGCTGGATCCAGTTACCTTGCTGAATCATTGCTGTTTCGCCGTTTGCAAATTGTGTTACTTCTGTATTGTAGTCAGTTGTTAATGGATTTTTATTACCATATTTAATTGTTAGGTCTACAAGCTTAAAGTAGTCATTGAAGTATTTGTTGCCTTCAATTTTTGCTGTACCTTCGTTTAAACCTTTAATGAAGTTTTCGTCATCCGCTTGTTGGTAAGCGAACGGAACGTTAAGACCATGGTTTGCTAAAACCCACCATTCAGCATAGCCAACAGAGAAAGGAGTAATCCCGGCAGCTTTCAGTTTTTTCGACGCAGCTTCTAACTCCGTGAAGGTTTTTGGCAGTTCTGTAATACCAGCTTTTGCAAATAATTTTTTATTGTAAGCAAAACCATAGCCTTCCATATTAACAGGCTGGCCATAAACCTTCCCATCAATTGTCATAGGTAGTAACGCGCTCTCATAGGCATCTTTTACCCAAGGCTGATCGGATAAATCTTCAAATTTATCTTTCCATGTTTGCGCCTCTTGATAACCGCCATTACCAAAGATATCAGGTGCTTTATTAGAAGCAAACTTTGCTTTTAGGGCTGCAGAACCATCCGCGCCGCCGCCAACTGTTTCAATATTAAAAGTAACTTCTGGATGTTCTTTTGTATATTGGTCTGTTAAGGCCTTTAATTGGTCAGCGATTTCAACTTTCCCATTAAAAAGATCAACAACTACTTTCCCGTCTTTGCCACCGCTGCTTTTTTTATCACTCGATGCACTGTCGCTAGAACAAGCTGTTGCTAATAGAAGTGAAGCGGATAGTACACCTGCTAGTAAAGAATACTTTTTGAACCCCATTAAAATTCCCTCCTGTTTGTAAAATCTATTTTTATATTAGTCTCTGCTAACTGTCAATTAGATAGAAGAGGTTGTTCCCCACGTATATTTCACTTTATTGAACCGCTGGTAATCCCTTTAATAATGTGTTTTTGCATCGCAAAGAAGAAGATTAACAACGGAATGATGCCCATGACCAATGCTGCTAGTGCTAAATCCCATTGCTTTGTATATTGTCCAAAGAAGGAGAACGTTGCTAATGGAATCGTTTTTAATTCCGGATCCTGTAGAACAAGTGATGGTAATAAGAAGTCATTCCAAATCCATAAGCTGTTTAAAATGACAATCGTAACCGTTATCGGTTTTAATAGTGGAAAAACGATTCTCCAAAATACGCCAAACCTTGAACAGCCATCGATAATTGCTGCCTCTTCAAGTTCGACCGGAATTCCTTTGATAAAACCGTGATACAAGAAAATAGTCATCCCTGATCCAAAGCCTAAGTACATAATGACAAGACCCCAGACGCTATTTAAAAGTCCAAAGGTACCTGCTGTTTTGATAAGCGGGATCATGATCGATTGAAACGGAATAATCATCGCTGCAACGAAAATCATGAAAATTACGTTACTGATCTTCTTTTTTGTTCGGACTAGCATGTACGCCGCCATTGAACAAAAGATAACCAGAACGATATTACTCACAACAGTAACAATTAAAGAGTTTGAAAATACTTTCAGATAGTTCAGTTTTTCGAAGGCGCTCACATAGTTCTCAAACTGCAGCACGGACGGCAGGGCCGATGTGTTAGTTAAAATCTCAGCAAACGGCTTTAAGGAGTTTGCTATAACATAATAGAAAGGGACTAAAAAGGCTAGGCCAAGCAGGATGGCAAGGATTTCAACAATAAATGTTTTTCCTGTGTACCTGTTTCCCATTAGGACTCAACCTCCTTTTTCTTCGAATATGTCACTTGAATAACAGAAATAGCTGCGACAACAAGGAAGAAAATAAGTGCTTTTGCTTCACCAATTCCGTATCGGTTATTAACAAATGCTTCTGTATAAATATTAAGCGCTAACATTTCAGTTGACTTAAATGGACCGCCATTCGTCAAGGAAAGGTTTGCATCAAAGACCTTAAAGGATGATGCCGTTGTTAAAAATAAACAAATGGTAACAGCTGGTGCGACGAGAGGCATGGTGATGTGACGAAGAATCTGCCACCTATTTGCACCGTCAATTTTCGCTGCTTCAATTAATTCTTGAGGAACGTTCTGTAATGCTGCAATATAGATAATCATAATGTAGCCTGCACCTTGCCATACACTGACAATCACAATTCCCCAGAAGGCGGTATTTTTATCGCCTAACCAAGCTAACTCAAACAGAGGGATACCTGTAAGCGCACCGATGGAGGCAAAGCCTTTGACAAAAATAAACTGCCAGATAAATCCTAATAAAAGACCGCCGATCAAGTTAGGCATGAAGAACACTGTTCGTAAAATATTTCTCGTTTTCAACATTTGGGTGACTAGTAACGCTAATCCAAACCCAATTGCATTAGTTAAGATAATGGCAACGACCGTATATTTCGTTGTAAGTTTAAAAGAATCTTGGAATTGCTTGTCATCGGTGAAGATGTACTTGAAATTGTCCAAGCCAACCCATTTGACCGCTCCTGTGATCCCGTTCCAGTCTGTAAAGGCATAATAAATACCTGTGAAGAAAGGAATCAGAACAATGAGTGTAAAAGCTAACAAAACGGGCCCTACAAATAAAGCAAATAATCCTGCATCTTTCAGTTTCTTATTTTTATTTAAGGAAACTGACTTTGAAACTGCTGCGTTTTTTGGATTTACTAATACTGATGATTCTACTTTTTCCAACTTACTATGACTATTCATTACCTGCACCTCCATAATTTCATTTTAGAGAATAATGAAAATTATGAAACGGCTTACATTGACCAGTAGGGTGGAATATATTGAACAGTCATTCCTATGGACAAGTCAATATATGCCATAGGAATGGATATAGATAGTTGTTACAATGGAGAAAATTCATTAATTGGAGGAAGGTTAGTTCTGTTTTTTTCATATAACTAACCAAGATGATATGCAATGGGGAATTCGTAAAAAGCTTATTATATTTTTAATACTAGTAACGGTTCTGCCTTTTGGAAGTTCGATTGCGATTACTTATTACCAAACAACAAAGTCTCTTAATAATCGCTTTGTTTCAACCAATCATGACCTGATTGTCAAAGGTGAAGACGAGCTAACTGTATATTTGGAAGATGTGGCCCAGATGTCGTCCGTACTTTACCGTTATACGCCCTTTATGAATGTGATGAGGGATGGGCTATCACAGAATTTAAACACTAATCAGGAAGAAGTTCGCCGAGCTCTTGCCTATTTATTTAATACACGTCCTGAGATTGAACAAATGCACATTTACATTGATAAAGGAAAGGATTCCTATACCAATTATCATTCTAGAATTAGCGGCAGAGCAAAGTATGAGAGTATCTTTTCGCATCCTTATTATGCACGATTAAATCGATATAAAAGCCTTTTTTCCGTTATTGAACCGCCACATGAAATGTATAGTTATAACAATATATCGGTTATCCCAAACTCAGAAAAGAAAAATGTCCTAAGCTTTCATAACATCCTTCGTGACGTACCGTCAGACAAGCTATTAGGCTTTTTGTCTATTGATATTAATCTTTCCAAAATAGGTGCGATTGCCGGCCGCTTATATACAAAGGACATGGAAGACTTGTACATTATGGATGAAAAAGGAGTTATTATATACTCCTCCAACGAATCAATGATCGGCAAGGAAAATAAAGAAAAGTGGTTTGGGAAAGTAAAAAAGGAGTCCGCCTCCAGTAAAAGTATGGAATGGAAGGATAAACAATTCTCGGGTGTGATTGTTCACGATAAGTTTTCCGCCCCCTACAAGAATTGGTATATTGTGAAACGAATTCCTTACAATGTACTCTATCAAGGTGCAAGAGAAACGGCCTTAATCAACATTTTGATTGGTATCGTGACGCTCGTTATTGTGTTAATTGCGACCATGTTTGTTTCATTTAAGATAACCGCACCGATCAAGGTATTAATTGATAACATGAAAAAAGTAGAAAAAGGTGAATTTGAGGCGGATTTTGATTCATTAGGAAACGATGAAATTGGGATGTTAGGAAGGCATTTCAAAGTAATGATTGCGAAAATCAATGATTTAATTGAGCGAGAATATAAATTAGAGATAGAAAATAAAGAATCACAGCTGCGTGTATTACGGTCACAAATTAACCCGCATTTTTTATATAACGCCCTTCAATCGATTGGTACCTTGGCGTTGAAATCCAAAGCCGTTCCTGTCTATTCCTTGCTCACTTCCTTATCGAAAATCATGAGATACAGTATGAATATGAAGGAAGACATTGTCCCTTTTATTTCAGAGCTGATGCATGTTAAATCCTATTTATTGTTACAAAAACAACGCTTTGACGAGCAGTTCGAATTTGAATTAAATGTCTCAAAAGAGGTACAAGAAATCATGATACCGAAAATGATTTTGCAGCCCATTGTGGAAAATTGTTTTAAGCATGGCTTTGATCAGCAGGTAGGAAAAGCATTTATACAAATTGAGGCGAGTGTTCAGGATGACGCGTTGGTTTGTCTTACTGTAAAAGATAATGGAATAGGCGCAAATGAAGAACAGTTGAAAAGTATCAGGCAGGAATTATATCATGGTGTGTCAAAAGAAGAGAAGCATAGAGAAACGATTGGCTTAAAAAATATATATGACCGCTTACAGATTTATTACGCTAATCAAGCACACATGACTATTAATAGTAATGAAGAAACTGGATTTTCTGTGACCGTTCAGTTTCCAAAGGTTATGCAAAAGGAGGTGGAGCTTTCATGAGAGCATTAATCGTCGATGATGAAAAGCACGTTCGCGAAGGAATTAAGATACTGGGTGATTGGGAAAAAAACGGAATTGATGAAATTTATGAAGCCGGAAATGGAGAAGAAGCGATACATTTAATTCAAAAGTATAAGCCAGAGATTATTTTTTCAGATATGAAAATGCCAAAAATGGATGGCGTCAACCTGTTAGAATGGATTAAAGAAAATCAGCCAACAAGCAAAACTATTGTTGTGACAGGTTATGATGATTACCACTATATGCGCAAAGCCATTCATTTCGGAAGTTCTGACTATCTCCTAAAGCCGATTGATCCCGAAATCTTAAATCATACGTTGGAAACAGCTGTAGATGAATGGAAAAAAGAAGCTTTAGACAGGGAGAGAAAAGAAAGCAGCTCTCAATTAATCAATGAAATGAAGCCGGTTTATCGAGACCGCAAGCTTACCCAGTTAGTAAATAGCGACAATCTGAAGGAAGATTTGTATGAGAATTTTGGTATTCATCCGTCTCACAATTATCAAGTAGCCCTTGTTCGGATTAACGGAAAAACAATTGAGGCATTTCAAGGAGATCGAGATTTAGCCTACTTTACGATTTTGAACGTCATTAACGAAATTATGATGAAAAATGAATGTGGAATTGGTTTTCGCTACTTATCCAATAAGGGAGAAGTTGTGATTATCTTCTGGAATAGGTTTGAGCAAATAGAAGAACTTTTAAAACAAATATATAAGACGATAAGAAATACAATGGATATTTCTTGTCCCATCGTTTTAGGTAAGTTAGTTACTAAGAGTTCCAATTTATTTGATTCGTATCTTTATGCTAAACAGCTATTATTCACTAGTAACATCTTGGACAAAACAGAAAATCGAGTCTATGTGCAGGAGAAACTGCCAAGCCATGCCTTAAGGAACCTTTTGGACTACTCTGCTAATATAGAACTGGCTGTACAAGCTGGTGAAATAGGTGCCTTTGAAGAAGTGATAAATCAAATTTCAACAGATTTTACAGAAAACCACTTTCTGTCATTAAAACAGCTGTCCCATTTAGAAAATGAATATTTGGTGATCAGCAATAGATGGTTTAAGCATTATAATCTACCTGTTAAAGCAGCTGAGGACATCGAAAAACGAATTGATTTATTTTTTGATATAAACGGTCACTTTATGCTTGAAGAATACAAACAGAGAAAGAAACGAGAGATTGCTATCTTTTTGAAAAAAGTTAAGAAAAGAACCCTTCAGAAACATAGTAACATCATTTATGATATTGAAAAGTATTTGCAAGCGAACTTCGATCGGGATGTAAAACTGCAAGAGATCTCCGAGCATTTTTATATCAGTCGAGAATATATCTCGAGAAAATTCAAACAAGAATTTAACGTCAATATATCAGATTATATTGTGAAGTTTCGGATGAAGAAGGCCAAATCTTTATTGAAAAACAGCCAGTTAAAAATCTATGAAATCGCGACGATGATAGGGTATCAAGACGACAAATATTTTCGCAAAGTATTTAAAAAGGTTGAGGGCATTACCCCGAATGAATATCGTGAAGCCTATATGAATCAGAAATGAGCAGAGCCGGAATCCAGCTTCTGCTTATTTATTTGGAATTAAATATCACGTGGTAAGTTGCTAGGGGATATGTTAAATTGAAAAGATAATAATAGTCAAAACTAATAGATTGAGCTATAGAATGTAAGGGTTTTCTTTTTTATTCGGGGGGATACCATGTTTTTTTCCATACGCAATCGCTTGTTTATTATTTTTACTTGTTTGTTAACAATTCCATTAATTATTTTATCGATTATAATCCCAAGCTGGTTTACATCCATTATTGAAGATCAGACCCAGGAGCTAACAATTGAAGCCATGGATCAGTACTCGCTCTATATTGACTCGATTACAACGCAGGCGGAGGATTTAGGAAAACAGGTCCTTGTCAATCAAACGACTCAGCAGTGGTTAAAGTTAGAAAAAAAGGATGCAAATATACCGAAAGAACAGAGCTTGTTACAGAAGAATCAACTGAAAATGATGCTATCATCAATGATGGTGAACAACTCAAATGGCATGTCTATTTCAGTCGTTCTAAATAATGGTGAAGGGGCATGGGGCAATAACCCCAACTTACACAACCTAGATTGGTTTAAAGACTTTAGGATCAATGAACAACGATTTGTAAAATCACATATTGATCCTTATTTGCCAGCACAAGGAAGTAGTAATAGTTATATTTTGCCCCTCGTTGATTTGAATACGGTTGTTTCATACGGATTTATAAAGGTTAATTTCCCTACAACTTTGCTGGAAACAGCCTTAGAAAAAATAACAATTGGAAAAAATGGACATGCTTATTTGTTGGATGCTCAGGGAGCAAATGTTTTAGAGGGGAAGATCAATACCCCAACAAAGGTATTAAAAAATAGTTTGACTAAAATAAAAAATAGTCAAAAACAAAAAGGTTTATTAGAAGCTGATTATCATGGTGAAAAATACTTTGTTTTTTTTCAAAAGTTATCTGTTGGTGATTGGATTCTTGTCAGTGAAGTGACAAAGTCTGACTTATTCTCAAAAGTTAATATTCTACAGCGAAACTTACTTATTACTAGTGCGATTGTGTTTTTAATAACAATCTTTGCGTCGTTCATGCTCTCTTCCAATATCGTAAGCCCTTTAGGAAAGCTAGCAAAAGCGATGAAATTTATCGAGTATGGTGATTTTTTAGGTGCAAAACGCTTTATGCCAACCATTAAATCGTCTAATGATGAAGTTGGATATGTGATTAAAGTATTCGACCATACAGTCGATCATTTAAAGAATTTAATTGAAACAGAATATGAAGCTAACATACGTCGAAAAGATGCAGAATACAAGGCCTTATTACTACAAATCAATCCTCACTTTTTGAACAATACCCTTGAAATCATTGGGGGATTAGCTGTTCAGGGCAAGAATAAAGAGGTGATGAATGTAAGCATCTACTTAGGCCGGATGATGAGGTATTCATTGAATACACAAAATGACGTCGTGAGATTAGGTGAAGAAATCAGCTATATTCGCAGCTACACCGACATTTTAAAGGTGAGATATGAGGACGCCCTCACGATTGATATTGTGGAGGATCCGGAGACAAGGGATCTTCCTATTATTAAATTCATTCTCCAGCCACTCGTGGAAAATGCCGTCAAATATAGTTTTATAGAAAAGACCACGGCTGAAATTTTTATTATAACGAAAAAAGCGAATAATCAAATAAAGATAGTTTTAGAAGATAAGGGAATTGGCATGTCTGAAGAAGTGATATCAGACTTAGTGAGTGAAGAAATAAAGAATGAAACCATTAGTGTCCTAGCGAGCAAAGGAAACAGCATTGGTCTAAAGAATGTCCTTGGCAGATTAAAGCTTTACTACGGAGAGCGCTTTTCCTATCAGATTGAATCTGAAAAGAATGTAGGCACGAGGATTACATTATGTATAAATTTTGATAGAGGTGATATACATGATGAAGGTCATAATCACGGATGATGAAATTCAAATTCGTAATGGCTTACGAATGAAAGTGAACTGGGAAGATGAAGGTTTTGAAATTGTTGGCGAAGCTTCTAATGGGAAAGATACACTTGAATTGCTTGGTTGCATGGATATTGATTTGGTCATTACAGATATGAGGATGCCCATTATGGATGGCCTTGAATTAGCTAAACGATGTCAGCAGGAATTTCCAAGAGTAAAAGTGATCGTATTATCGGGTTATTCCGATTTTGAATTGGTACGTGGTTCCATGAAGGAAGGGGTTAGAGACTATCTGTTAAAACCGGTAGCTCCCGATGAATTAGTAGAAGCATTACGAAAAATTCGTAAAGAAATTGAGGAAGAGCGGCGAAAACAAGTTGAAACGGCTCAGATGCGGCAGCTTGTTCTTACCCAGCTTCAAGAAGTACAGGAACAATACTTGCTCTATTTAGTTAAAGAGGAATGGTTACAGCTTAATTTGGTTATTGAAAGACTGCGCCAGCTACAACTCGAGGAACTTGTAAATGAGGACGCCATTGTCCAATTTGTCAGCGTGGAAATTAGAGAGGGCTTTGGCAATCCCAATCGATTAAAGGAGCTCTGGCTTCCTTTCCAAATGTTATGCAAAGAGATCTCAAAAGAGAATACAGGAACTTATTCGTTTTACGACCCAAGCTATGCAAATATGGTTCATTTTCTAATACGAATAGATATAAATAGTCCTTCTAGTTTGGTTGAAAGGGTACAACAGAATGTGAAAAGATTGTTGAGTTTAGAAACGGTGATTGGAATCGGAAATGTTGTCAAGGGTCTAGCTAGCTTTAAGACAGGTTATATTTCCAGTTTACTTGCCTGGAGTAAAAGTCAACTTGGCTCGCAATCGCAGGTAATTGATGCGGCGATAACGAAAGAAGAAGAATTTGAGTTTTCACCTGATTTTGAAAGAAAGTTAACTAATACGATTGAAAATGTTAATTTCGAGGCGTTTAAAGAAAATATTCAAACCTTATTGCGAGGGAATGGAAACCAATCGATTTTGTCCTTTTCTTTTGCTGCCAATCGAGTGTTATTTTTGTTAGGGTCGCTGGCAAAAAAATATGATATCGAAACGAAAGATATTCAAAAAACGATTTGGAATTGCCAACAAAGTATCTGGGAACTTAATTCGCAAAGTAAAGTGCTTGAAAACCTCCTTCAATTAGCCCAATTAATTATTGGAAAAGTACGTACGGCACGCTTTTCGAACGGGAAATTAATCGTTGATAGTGTTCGACACTATTTGGACCAGCATTACGCTAGTGAAATCTCACTTACCTTATTATCGGAACTCTTTCATATCAATAGTGCTTATTTATCTGAAACCTTTAAAAATTATGTGGGGCAGAATTTTAGTGATTATCTGGTGAATTTACGAATGGACAAAGCCCGGGAGTTTTTAAGAGATAAGCAACTAAAAATCATTGATGTAGCAAACTTAGTTGGCTTTTCTAACTCTGGATATTTCAGTACTGTTTTTAAAAAACACTTTGGACAAACCCCTGTTGAATTCCGTAATGCCTTAGATGTTTAAGTTTTCAAGAAAGAAAGGGAATGTAGATGAAAAAATGGTTCACTATTTTTGCAATTATACTTTTGGGTATTTTAGTGTATGCGTTGTCCTTTTTTGATACATTCTCTGGTAGCCCCCAAAAAGAGAAAGCGGCAAAACCAAAGAGTTCCGAACGAACTGAGTTGACGTTTTGGCGAAATAGTGGAAATACGGCTGAAAATAAGGCATTTGAAGAATTAGTTTCTGTTTTTGAAAAAGCAAACCCCGATATCTCGGTGAATATGAAGTCGATTCCATACAGTGATTATGAAATAAGACTGCGGACAGAACTTGCTGCAGGAAACCCTCCGGATATTTTGACGATTGACAGTCCTACGCTTGCTCTTTATGCAAATACCGGATCGTTATTATCAATTGATCCATTTATGAGAAAGGAGGGGCAGATTGAAGATATTCCTGCCTCTACCTTGCGAGGATTAATTTATAAGGGTCAAATTTACCTTGCACCGATTGTCGAGTCAAGTATTGCTTTATATTACAATAGACATTTATTTAAAGATGCCGGTATCCCTTATCCATCTGAAGATCCCAAAAACCCATTAACATGGGATAAGGTATTAGAGATTGCTAAAAAAGTAAATAATCCTGCTAAAGATGTGATCGGTATTGACCCGGCACAGGGTTTTAATGATGGAGAATCTCCTGCTTATTTTAAAACACCGCTCCTTTGGCAGTTTGGTGCTAATATTATAAGCCCCGATGGAACTACGGCAAGTGGGTATTTAGATTCAAAAGAGGCGTTAGATGCCCTTCAATTTTATCAAGATCTATATCATAAAAATGCTGTTGCCGCATTTGAATTACCCCCAGCTGCGTTTGAGTCAGGCAAACTTGCGATGACTGTGCTTGGTTCTTGGACACTTGCAGATCTGGAAAAAAATCACCCTGAATTTAAGCTCGGAGAAGATTTTGGAATAACTCCACTGCCAAAGGATAAATATCAGTTTGTTCCAAATGGTGGATGGGCGCTCGGAATCACCTCTAAATCAAAACACCCACAGGAAGCATGGAAGTTTATTAAATATGTGACAAGTTATGAAGGAATGAAAAAGTATGTAACTATAACAGGTGATATTCCTGCAAGATTCTCTGTAGCTAAAGCTTTTCCGGAGCTAAATGAGTATCCTAAAAACATATTTTTACAGCAAACGCAAAAATTTTCAAAGAACCGCCCTGTTACTCCTGCGTATCCCGTAGTCAGTAATGCAATCAGAACATTGTTTGAGGATGTTGGAATCGGCGGGAAGGATGTTAAGACTTCGGCGAGGGAAGCTGTAGAAAAAATCAATATAGGTCTTAAAGAAATTCAATAAAATGGGGACAAGGGGAAGGGATTAGTATGAATACATCCGAAATAACCATGAAAGGTCTCACATCTATCCTTCGTATTTTTGATGAAGCGAAGGCAAAAGAGTTTTATATGGATTATTTGGGATTTGTGATCGATTGGGAGCATCGGTTTGAGGATAATATGCCACTGTATATGCAAATATCCTATAAAAATTGTATTATTCATCTTTCTGAGCATCACGGGGATTGCTGTCCAGGTGCAGCGGTGAGGATTGAAGTGGGGAACATCGAGTCATTTTATTCACGGCTTCTTTCAAAGGATTATAAGTACGCCCGCCCTGGTATCGAAGAAACTCCATGGAAAACCAAAGAACTATGCATTCATGACCCGTTTGGCAATAGAATAATATTTTTTGAGAGCAGCTCCTCTAGTTAAGATACTAGAGGAGTTTTTTTTGTTGTAAGATCTCCTTAGTGATCCTGTTGTTGAATATTTAGGTTCCGAAGGACAAAACCGTACAAGGGAACAGGAAAAATGTCTATCGTAAGGGCTCCGAAGGACAAAACTCCACATGGAACAGGAAAAATGTCTATCGTGAATGTTCCGAAGGACAAAAACGCACAAGGGAACAGGAAAAATGTCTATCGTAAGGGTTCCGAAGGACAAAACTCCACAAGGGAACAGGAAAAATGTCTATCGTAAGGGTTCCGAAGGACAAAACTCCACAAGGAAAAAGGAAAAATGTCTATTATAGGGATTATAAAGATCACTCATAAAAAGTCCAATTACGAACACCTACTCTTTTAAAGTTTCTCTCTAGAATCCTGCTTATTCTTTTCTTAGATTCAACCACCACACACCATTCGTGAACAAGATTGGTGGTTATCTTTCGATCCGGAAATAGGAGCTTGATTTCATCCACCATGCGCAAAACAGCAGATTCAACTACCTCTTCGCACCTACAATCACCACACACTATTTTCTTTCCTTGGACAAACATCGAAAACGAGCTGCATTCTTTACACGTTATCCCCTTTTTCACCTGATCAAAGTTATAAGCCGGTACTTGAATAAATGAGGAGTCCATTTGATGCAACGAAACTAGTTTTTCAGCAATCTTTTTATGCTGGGTTGTTAGTTTTGACGGTTGCGCATTTAAATTTTCCATAAGTGCGTCTAGCTGCGTTGGATAAATTATGGGTTCATTTACGGGGCTTGATATAAAGTAAACCGGGGGTTTATATAAACAACATATCCCTCAATTGGTAAATTATATCCGTATTTTTGGAGTAATTGGCGAAGCAAAGATTTGCTGCGTCTCAACTGATGCAGTGGATTCTTAATTTCCTTTTCAGCCAGCGTTTCGAACCGGCCGTTTCGAAAACAATAATCGCCTTCATAATTTTTTACTTCAAAAAAGCTAATTTTCTTTTGAAAAATGATAGTGGTATCAAGTTGGAAGGTTGTTTTGTTAACGTTTAACAGCAAATCATTTAAAATATAACACTCACTCTGAATCTTTTCTGTTAATAAATCAAACTGAACTTCACCCTCAAAGCCTTTTTCTTGGTACAAATAGTACTTTTTCTCGTCAACGGTTTGATCCATTCTCTTGTTTAAAATCCTTAGAATAATTAATTTACCTGGGACAGTTCGTGCTTTAAAAGGCATCTCCCACTTCCTCTCCTATGTTTTAACAATCCACCTTAATCATAAATAAAAAAACAAAAGATATGCGTGAATACTTTGTTAATTTTCCAGAAGTTAAATGGAACCGTTTTCAACTGCCGAAAATTTTAAACGTCCATTTCCGAAGATATTAAACTCTCTCCTTTTCCAAATTTGCTAAAGTTAAAACCAGATAAAGAAAAAAGCTATTAGATAGGAGGTTAAGAGCTTGCAAGAATTAGTAAATGTCCAAAAGGAACCAGTTGTACAGATCCAAGCGGAAAAGAAAGCAGCTTCGAAACTGACAGGCAAATTGGAATATATCAAGAAAAACTATCATCTTTATTTGCTGATTGCTCCAGCTGTCATTTTAACAATCATTTTTAAATATATCCCCATGTATGGAGCCATTATTGCCTTTAAAGATTTTAGTACCATCAAAGGGATTTTAGGAAGTGATTGGGTCGGATTTGATAATTTCACCAAATTCTTATCTTCACCTAACTTTACCGACATTTTTATGAATACGCTTAAACTCAGTTTTTTTGGCTTAATCGTTGGCTTCCCAGTCCCTATCATCCTTTCATTAATGCTTAATCAGCTACGAAGGGCGGCCATTAAAAAAAATATTCAACTCGTGCTCTATGCACCAAACTTTATTTCTGTGGTTGTAATTGTTGGTATGGTGTTTATTTTCTTATCACCAACAGGCCCTATTAATCAACTGGTTAGCTTCATAACTGGAAAGCCGCTTATGTTCATGTCAAATCCAGATTATTTCCGATCAATCTATATTATCTCTGGTATTTGGCAGGCGGCAGGCTGGTCATCGATTATCTACGTGGCGGCTTTATCGAATGTTGACCCTGAATTACACAATGCAGCAACGATTGATGGAGCAAATATTCTTCAAAGAATGATTCACATCGATTTACCGACATTGAAACCATTAATGGCAGTAACATTTATTTTGGCTGCTGGAGGGATTATGTCGATTGGATTTGAAAAAGCATATTTAATGCAAACCGCAATGAATTTGCCTTCTTCCGAAATTCTGCCAACGTATGTGTATAAAGTAGGTTTACAGTCCGGCGACTATGCTTATTCAACAGCTGTTGGCCTGTTTAATTCAGTCATTAACGTAATCTTGTTAATCGTAGTTAATAAAATCGTTAAGAAGTTAAACGAAGGTGAAGGTTTATATTAACGAGAAAGGAGTCTTGAGATGAATATAAAGCACACCCGCATAGACCGAATCATATTAGGCTTTAATAATATCTTTCTATGCTTAGCCGTATTAATCGTGTTAGTTCCCTTGGTATATGTCGTTCTTGCGTCATTTATGGATCCAACAGTGTTATTAAATAAAGGGATTTCGTTCAATTTTTCAGATTGGAGTTTTAAAGGGTATCAGTTGATTTTATCCAATGATGCGATGGTCCGTGGCTTTATCAATTCTATTCTTTATTCAGTAGGATTTGCCGTTATAACTGTTGTGGTTTGTATTTTTGCTGCCTATCCATTATCGGTAAATGGCTTTGTCGGGAAAAATTTCTTTATGACACTATTTATTATCACCATCTTCTTTGGAGGTGGACTTATTCCAACTTACCTGGTTGTAAAAGACCTAGGAATGCTAAACACCCCTTGGGCGATTTTAATACCAGGCGCCGTGAATGTATGGAATATTATCCTAGCAAGGACTTATTTTAAAAGTATTCCTTATGAATTACATGAAGCCGCAAAGGTGGATGGAGCATCCGATCTACTAATCTTCTTTAAAATCGTTATGCCACTTTCCAAACCTATCATTTTCGTCCTAGCAATGTATGCATTTGTTGGTCAATGGAACTCTTATTTTGATGCGATGATTTATCTCGAGGATCCGAAATTGCACCCATTACAATTAGTTTTGAGGTCGATATTGATTCAAAATCAAACAGGACCAGGAATGATAAGTGATCAGCAGGCAATGGCTGAGCTTAAAAAGCTCTCAGAAATGATCAAATACTCATCGATAGTTATTTCTAGTCTGCCACTTATTATCATGTATCCGTTCTTCCAAAAGTACTTTGAAAAAGGTGTCATGGTGGGTTCATTGAAATAATGAGCCAATTTAATAGATTTAATTGTAAATGCTTACACACGATATTTAGGAGGGTAATGATATGAAAAATGTAAAAAAAGTTATGGCTGCATCACTTGCTACGATATTACTAGTTTCAGGCTGTAGTAACAGTGGCAAAAGTGAAACTGCATCATCAAAAGAGTATAAATTAAAGGATGTTTCTTTCCCTTTAAAGGAAAAAGTGACATTGAACTTTATGACCCAAAGCTCACCATTAGCGCCGGCTGATCCTAATAAAAAATTAATTTATAAGCGTTTGGAAGATCAGTCGGGTGTTCATATTAAGTGGAAAAACTATACCTCCGATGCTTTTATTGAAAAAAGAAACCTGGCAATGGCAAGCGGTGATCTGCCAGATGCCATCCTCGATGCAGGTTTTAATGACCATGATCTATTAAAACTTGCAAAAGATGGTGCGATTGTTCCTGTGGAAGATTTAATAGAGAAGTACATGCCTAACCTGCAAAAGGTTTTGGAAGCAGCACCTGAATATAAAGCAATGATGACTGCTCCTGATGGACATATTTACTCTTTCCCATGGATTGAGGAGTTAGGTTCAGGAAAAGAAAGTATTCACTCGGTTGATGATTTCCCATGGATCAATGTGGAATGGTTAAATAAATTAGGGTTAAAAATGCCGACAAACACAGAAGAATTAAAGCAAGTATTGATTGCCTTTAAAACAAAAGATCCAAATGGCAACGGAAAAGCAGATGAAATCCCAATGTCGTTTATTGGTAAGCAAGCAGGCGGGGAAGACTTAGCATTCTTATTTGGATCGTTTGGCCTTGGTGAAAACTGGGATCATACGGTTGTAAGCAATGATGGTAAAGTTACGTTTACAGCATCAGATAAAGGATATAAAGAAGGTATTAAATTTCTCAATGAGTTATATAAAGAAGGCCTAATCGATGTTGAAGCGTTTGAACAAGATTGGAACACGTATCTAGCAAAAGGCAAAGATAATCGCTATGGTTTATATTTCACTTGGGATAAAGCCAATATTACTGGAATGAATGACAAATATGACCTAATGAAGCCGCTTGCTGGTCCAGATGGCCAAGTGAATGTAGCCAGAACCAATGGAATGGGATTTGATAGAGGCAGAATGGTTATCACAAGTTCGGATAAGAACATTGAACTGACTGCAAAATGGATTGATCAATTATATGAACCAAAACAATCTGTTCAAGATAACTGGGGTACGTATGGTGATAAAACTCAACAAAATATCTTTGAATTAGATGAAGCAGCAGGAATGCTAAAACATTTACCTTTATCAGGTACAGCACCAGTGGAATTAAGACAAAAAACAAATATAGGCGGACCATTAGCGATTTTAGATGAGTATTATGGAAAAGTTACCACAAAACCAGATGATGCTGCATGGAGATTAGGATTAATGAAGGAAGTTATGACTCCTCATATGACCGCAGAAAATATTTATCCAAGAGTATTCTTCTCATTAGAAGATAGCGATAAACTTACAACAATTGAAACGGATATGTTTGCTTTCGTTATGAGAAAACGGGCCGAATGGATTCAAAATGGCAAAGTGGAAAAAGAATGGGATGGATATTTGAAAGAATTAGACCGCTTAGGATTACAAGAGTGGTTAAAGATTAAACAAGCAGGATACGACAGGAACACAAAATAAACGGTTGGCTGAGGCTGTACAGTACAGGCAGTACGTACAGCCTTGTTTCGAAATAAAAGGTATATTCCATTATCTAAATATCAAAAGGAGCGACAAATGATGAAACAACTATATAAAGAAAAATATCGTCAGCAGTTCCATTTTTCACCTGAAGAAAAATGGATGAACGACCCGAATGGAATGGTCTTTTTTAATAATGAGTATCACCTTTTTTATCAATACCACCCATTTGGGACCACATGGGGCCCAATGCACTGGGGGCATGCGGTTAGTAAAAATCTAATTCATTGGGAACAGCTGCCGATTGCGCTATATCCAGATGAGCATGGTGAAATTTTCTCTGGAAGTGCAGTAGTGGATTGGAATAATACATCAGGATTATTCCAGAATGGACCTGGGTTGGTTGCCATTTATACAAGTGCGGATAACTATCCAGATTCCGACAGGCCGCGTCAGCGTCAAAGTCTTGCTTATAGTACCGACAATGGAAGAACATGGACCAAATTCGAAGGAAATCCCGTACTTTCTGATGTAAACATTACCGATTATCGTGATCCAAAAGTTTTTTGGCATGAAGAAACGAATAAATGGGTAATGGTGTTAGCGACTGAACAATCCATCACCATATACACCTCTCCAAACCTAAAAGATTGGGAGTTTGCTAGTGAATTTGGAAATAATGCTGGGTCACATGATGGAGTTTGGGAATGCCCTGACCTGTTTCAATTGCCTGTCGATGGTAATGAAAGTATCCAAAAATGGGTCCTGCTTGTCAGCATTGGTGATAACCATGATTTCAAAGAAGGGTCAAGGACCCAGTATTTTATTGGTCAGTTTGATGGAACTACCTTTGTAAATGACAATTCAGATGAGACGATTCTTTGGATGGATTATGGCAGGGATAATTATGCAGGCGTAAGTTGGTCTGATATCCCAGCTGAAGATGGAAGAAGAATTTATATTGGCTGGATGAGTAACTGGCGTTATGCCAACCAGGTTCCAACGGAGGAATGGCGTAGTGCGATGACATTGCCAAGAGTATTATCGTTAGCTTCCAACGAGGCTGGAGTTCGCTTGATACAAAAAGTGGCAGCGGAAATCGAGACAATTCGAAAAAGTTCAGAGGTTTATCAAGACCTTACGGTTGAAGCAAACCAACCTGCAATCTTTAACATGTTCAGTCCATTAATGGAAGTGAGCATTCAACTTGAAAGCCAAACTTCAAATTCTTTTGGTATTGTTTTTCAAAACTCTGAAGATGTAAAAACAGTGGTTCGTTATGATGCAGAAAAGGAAATGCTACTAGTCGACCGGACGAAAGCTGGAGATAATAGTTTTTCAGAATCTTTCCCGACTGTACAAGAAGCCTTTGTAAAATTGGAAAATCTGCAAATTATTATTGATACTTCATCAATAGAGGTATTTGCAAATGATGGAAAGGTAGCTTTTACTAGCTTAATCTTTCCAAACCAACCATATGAGAAAATTGTTTTATTTTCAAACGAAGGAAATATCCGAGTGTCTTCATTAAAACTAACAGAACTAGATTCCATTTGGGGGAAGTAACTTTATTTTTAGGCAAAGCTCTAATCGAATTAATTGGGTTAGAGCCTTGTTTTTGGAAGAGAGGGCAAAGGATGAAACCAACTTTGATAAAATGGACTTCTGTATTTTTGTCCATCGTACTTATCTCTGCCTCCGTGGGCACGATTCTTGTTGATCCTACAACAGGCTTGGCAACCGAATCGAATGAAACGGGAAGTAAAGAAACGCGGGAGGGTGCGACAATTATTGAAAGTGTATCCAAAGCAATTACTAATCTGACAGACTGGCAAATTAAAGGGAAAGGCACGTTAGAAGACACAGAACAGGGACTTTTGCTTACTTCAGAACCTAAAGAGAATGTAATGGCTATATCAAGTGTTAATTCTGAAGATTTTATTTATGAATCGGATGTAAAAATAATAGACATGAATGCGGACGCCACCCTAGTATTCCGTTCTAATGAAGATGGCTGGGACTCGTACATGTTGCAAATCGTTCCAAATACGGGAATCATTCGTCTTCGTGATGCTCGTGACGAGAAGAAATTAAAAGAGGAATTCCAAGTTAACCTGCAAGAGGGAGGAATCTATCATCTGAAGGTGAAGGTGGTTGGAGATCATATCAAAGTTTATTGGGGGAATCAGTATGCTCCTATTATTGATGTCCATAATGCTACATATTATAAGGGTTTTCTTGGCCTTAATGTATGGGATGGAACAGCGTTGTTTCAAAATGTAAAAGTTAGCGAACTCTCTGCAAATCTAGGCCCTTCCCTATATAAGGAAGGAAGCTGGGAACCAGCAATCAAAGGTCTGAAGGGAATTGCTGTTGATGGTGTGAAAGCCAAGCAAATCTACAATAAGAGTGCAAGCGACTTTGTGCTTGAAGGAAATATTTCTTTTGATCAAGATCCATCGGAAGCAGCAATTTCATTTCGTACCAATGAACAAGGAACAACTGGTTACCAGGCCGTGCTTATGAAAAAAGGAAGTACTGTCAAAGCACATTTGGAGAAGGCGGACGGTACTGTGCTCAAAACATCTGACCGCACCTATGTAACCGAAAAAGGTGCCAAACACCATCTTGAAATTATAACAAACGGTAATCAAATCGAACTTTATGTTGATGGATATTCTGAGGCAGCTGTAAAAGTGGCGGATATGAGTTACAGTACTGGATTTGCCGGATTTTCTGTAACATCAGGTTCTGCTTACTTCCAGGATATTTATCTTGTTCCATCATCCAGCTATTACAAAGAAAAATATCGACCAGATTATCATTATACTCCAGCTCGAGGCTCTGTAAGTGATCCGAATGGGCTCGTCTACTTTGAAGGCGAGTATCATTTATTTCATCAAGATGGGGGGACTTGGGCTCATGCAGTAAGTAAGGATATGGTGAATTGGAACCGTCTCCCTATTGCTTTGCCATGGAATGATTACGGGCATGTTTGGTCTGGTTCAGCTGTAGCAGATCTAAAAAATGCTTCCGGTTTATTCACCAATTCTGGTGGTAAAGGGCTTATTGCCTACTACACTACCTTTAATCCGGATGGAACAAATGGTAATCAGCGGATTGGTCTTGCCTACAGTACTGATCAGGGACGTACTTGGGAATATTCAACGGAGCACCCAATTGTCATTGAGAATCCGGGCAAGAATGGAGAAAATCCAGGCGGCTGGGACTTCCGTGATCCTAAAGTTGTCAGAGATGAGGCAAACAATCGATGGGTCATGGTTGTATCTGGAGGAGATCACATTCGCTTCTTTACTTCTACTAATCTAATTGATTGGAAGCTTACTGATAATTTTGGTTATGGAAATTATGTTCGTGGCGGTGTATGGGAATGCCCTGATCTCTTCGAACTTCAGGTAGACGGTACGGAAGAGAAAAAATGGGTTTTGATGATTAGTACAGGTGCAAATCCAAAGACGCAGGGATCCGATGCGGAGTATTTTGTAGGGCATTTGACAGCTGATGGTAAATTTGTCAATGACAATACAGCAGGTAAAGTACTGAAAACGGATTACGGGAAGGAGTTCTACGCATCTATGTCCTTCGCCAATATGCCGGATAACCGTCGTGTGATAATGGCATGGATGACCAACTGGGATTATCCATTCGCTTTTCCAACTATGGGCTGGAAGGGAGAACTGACTATTCCGAGAGAATTAAGATTGGTGAAAACAGATGAAGGGATAAGACTTGCACAAGCTCCTATTAAAGAACTACAGTCGATTCGCAGTACCATTTTCCAGACACATAACAAGGTAGTCAATCCGACTAATGCCTCCAACTTGTTGAAGGGAATCTCTTCAGGAGCAATTGAAATAGAAGCGGAGATTGAAATTCCTTCTACCAGCAAATTAACGGAATTTGGTTTTCATGTTCGTGAAGGGGCTGACCAAAAAACAGTCGTAGGCTACAAAACAGCAGATAATCAAATATTTGTAGATCGTGCTGAGTCACGAGAGAAGGATTTCTCCAGCCTTTTTTCCACTTTACATGAAGCTTCTTTAAAACCGGATAATAAACGTATCAAAATGAATATATTTGTAGACGATTCGTCCATTGAAGTATTTGCTAATGATGGAAAAGTTGTTTTTTCTGATGTTATTTTCCCGGATCCTTCAAGTCGCAGTATGAACTTCTACACCAAGGGGGGAGATGTAAATGTTGTATCATTAAAGGTACATTCGCTAGCAAATACTTGGAATCAAAATGCAGATGAGGATACAAGAATTATAATGGATACAAATCAAAGAGAGATGAATATTGGCGATGCTCTACCGTTGTTTGCTTCCGCGGAGAACCGAAAAGGAAAGCGAACTCAGCCAATTAAATGGACATCTAGTGATTCGAATGTAGTGAGGGTTGACTCCTTCACTAACTCCAATGCAGTACTTAAAGCAGGAAGCAAAGGAGAAGCAATTATTACAGCTTCTGCAGCAAATGGAAAGACATCAGCAAGTGTAGTTGTTAGAGTGTATGATGGTAAAATCTATACTAATCTCACTGGATGGAAAGCAGATCTTTCTGCCTCCCAATGGACCATCACAGAAAATGGAATCCGTGGTACGTATACAAGTGATGCAAACTATATGGCCAAGGAAACGGCAGGAGACTTTACTTATGAAGCAGATATGATACTGGGACAATCGGGAGGAGCAGGTTCCATTCTGTTCCGGGCAAGTGAAGACGGTAGAAGCGGCTATTACTTCAATCTTGATCCGACCATGAAGGCTTTTCGCCTTTTTTACAAGATTGACGGTCTCTTCGTGGACCGTATGGTCATTGCGAAAGTGCATGCCTTTATTCAACCAAGTAAGACATATAAGGTGAAAATCGAAGCAAAGGGTCCTCACATTCAGATTTATGTGGATGGTCAAAAAATCATGGATTTACAGGATGGAACCTTTGCTGAAGGCCATTTTGGTTTAAATGTCTTTGGAGGTCAAGCTTACTATCAGAATGTCAATGTCAGCAATATGTCAGAAGCAAACTTAACCGTAACAAGCTTTACGAATATAGCAACAGGCAAAGCGATTTATACTGCTAATTCTCAAAACGGTGAGCCTGTGACCGTAGCTGACGCAGACAAAGCTACAAACTGGACTTTGATTCCGACAGGTGATGATTATGGTTCTTATTCCATACGTACAGAGGCCGGCAAAGCTATAGATCTGGATACAGGGCAAAATAAAATTCAGCTGTACAACTATCTTGGCTATAATAATCAGCGCTGGTTAATTACCAAAAATGATAATGGAACTGTAAGAATCACTTCTGTTCATAATGGCAAGGCACTCGAAATATCGGGAGAGGGAATTTTGACACTTAATGATTTGAATTTGAAACTAGAGCGTCAGCAGTGGACACTTTCGTCTGATATAAAATAAAGAAGTAAAAAAAACGCAAATTATCATTAACTTCCAGTGATAAGTAATTTTATTTTTCGGCAGAGCTCTAATTAAAGGTTAGAGCTTTGTTTTTGCAAGGCCATGAACAAGTTACTATATAGAACAATTTGAAAGGACGGTTGAGCTAAAATGAAAAACAATTCATCAGTCAATTGTATTGGAGAAATATTAATCGATTTTTTCTGTACAGATATAGATATTGATTTAGTAGAAGGTCAAAATTTTGTAAAACAGGCAGGGGGAGCGCCTGCTAATGTTTGTGCAGCGATTGTGAAATTGGGAGGCCAAGCTTCTTTCAGTGGAAAGGTTGGCAATGATCCATTCGGACTTTTTTTAAAGAAAACATTAGATGAAGTGAATGTCGATACCTCCATGCTTGTGCTCGATGATGAGCATCCAACAACATTAGCATTTGTTTCGTTAAAAGCAAATGGGGAAAGGGATTTTGTTTTTAACCGTGGCGCAGATGCTTTCTTAACGGAGAACGATCTGGATAAAGAAAGAATAATGGAATCTAGTATTCTACATTTTGGCTCAGCGACCGCTTTATTGGATGATCCATTTCAAACCACTTATTTAAATTTAATGCAGGATGCCAAAAATAAAGGAAAATTTATCTCATTTGACCCTAACTTTAGACATGACCTTTGGAAGGGAAGAAGAGAACAATTTGTAGAGTTGGTAAGAAAGGGAATTGCGATCGCTGATTTTGTCAAAGTCAGTGATGATGAATTAAAGATTATCTCGGGAGCAGATAATTTAACAGAAGGAATCGCTGCCTTTCATCAAATAGGGGCAATAGCAGTAGCCGTTACGTTAGGGAAAGAAGGGACATTGATTTCAAATGACCATCACATCGAAACCATCCCTAGTATTGTAGTTGATGCAATCGATTCCACCGGTGCCGGGGATGCTTTCGTAGGAGCAACGCTTTACCAGCTGGCGAAAGCAGAAGAACCGAAAAGTGTTTTAGAAGACTTCGCACACCTAAAACAAATCATTTCCTTTAGTAATAAAGTGGGAGCGATGGTCTGCACGAAAGTAGGAGCCATTTCTGCCCTGCCGACCGAAGTGGAAATACAGTTTTAAAGATACGCTGATTAAAAGTCGTTAAGTCAGTCCGTTTTATAAGTTTAAGGGAGAGTGTCTAATGAAACTAGGTTTTATTGGTTGTGGTGTTATTGCGATGGCACATGTTGAAGGGTTGAAAGAGTTAAAAAGAAACGGGATTGAAACATTTGAATTGTCAGCGGTTTGTGATATTCAGCAGGAAAGGGCTGAGCAGTTTGCTTCAGAGGTGGAAAAGCGGTTAGGCAACAGTCCTGCAGTCTATACGGAATATCGTTTGATGTTGGAAAAAGAACAATTAGATGCCGTATCCATCCTGATTAATCATGATTTGCATCATACAGTAGCAGAAGATTGCTTTGCAGCTGGGGTTCATGTGCAAATGCAAAAGCCGCTTTCGATTTCTCCTTCCCTTGGCCGAAAAATGATCGCTGATGCTAAGAAGTATAATCGAGTATTAACGCTATCTGAACCAAGTGTACTAGGGGCAGAAAATGTTGCAATCGCGAAGGCAGTAAAAGAAGGTCTGATCGGTCGTGTATCTTTCATTATCGATTATGCAACTGTTACATTGCATCGCGGATTTTTCGCCGGTACACCTTGGCGGCATATGAAAGGTCAAGCAGGGGCGGGCTGGATCAATGATCATGGAGTTCATAGAACTCACTTTTTTACTGAGATTAATGGTTCGATTGATGAAGTTTTTGCCTATACGGAAATTTTTGAAAAAGAATTAAGTAATGGGAATGTTACGGTCAAACCTACGGGAGAAGACACGGCCGTTACGGTCTTCAAGTTTACAAATGGAGGACTCGGTCATTGGATGTGTGCTACATCAGCCCATGGTGAAGGGACCGGAGGTGTGTGGATTTATGGAAGTAAGGGATGCCTTCGCCCTGGGCTTCATGCAACACTTGAAGATGGGAAAAAAATTCTGATCCCGGAATTGATTGAGCGGTTTGCCCCGAATATCGTTGAACATCCATTCGCCCATTCCTATGTAGAATTATGGGAAGCCATTGCTGAAAATAAAACACCTATTTCGAGTGCGATGAGAGGCCTGGAAGCATTAGGAGTTGTATTTGCTGCTCTTGAATCTGCAACAATCGGCCAGCCCGTTAAAGTTCAAGACATACTTAATGGGAAAAAACATGCTTATGAAGATACCGTTCTGGAAGAGATGAAATCAATCTTAACACCGGAACTTAAAGGATTAAGATAAAAGAAATAGGTTAGTAAATTAGGTACAGCCCTTTCTTAATTAAAGGAGGGCTTTTCACTTTAGTTTTTATGAACTATAGGAAGGAGAAGTAAATACATGCATTGTATACGTTGGGTATGGGGGTATATGCGGTAGAAATGGCCGTTAAAATGTATAAGAGTAAGGACTATACCATTAAGGAAATTACAGCAGCGACTGGAATCAGTAAAACCTCACTGTATAGGTATTTGGACAAAGTACAGTAGGGCTGCCAAGTTGAGCTTGTTATGATAAATTACATTTTATCTAAATAATCTGACGGACTAGAGCAGTAACCCTGTGACTAGGCCTAAAAGGGCAAATTTTACATTTCTCAATATCAAAGTAATAGGTTACACGTGGATTTTTTTTCTCATTTGATCTTTTATTTTTTGCTTTTCGTATTGCCATATGTCCTGCCTTACAAACATACATACCAGCATATTTATTAAAATCAAATTCGTCTTCCTTTTGTCGAATTCCTTGAGTGATATTTGGATTTAATTTGGCTACCAATTTAATATTATTCCCTGTCGTGTAAATGATATAATCCTTCTCAGAATAAGCGGCATCACCAATAACTGTCTCAACTTTTACGCCTGCATTCTCACTTTTTTCAATGAGCGTTTGAAGTTGTTTGCCATCATTTTTTTCTCCAGAAGTAATGACAGCTGCAGTAATAATTCTTTCCTCACTCATTGCCAAATGTGTCTTATATCCAAAAAAAGCAGACAATAATTCCTCTTTAGTTCATCGTAAACAAAGGAGAAGTCGACACCCCCGGAACGAAATTTTAGACCTTCTTAAACAAAACCTTTTAATTATGCAGTATACTTAAAAATGCGTTCATTGAAAACGCCCTCATGCGATGTGGTAGAAAGAAAAAGTATATTATACAGAGGTGTAATGTTTCATGTTATATGCCGAAGAGCGGAAAAGGGAAATCAAGGATTACATTCAAGGAAATTCAAGAGCGTCTGTTCAAGAGCTGAGTCAATTTTTTGAAGTATCAGAATCCACAGTGCGCAGAGATTTAAAGGAGCTAGAGGAAGAAAAGCTATTGAGAAGAACGCATGGGGGAGCTATTGCTCTCCAAAATGTCAACTTTGAACCAACATTTAATGAAAAGGAAGATAAGTTTCAAGAGGAGAAGAAAGCGATTGCCAGAAAAGCACTGGAATTTATTGAAGAAGGCGATACAATTTTGTTTGATGCAGGGACAACAACCTTCCAGCTTGTTAAGGAACTGCGGGCTTTTTCAAAGCTGACAGTAGTGACCAATTCACTTGTTTTTGCTCAAGAGTTGCAGGATGTTCAAGGAATTGATGTTGTGATAGTAGGGGGGGATTTACGAAAAGAGATGTGTGCCCTAGTAGGTCCGCTTACCGAAGCGGGATTATCAATGATGAGAGTAGATAAGGCTTTTATTGCGACGAACGGGATTGAGGCGGAAGAGGGGCTAACAACTCCTAATCTTACTGAGGCGGCAACGAAGAGGAAAATGATTCAAATTGCAAAACAAGTGATCTTGTTGGCAGATCACAGCAAAGCTGGGAAAGCGGCTTTTGCAAAATTTGCTGACATTCATGAGGTGGATAAATGTATTATCGATGCTGGTGTTCCTGATTCCTTTGTGGAGAAACTTAGAGAAATTGGGATTGATGTGTATGTCGTTTGTCCATAGTGTATGTTGACTATTTTTAAACCATATAAAGCTGAAATAGCTTTATATGGTTTTTTATTTGTTAAATAAACCATTAATGGAATTAAGTGTACTTGATGGAAAAAATTAATAAAAAAGCATTGTAATTTACAAATTCATCAATTATAATCATAAATAATCACATTTGATCATCAAATACCAAGGTATATGATGATCAAATGATTAAAAGTAAGCAAAGAATTGGAA
>NZ_JAGGQW010000014.1 GCF_018613065.1 Bacillus sp. ISL-7 | reverse complement strand
TTATATACACAAGAGTTTGAAGATGTTGAACAATTTAAACAAGAATTAGCAATTTATATCGATTATTACAATAAAAAACGAATTAAGACAAAATTAAAAGGTTTGAGTCCGGTGCAATACCGTACTCAAACCCTAGTAGCTGCTTAATTAAATTACCTGTCTAACTTTTCGGGGTCACTTCAATGCGAATCAGTTTCTTTCCTAGTTATTAATCATCATTTTTATCATACCCTCGACAAGAATTGGAACTTCTTCAAATGCACTTTTCATATGAAGACGCTCCGTTCGTTTGTGGGCGTCTTTTCCGAGTGGGCCAACATTTAAGACAGGAGCTTGGAGTTCTTTCATCGCATCGAATGGGATGCTGTAACCGCTGCCCCATACCGGGGTATTTGATTTGAAGACGGTCCATCCTTCCCCATCGTCCTGATAATTAACATAGCTTAAGTCGCTAATTCCATTAAAATAGTGAACTTGCTGAACAGGCAAATTAAATTTTGCGAGACCTTGCTCCTTCACATATTCTACACATTGTGTAATGAGTTCATCATTTGATGAATTTACCGCTGGATAATAAGGTGGAGCAAATAGCAAAACAATCGCCGGTGCAAGTTCCTGGCACTGAATCATTAGAGTATCTGCAATACGGAGGGATTTTTCACGGTCATCCCATTCTGAATTTGCATGAATAGCTGCCTTGATTGCTTCGACAAAATCCGTTCCAAATTTATTAATCGCATGCGTAAGTAACGCCTCATAACGTAAGACACTCACTTCACCTACTGGGTCTACATACTGCTCTTTGCAGACTTCCAAATAGGCCCGGTTGCAGGTACTAGCCGCGTTAACAGCCACTTTTTCAAAGATATCCATAATTTCTTCCGCATTCCGCTCCATTAAAAATACATTATACAAGGCTGCTGCGCGATATGGTGTTTGAGCGGAGTATTCAAGTTTTAAATCCTTTTGTTGAAGTGTGACCGGAAGAGGGGTTGTTTCACCCCTCACCGTTTCTTGAAGGCTCAAATTCCATTCCATCTTCTGCGTCAAAAACGATGCAATATATGGTGCTGTGATTCCACTGAGAGGTTCACCAACATGTGTCTCTTTCCCGTAAAAAAGTGCCGATGGCATAATTTTACCGATGGAACCTGAATACACATAATAATTTTCGTCACCCGGCTCTTGTGAAAATACGGGTTCTCCGTTCAAGAAAAGCTTAAAGGTGAGATCATACTTTTCCTTTAGTTCTAATAATTTCGGTACAGCTGCACACATACCCGCCGAATTTACTTCCTCATCTGGCACGGTTAACAAGAGAAGATTGATCGGCCATTGGTCGACAGTTGCTTTTTCGATTAATCCCATATGCATCACAAGTCCCATTTTCATATCCATCGTGCCTCTGCCGAATAAATATTCTCCAGATTTCAGATCCTGCACCACATCTTCCGGTAACCCATCCAATCTTTCATGGAGCAAGTTGGTTAGCTCTTCTGGCTGATAAGCAAAATCCTCTAGATCTCCATATTCCTCCGTATTCACTGTATCAAAATGACTAATGAGAACGATGGTTTCTTTTGCATTTGGATGTTTATATAAAGCAGTTAAAAACCGCCTGCCCTGATCGGCATCGTGAAGAAGCAAATGAGTAGGATTTTCTTGAAAATAGCCCAACCCTCGTAGTTTTGCTTCTACCTTTGAAGGAAAACTACGTTCACCCTCTGTTAATGTCATGCTTCTCCAGCTCACCACTTCGCACAAAAGCTCACGAAGTGCCTCTGGTCTCCCCCAATTTAGCTGATTCATTACCCGATTACTCCTTTAATTAATTACAAAATGGTGAATCACAACTGTCCACCTAAGATGGACAAATGCAGCCAACTGTCCACGAGTGGTGCCTGACACCCTAGCGTGACAACCTATCGATAGTCCACATCATTATTTGCACTTAATTTGTCCTTTTTATTCTTAAAATAATAGGAAATATAGCATACGGCTAAAAATCCTAAACCCACTAGTAAACCGACTAATTGGGTCGGATCAAAGGCCAAGAATATTAAGATTGAAACGCAGAATACGATACAAATAATTGGTATTAATGGATAAAATGGGACTTTATATTGTAACTCCTCTAATTTTCCGCCATCTTGCAGGTATTTCCTCCGAAACAACAACTGTGAAAGGGCAATGCCGATCCACGAAATCGTAACAGAAATGCCGGCAATCGACATTAACAATACAAATACTGTGTCAGCTGCAATGAAGCTAGTTAGCAAGGATAATAGAGAAAAAACCATCGTAAATACTAGAGCAGCAAATGGAACCTTGCGTTTTGATAGCTTTCCAAACCGTTTTGGAGCCATTCCATCTTGCGCCATCGCCCATAGTAAACGAGTCGACGCGTAAATACATGAGTTTCCAACCGATAATATTGCTGTCAGTATAACAAAGTTCATAATATCTGGTGCGAAAGGAATACCTGCCATATCCATAAGGGTTACGAATGGACTTTCCAATAATCCCAGTTCCTTAGATGGGAAAATGGCGGATAATATAACAATAGAAGCTAGATAAAAGACGATAATTCTAAAAAGGACGTTTCGAATGGCTCGGGGAATATTCTTTTCCGGCTCCTCGCTTTCCCCAGCAGCAATTCCAATCAATTCAGATCCTTGATAGGAAAAGATAACATTCATCATCGTAACAAAAAGGATGACAAAACCTGCAGGGAACAATCCTGATGGTGCTAAGTTTTCTAAAAATGGTGCGGGACGGTCGGCCAATGGAATGATTCCAAAAATAGCAGCGAAACCAATAATAATAAAGAAAATAACAGCAACCACTTTAATACCTGCAAACCAATATTCTGCCTCTGCGAATCCTCTGGTTGTAAGAGCATTGAGGACAAATAACAGGGCGATGAAAACAGCACACCATATCCAGACTGAAACATCAGGAAACCACCGTTTCATTAGGATTCCTGCCGCGGTAAATTCAACCCCAGCCGTTGTGGCTGAACCAACGAAATACATCCAGCCTAACGAAAATCCAGCGGAAGGACTAATAAATTTACTTGCATATGTTTGAAATGAGCCTGTTACAGGCATGTGGACAGCCAGTTCCCCTAGGCACACCATGACCAAGTATAAAATGATCCCGCCAAATAAATAACCTATTAATGCACCGCCAGCTCCGGCCTGATTAATGGTATAGCCAGCATTTAAAAACAACCCTGTTCCTATGACCCCTCCTAACGAAAGCATAAACAAATGACGACGTTTCATTGATCGATTTAATTGATTCTGCTGACCCTCTCGTTCAACCATCTCCCACACACCCCTTGTCTATTAGCAGTCTCCAATGTTCCTAAAAACGTAGTGATAAACAGCTTAAGCCGCCATCTAATTTACGAAATTCAGACATGTCGACCTCAATCGTCCGAAAACCAGCCTCGTTCATTTTTTGCTTCGTTTGAGGAAAACCTGCTGGAATGATGACATAGTCATTCACACGAATACAATTCGCTGCATATTCCTCTTCCGGTGGAACGATAATTTTTGTATAGGAATTAAAATCTGGATGATCAATAAATTCACCTGCGACAACAATTGTACGATTTCCAAGATAAGAAATACCTGTTTTAAGGTGGAAAAACTTTTCTAGTTGAACAATAGTAGCCTGGTAATGTTCCAACTCAAGAATTTGCTTTAATTGTTCAGCTCCTTCCAAATTTGTCCTTTCAGAAAGTCCTATATAAAAATGATTATCAATTTGTAAAATATCGCCGCCGTCAAGGGTTCCTGGTGACTTGATATAATAGATGTTTTCATAATGGGATTTTATTATCGGCTCCATCTCAAAAATTTCCCCGTTACGTGAAGGAGCCCCTGGGTTTGAAATAACCGCAAACTCAGGTGTCAGCACTGCCGTGTCTTCTACAAAGGTAGAGTCTGGGAAATCCTCATGATTAGGCAGGACGGTTACTTCTACCCCACAGGTTTTTAGTGCATCAATATAAGCTTTATGCTGCTCGAGTGCCTTTTCTAAATTAGGATTCCCTAGATCAGAAGTCGTTAAGCCATGGATGAAGCTTTCACCAGGTGTTTTGACAATTGTAGTTTTAAACATATTTTTTCCTCCTTCGATTATGTACGGATAACAGGACAAGTGAGACAGGTCGGACCACCTGTACCTAAATAAGAGATTTCATTTCCTTCATATTCATAGACGGTTGCCCCCGCATCCACTAATTTCCCCTTAGTGTAAGGGCTTCCAGAAACTATCATACAAATCCGCGGTGCTAAGGCAAGGACATTACAGCCTAGTCGATGATATTCTTCGTCGGGAACTTCAATTAGTTCAAAGCCACGCTTGATTAGCATTTGTCTTAAGAAGACTGGCATTAATCTCGAATAAATAACAGCCAGGTTATCATCTACGATACTAATAAAAGACATAAGATGTAGACATTCGTCCTCACCTTGGTCATGCGGAAGCTGGACAACGATACATTCGTCCACTAAACCTTTAGTAATTTCCTTGATTTGGCGGATCGCTTCATCATTCGTTCGATATCCACGGCCAATTAACAGTGTGCGATCATCCAGCCAAACAAGATCTCCCCCGTCAGCTACTGCTTCACCAGTAAGTTCACCTAATATAGGAATGTCCTTTTCTATTAAAAATTGTTTATACACCTCGGCTTCCGGCTGTCGTAATTTTTTCCCTGATTTTAAAATAATTGCACCCTTTTTCGTAAATTTAACGGGATCATGGGCATAGAGAGAATCTAATCCTACACGTTCTGACACGGGTAAAAATTCAATATGGTTCACATGCTGTTTAATAATAGAAAGAAACTGTTCAAATTCATGCTGTGCTTTTGAAAAATCAGGTTCATGAATATAGTTGAATTTTTCCCATTCCTTTTTTAAATGTTCTTGATTAATAAAGGCTTCATTTGGGTGTTTAACAATAACGGTGGTAAGTTTTTTATACATAGATGATGCCAAAGCATTTCCCCCTTCACTTTTCCGTATAGTGGAATTCATTTCCCCTGACAGGAAAACTTATAATATGATATTATAGTAGTAATAATTTCATGTCAATATATTTTGAATTTACTGATTAATAGTTATTAATATTTTTACTGATACCTAATTTAAATAGGAGATGAAGATATGCAAACGATCGATCGAGCCATGCAGGTGATCAAAGTCCTTGTTGGAAATGAAACAAAGAAATGGTTTTCAATTACTGATTTATCTAAGGAGTGTGACTTACCCGTAAGTACGATGCATCGTCTTTTACAATCAATGAAGCAGCATGGACTGATACAACAGGATCCAAATTTAAAACATTATTCAATGGGGAACACCTGGTTAGAATACGGCTTACAGATGTATGATACCTTTGATTTTGTAGGGTTAATTCGCCCCGAGATGGAAAAATTAATGCTTGAGGTAGAAGAGAGTATTTATTTCAGTAAACCAATGGGGCTAGAATCATTAATCGTTGAGAGAATTGACTGCCAGCAAAATCCGATCCGTATATATGATCAACTAGGATTACGTATTCCACTTAACATTGGAGCAGCAAATAAAGTCATGTTAGCCCATATGCCCTCAATTGAAAGGCAAAAAATCGTAAATGAACTAGTAGCTGAAGAAGATAGAGATACTTTTTTAATTGTATTAAATCAAATAGTGAAAGAGGGCTATGGGGAGAGTCATGGGGAGAGAACGAAAGGCACATCATCAGTAGCTGCCCCTATTTTTAACCAAATAAATGAACTAATTGGCGCTATTAGTATTGGTTATGTCAATTTCAACATAACGGAAGAACGAAAAAACTTCCTAATCGAGAGAGTCATCGCGTACGGAAAGCAAATTTCCACCAAACTTCGATTCAAATAGGTTCCGTATTTATATCAGGTGTCTGAAATAGATTATTGGGTGATCCGAACTAAAAAGGACGGTGTCAGGCACCACTGGTGGACAAATGTCCACGAGTGGTGCCTGACACCTTTTTTGATATCAACAACAAACTTAAATGTAAAATAGTATCAATTGTTGTTTTTGTAACTAAAGTATTCAAAATCTGCATGCAGGTTTTGGCCTGATGTGTCTTGGCATTGCATGCCTACAAATGCGCCGGTGAAGAAGCCGCCGCCTTGAATATAATCGTCCGACAACTTGTAGGAGTGGAATGTTACTGGAATCACTGACCAGTTCTCACCATCAAAGGAGAAGGAGTATTGGTATACATCCGTCATCACATCCACACGAAGATACACATATTCAACATCCTCTGGAATGACAATTTCTTGACCTTGAAGCGGTTGGTCAAAGGTAAAATTGTCACAGGTCATGAGTTCTAGGATTCTCCCCTTGTCCTCGTTCCAGGTGACCTGGCATGATGTCCAGTTCTGTGTATTATAGTAATTCACCAGGCCTGCAGATTGCTGGTAGGTATTCGGGGTAAAGGCAACCTTTGTCTCCGCGCTAAAGGTAAAATGCTGCCAACGTCTTGCCACAAATGCTTGTGTGAATTTAGAAGTTAACGATTCTTTCCCGTACAGGCGCAAGTGGCCAGGGTTATCTTTTAATGAAACGATTTTCTCCCCTAATGGGATCCGTAAGCTCTGAAAATGAGGGTTCAACATTTCTGTATCAAATTCGTCTTTCTCAGGGAAGTCCCTGTCCCACTTCACTTCGTCCACCCTTGGCCCTTCTATCTCAACAGATGGCTGATTTCCTCCGACAACGTATGGCCAATCATTTTTCCACTCTAGTCTTTGGATCGCAGTTTCCCTTCCAAGTGGACAGTAGCCCCGAGGATCTAACAAAGGCTGTCCTTCTCTGGACAATGGTCTCCCAGTTAAATGAACAAGGAACCACTCACCTGTATGGGTATGTACAATCGAAGCATGACCTGCTTTTTGAAGAGGAATCCTCGGGGCATGGAACGACGTGATCAGCGGGTTCTCCGGATGCACTTCGTATGGACCCCTCAGTTGTTTAGAGCGTGCAATGGTTGCTTGGTGATCAAATTTCGTGCCTCCTTCAGCTGTTAATAGATAATAATAGTCGCCAATTTTATATAAATGCGGCGCCTCCGTTAGTTTAATATCTGTTCCTTTAAAAATAATTTCAGCCTTACCAACTAACTTTTGTTCTACCGGACTGTATTCCTGAAGTGAAATCCCGTAAAAATTGTGATGACCCATACGATGATCCCAATTCATGTTGACCAAATATTTTTTACCATCTTCATCATGGAATAATGAGGGATCAAAGCCTGAGCTATTCAAATAAATTGGGTCTGACCACTCGCCATCAATTGTTTCACAGGTAGCAAGGTAATTATGGCAATCCTTCCATTGACCTTCAACCACCTTTACATCCGTATAAATCAGCCAGAACTGACCATCACGGTAGGTTAGTGCCGGTGCCCATATTCCTCCCGAATCCGGATTCCCCATCATATTCAACTGGCTTAACCGGTTTAGCGGCCTCGCTGCTAATCGCCAGTTTTTTAGATCCTTGGAATGGTAAATCCCCACCCCTGGGAACCATTCAAATGTCGACACCGCAATATAATAATCTTCGCCAACCCGGCAAATACACGGATCTGGATTGAAACCCGTTAAAATTGGATTTTGAATTGTAGCCATTTTTAACACTCCTGTTCATCAACTAATATCCATGCTCATTTTTGTACCTGTTTCTTAATGACATGAGGAATGCGCCATTTTTCTTTAGGTTGGAAGAGCTGCTGCAAATCTAGTGTCTAGCCCCCACCCGGTTAAAGCAATAATTCCCTCCAAACATCATTATCCAAGCAATCGTTACAGCACTAAAAAGTGGGATGAAGCTTGTTTGGTACAAATTCAAGAAAATGATCGCCGCTGAAGCTGCCAGCATCAAAACGGTCATGTGGAAATTAAGTACGCTTAAGAAAAAGGCATTTTTTATATAATCCAAAGTTTTTAATTCAAAATGGACATAGACTGGAAATATATAAACAAGGGTAAGTACATAAAATCCTGTGATCATCAGTAATGGAATGAACAAGGCAAATTGGAGCGCTCCTCCTACTGTTCTCAAGTAAAGAAAGTCAAAAATGATAAATGCCCCACTCAATCCAATACATATACCCAATCCATTTGACTTTTTGAATTCTTGTCTGTAAACGGAAAGAAACGTTTTCCAAATGGGGAGGTCGGTTTCTTTCAACTGCCATTTTCGAACGATCGTAAAAAGAGCCACCGTTGCCGGCATGATTCCTAGGAGAACCAATCCTGCCAGGGAAAAGAAAAACCATAATAGATTCACGTATGCAAGCCTCATGATCCACTCACAAAAAGTGAACAGTTTCCCCATCGTTTTTCCAAGTTGCACGGTTTTTCACCTCTAATCCCTAGTTTCCATCAATACCTTCCATCCTATTTTCATAGGTTGCTAGATTTTAATAAATCAGCCTTTAACTGAACCCGAAGCAATTCCTTCGACAATTCGGTTGCTCAAGATTAAGAATGCAATCAGAATTGGAAGGATACTAATAACAAGTGTTGCACCAATTGCACCCCAGTCCGTTGTATATTGACCGATAAAGTTCTGAATTCCAACTGTCAGCGTTTTAAAGCTGTCTGAACTAATAAATGTGTTGACGAAAACAAATTCATTCCAGTTGTAAATCATGTTAATAATCGCTGCCGTTGCAATAACTGGTGCAGTCATTGGCAGAGTAATTCGGAAAAATATATGATTAATCGAAGCTCCGTCCATTACAGCAGCCTCTTCTACCTCTCTTGGCAGTGCCTCATAAAATCCAAGCAATATCATAATTGTGATCGGCAGATTAAAGGCAGTATAGGCGAAGATGACGGAAAGCGGATTATCAATCAGGTTTATTTTTGTAAAAGTATTGAATAAAGGAATCAGTGTGGAATGGACCGGAATCATTAGTCCAACCATGAATAAGCCCAACACCAATTTACTTCCCTTCCAGTTCATTCTCGTAAGGGCGAATGTTACCATACTTGCTAAAATAACAGTCATTACAACCGCTACTACCGTGTAGGTGATACTGTTGAAAAAGTATTGGCTAATGTTCCCCTCTGTCCAAACCTTTTGGTAATTCTCCCACTTTGGCTGTGCTGGCAAGGAAAAGGGGGACATATTAAAAACTTCTTGGTTATTTTTCAATGAGAAAAGAAATAACCAGATGATCGGAAAGATTTGAAAAATTGCTACGATAATAAGGAATAGGTACATAATTCCATAGGCTGCGCGATTAAGGAATGGGCTCTTCGCTAGGTTCGATTTTTCCTTATTTATGATTACCGGAGATCCAGTCGTTTTCACCGTATTCACCTAAATCCCCCCTCTTTTAATAAATATCGTCATTCTGTGTGGTAAGTTTCCTTATGATATACGTTACAACTAAACAGATGATTAATAAGAAGAAACCAATAGCACTTCCGTACCCAAAGTCAAAGCCCTTAAATGCTTTATGGTACATATATGAGGCCATAACCTCACTGGAATTGTTTGGACCTCCATCAGTCATGACATAAATCAAGTCGAAATATTTCAATGATCCGACAACTGCAAGAACAATCGTTACCTTGATTACATTCATGATTAATGGAATTTTTATTTTTAATGCAATTTGAAGTGGCGTAGCGCCATCAATTCTCGCAGCTTCTTCAAGGGAATCCGGGATGTTTTTCAATGCTGCATAATAGATCAAAATATAAAAGCCTGCATATTGCCAGATAATCGGAACGATAATTGCGTATAGCGCGATACCTGGTTCAGCTAGCCATGCGGGTGGATTTTCAACTCCAAGTGAAACCAGAACACTATTTAGAATTCCATTTGTAGGGTGGTAAATTTTCAGCCAGAGTTGCGCAATGGCAACAGATGCAAGCAGCATGGGAATCAGATAGATTTTTCTAAGCAAATCTGCTCCTTTTATTTTGCCTGCCAATATCATCGAGATGAATAAATAACCAATCAAGCTAAGTGTTGAAAAAACTGCCAGTATTAAGGAGTGGTAGGCACTCTTCCAAAACAAGGAATCCTGTATCAGATGGGCATAATTTTTTAATCCAATGAATTCCATCTCTCCGATTCCATTCCATTTCATTAAGCCGAAATATCCGGTTTGGACAATTGGGACATAAATCAAGGCAAGGATAAGAAAAAGCGCTGGTGTGATATACAGAGCAACTATCTTTTTATTAGACATAACTCTATTCATTACGATTCAACTCCTTTGCAAACAGGATAAAAATGAAGGGGCACATACCAAAAGTAAAGATATATGCCCCTTTTTTCTAAGTTGCGATTATTTGCCTTCGTCAGCCTTTAACGCATCTTCGTGTTGTTTAGCAAAATCTTTTGGATTCACTTCGTTCCCGAACAGTGATTGAATTAGATTCAAATGTGTTTCAGCAACAGATGCACTCATTTGAACATCTGCGAATAATGTTAGATTGCTAGCTTTATTCAATTCGTTTAATACATCAATATAAAGTTGTGGTAATTTAACTTTGGCAGTATCAACTTTAGTAGCTGGAATTACACCTGCTTTTTCAACAGATTGCTCTCCCCATTTTTCAACAAAGAATTTAACAAATTCTTTTGCTTCAGGCTTAACCTTTGAGTTTTCAGATACGAACAAGCCGACCCCAGGACCGCCAACCCAGCTGTCGATGTTCCCTTTACCGCCTTCAACTGTTGGGAATTTAAAGAATCCAACATTGTCACGGAATGCTTGTGGAATTTCTTCATTTGTCGTGAAGTTCGGAAGTTCCCATGTCCCCATTAGGTACATAGCAGCTTTTCCATTTAAGAATTCTGATTTTCCTTCATCATTAGACAAACCATTAAATCCTTTATTGAATGCATTTTCTTTTACAAGTTTTTGAATTTCATCTGCAGCTGCTACTAAGGCAGGATCGTCAAATGAACCAGTACGATCGATTGCCTTGTTTAAAACCTCAGAACCACCTAAACGGTCTGCAAGATACATATACCATAGAGATCCAGTCCAACGATCTTTATTTCCAAGTGCAATTGGTGCTACACCTTTACTAGCAATTGTTTTCACAACATTTGTGAATTCACTGTAAGTTTGAGGTACTTCGAGATTAAATTTTTTGAAGATTTCTTTATTGTAATAAATAGGAGCGATGTTTAATTCTAGTGGAAGGCCATAAGTTTTGCCGTCTAACGCATATGCTTCTGTTGTTCCACTAACGAAAGAGTCTTTCAAACCGCCAGATAATACATCATCAAGTGGTGAAAAAAGCTTTCCTTTAACGAAAGGAGTCATATATCCAGCTGCCCATGTAAAACCTACATCTGGAAGCTCGTTAGATGAGGAAAGAACTTTCATTTTGTTCTTGTATTGTTCATTTTCAAGTACTTCAACCTCAATTTTTACATCCTTATGATTTGCCTCGTATTGCTTAATAATATCTGACACGATCAAGTTTTGTTGTTTGGAGCTTCCAGCAGGCCAAAGGTGCATGAATTTAATCGTTTTCTTGGAACTGCTCTCATTGCTAGCCTTGTCAGAACCACTGCAGCCAGCAAGACCAGCTGTAAGAAGAAGTACAAGTACTAGTAACAATGTATACGCTTTCTTAAACATTTCAAAACCCCCAGTGAATTGTTTTCGCTTACATACTGAATTTTAGCACTAATAAAAAATCACGGTAAGGTAACCGCGATTGGGGGAAATTCCACTATTTTTGGATAGGTGCTTCGTCAAGGACAGCCACTTTTCTGTATTTGCTTGGTGTAATTCCCTCATAATCCTTAAAGATTTTAATGAAATACTTAGCTGTTTGATAGCCTGCCTGCTGGGCGATATCTTCGACATGTGCATCCGTAGTCAATAACAGGTTTTTGGCCATTTGCAGCCTTTTTCTCGTCAGGTATTCACTAAATGTCAAACGGGTTTGTTCTTTAAACAAAACACTGAAATAACTGGCATTTAAATGGACGGTATCAGCCACTTCCTTTAAGCTGACCTGCCTATTTAAATTTTTATTTATGTATGAAATTGCATCTTTTATTAGAGAATTCGAGAGGTCATTCCGAGCATCCACATTCAGTAGCTTTTGATCGGCGACTTTTTCTAGATGGTCTGCCCTCTCGATGTTAGCTTCTGTTTCCAACGCCTGCTCAACCGCTTCAATTAGCTTTTGTTTACTTAACGGCTTCAGGAGATAATTAATTACTCCAAGACGAATTGCTTCCTGAGCATATTCAAAATCAGGATGTCCAGAAATAATCATCACAACGGGCTTATATCCTCTATCCTTAATGTTTTTCAACAGTTTCAAACCATCCATCTCAGGCATGCAAACATCTGTGATTAGAAGGTGGATTTTATGTTTGCCAAATAGCTCATATGCCTCAGGTCCATCATTTGCACTTATTATTTCATATTTTCCCGCGGACCATATTTCCAGTGTTTTTTTCAAGCCTTGCCTTGTTGTTTGCTCATCATCGACGATTAAAATAGTCTTGGTAGACATCTGTTATTTACCTCCTCAGCTCTGGAATTTCAAATGTAACCATTGTTCCCTTGCCTTGTTCACTATCTAGGTAAAGATGCTTCAAATTGTATTGATCATAATAAAGTCGAATTCTTTTATTCACATTGGTAAGTGCCATCCCCATCCCTTTAAACGAGGACTCATCATCCATTTCTATCGCGTGGTTAATTTGTGAAAGTATTTCCGCTTCCATTCCTGAACCATTGTCCTTTATGGTTATCTTTATATTTGAGGAGTCGTCCACTTTTTCAACATGGATAAGGACGGCACCTTGCTTTCTCTTTTTCTCAATTCCATGGATTATTGCATTTTCAACTAAAGGCTGAATGATAAGCTTTGGTATTTTTATATCTATGTATTCTGGCAGCACCGATATAGACCATATCAATCGGTCACCCAGCCTCATTTTCATCAGCTGTAAATAGCGTTCAATATGTTCAAGTTCATCGTGAATGGTTACCCATTCGCCACTATTTTTGTTTCCAATTGTATAGCGGAAAAGCTCTGACATCGCAATGACTGTCCCAGCCAAATCCTCTTCTCCCTTTTCTTCTAATGACCAGTAGAGGGCATTTAATGTATTGTAAAGAAAATGAGGATCGATTTGGGATTGAAGCGCTTTCAATTCAGTTCTACTCCGCAACAGTTCCTTTTCATACACCTCTTGTATTAGGTGATTCGTGTTTTCGACCATTTGGTTGTAAGTATTATTAAGTTCAATAATTTCCAACGACGCGGAACTTCCAGGATTTATCTTTAATTCATCCATTTTAGCTTTCTTCATTGTATTGGTTAGTCGCTTAATTGGCCTCGTGATCATCGTCGCCAAAAAAATAGAAGAGACAAAGAAAATGATATATCCGATTACACCTGATAGTAAAATAAGGGAACGTACCGCTGAGACACGTTCTGAAAGGAAACTCGTCGGCTTTAGGATAACCAATGTCCAGCCCGTCAGTTTAGATGATTCCTTTACTATCATGAACTCTTTTTTATTAATGGTAACGGCTTTTTGTCCTTCTAGAAGCATATTCTGAATATCAATTCCATAATTATCAGTAATTGGAGCAAGATCTCGATCAAGGAGCATCATATACCCCTCTTCTCCATGTTCCTCTATGTTCTCTTTTACTTGAAAATAGCTGTTAGTGATCCGAACAACCAAATATCCCCCGTTTGAAAACCAACGGTCTATTAAACTCACTCTTCTAATGGCATAAGAATAATTGGTATTGGCCGGGTCTTTTCCAACCCATACTAATCGTCCTTTTTCTTTATCCGCTACCTCTATCCATCTCGGTTGAATGCGGTTAGATAAGTGCTTATTATCAAAGGGATAAATTCTTTTCCCCTTAGATGTAAATAGTTCAAAGTTGGAAATCCCATCCGAGTAGGCGTAGAAATTATTGATGACTTTGATTAACGATTGCTGCTTGGCGAAATCCATGATATCCCCGTCAACGATCCCTAACAGTAGCTGCTGGACGGTACCATTCGTCGCCAATTGGTTCGACAGTGTGTCCACTTGTCTATATAATGTTTCCATTCTTCCATTTGCTTCAACTGCTGTTTGCTGAATTTGTTCCTCTGCATTGTCCTTCATTAAAGTTCCAACCTGGTTGTATACCATAATGGAAACAATGGCAAGAACAATCATCATAACAAACAAAAAAACAGCTAGAATCTGATTACGCAGGGTATTTAAGCTTCTCAATCGTGACCTGATGATTGTAATCACCCATTCTGTCATAACTTCTATCAATATATAAATCCATTATTCCTGAATTATATCAAAATGCCCTTTTAAATTATATGTATAACATCCGAATAATCTAAAAGTTTCGTATCAAGCAATTACTTCGAAAAAAAGTGTCAAAAAAAAAAGGGTGTCAGGCACCGCTAAAAGACAAATGTCCACGAGCGGTGCCTGACACCCTTAGTTTGTTTATAACTTGATAGCCTTAGGAAACACGTTTTAAATGTTTAAATTGCCCTTTTGATAGGACGGTTTTTTCTAGTCGGTGGGCCATGATTCCGGCAAGGACGGCTAAAATTATGTCTTTTGGAAGTGGAACAACCATCCATAACCAGGCCATTTTATAGGTGAATCCTTCTGGTGCTGCTGCCCAAAGCTTATAGGCAAAGTACATCCAATTTGTACCGAAGAAGTAGTTTACAACCATTCCGATTAAGGAGGCGATGATAAAGGCAACGACAGTTTTCTTTTTCTCAACGATTTTTCCAATGATAAACGCTGTAAAAATATACGATAGAATAAAGCCGAAGGTAGGACTAAAAATTGTCGATGGGCCTGCCCCAAATTTGGCAAAAACAGGAACGCCCACAAAGCCAACTAGCATATAAACCGTCATCGCTATCGATCCTAACCTGCTCCCTAATATAGCCCCAGCCAAGATAGCAAAGAAGGTTTGGAGTGTAATTGGAACTCCTCCCACCACCATAAAAGGTACAAAGGAGGTTATGTTTGCCCCAATCGCCATCAACGCCACAAACATCCCCACTAGTGTTATATCCAACGCTCTTAATTTTGTCTTCATTCTCCCACCCCAATATTTATTGTTATAATATTAAAATATATGGTTAATTGTTGTATTGTCAACATAATTTTAATTTAAGTTAACATTAGTAATGCAAGAAGGTGTCAGGCACCGAGAAAGACCAATGTCCTCTCCACATGGACAAAAGACAGTTTCGTCCACATGTGGTGCCTGACACCAACTTTTTAACACTAATTTTCTAACACCAACTTTTACTTGGTTGTGATATCGGTCAGGACGGCATAGCCGTTGTTTACTTTTAGTTTGGCTAGTATTTCTCCTTTAGCAGAGGCTTTTTCCCATTCTGCCCCGGTGTTGTCCTCTAGGAAGTATTTATCCAGATTGTACTCAATGAGAGCAATTTCTTGTCCTTGGTTGTCTTTATCAATATAGTTTATTGTTCCTTTTAGGAATAATCCGTTATCGGGTTTTTCAAGGCTGACTTTAATGGGGGTGTGGACTCCGTTCTTTTTCGCCATCAGGACGTATACGTCGAACTGTCCCCCCTTGTTCTGCAATCTTGTGACCACTGCTTTTTCCAACAATGATATTGGGACCTCTTCAGCTTCATATTGAAGGGTCACATAATCGCCTCTAAAAGGGTCGGATGGGTCCACCGGTTTCGTTTGGAGAATCATTTCCTCCCCCGTTAACATGGTATAGAGGGGCGCGAAGCACATGCCTAACAAAATAAGCACCGGCACCGAACAAGCCAAAACTAACTGCTTTGCTCGCTTATTCATGCACACTCACCCCTTTTTTCCTTTGTTTTTCAAAATAAAAACCGAAACCTAGGAGCAGGAATCCTCCAATAATAAATACGAACGATTTTGGCAAGAATTCAAAGGATAAATCCAAGTAAAAACGGAAGATCATCACGCATAAAATAATGATACTGAGCAAACTTCCTTTTTTAATTAAGTACAATACATAGAGCACATAGATGACCGAAAAAGGAATATACATCCAATCCATTGGCCAGGTATCTTCAAAAGATAACAATAGCGCTGCGGCACCATGAACGATGTATCCCAAGACAACGTAAATGTCTCTAATTTTCCCTCTTAAGAGGACTAGAGCCACGCCTATGACCAAATAGATTAATCCATACACGTAAGGAAAATCAGTATAGTCATAGCGGTTGACAAAAAAGCTAATGACCGTCCCGATAAATGCTAGCGACAATATGCCAGCGATAAAGCCCGTCACTTTTGAGAAACGTATTTTTTCATTAAGTAAATAAATGGCGGCAATCCAAAGCAGTGTCCAATACGGGATATTTACCCCTTCGAGATATTGTCCATCCAGCATGTATTTGAGGACAAAAAGGGAAGATGCTAGTAGGATCCATTTATCCCGTAATACCCATGCTAATGGCAAAATGCCAAGCGACCACCATAAAAAAGCATTTTGTGAATTTGTTCCGAGATGAAACATTTGCTCCACAAGAAAAATCCCCGCCCCGAACACAAGAACACCTACATAATAAAGGCTTTTAGATGTCTTTGGATAGTTCCTTTCCATTTTAAATCCTGCCAGATTACTGGCAACGAACAACGCGATGATTAATAGGAGCTTCGCTGTTTTTCCAATCTCATCCCAATTACTCGCGATAAAACTGAGTACCCCCGCGCCAATCAAAATAGAACCCACATACAAAAGTGTTTTTGTGAAAGAAAGTCTCTGTACCTCGTAAATCTCATCTATTTCATTGGCCTTTCCTGCAGGCAGAATCTCTGAATCTTCTAAGAACCTTAGCTCCCGCTTCAAAAAATTTAATTCATGCTGTTTTACAATCCGTTTCACCATCATCCCACCCCTTTAACATCTATTTATTTGGGACTACACGCTCACAACCACTTTAGGCTAATTGCACTACAGTTAAGTTTATTCGACAATTAGTGTTAATATCCTTTTAAAAAATGAGTGTATGACCCCCTTTGCCCGATATCACCAAAAAAAGAAAAAGGTGTCAGGCACTGCAAAAGGACAAATGTCCACGAGCGGTGCCTGACACCATTGTTTATTTATCCCGGCAGTTCTTGCAAACTTTGATGGTTTGGTTTGTTTCTGTTGTATGCGGATATAGTAGCTTGATTCTTGTCCTTTCACACAGCGGGCAGGTTCCCCGGCCATTTGAAGGCAGGTAGCTGATTGTTTTCCCTCGGTTTCTCTTTGCCATTTCCATCCATCCCTATCTAGATAAAATCCCGTTTCTTTATCTAATGATGGACTGGCACAAATATTGTTAGGCAAATAATTGTTTTTAGAAAAAAGGTTGTTCCAACGCTATTAATTTCTATATAAGGTTAGCAGATTCCATTTTCCGTTGTTAATTGGGCATAATTCAAAACCGAATCAATACCGAGCAGCCTTCGCTCTGTCCTCCCATGACGGACAAATGAAGCGTTTGTCCACGGACGGTGCCTGACACCCTAAGGTGTCACACCCATGCATTTTTGCTCACCTATCTACATACATTTCAATAAAGATCAAATACTTTCAATGGCTGCACGACAATAAATCACTTTCCATAAGATAGGAGTAAGAGTCGAGACTAAATTTTTTTAGTTGGAAAGGAAAGATGTGGTGCTTCAAGATGAAAAAAAACGGGGCTTATCACGATTTGTTTCAAAATCTTCAGGAGAATGGACTGTCGTTCGAACAAGTCTTTGAACGGATTGTAACATTCATGAAGTTAGACCCAAGTGGGAACTACCGACTAATGGTTGGCACAGATTCTCAAGTCCATAGATCCACAACTGTTTTTATCACAGGAATTGTGATTCAAAATAAAGGAAAAGGAGTATGGGCGTGCATAAGGAAAGTCATTATTCCAAGAAAAATGACTCACTTACATGAACGGATTTCCCTTGAATTGTCGTTAACTGAGGAAATTGTATCGATGTTCAACGAAGAAAGGAAAAATGAGTTGATCAATCTTGTCCTCCCCTATATATATAAAGGAGCAACCTTCACAATGGAAGGACACATTGATATCGGTGCTGGTAAACGAAACAAGACGAGTGAGTTTGTAAAAGAAATGGTAACGAGAATCGAATCAATGGGGGTTGAACCGAAAATCAAACCAAATGCCTTTGTTGCTTCTAGCTATGCAAATCGTTACACCAAATAAGGGTGTCAGGCACCACGTGGGACAATTGTCCCTTAATGATGCCTGACACCCTTTTTTTACATCCTTATTAAAAGCATTCCAGTTCAACTTTTACAGTGGTGCCTTTCCCAGGTTGACTGTCGATTTTCATAGTACCATTATGTTCCTGGATGATTTTGTTGCTGACGGTTAGGCCAAGTCCGATTCCTTTATCCTTGGTTGTATAGAAGGGAGTTCCCAAATAGCGCATAAGTTCGCCGTCAATGCCCATCCCTTCATCCGAAAAGCTAATCTGCACTCGTTTGCCTTCTATCCTTTGCACATGAATATTCACATTTCCACCAAACGGCATCGATTCAATTGCATTTTTTAAAAAATTAACAAAAACCTGTTTCAACTGATTGGGATTACAAAGCAAATCAATATTATCCTTTTGATAATGGCTGATTATTTGCACATTATGTAATAAAGCTTGTGGATGAAGTATATTAACCGTGCTTTCTAAGATTGAATTTAGATTTTCTTGATCAAATTGAATGGCTTGAGGTTTCGCCAACGACATAAATTCATTCACAATCATATCAATACGATCTAATTCGTTCATGATGATTGATAAATAATCACTTTGTTTTTCTTGGTTCCTAGTATCTTTCAAAAGCTTTGAAAACCCTTTCAACGAAGTCAATGGGTTTCGTATTTCATGAGCAACTCCAGCAGCCAATTGGCCAATAATCGAAAGCCGGTCTAAATTTCGGAGGGCATCATCATTTTTTACCCGGTCTGTAATATCCCTTCCCACCGTCACATAGGAATCAATTTCTCCTTGTTCATTAAAAATTGGAGAAATAGTGGTCTCCGAGTATATTACTTCCTTATTACCTGTTTGCAACTTTGTTTGTAGCAGTTGAGGTTCCTTTGTTTCTATTAACCTTTGATAAACTCTGTCAAAATGGTCTATTTCCTCTGGCATGATAAGATCGTATACGGTTTTACCTATTAACTGGTCAGGAGTATATCCAATTCCGTTTTCATGAGAAGGAGATGCATAGACAATCTTTTTATCTCTCGAATAGACCTTAATCATATCCGATGTATTTTCAGTTATAAGCTTGTACAGTTCACGTGTTTTTTTTAATTCTCTTTCAATATTTATATGCTCTGTTATATCGCGAAAGATTGCAATAACAGCAATAATTTCCCCACATGAATTTCGAAAGGGAGAATAGGAAACAGCAATATCAAGTATGCTTCCGTCTTTATGGTATCTTTGGGTAACCATATCAGGATATGCTTCACCACTCTTGACTGATTCAATAATATCATGCACAATGTCAGGATTGGGAAATTCTTCAACTCTTTTTCCGATGACATCGTCCTCTGTATAGCCAAATATCTTCGTATACACGTGGTTCACTCGAATAAACCGATTCTCCATATCGACCATACAAATCGCGTCTGCGGTACAGTCAAGAAATAAGTCAATTAAATCATCCGGATTATAAACCACAGATTCATTCTCTTTCGTAAAAATCGGGAAACTCTTCGACATAGAGATCTCTCCAAACACATCTATTATACTCTTAATCTCCATTTTACAGAGTTTTTCGATAAAGAAAAGAAGTATTTTACAAAATGGTGTCAGGCACCACCGAAAGACACTTAGCCCTATTGTCCGTCCTACACGGACAATTTGAGCTGCTTTAGGTCATAATAACAAACGTTCGGAGCTTAAGTCCAAGCGTTTGTGGGGTTGTTTCTTGTTTTATAATGCTGCCTCTATTTCTTTGGCCATTGCTTTGACAGATTTTAAGCCTCCACCGCTTAGGTACCATGTGTCTGCATTTAGGTAGATAATCTTATCATTCTTAAAGGCAGCAGTTTTTTTAACTAACTCATTTTCAATAATTTCCTTTGCACCAATTTCTCCGCCAACTGCTGTCGCACGGTCAATAACAAACCCCATCATTTCTATAATTCTAGCGTTCCATTATTGATAATGAAAATCATTATCAATAAATTCTGAATTTGATTATAACATTCTGAATTTTGAAGCCAACGTCTAATTGAGAAACTTTTTCAGTGAGATTACCAAAGTAAAACATTTACTGAAGAGCCGAATTTCCTAAACAAGACTATATAAAGCCACGTGATGATTAATAAAATAATATTTTCCACACTCATAATGGACTTCCTAACCCTCATAAATTGGGCATTAGGAGGTGAATGTAGTGAAAAAATGGATATTGGCTATATTCCTACCCATTTTGATTTTATTGTCTGGATGCTCTAATGATCCTGTGCAAGATGATTTACTTAATTATGTAAATAAAGAAATGAAGGAAGCGGGGAAATTAGAGAGGGCTGCCGTTTCAGCCTATGAAGGGGTCTCGGGTACAAACTATCAGGATGATCAAACAATGTACGATGTCTTAAATAATGATGTTATTCCAAATTACAACGAATTTATTAAAGCTCTAGATTCTGTAAAGATTAAAACAGATGAGGTAAGAGAAATCCACGAAATATATATTGAAGGAGCGGATATACAGTTTAAAGCCTTTGCAATAATTAAACAGGCATTAGAAGAACAAGATGCCAATTTGATCCAAAAAGCCAATGATATGTTGGCTGACGCGCGAAAACATATTCGTAATTATCAAACTAAATTGGATAAATTAGCAAAGGAACACGATGTGGATATTGAAAAATAACATTGTCTCCAGACATAAGCTGTAACAAAAATCGAGTCAGTCCTCCAGTTTTAAACATTGGAGGACTGACATTTCTTTAGCATTCCCCATCAAGAGGTGGGCGTTTGCTCTCTATACTCTAGTTTTTCGCATTGGCGGGAATTCGAAGTAGGTCATCGTGCGCCACCCCCATTCCAATGGGCCGAAGCTGAAGTGGTGCAGCCAAATTGAACTGAAAGTCAACTGAATCACATAAATAGCTAAACAAAAATAAAGTGATTGTAAATTAGTGATATGATCGAATAAATCCAGCATCTTCCCCGCAACTAGGATTAAGATTGTTTGTGAAACATAATTTGTCAGCGCCATCCGTCCATAGCTCTTTAAAGGTGACAGAACCTTCCGGACAACAGGACAATTCAGAAGCAAAATCATCAGCCCGATATAAAAAGCAGAGACAATTGGACCAATCGTGATTCCAATCCGTAAGAATTGCTGCGTTTCTATGGACTCACCACCTGATCCAAATGCAAACGGAGCATGCTGATATTGATAAATAAGTCCTGCCACACATAAAACAAACATCCCCCCTGTGAAAATAGCTGTCACTTTCCATTGATCTGATATTCGTTCAAAGAGCCGGTACTGCCCGGCGGCGATTCCTAACAACATCAAAGGAACCACCATAAACATTTTCTGAGCATACAAACTTAGGACGAGCAACATGACCATTCCAAAAACAAGATTTACAACCTTGTTAGCTTTATAAAAAGGTAAAATAATCAGACCGCAAATAGCATAAACCGTTAATGCTTCCCCTGGATGAAATTGCACATGAACTAATCCAAAGATAAACAACACGAGGATTCGCCGTAAAAACAAAACATAGCCATTTTTCCCCTTCGCATTTGCCCTGGAGATAAATATATAAAACCCCACACCAAACAAAAAGGTAAAGATCGTATAAAAGCGACCTTCCACAAATAAGTATAAAAACCTCAAGTACGATGCATCAGAGGTGCTGGGAATTGGTAACTTAACCGACAATAATGGAATGATGTTAACCAGGATAATCCCCATTAGGGCAAATCCCCGTAAATAATCAAGAACATCGATCCGTGTGGATATCTCCTTCGCATTCATCCTAATCAACTCCACTATCATTATAACTGTTAACAAGATATTCAACTATTTTGCTAATCTAAAGAGGCTGACAGCATGCTTCCTGTCAGCCTTTAATATTTTCAGCTTTGCTACAATCGTTCTATCCCTTGATCAGGTGCTAGTAGTTCGTCCAACTCGGGTGCACTTGGCAAATCAACCATGGTTTCATTGACCCAGCTTCCCTTTTTCACAGGATTTTTAACATAACCGAGATTAAATTGTCCGATTTCACTTATATTGTATACCAGTTAGGAATATTAACCATTAGTCAATTAAATAATTATTATGATAATTTTTTTGGACAATTGCAAAACTAACATCTTGGTAAACCACTTACAAAAATAAGTTCACTGATGGCAAGTTAGTCTCTTCACATTAACTTGGTTTTTTTCCTCTATGAACTTGCACCTCCCTAATTGACCCAAACCAAACACCGCCCTTTTTCATACCTTAATAAAAAAACTGCAACTGAGATGTTTGTAAAATGGAGGTAAACAGAAATATGCTGGAGGTTAAGCAATCTCAATACGGGAGAGGGATTTTCGCGACTCGTGATATTAAGAAGGATGAACTTCTAGAGGTGTCACCCGTCATTGTATTCCCTAAAGATGAGTATAAGTATTTGAAAAAAACCCAGTTAATAAACTATGTCTTCTGGTGGGGAACAAATTATGATGACTGTGCATTAGCATTAGGAGTCGGGTCACTATTTAATCATTCCAGCACACCTAATGCCATTTTTAAAAGAAAATTTAAAAAAGGAATAATCAAATTTTATGCCTATACCGACATTAAGGCAGGCGAGGAAATTAAGATAAATTACAATGGAGACCCTGATGATAAGACACCATTATGGTTTGAGGAAGATTAAAACATTGATATTAAATTATGCCCAGTCGTTAGACTGGGCAAATTTATTATATCTTTTAGGCAATTTGCTTTTTCATAACCAGCAGACTAAAATTTGGATAAAAAGAAGCGTAAATAAAATTTCATCGAACGAAAAAGAGAGCACGTTTGCCCTCTTTTTTCACAAGTATTATTTAACTATAGTCAGTTTTTGGCCAATATAAAGAGGTTGATTGGGATCGAGGTTGTTGGCTTTGACGATGGAGTCAATCGTTACACCATTCTTCTGGGCAATCTTCCAGAGAGAATCGCCAGCAATAACGGTGTATTCATAAGTTGATACAGTTGGAAGGGTAATAGTAAATTTTGCTACATACCCAGAATCCAAAGTCATGCTGTCTTTCTTGTATTCTATTGAATACCAGTCTCCGATTGCGGAATAAATTTTTATATCTGTATTCATCGGGAGCACGATCTTTGTATCATACTGAGTTCCAGGATAGGTTCTAACATTGACGTTTGTCCTTGTCTTAGCATTTTCGATTGCTTGAATCTCCTGATTGGATGGAACTTTGATTAACGGCTTGGAGACATATCCATTTAGCACCGCCGTAACAATCCTGTACTCTACCTGATACCAATCACCAGTCTCCCCTTTTATGATCACTTCTGAACCGGCAGGGATGGTCCGAAGGATTGTACTTTGAGTAGTAGCCGCCGTACGCAGGTTAGAATTTTTTACAGTCAAACCAAAACCCTCTGTAATCTGAATTAATTTATCACGTGCTTCATACACATTCATATTTCCTGCAAGATCTGTAAGCCTGATAACTGGATAGTAATTCCCACGGATCACGTTAAAGCCCCGGCTGTTTTTTCCATCCCAATAAAAATTGGATGTACCCTTCAAGTGGCGTCCCCAGCCGATGGTCTGAACTACCAGGCCGCTTTCATCAACAATGGTAACATCCATTTCTGCCGTTTCACTTATTGTAACTGGAATTTTAATTTGATTCTTCCCATCCTGAACAGAAAGCTGGCTGACTGCTGGTAAATCGATCGTTGCCGTTGGCTTTTCTGTATCTAGCTGGCTTATTTTTGGAACAGCGTACGTATAGAGAAATTGATTAGTCTCCGATACAAAAATAGTATCTTTAATGACGCCGATTGGCCGTAGACCAGATGCGCCTGTAGTAGGTGTAAGCTGAAGAGTTGAATAAATGAGCTGCCCAGTTGCTGAATTAAAGAATTTTATCTTGTTGTAATTTCCCAAAATAATTCTGTCTGAGGCTACAACCATACCGCTTGACCCTCTAATGGTCTGTAGTCCCCCGGCAACGAACTGCTCTGCGTACATGGTCTTCCATTTTTGTACTCCAGTATTTTTATCAATCGCCATAATATTGATTTCATCCAGGACAATTAAAGAATCATTCGTTACAGACAGAGGCTGTGTAAACATACCCGTTGGACTAAACTTCCATAATGTTCTTCCGCTTGCAGCATCCAATGCCCAAATGGTTCTAGTTGTTTTTTTCGTTTCGAAGTAAAGCTTCTCTTCTTTATAGACAGGAGCTCCGTAAATAGGCAAGCTTGAATCAAGATCAAATGTCCAGAGAACAGTGCCGGAAGAGGAATCGAATGCATACATTTTGGATGTCATTTGCACTGGATTCCGTATATTGGCATACAGTCTATCTCCGCCAGCAACAAAAACTCCTTCGATTTGCTCTTGGAATTTAAGGGGATAACTCCATTTCTTTTGACCCGTTTTTATATCTACTGTACCAATCGCATCCAGACCCTCGGTGGTTTTGGTGTAATAAAACAATGTATTTTGGTCTATTAAAAGCCTGTTCGCAAAGGTATCAACGGTCCAGAGTGTCAGTGGAGCGTTTCCGTTATCCTGAATCGCATAAAGTTTATTCATAGTTGATGCGTAAACCACTCCGTCTCTTGCTATCAAATCAAGAAAGGCATCCTGGTTTTCTGTTGAAAAATCCCATTTCTCTTTATAAGTGTCCAAGTCGGTAGCAGAAAGAATTTTTTTCGAAATTCGTTCAACCGAGTACAACTGATTCTGATTCACGCTAAACAGGGAGGAAGCATTATTAAATGGATCTTTCTTTAACGTCAATAATGTTAAATCTACTGGCATTGTAGCAGTTGAATAATTGGTATTTCCCTGGTCAGCTAAGTGCATTTCCCAGTTTTGGTCATTAGCCCTTAAGCTACGATTCGTTACTAGCGCAGTTAACTCTGTTATCCTCTGCCTTAATTGTTGGTTTTCAACCTTTATTAGATGATAATCACTTGTGACTCTAAAAACCTTTTGTTTTTCATCCCAAGTAACCTTTGCTCCTACCCTGCTTAACTCCGATATCGGTACATAAGTATTGTAAGGGTTATTTCTATAGTAATGATTGAAATACATCATATTTGAACATCACACCTCCATTTTCGTGCACTAATCATTTTATGCACATATACCTACGTGGTGATGTTCAGTTAATTAAACAAACCAAAGAGCCTTTCCAAAAATGGAAAAGGCCCTTTATTTAATTGTTTAGATTAGATTTAAACAGTTTGTTGTTGCTGTTGGCGTAGTTTCCGAGCGGCTGACACCATATTTTTTAGCGATGCAATGGTTTCTTCTTCATGACGTGTTTTTAAACCACAATCTGGATTCACCCAGAACTGTTCTTTTGAAATAATTTCTAAACTATCGTTTAAAATTGCATTGATTTCTTCTAGACTTGGTACACGTGGACTATGAATATCATACACTCCTAAACCAATACCAAGTTCATATGGATTTTTTTTAAGAGATTGAATCAACTCCCCATGACTTCTAGACGTTTCGATTGAAATCACATCTGCGTCAAGGGCACGAATCGGCTCAATAAAGTCATTAAACTCGCAATAGCACATATGCGTATGGATTTGTGTTTCATTCTTCACACTAGAAGTTGCTAACTTAAAGGCATTTACCCCCCATGCTAAATAATCAGCCCATTTTTCTTTACGTAATGGCAATCCTTCACGTAATGCCGGTTCATCTACTTGAATAATGGCAATGCCTGCATCTTCTAACGCTGCAATCTCTTCTCTTAGTGCTAAGGCTAGTTGGTTGGCTACTTGTTCACGTGAAATATCATCGCGGACAAAAGACCAATTTAAGATTGTAATAGGACCTGTTAACATCCCTTTCACATACTTAGACGTTAATTGCTGTGCCGCTTCTACTTCCTTCACGGTCATTGGGGCTGTCCACTCGACGTCACCATAAATAATTGGTGGTTTGACACAACGTGAACCATAGGATACAACCCATGCTTTTTCTGTAAAGGCAAAACCTTCTAGCTTTTCTCCAAAGTACTCAACCATATCCGTCCGCTCAAATTCACCATGCACTAAAACATCCAGTCCTATTTCTTCTTGAATTTGAATCCAACGGGCTGTTTCACTTTTTAGAAACGCTGCATACTCAGCGTCTGTAATTTCCTTTTTACGCCATGCTGTACGTGTCCGTTTTACTTGATCTGACTGAGGGAAGCTGCCGATGGTTGTGGTTGGATAATCTGGTAAATCTAATGCCCTTTTTTGCAAAGGTTGACGTTCATTAAACGTCATTGAACGTGCAAAATGCTCTTGTGTTACTTGTAATACTAGCTCTTTCACACGTGCATTTTTCCTTGCCTTATGCTGTGCTAATGCTTCAGTTGCTATCATACTTTGTGACACGCTCTTATTTCCTGTCCAAGCCTCGTCACGTACGTAAGATGTAATATGTGATAACTCAATTATTTTCTCATCGGCAAATGACAAAGCATTTGTCAGTATGGCATCCAGCTTTGTTTCTGCCTTCGTCGTCACAGGTACATGCTGTAAACTACATGAAGACTGAATCCAAGCTTCTTTTACACCGCTTAATAATAAAACAGCTTTTGTATTGAATGCTTTTTCAGCCAAATTTGCCCGCCAAATATCCCGTCCATTTACGATACCAATTCCTAATACTTTGTCTTGTGGGAACCCGTGTTTTCGAAGTGAATCCATATTCTCTTCGGCACCATGTATGAAATCAAGACCAATCCCTGCAACAGGTAATTGAGACAGCTCTTCATACGCTGAAAGTCCTTCAAAGTAAGTTTGTAACATGATTTGTGCAGCCGGTACTTCTTCTGCTAATTGCTTGTAAATTTCCTGCACTAGTTTTACATCATCTGCAGTTAGTGAAAGGGTTAGTGCTGGTTCTTCCACTTGAATCCACTGTGCCCCAGCATCTACAAGCTGCTGCAATACTTGAGCATATAACGGTAAGAGTTTTAAAATAAACAATGCTTTGGTTTTGGCATCGTATCCTTTCGCTAAGCTAACAAAAGTAAAAGGACCGATCATTGTAGGCTTTGTAATAAGACCTAATTCCTCTTTGGCTTCTACAAAATAATCTAAAATGTAGTTTTTGGTTAATTGTAATGACTTGCCTTCATACTCAGGTACGATGTAGTGATAGTTGGTGTTAAACCACTTTGTCATCTCACAGGCCACAACATGGCTTGCCCCACGGGCCATTTCGTAATAAGTGGTTAGATCGACTTCATCACCTGTCCACTTATAACGATTTGGAACCATTCCAAACATTGCCGCATGGTCAAGCATGCGGTCATAAGTGGTAAAATCCCCAACTGTTAGTAAATCTAAACCTAATGATTGCTGGCGCTTCAAATTATTCAAACGATTCGTTTTCATCTCGAAAATAAATTGCTCCTCTGATATCGCACCTTTCCAAAAAGATTCTATACAACGTTTCCACTCCCGATTATCACCAATGTACGGGTAACCAATTGCAGTACTAACTAAATTCATTTTTCGTTCCTCCTTATTTAAATTTACATATTCCCAAATACAAAAAAGCCATCTCCACAAAATGGAAATGGCTTTACAATCAAGTTTAAGTTTTGCTAAAAAAACATGCATAAACATAGCTACTCATAACTCGTTTGTCGTACAAATGAAATGTCACCACCTATTTCCACGTAGGTATTTGGTGTGTACTGGAAATTGGCAGGTCTCCTGGCTTATCATCATGGCTCCTCACACCTTCCCATCCTAAGACAGTGGTATTTGTGATTCACTCCGATTTACAGTTGCGGGACAGCGACGGAATTACACCGTTCTTCCCTTTTAAGCCAAGCCTTAGCTTGGCACCAATTCTTACACGATATGTAATTTTCACTAACTATAGCATATTAATAATATGAAGTACATAATTTTCTGAAAAGTAGCTGATACGATGAATTTATTGGAAAAATTTAAAAGTAATTAGAACATAATTTTAATTTTACTCAATGACTTCTTATAAAATAAAAAAGGAATTGACGTAGCTTTTTTAAATAATCTGTTCCAACACATTCGGTTTAATTGTTAAGCTTAAATCAGGTATTTCAAAGTAATTCTTAATTGCTAGGGTACAGGCGCCCAATACACACGCATTTGTTCCGAGCTCTGATATTAATAACTCTTTATAATTACTAATAGATGATTTCAAGTTTGTTTTAATTCTACTTTCAACATCAGGAAACAGTTGCAATAATTCACTATTAAACACTACTGTATCAGGATTTAATATATTTATTATATTATTTAAACCGATAGAGACATACTTAATAAACACGTCCATTTGAGTCATAACTACTGGGTCTCTTAAAATAATTAGATTTTCTATATCTTTATAAGTCAATTTTGGTTTATTTAGTTTTTCAGATAATTGTTTAAAGAAGCTGATTTCAGAAGCATAAAGCTCCCAACAGCCTGAATTACCACAATTACATAATTCCCCATTAGGATTGATGATCATGTGACCAATTTCACCTGCGTAACCCTGATATCCTTTTACCAATTTACAATTAATCAAGACTCCTAGACCTATTCCGGAATACATACTGATACTGATTAAGTTCTCACTTCGATGGCAATTAAATACCTTTTCCGCAAATGCACATAAATTTGCATTATTTTCAATATAAACAATCATACATAAATTTTTCTCTAGATCGCCCTTAAGATCCTTATTATACCATTGGTGCTGTGGGACAAAGCCGATGGTTTGGTCACTCTTCACAGTTCCATGAATTCCAATGACGACGCCAACAATTCCAAAACGACTATTAGAATATTTTTCTTTATATTCTCTAATATGGTCGATTAATAGTTGAAGAACCTCGTCATAATTCGAGTTTTCTAACTTTACAGTATCAGAATGAACTGGATTTCCCATAATATCAGATACAGTAAATGTTATATTTTGATAGTCTGAATCAACTCCTAAAGCATAACCAGCATCCGCATTTAAAGATAGCATGATTGGCTTTCTTCCAACATGGTTATACTCCTGTTGAGATTCAACAATTATCTCTTCCCCTAATAAATTTGCTACCTGTGCAGAAATAGTAGCCTTAGTTAACTTGGTTATATTAGATAAATCGGCCCTCGAAATCTTTCCATGTTCTATAATTTTACTTATAATCAAGCTTCTATTTATCTTCTTAAGATAGGTACCTACACCAATTTCCATAAAGCTCACCCTTCTAATGAAAAAAACATTTATCTAATAGTACAGATGTGGAAATTCCTTATTATTATTACACAGAACTGCATAGTTTCAAAACTTTTGGCTATATTAATATGTTAGCCCATGACCAAGTTTATAGATATTACCATCGCTATCTTTATAAGCGTATTGGCTTCCTTTAGGCATATATTTATCCTTGTCATATCCCGGTACATCATTTCTCGACACACAATCCCCATGTTTATCAACCGCAATAACTGCTTCACTTGCAGGCAATGTCAACGGTAAAACACCGACTGGATGGAAATTGCCCGCCATCGCCTCAAACTGTGCGTTATAGTACGTATCGTATCCAGCGATTGATGCATCTGCCAAAGGTTCAACATTTCCAAGTATCCACGGCAAAATGACATTCACACTGATAATTACTTTTCCTCCACGAATATGAACACTGTCTGCAACTTCCTTCAAATGAACCATCCCACTTAAAGTTGTTTCTTGATACGAAGTGCCATCTAAAGCGATTTCATTTTTATCCTCGCAGATTTCAAGTTCTAAAAGTCCCGGTGTCGCGTTGAAATAAGCTCTAGATTTTGGACTTAAAAACAAAATAGCTGCATCGGCATCCTCATAGTTATTTGGGAATTAGTATTTTTTGATTCCCAAAATATTAACATAAATTTATAGTAGCAATCTGAAAGCGTCCTCACACCCAATATTGCTAACTTTTATATAAAATTGCGTAATGGTTTTAAATATTTTTATAATCATTTACAATCTGACCATCGTCAGATAAAATACTCTTAATATCTGTAGGGATATACATCATTTTTGAGGTGATTTTTATGATTGATCAAATCTATTCAGCTACAAAAGTAAGCTTATGGACCCGTTCTTTTATCTTTATTATGGCAGCAAACGGATTGTTGTTTATGGCGTTTGAAATGTTGCTTCCTACCTTGCCGTTATTTGTTTCAAGCATTGGAGGTGAAGCTTCCCAAATTGGCCTAGTCACAGGGATTTTTACAGTTTCAGCTATTCTTGTCCGTCCATTTTCTGGGATACTCACAACAAGATTCAATAAAAAATATCTACTGATTTTTGGGATGGCAATTTGTGCACTTTCAACAGGCCTTTACTACCTTGCGTCAGATGTTTGGACGCTTCTTGCTATTCGTTTAATTCATGGGATTGGATTTGGACTAGCAACCATCTATATTACAACGATTGCAGCTGAAAATATGCCTAAGGAGCGAATGGGTGAGGCTATGGGTTATTTTGGTGTTGGGGAGACCATAGCTATTTCTCTCGGGCCGGTAATAGGGGTTAGTTTGTTACAATCCTTTGATTTTAATGGAATGTTTTGGAGTGCTATGGCAATTTCTCTCTTAGCAATATTATTCGCCTGTTATACTTCGAGAAAATCTGAGTTTATTAATGAAAATGGAACTGAAAACCCTACTACTTCAAAATTCAAATGGGTAGAAAAACGGGTACTGCTCCCTTCTATTCTTATATTTATGACTGGAATAGCTGCTGGTGGAGTGATGTCCTTTACGGCTTTATACGCAGTTGATAAAGGATTCCACCTTATTGCATGGTTTTTCTTTATTTCTGCTGCGAGTGGTCTAGTGGTGAGGGTGATATCCGGAAAAATGTTTGACCGTTACGGACCTGGGGCGGTTTTAATACCCTCAGGAATAATTACGATTGCGGGGTTTATTGTGTTATTATTAGCACAGAATGAGCTCCAGTTTCTTATAGCCGGGTTCCTATATGGCTCAGGATTTGGGGCTATTTTTCCAGCACTTCAAACATGGTGCTTAAACATGGTTGAAGTATATGAACGTGAAAATGCAATTGCCTCCTTCTTTAATTTTTTCGATTTTGGTTTAGGAGGAGGTTCTCTTATTCTTGGTGTCGTTGCAGAAGCATTTTCATACCAGTCAGTATATTTCGTAGCTATAATAGCTTATTTATTGTTTCTACTCATCTATTTAATTTTTACTGTCAGTAAAAATAGACGGATAGCAGTTGCAAAAGATCATAAGGTATCACTTTTTCGCTAATGGAGGTAATATGAGCAAAGAAGAGATTAAAAAAATTGCCATAAAACATTTTAACCAATTTGGTTATGATGGAACTAAAATGGCTCAAATCGCAGAAGAGGCTGGAATTCGCAAACAATCCCTTTCCTACCACTATCCAACAAAAAAAGTGTTACTTATGGAAGTGTATAAAGAGGTAATAGAAGAAGAATGTACCTTTGTTCGTCAATATTTTGACGAACATAAAGAGGAACCATTAGAAAAACAGTTGTATGATTTTATCACTGAACACAAGAATCGTTTTTTGACAGAGCCTAACGCCACACTTATGTATTCTTTGTCATTCATTACACCAATAGATGTGCATGATTTTGTACTCTCACAATTCCGGCTTTACTTAACAGAATTAAAAGAGGTCCTTCGATTATGCTTTACCAACCATAAATGTAGATTAAGTCCTGAAGAATGTACGTTAGCCTTTGTTACTATGCTGGATGGTCTCGATATTCAGTTAGTTTATGAAACACGCCTAGCTTACGAAAGAGCCCAAAGGATCACTTGGGATATTTATTGGAGAGGTATCCAATAAATGCCAGTCTCACATTCACAAAAAGAGGCCATGAGTTTAATCATGTGCCTCTTTTTCTAATCGCTTGCTGCCTTTATACTCTGTAGCTGTCTTTCCTGTTACTTCTTTAAAAACTTTACAAAAATAATTATAGCTGCTAAAACCCACTTGTATACCAATATCTGTAATCGACAAACGCCCTTGTTCGAGAAGAAAAATGGCCTCATCGATACGCTTTTTATGAATATAATCAGTTACATTTTTATGCATCTCTTTTTTAAATTTCTTCGCGAGATAGGTTCGATTAAATTCAATTTCATCAGCTACAGATTGCACATTGATAGGTTCTGTAAAGTATAGATTTATATACATTAACGCTTTCGTTACAACAGGACTATATCCTTTAACGGCAAAATTCTTAACTGCATCACAATACTCTTCTACCATATTGAATTCCAACATATCTAATTCGGACATTGTCACCGCTGCCTCAATCTTAAGTGCAAATTTTTCCGAAATCGCATGTAAATATTGAGGTTCAACCCCACCCTTACCAGCAGCTATCCTATTCATAGTATTACCTGAAAAAGAAAAATTTTTTCTTGCCCGCAAAGGATTCCCAGGAACTCTATAGGTAAAATCACCTGAAAATTCAGGCAATACTTTCATTGCATTTTCTTTATCCCCTTTTTCGATAAAATGTAAAACTTTCTCTTCTGCCTCATACCTTAGTTTTATTTCCAAGCCATCCCGATCATAATCCTGTGTCTGTACATCCTTCTGATTTGGGTCATGACGATTTTTCATTGTAATTAATTGGGATTCAATATGGGGGTTACCCACGATATTCACTAACAAATCACCGATTGCCATGTAGGATTGTCCTAATTGGGATAATGATTTATAAAACTTCTCCAACGGGTTAAACCAATTATTTTCAAGACGATTGTTCCTCATTATATTCCAGATAAAATGATCAGTAACCCGTTCATTCAAGAAAGGGCCAACTAGAACAATTCCTTTAAACTGTGCTTCTTCATGTATTCCGACTGCCATATACGAAAGTTGAAATGAATTTGTATGAAAACAAAAACCATTTTTATTTGCCTTTTCTAGTGCTTTTTGAAGATCCGGATAGATTCTTTTTCGAGCTTCAACCAAAAGGAGGGGTTCGCTATCATTAGAAAGGTGAAAAATCGTTTGAAATTGTTCATCAACTACTTGTACATCTATATTAAAAGCATTTTTAATAAGCCTGCATTTGCTTAGCAGTTCATCCACTTTAATCATCCTTTGAATTCTTTAATACTTTGTTATCTAAATTGAAGGAATAATGAAAATTTTAATTTATCCGTAAAGTCTCAATTTTATAAAAAAAACAACAATATTGGATGTGGAAACGCTTTATTCTCTTTATTATTTGAATATGTTAATGATAACAATTAACGGTTAAGCCAACAACAAGTTTTAAGATTATGTAAGGTTGGTAAATTTCGGGTAAATTGCTTTCAAAAAGGACTTGATGAAGGAGGTAATGCAGGATATTCTGAATAAGCAATTGGTTTGTTTAATAAATTAATTAATTAACTACAAATTCTAGAGATATTGTACAGAAGTACTTTTTTAATAGGATTTGAAAGGGGTTTCATAATAAATTCTTTAACGCCTTTTGGAACACCAGCAAACAGGAATAATTCTAAATTCAACCAATCTTATTTCATTTAAACTGAAAGCGTTTTAAAAATTCTTATCAAATTTAAGAATAATGGGGGTAACACTGATGCAACAATTTGGATTGAAAGACAAATTCGGCTACATGTTTGGAGATTTCGGCAATGACTTCTTTTTTGCTATCGTAACTTATTATTTAATGGTTTTTTATACGGATATTCTTCATATCAGCCCTGCTACTGTTGGTGTCCTCTTTCTAGTAGCCCGCTTATGGGATGCGGTGGCCGATGTTTCTTGGGGCCGTTTTATTGATTCAAGAAAGGCCGGGATAAATGGTAAATTTAGACCGTGGATTTTTAGAATGTCATTTCCTCTTGTGATTTCAGGTGTATTGATGTTCGTGAAAATTCCTGGCATGTCTGATGGTTTTCATATGGCATGTGCATTCGCCACTTATATTTTATGGGGAACTCTTTACAGCACAGTTAATATTCCTTACGGCTCTATGACATCTGTGGTTTCGGATGACCCGAATCACCGTACAACCTTATCCACATGGAGAACGGCGGGGGCTAACTTCGCCTGGCTTATAATTGGAGCAGCATCTCCATTTATCTTTTTTGTTAATAACAAAGCAAGTGAGGACCGTTTCCTAATGGGGGCAATTATTTTTGCTATCCTTTCTCTTGCCTGCTATATGGCTTGTTATAAATTATCAACTGAACGGATTGAATACGCTCAAACTCAAGAAAAGCTAAACCTTGGAAAAACTTTAAAAGGTGTTTTGAAAAACAAAGCCTTATTGGTACTGTTGCTAGCCGCCCTGGTTCTATTAGTCGTTTATATGTTACAAGGAACCATTCAAACGTATTTGCTTAAAGACTTCTTTGGCAAAGCCACTGCTCTTAGTATCATGACTACCAGTCAAACAGTTCTAGCATTTGTAGCAATACCATTAATTACTCCATTAGCGAAGAAGTTTGGTAAAAAAGAAATGTCCGGAATATCGATGGTCATTTCTGGTGCTGTATACGCTGCCATGTACTTTATGCCAAACATGAGTCTGACAACATTTATTGTTCTTTCATCCATTGCTTACTTTGCACTTTGTTTCTTCAATACAGCTATCTGGGCGTTTGTAACAGACTGTATCGATTATCAGGAATTACTAACAGGAATTCGTGAAGATGGAACCATTTATTCAATTTATTCCTTTGCCCGTAAAGTAGGTCAGGCAATTGCCGGTGGTCTTGGTGGTTTTGCCCTATCAGCAGTTGGGTATGATGCTACTCTTAAGGCACAAACGGCAAGTACACTTCATGGGATTTTCTCGCTAAATACACTTGTAATGGGTATAGGCTATGGTGTAGTAGGATTAATTTTACTTCTCCTTTATCCATTAAACAAAAAACGGACACTTCAACTAACCGTTGATTTAGCAGAAAAAAGAAAAGCTACGATTGCATCAACTGGTAAACCAGCATAATGTTTGAAAAAGCAAGGGAAAAATCTTAACGAGTTCAATTTTAAGCTGCAAAAACAAAATTTAACACAAAAAAAGACGTGAGAACTGGCAACTGTTCGAACGTTTTTTTCTTATTTTAAGGAAATGGGCATCCGAAACAAATAATTTCTCAACTTCCTTGCTTTATTTCGAGTGGTAATGTTATTACTATTTCAGCAATAACTGTGACACACACTCTACATGTGCAGAGTGTATGTGGCAACACATGGGGTGTTGGTGAGTTCACACTCGTTTTATAATGGTTTATCCCTTTAAGAAAACAGATTCTTTCATCTTCCATAAAAGCGCCCGATTGTTGAAGATGTTATCTTGTTTTCCTTAGACCATACCTATAAGTTTTAGTCTGATGAAAACATAATCGTATATCTTGTTAACACGAGGATTTATTCCTATTTTTCTAGTTTGATAACACTACTATTACGATTTAATAAATTTATATTCATTGTAAAAGAGCCTGTCACCAACCGAATAATGTCGAGGAGAATTCGACAAATTACGTGTAGTGACAGGCACTTACATCTTCAGCATGATGAGAGTTCTCTCGCTCACCTTAGGATTCTATTTTGCATTCGCATCGGGTTGATGAATTCCGAATATATTGCCTTCGGTATCAATATAGTATCCTTGCCACGCCATTCCAGGCAGGGCATATTTGGCCATTGCGAGCTTGCCGCCATTCTCAATAATTTTAGCTTCCGTTACATCGTAATTTTCCACTCCCATTGTACAAGCAAATGCATTCAAAGCTTGGTTTGCTTCCGGTGGAGCACTTTGCCGCTGCATCAAAGCACCATTGATCCCAGGTTCATTCTCATCGCCAGTCACTGCTCCAAAGTAAGGCATTCCTGCATACTCACTCCAATCTTGAAATGACCATCCGAATACCTCTCCATAAAACTTCTTTGCCCGTTCCATGTCATTGACATGAATTTCGAAATGAACTAATCTTCCCATGATTGCCTCCTAATTAAAAAAGTAATTATATTCGCTTCTAGCAAGTTAGTACTTATGTATATCTTGAAGTTATGATGCTTCATATTATGTTAGCAAAACTAAGGATAAAGCTAACTTTTAATTTGAGCCAAAGCCTAATATATTTCCTCTTTATTATAGGATAATTGTTGGAATATATTCAATTTTTATAAAAATGAAATAATTTTACTTATTAGTTCCTGTTTGATATTCTGGCCAAAGTAACTTGCTCACATGGACAGCCAGGACATTCAAATACTACTTTAAAACGAATCTCTCTTATCTTTTTAATTAGACGACCAACGACAGAGGAAGATTAGTAATATTAAATAGGATACATGGATTGGTTTTGTCGATAAGATAATAAATGTGTTTTTTAGGGGATAAAAGAAATTCATAAGATTATCTGGAGATGGAATGCAAATTGTTACATATGAAGGTAATTGCTACTATAGAGTTATTTGGATACGGAGCGAAATTGAAGAATTTAGCAAATAATCTTTAAACATTAGCCAAAATACACTCTTACACTCCCTTCTATTTTTGCTGTTGCTAAACAATTCTGTATAAAATTCAGGATTTGTTTTTGATCCCAAGTTAAGAAATCACTTTCTGACAGAGAATTACCATTTTTGTAAAATTGCTTGTAGACATTCATAGCCTTTTCAATTTGTTGTATCGAGAAAATAGAACTGTCGCCTGATCCACTAACTCCTGCAAAGTAATTATTTGCATCAAGTAAATTATACATTATGGTAGCATTATAATTCCCCATGCTAAAACGAGCGTAAGCAATTTCTTTTCCTGCTTTATTGTATCCTGATATATCGTGACCCATTAATTATCCTCCTTCAGATATAAATTTACTTACCAGAAATAATGAGTCTTAGGAAACTTATATTGATAATATGCCTACATGGTTTACCTATCCATTTTGATACCTCCTTCAGATAAAATAATATCACATTAGAATTCATATAAATTTAGTCTTTTCAAAAGCTTTTCTACAATTATGTGAACATAATAGTAAATCATTAAAGTACCTTTAAAAGGCAACACCCAAAGGGTTAGTTGCCTTCTATTAATATGAGGTGCGCCACATACTCCACATGTATTGAGTGTATGTGGCAACACAAGGTGCTGGTGGGTTTATTACATTTTTAAGACCTTTCTCTCAGAAAACAGACTTTATCAAAACAAAAGTTGCCGGCTGTAACGGAACTTGAAACAGAATAAAATAAGTACACATGAGTTGATGTGATTCATTTTTTCTCTAACTTTTTGAGAGTTACATCATTTCACTGTCCGCGTCCCATCAACATTCTTTTCCAAAGTTATCAAGCAATGCACGCACTTCATCTGTTGATTTCGTGTTCATCAATTGATTTCTTAATTCACCGGCTCCACGGAATCCTTTGACATAAATTTTGAAAAAGCGATGAAGCCCTGTGATTGAACGTGGCAGTACTTCCGCATATTGATCTTGAAGATCAAGCTGCAGTCTTAAAAGATCAAGGTATTCTTTACTGCTATGCTCTTTTGGCTCTTTTTCAAAAGCAAAAGGATTTTTAAAAATACCTCGCCCGATCATAACGCCATCGATACCATATTGTTCAGCAAGCAGCAGCCCAGTTTGACGGTCAGGAATGTCTCCATTGATTGTTAGTAGCGTATTTGGTGCGATACGGTCACGTAATTTTTTGATTTCCGGAATTAGCTCCCAATGCGCATCTACTTGGCTCATTTCCTTTCTTGTACGTAAATGAATAGAAAGGTTCGCAATATCCTGTTTTAAAATATGCGTTAGCCACTCCTCCCACTCATTTACATCATTATTGCCAAGTCGTGTTTTCACGCTGACAGGCAGTCCGCCCGCTTTTGCTGCTTGAATAAGTTCTGCCGCAACGTCTGGACGCAGAATAAGGCCACTACCCTTCCCTCTCGATGCCACATTCGGTACAGGGCAGCCCATATTAATATCGATGCCTTTAAATCCTAGCTCTGCCATGCCAATACTCATTTGACGGAAATATTCGGGATTATCCCCCCAAATATGTGCCACCATTGGCTGTTCATCTTCTGTAAAAATCAAACGGCCACGCACACTTTTCATGCCCTCTGGATGACAATAGCTATCCGAGTTTGTAAACTCTGTGAAAAATACATCCGGTCGACCGGCTTCACTTACTACGTGACGAAAAACAACATCTGTCACATCTTCCATTGGTGCAAGTACAAAAAATGGTCGTGGTAAATCACGCCAAAAATTATCTATCATTTCAAACTCAAATCCTCTCACTATGGATACAACTTCAAACTCTCGGTCAAAAAATATAAAGCCAAATGTTCCACTTCTTTTATACTTATATCATGCTTAATAACTTCTTATCAAACACAATTACTCCATTCTCTGGTTGAGAAAACCACTTGTAATCACGATGGCATTGTTCATATTCAATACAGTTTTGTTAATCCGTTACAAGAAACGTAAAAAGGCAACACCCAAATGGGTTAGTTGCCTTCTTTTAAAATGAGTTGCGACACACACTCCACATGCGTCGTCATCGGAAACATATCAACCGGCTGCACTTCGACCGTTTTGTATCCTCCGTCTTCCAATATCCGTAAATCCCTCGCTAGGGTAGCAGGATTACAGGATACATAAACGACCTTTTTCGGTTTCATCTCAATAATGGTCTGCAGCAAGGCCTCGTCACAGCCTTTTCGCGGCGGGTCAACAACCAAGACATCAGCGACATTACCTTCCTTATACCACTTCGGTATAACAACCTCCGCTTCCCCTGCAGCAAACTCTGTATTCGTCATCTCATTTAACGCTGCATTCCGCTTAGCATCCTCTATTGCCTCTGGAACAACTTCTACGCCGAATACCTTCCTTGCTTTTTGTGCTAAAAATAGAGAAATTGTTCCGATTCCACAGTAAGCATCAATGACGCTTTCTTCACCGCTAAGGTCCGCATATTCAAGCGCCTTCTCATATAACACCTTTGTTTGAACGGGGTTTACCTGGTAAAAGGACAGTGCGGAAATGGCAAACTTCACATCCCCAATATAGTCATAGATGACTTCATTCCCCCACAAAACGCTCGTTTTTTCCCCCATGATGACGTTTGTGCGCTTGGAATTGACATTATGGACGATTGACTTTACCTTTGGCAGCCTCGCAACAATTTGCTCTACCAGCATATTTTGCTGAGGAAGATCCGCCGTCCTCGTGATAAGTACTACCATGAGCTCTCCCGTCTGCTGACCATAACGGGCCATAATGTGTCTGAGTACACCTTTATGAGATTCCTCGTGATACGCACGAATCCCTAGCTCGCTGCATATTTCCTTTACCGTCTGGACCGCTTCATTAATTTCAGGCAATTGAATGACACTCTCATTCATATCAACAATTTCATGGCTCCGAGGTTTAAAAAAGCCTGCAATTAATTTGCCGTCCTTCTCTCCAACAGGTACCTGGGCTTTGTTGCGGTAATGTAAGGGATGGTCCATCCCCAGAATCGGATGTACAACAACATCCTCCAGTTTACCGATTCGTGTGAGCACCTGACGGACCTGGTTTTCTTTATATTTCAGCTGACCTTCATAGCTGATGTGCTCGAGCTGGCAGCCACCATATTTTTGGATATCACCGCTCTCAATATCGACTCGGAACGGACTTTTTTCATAAAGCTCGACCAATCGCCCAAAGCCGTACCCTTTGCCTGTCTTAATCACCTTCACTTTTGCCTTTTCGCCCGGCAGTCCGTTCGGGACAAATAACGGGTACCCATCAACCTTGGCCACACCCGCTCCGTCATGGGTTAAATCTTCAAAAACTACATCTATGTAATCATTTTTATTAACTGGTACTATTCTGCTCATACGTTTCTTCCTTTGCTCGTTTTGACTGCTAAGATTGTAACACAAAGCATGACTGATTGCGAAACCTGTTAATGGACAAAAGCCTTTTTTTCAATAATACCACGAAAATTGTCAGAATATTTTTGTTTCCAAATATAATAAAAGTGTATATGATTAAAACAATCTCATTATAAGGAAGGAGAGGATATTGATGAAGACGCTAAAAAACCTTTCCATTCCGTTACTCCTTGCCTTCCTTACTTTCACCTTTAGCCACTTTTCATATACACTTTCACACTCTCATCCTGATTTCAAAGCAATCATCAACGTAGATGATGGCAAAGTGAAAGATCAATGGGGTGATGAAAAAAAGCTGCCCGTTGTGATACAAACTCACTTTATCCTTACGACCATCCTTTCAGCAGCACTAACTCCACTCATTTATTTGTTCATAAGTTTTCACAAAAGCTTTATTTTTCTCATTCCCATCTTTCATCAATCAAACTATGTGATCCACCCTCCCGAATAATAAGCTAACACCATAATAAGGGAGGAAATTAATATGTGGATCCGCTTTGTAATCATTGGCTTCTTTTCAGTATCAGCCGCAAGTATGCTTACCTACCAGGGTATCGAAATTTTCCATGCCTTTGTCGATTTCTTTAAACAAAAATAAACGAAGGGCAGACTCAAAAGGGAAATAAAACCCCTTAAGTCTGCCCTTTTTTATCAAAAGAACGCATGATCGTTACCTTTTCATTGCCTCTACCTTGTCCTTAACCTCTTCAATATTCCTCATCTTGTTATCCCAGCATTTTTGACTCAAGTCAACTGGATAACCTTCTGGATTCGTAATCCGCTGATACTCGCCCCAAAGTGCATCAAGGTTTTGCTTCAAATAATCACGGGATTCTTCCAAGCAAGGCATTTCATAAACAAGCTCGCCTTTAGAAAAGATTTCTTCATGTAATTCTTTTGCTGTAAAGTTGGTAACCACCTTATTCAAATACGTGTGGGTTGGATGGAACATCCGCAGCCGTTTTTCAGGCAGCTTTTCGTCGGCTAACGCAATATAATCACCTTCAGCATGGTGGTTTGTATTATTGATGATTCGATAAACCCTTTTCAATCCTGGGGTTGTAACCTTTTCCGGATTGGATGAGATCTTGATCGTATCTTCCATTCTTCCGGTTTCATCCTCAATAGACACAATTTTATAAACCGCACCCAGTGCAGCTTGGTCGTAAGCTGTAATCAGCTTTGTGCCAACTCCCCAGCTGTCGATTTTGGCGCCTTGTGATTTCAAGCTCATTATTGTATATTCATCTAAATCACTTGAGGCAACTATCTTTGCATTGGTGAATCCGGCCTCATCGAGCATTTTGCGCGCTTCCTTTGAAAGGTAAGCAAGGTCGCCGCTATCAAGACGAATTCCGATAAAATTAATCTTATCGCCTAGCTCTTTCGCTACTTTGATCGCATTAGGAACACCGAGGCGGAGTGTATCATATGTATCAACCAAAAAGACACAATCTTTGTGTGTTTCGGCATATTTGATGAAAGCCGTATATTCATCCTTATAAGCTTGGACCATCGAATGGGCATGTGTTCCAGATACTGGAATACCAAACAGCTTACCCGCTCTTACATTGCTTGTTGATTCAAAACCGGCAAGATAGGCTGCTCTTGTTCCCCAAATCGCAGCATCCATTTCCTGGGCCCGTCTTGTCCCAAATTCCATCGCCACTTCATCACCCACGACTTGCTTAATGCGGGATGCCTTCGTAGCAATTAATGTTTGATAGTTCACAATGTTAAGCAGCGCCGTTTCAATCAATTGGGCTTCACAAAGCGGAGCCTCCACACGTAAGATCGGTTCATTGCCAAAAACAAGCTCGCCTTCTTTCATCGCACAGATTGTTCCGGTGAAACGAATGTCTCTAAGATATTGGATAAAATCTTCCTTGTAACCTACTTCATTTTGCAAATACTCGAGGTCTTCCTCACTAAAGCGGAAGCCTTGAATAAACTGGATTACCTTCTCCAATCCAGCGAATACTGCATAGCCGTTCCCGAACGGAAGCTTGCGGAAAAATAGTTCGAAGACCGCGCTTTTATTATGTATCCCATCTCTCCAATACGTTTCTACCATATTGATCTGATATAGATCGGTATGCAGAGTTAAACTATCATCGTGATAAAAGTGTTTCATAATCAGACCTCCGAAATACTATTTCAGCTTTTCTTCATTATAACCAATATTACCCTCGAAAGTCTATTTAACTATTGCTCCAAGGGATTGTTCAAAATGTCCGAGGGCCCATTCATGACCCGCCTGATTAAAAGAAGCCACGGCATCCTTATATACCACAATCTTAAATCCTTTATTATAAGCATCTACTGCTGTATGAAGAACACAAATATCGGTGCAGACGCCAACCAAATGAACTTCAGTAATTCCGCGCTCTCGTAATTTTATTTCAAGGTCTGTTCCCGCGAAAGCAGAGTATCTTGTTTTATCCATAAAGGTAACATTCTCACGTTGTTCATTCATTTCAAACACTTCCTTCAGCGCGCCAAACAAGTCTCTTCCTGACGTCCCGCGAAGGTTATGCGGCGGAAACAATTTCGTTTCTGGATGGTATTCGTCACCCTGATCATGGACATCAATGGCAAATACAACATAATCACCCTTCGTAACAAACTCATTTGTAAGTTCAACCATCCTTCCTTCGATTTTTTGTCCAGGCTCACCGCATGTTAACGCCCCATCAACCGCCACAAAATCATAGGTATAATCGATATTTATTAACGCCTTCAATTCACAACGCCCCTTCTCATTTCATTACAGACATTATTCTAGGACTATTACACAATTCCCTTTTTCACCTGCAAAAAAAGCCCGCTCCGATTGGAACGAACTTTTCTCTTAGCTATATCTTTTCCCCGATTCCCAGTCAGTGGGGCGATCATTCGGGCGAATATCGTCAAGAGGAACAAACACCTCTAAATGACGGTACAAGTTTTCAAACTCGGCTGGAAGCAAGCCGCCAAACTCCCCATCCAAATTCAACTGGACTTTATCTACTGCCTGGACTTTAATCCGGTTGGCCTGAGTGTATATGACATTTGGATCATTTACATGCTCACCGCGAAGAGCCAACGTCGCAATCCGGATAAATTCAGCAAGATTCGTCTTTTTCAATATTAATAATGAAAATAGTCCATCGTTAATAGAAGAATCCGGTGCCAGCTTTTCAAAGCCGCCAATCGAATTTGTAAGCCCGACAAGAAAGAGCATCGCTTCACCCTCAAATAGTTTCCCATCATACTCAATCGAAACTTCTGAAGGTTTAATAGAAGGCAGCATTTCCATCCCTTTTAAGTAGTAGGCTAGTTGGCCGAGCATCGTTTTCAATTTGCTTGGTACTTCATATGTAAGCTCGGTTAGTCTACCGCCGCCCGCAATATTAATAAAATATCGATCATTGATACGTCCAATATCGACGGGAATCAATTCACCTTTCGTGATAATATCTACAGCTGGTCCAATATCTCTGGGGATGTGGAGGGCTCGGGCAAAGTCATTCGTGGTTCCTGCTGGAATAATCCCTAATTTAGGACGGTAATCTTGTTCCGCAAGTCCATTGACCACTTCATGAATCGTACCATCTCCACCCGCTGCAATGACGATATCATACTGACGCTCTACAGCTAGGCGTGCTGCTTCGGTCGCATCGCCTGCACCAGTGGTTGCGTGGCATGAAGCTTCATACCCAGCAATCTCAAGCTTTTGAAGAATTTCTGGAAGATTCCGCTTTAGAATTTCACGTCCTGAGGTAGGATTGTAAATCAGTCTTGCTCTTTTCATCGTTTTCATCATCCTATTTTTGAAATCAACAATCGGCATTTGTTATCTGCTCAATTCAATATTCTACCAATTATTATCCTAGCTTACAAACTTATAACTAAGCCGATAAACTATTTTTTCTTCAAACATCCAACTCCTATCATAACGTTTTTTTATTTTTTTGCAAAAAACTAGACAAGTGGATTTAGCCATGTATGCCTAATCACTTGTCTATATATTTATTTATTCGTAGTAAGACTAACATCATAGGCATTGGCAATATTGATATGGTATTTTCCTTCACCAGATTGAAAAACTGCATTTTTCCTGCCATTGTCGATGCCATTTAAATCCTTTTCCGTTGACACCTTCCAGTCGCCATCTTTCCCTCTTACCTCTTGGGCACCTACTGCAGCAACCTTCAAATTGCTAGCTGCGGCCACATCGACAATGACCGATGCGACACTTTCAATACTCCAGTCGTTCACAAGCGAGCGCGGCTTTAAGGTTAACGCATTATCACTGCCAATCACCTCAAGCTTCACATGATTCGGAACCAAAAGTGTCGCCGCTACTTCCCCAGCTGCATTAAACGGACTCATTTCGTTTGGCAGTGACTTCATGTTTAAATAGAGCGTATCACCCTTTTGGTTTGCTGAAATCACATCATCCGCACTTTGGAGTAACTTCTCCTTTTTGGCTGTTTGCACCCGGTATGTACCGAACAATGATACCTCCTTTTCCTCCGTTGACTCCACCGTCATCTGATGGCCCACCGTCCTGACCACTACCCGTTTGATGCTGTCATCCATTTGGTAGGAAAAAGCAGGCAGTTCAAACGAGCGCTCTTCCCTCGCCATCACTTCTTCCACCTTCCCCATAATCCCCGTTGTGCTTAAAACTGCAAACGCAATTCCCGCAGTTCCAATTAATCCTACAAAGAAAATACTAAGAAAATCATATTTCAAGACCGGCTTTTCCTGCCGTGACAAAAACAAATAAAGGAGAATTTCAATTCCAAGAACAACCAATAGAAGCGGCCACCAAGCCGTCATAACTTGTACAAGGTCTAACCCCAAAAACTTTGAAAAAAAGAGGAAGAGGCCAAGGAAAACGAGTGAGGCCCCCATCGAAAACGTCCCAACACGCCAAGTTCTCATGCTTCTTCTCCTCCCTTTCTTTTTCTAAAAAGGAACCCAATCCCGAATCCGATTATAGCTGCCCCTGCAATTGTTTTTCCCCACTTACTCATGCTTCTCAGCCCCCTGCTTTTGTTTACTTCCAGATAGAAGTTTAATTCCCCCGCCAATCAACAGCAGACAAACAAGTCCCGTTTGAAAATAACCTTGAACCCAATACATCACATCGATATCAATTAGCCTGCTTAACATCGGTGAAAAAGCTGGAAGCAGGACGTTCATCATTAGATAGTAGAGTCCCATGAAAACAAGTCCAATGCCGACCCATTTCTGATGATTAAGGAAATAAGCAATAATCGGAACATCCTCCACCGTTTCTTCCCCGTACTTTGAAACCTTTTGCATGGCATCGAAAAAGCTGTAAAACCAAATGATTGGGATTAAGAACAAGAAGATTCCAAGCCGTAAGATATCTAAAATATAGATAGAAAAAAGAAACGCTGCCATTAACTGGATGCCCCGGCGCTGTAAGCCTAAGTAGAGGTGGCCAGCCCCTGGGAAGATCGAAAGAAAGGTAGCAATCGACTTACTCTTTTTGCCGTCCTCGCGGCGCATTTCAAAGTCTTCAAAAATCGTTCTGTCGACAAGCTCCTCACCGCGCTGCTTTTTATTTACCTGTTGAACCGCATCAAAGAATCCGTAGACCCAGATAATGGGCAGGGCTGCCATAAAGACCATAAATTCGCCGCGGTTGGAAAGTGCAGTTACAAATGTAACCATGACCCCAAGCCCCAAAAACGTTGCCAAAAGTGTTAAACCCCTGTTCATCAATCCAATTTGGAAGTGCCCAAGGCCCGGAATAAATGACAAAACGATAGTATAGAAGCGTTCTGAATCTTGGGAAGCCTGTGGCTGCGGTTCATCTAGGTTCGCTGTCTTCTGCGCTTTTTTATGTTTAGAAACCTGCACACCCATGTCGATAAAACTGATTAGGTAAATGAATAGTCCTAACATAAAAGTAACAATGCCAACTTCCTCATTATTCGTTACTAACCCAATAACAGTGACGAACGCCAACCCCATTACGGTCAGTAGATATAGTACTCCGCGAAACATGTTGCCGAAATATATATGACCAAGGCCTGGAAATAAGGATAAGGTCAATGCTTTTGTCGGATTTTTCATTTCTTAACTGCCTCCTTTTTTTCTAGTGAATCCATCCATGCAAAAGTTTTATTAATAACACCCTCTGTGACCGAATGCTTCTTTTTCTGAACTTGTGGTTGCGGGCTTTCTAACGAATTCGCATACGTAGCGAGCGACTGAAAAGCACCCGTGAAGGTCAACAGAATCGTCGCAGCTGCAGCCAGAAGATAATGGAATGCCGCTTGCTGATAAAAAGGTTTTTTCTCCATTTTGGTTTTGGCGTCATTTTTGGTGTCATTTTTGGTGTCAGGCACCGAAAGAACCATTAACATAGGGTTAAGGTTTCTAACGGTGTCAGGCACCACGATTTTTTGTTTCGAAACCTCTGCCATGACCAAATCGGTAAACTCGCTCATGTCGGATAGAATTGGAAGCGATGATTCATTTGCTTCCATTGCCATTAAGTAATGGTTGAGACATTGGTCGCACGAGTATAAATGGTCTTCTAATTCCTGCCTTGAATTCTCATTGATTTCGTCATTAACGTATTGCAACCACTCATCATAAGTGTAATGCTTCATGAAAAATCGTCCTCCTTCCAATTCTTTTTCATCCAATGGCGAGCCCGGTACAGCTTTGTTTCAATCGTTTTCACCTGTACATTTTGTTCTTCTGCCATTTGCTTATAGCTTTTTTCCGCTATGTAAAATCCATAAATCACATCACGGTAATTTTCGGGCAGTTCATCAAGCTTCTTCCTGACGAGCCTTCTTCGGTCAATTTCCATTATCTCTTTTTCAACACTATCCTTCGGTGTCCCTACTAACTGCAGCTCGAGTTCCTCCGCCAATTCCTCTCTTCGTCTCACTTGTTTTCTTTTGATATCTATCGCATGATTAACAGCTATTCGCGTCATCCACGTTTTGAAACCTTGATTTTGGTATTGGGGGAGAGAAGTATAGATTTTCATAAATACTTCCTGTGCTGCGTCTTCTGCTTCCTTTTGGTCGCGAAGAACAGCAAAGATGGTCCGGAACACATCATTGCGGTACTTCTCAACCAAAAGGCGAAAGGCATGATCATTACCTTCCAACACATTTTCTATTAAGGCTGTATCGGTAATTGTACTCTCCCCCTTTCTTTGTTGTTACTCACTTTAATAGACGACAGGTTATTGAAAAAACCCTACACTAATTTAAAAAATATTTTTTCGAATCTTTTTTATCATACCATGCTAATTTTCATGGCAGAAAAATTTCACAAGAAAAAACCGTGCGAAGGCGGCCGCACGGTTTTAGCAGATGTATCGTAGATTATTCTTTAATTTCCAATCCTAATAGCCTCGCAAATCCTAACGCCTGGTCTGCAGAAACCGTGCACCCTGCAACACTATCAAGCGAGAGATTTAAGCGGTTAAATTTACAGGTGCTGAGGTCCACTCCTTTAAGAGTGGTTCCCGTAAAATTCGCATCATCAAGATCACAATTTTTAAATTCAATTTTTTTAAACTTGGCATCATAGTAATCAGCATTGCGAAGGGAACAATTTTCAAATCTCATTTCCTTCAAATCAGCATATCCAAACGAGCCCATATTCAGATTACAGCTCTCAAACAAGACATTACGAAGTGCAGCATCAGCAAGATTTAACCCTAAAAGTTTTGAATCGCGAAACTCGACACGGTGGATAATTCCATCGGTAAAATCCACATTGGATAGATCGCACCGATCAAATAAAACATCTGTTAATTGTATATAGCGAAACGATCCATCGAGAAAGGTTACATTTCTAAAAACAACCTCTTCAAAACTTAGCTTTTCAATTTCCTCTTGTGATATCGAACAGTCGCTGATGATTGCCATGTTAATGTAAGAATCTTCTCTATCGTTAAAGTCTAATGGTGTTAAACTTGATGGAATTTTTGGCTGTTGAATTTTAAGCTTCTGACTCAAATTGATCATCCTTTTCATAAGGCGATGTTGTTTCATCATGTGATGAGTTTATCTTTTAAGTTATTATAACGTAAATAGTAGAGGGTCTACTCTCCAATTCTTAAAATACAAACATTACATTCATGTGGAATGACAAAGGATTCTTGATCTGGCATTGAACTGGCTAACTCCTCCAATGCCGCTTTTCGAACTGTTACATCTATTCCTGCCAGCCATGAAATCGACTCCATTCGCTCGATCCATTCCTGCTTTGTAAAGTTGACCCTGTAATTTAACTTATAAAAATCTCTTAGTTCGAAATCATTTGTCTGCCATTCAGCAAACCACTCGACGGGAAATCCGTTCATCCGCATCTGGGACTCTGCTTTCGAACCTGCTGGCAATAAGCCGCCTTCAACGTATTTAGCTAGCACTGCAAAGGTTTTTTCAACGGCAGGCGTGCCTGATAGAAAACCAGAATCAATAACAATTAACGTCCCTTTTGCTTTTAATATTCTTTTCATTTCTTGGATTGCCTTAGGACGATCAAACCAATGCCATGCCCTTATTACTGTGACAATATCAAACTGTGAATCTTTTAGACCTGTATCTTCTGCACTGCCCAGTTGATACGGAATGGTAAAATTCTTCGTAAGATTGAAAGCCTTTGCCTGTTCTAGCATTTCCTTTGATGGCTCAATGCCAATAACATCCGCTTTTCGTAAGGCCACTTTTCTTGTTAACACACCAGTTCCCGAGCCGATATCAGCGACTTTTTTTCCTTCAAAAAAAATATTGCGGAGATAGAGGCTATCCATTAAGGTTACGGGAATATCTTCTCTTGCGCTTGCATAGCTATTAGCAACTTGACCAAAATCAATTTGTCTCATGTTGAGCGCTCCCTTTTCTTACTAATAGTGAGAATTCAACAAAATAATACCACTGAAGTGTGATAGAATCTATAAATAATGTGAGAATTTATTTAAATAATATATGAGGGATTGATACTTATGTTCTGGCTGTTGCTTCTAGCTTCCTACTTAATCGGAAGCGTTCCCACTGCCTTAATTGTAGGCAGGTTGGTCTTTGGTGTAGACATCCGGGATCATGGCAGCAAAAATCCTGGTGCAACCAACACATTGAGGGTTCTTGGTAAAAAGTCAGCTATTTTCGTCCTGCTTATTGATCTTGCGAAGGGCGCTTTGGCAGCCTACATGCCAATTTACTTCAATCTTGAGGCGGAACCCCTTTACTTTGGATTCGCTGCTGTTGTTGGGCATTGCTTTCCAATTTTTGCAGGCTTTAGAGGGGGAAAGGCGATTGCTACAACTGCAGGAGCACTGTTGATTGCCAATTTTCCTTTATTAGTGATTGCCTATATTACCTTCTTTTTGGTTATTTTTTTAACAAAGTATGTATTCTTCGGCTCCATCACCGTTGGTCTAAGTATGCTCGTATATGCCTTTGTTTCTCCTAATTTTGAGTTAGAACTTATCTCTTTTTTATTTACCTTTTTCTTAATTTATTTGCACCGGTCGAACATCCGTAATTTCATTCTTGGAATTGAGCCAAAAATCAGTGATAAAAGTTTGCAGAACGACCGCATCCCTCCAAAGAACAGCAGCATTTAATATGGACGAGAAAAGGATCCCCTTGCCAAGGGGATCCTCTTTGTTATTTTAACAGTGTCAATAGGATACTATTGGCTACGGTTTGCCAAATGGCCGCATCTGTTTGATAGGTTTCTTTAAAGCTCTTAAACATTACCATTTGTTTCTCTTGGAAATCCTCAGCGTCTTTATCTGGCAAGGCAGCACGCTTTTCCATTACAAATGCCTGTATTTCAGGTGCTCTTGGTCCCCATACGCCTACTTCATTGCCTTCTTCATTGATAAAAATAAAAATTGGAATGGCTCTCGACGTACCATTGGTTAAATATTGGTCCATTAACTCCAGATTTGAATCGCGGAGCACGAAACGGACTTCCATCCCGGCGGCCTCAGCTATTCGCAGCAAAATTGGGTTATTCAGCATCGCATCTCCACACCAATCCTCTGAGAGGACAATCGCTCGTAATTTTTGCGGTCTTAATGCCTCAAGTTTATTTCTGTCTTCGTCCGTTAAGGTAAATTGCTTATAGATTGTAAGCATTTCATCTTTATTGGTGGTCATCGCGTTTATGTACCCATCGACAGTTAATCCTTTTTGAAACCATTGATTTAAATCCATTTACACAGCACCCTTTCCATTTGCTTCTATAATAGTCGTTTCAAGTACACGTTACAATCGAACTGCTTAAGCAGATTAACCAATGTTATACTACAAGTATTTTTCCCTACTTTATAAAAACATATTTTTACACTAGTAATAGAGTTTTAAAGTTGATAGAATATTTTTTATATAGGAAATATTATTAAAAGTATTTTCTACGATAACAAAACAGGGGAGGAAATATATGTCTAACGAATCACTACAACTACTCTCGATTGGAATCTATATTGCCGCTATGCTCTTTATCGGTTGGTATTCTTATCGAAAGACTAGCAATCTTACGGATTACATGCTTGGGGGAAGATCTTTAGGACCTGCTGTAACCGCTTTAAGTGCAGGGGCTGCTGATATGAGCGGCTGGCTCTTAATGGGCTTACCTGGGGGAATTTATGTAACCGGTTTGGCAGATGCGTGGATCGCGGTCGGTTTAACGATTGGAGCCTATCTTAACTGGTTGCTAGTTGCACCTCGCTTGCGTTCTTATACTCAAGTTGCTAATGACTCCATCACGATTCCTAGCTATCTTGAAAACCGTTTTAAAGACAACACCAAACTACTCCGTATTGTTTCAGGTATTGTTATTCTTATATTCTTTACTTTCTATGTTTCTTCCGGAATGGTTTCTGGGGCTGTCTTTTTTGAGAGCTCGTTTGGCACGAGTTACCATACTGGGCTCTTGATTGTTGGCGGCGTTGTGGTTGCCTACACCTTATTTGGTGGGTTCTTGGCTGTAAGTTATACAGACTTTATTCAAGGATTAATGATGCTGATTGCCCTAGCACTTATTCCTGCAATCGGAATCTTTCACACGGGTGGCCCCGCTGAAACGTTTGAAACCATTCGAGCGATTGATCCTACTAGACTTGACTTATTAAAAGGGACAACCTTTTTAGGAATTGTTTCAGCAATGGCATGGGGCTTGGGTTACTTTGGACAGCCGCATATTATTGTAAGATTTATGGCAATTAAAACGATCAAAGAAACAAAAAGCGCTCGTCGAATTGGTATGGGCTGGATGATTATCTCACTGATCGGTACAATTTTTACAGGATTTATTGGGATTGCATTTTTTCATGATCATCCTGAGCATGTATTAAAGAATCCGGAAGCGGTATTTATTGAATTAAGCCAGATTTTATTCCACCCTCTATTCGCAGGATTTGCTTTAGCTGCCATTCTTGCGGCGATTATGAGTACGATTTCTTCCCAATTAATTGTAACTTCTAGTGCGCTTGTTGAAGATTTATACAAAATGGTGATGAACAAGAACGCTAAAGATAAACAACTTGTCTTCTTAGGAAGAATGGCGGTTCTTCTTGTTGCTGTGATTGCTTCTGCACTTGCTTTCAAGCAAAATAGCACCATTTTAGACCTTGTTGCCTATGCATGGGCAGGCTTCGGCGCTTCTTTCGGTCCTGTTATCCTGCTAAGTTTATTCTGGAAAAAGATTACGAATTGGGGAGCCCTTTTCGGGATGATCGTCGGCGCTGTTACCGTTATCGTTTGGAAGAATGTTGGACTTGGTGACACGCTTTATGAAATTGTTCCAGGCTTTGTCTTCAATCTAATTGTAGCGGTGGTTGTCAGCTTGATCACTTATAAGAAAAATGATGCGATTGAAAAGGAATTTAATGAAAGCGTTCGTTTATTAAAAAACGAATAACATGATTATCGCTCGGATCCAATCAATCCGAGCGCTTTTTTATTTCAAAGCTTCTACAATCGTCGATAGTTTGATGACAGTCTTCCAGTTACGTACTGTCGCTGGAACACCTAGTTTCGTGAGCTGTGATGCTAGTTTTGAATCTAGGATGCTCTGCCGTAGAAAAAGGTAGACTTCTTTCCCTTTTATAAAACATTCGTCCGGCTCGCTTTCGAAGCTGCGTAAAATTTCCGTTTTCGCTTGGGAGGGTTCCTCCGCCAAAAAGGCTAGTTGGATACTCTCGCCTTCCTTAAGCGAATCGATAGAATAGGGGCAATCACGGATAATCTGTTCGTATTCCTCAGCTGTTCTTAAAATAACAGGGACAGGAAAACCAAATGTCTTACTTATTTCATCCTCTAATCGTTGACTAAGTTGCTCCGCCTCGTCTTTTGCTTCGAATAAAACATTTCCACTTTGAATATATGTTTTCACCTTGGTTAGGCCCATTGTTTCTAATAGACTTTTTAAATCTGCCATTTTGATCCGGTGATGCTTGCCAACATTAATTCCTCGTAACAGCGCAATATAAATGGTCATCCGTGCACCTCGCTTTATTTTTAACATCACTTTGTTTAAATCTTACCATTTATTTGCCGAATTAAACTACGAATAGTCCTAAAATCTACTATCCGCAAGTTAAGGAGGAGAATACTAATTTTTTGGAGAAGAGTACACATAATAATTTTTATGGAGGGATTTATTTATGGTTCCACAAAGAGTTAGTTTGCTTACGATCGGTGCCTACGATTTACCGGTCCTTAGGAAATTTTATCAAGCTCTGGGATGGGAGGAGACAGAATTAAGCTCAGATCAATACGCTGTCTTTAAAACGGCTGGGGTCCTGCTTTCGTTATTTCCGATTGCTGAGTTAGCAAAGGATGCCGGCATTGAATTTACACAATCTCCTGGGGGCTTTCATGGTGTGACCTTTGCTATTAACGTGGATCAGCCAGAAGAAGTTGACACAACGATTGAAAGCATTCGCAGTGCAGGGGCAAACATACTGAGAGAACCAAGTGATGCCTTCTGGGGCGGACGGACAGCCTATTTTGCCGATCCCGAAAATAACCTTTGGGAAGTCGCTTGGAATCCCTCAGCCATTTTTGATGACCGAGGTGCGATGATAGACTTTTAAATACAAAGGGGGTATCTAAGAAAGCTTTAGATACTCTCTTTGTTTTTTGAATTTACCTATTTTTCAAAAAAGGATACTAGCCTGTGTTCATTTCCATACCTCGACTATTTTCCCACAAATATAGAACTAACCAAACGTTTGATTAAAACGGGTATCAGCCCCGGTAAATCAAAGTTTCTCTCGGGAATCATATAAGTAGTTTGTCGATAACTGGGACAGCTAAGCCTTCCATTCACCTTATTTCCCTATAAATTTACACCCTTCGACCAACAGTAAACTAATCAAACGTTTAATTAAATAGGTTGCATAGCCCTCCCTTTCAACCTTTTACTCCTAAATCCTGAAAAAAGGTTGTTGAATTTACACACTTCAAAAAAACTAACCAATCGTTTGATTAGTTAGATAGGAAGCCATATAAATAAAGGGTTTCAGCCACTTATTGTGAAAATCCTTTGTCGACCCGAGCGATAATTTACCTCTAATAAGATAAAAAACAAGTCGATATTTGGATTTCCTTAGGGAAACTCTTATGCTTCGACACGATACCTGATCATTCCTTACTAACCAAACGTTTGATTAGTTGCGGGATAAACCCTTTTAAGAAAAGGACTTTTTCCCGGGAAATGGCGAAAAGAATGTCGAAACACGCAAACCATAAAAAAACTGGCAGAATAGACTCTGCCAGCATCGTTTAACGTTTTTGTAATTCTTGCTGCAATAACTGATTGACCATCTGCGGATTGGCCTGACCCTTAGTTGCTTTCATTAACTGCCCAACTAAGAAGCCCACCGCTTTATTTTTCCCATTCTTAAAATCTTCAATCGATTGCGGATTCGCATCTAACACCTCAGAAATAATTTTAAGAAGTGTTCCCTCATCGGAAATTTGGACAAGCCCCTTGTCCTTCACAATTTTCTCGGCATCGCCGCCATTTTCAATTAACTCTTTAAAAACGGTTTTCGCGATTTTCGAAGAAATTGTTCCGTTTTCGATTAGCTTAATCATGCTTGCTAGACCTTCCGGTGTTAAGGGTACTTGATGAAGCTCTTTTTGCTCAGCATTCAAGTAGGCGGAGACATCCCCCATGATCCAGTTCGAGGCAAGCTTCGCATCCGCACCGCCATTAACTGTCTCCTCGAAGAAATCAGCCATTTCTTTGGTTACAGTTAACACCTTCGCGTCGTAAACGGGTAAGCCAAGCTCTTCTACATAACGCTTTTGACGCTGGTCTGGCAGTTCAGGGATTTCGGCACGAACTCTTGCTTTCCAGTCCTCATCAATGTACAAGTCCATTAAATCCGGCTCTGGGAAGTAACGATAATCATCGGAGCCTTCTTTGACCCTCATCAGCAAGGTTGCCCCAGTGGCTTCATCAAAGCGGCGTGTTTCTTGATCAATCGTTCCACCAGCAGACACCACTTCGCGTTGACGCTTCTCTTCGTATTCAAGCCCTTTGCGGACAAAATTGAATGAGTTCAGGTTTTTCAATTCTGTTTTCGTTCCGAATTCTTCTTGTCCAACGGGACGAATCGAAATATTTGCGTCACAACGAAGTGAGCCCTCTTCCATTTTACAATCGGAAACGCCTGTATATTGGATAATTGATTTTAATTTTTCAAGATAGGCATATGCCTCATCAGGAGTGCGAATATCCGGTTCAGAAACGATTTCAACAAGCGGAGTGCCCTGACGATTATAATCGCATAAAGAATACCCTTTGCCATGGTTCAGCTTTCCTGCATCTTCTTCCAAATGAATTCTCGTAATCCCAATCCGCTTCGTATAGCCATTTACCTCGATATCAATCCAGCCATGTTCCCCAATTGGCTTGTCAAACTGGGAAATCTGATAGGCCTTGGGATTATCCGGGTAAAAGTAGTTTTTGCGGTCAAACTTTGTATGGGTAGCAACCTCGCAATTAATGGCCATGGCAGCTTTTATCCCAAATTCTACCGCTTTTTTATTAAGGACAGGTAAAACTCCTGGGTAGCCCAGGTCAATCACACTTGTATTTGTATTCGGTTCAGCTCCAAAATGATTGGGGCTCGCCGAGAAAATTTTTGAATCTGTTTTTAACTCAACATGGACCTCAAGTCCAATCACTGTTTCAAATTCCACGGTCTTCACCCCCTATAATCCAGGTTTCTGTTTATGATAGTCTGTTGCCTGTTCAAATGCATGTGCTGTCCGATAAATTGTTGCTTCATCAAAATACTTGCCGATGATTTGTAAGCCTAGCGGCAGCCCGCCATCAAAGCCACACGGAACCGAAATTCCTGGTAAACCGGCAAGGTTCAAAGGAATCGTTAAAATATCATTAGCATACATCGTTAACGGGTCCTCGATTTTTTCACCAATTTTAAAAGCCGGCGTTGGTGTGGTCGGGCCGATAATCACATCATACTTGGCAAAAACATTCTCATAGTCTTGCTTGATTAATGTCCGAACCTGCTGTGCCTTTTTGTAATAAGCATCATAGTAACCTGAGCTTAGTGCAAACGTTCCAAGCATGATCCGTCGCTTTACTTCATCACCGAAACCTTCTGCTCGTGTTTTTTTGTATAAATCAATTAACGTTTCCGCATCCTTTGTACGATAGCCGTAACGGACTCCGTCGAAACGGGCGAGGTTCGCTGAGGCTTCTGATGACGAAAGCAAATAGTAAGCGGCAAGTGCATACTTCGAATGCGGCAGGGAAACTTCTTCCCAAACGGCACCAAGACCCTCGAGCACCTTTAATGCATTTAAGACAGATTGTCGGACGGATTCGCTGACACCTTCACCAAGATACTCTTTTGGTACTGCGATTCTAAGACCCTTTACATCACCAGTTAAGGCACTAGCAAAGTCGGGTACGTCCACATTTGCTGAGGTTGAATCCATTGGATCCAGGCCGGATATCGCTTGAAGCAGGTAGGCATTATCCTCAACGGTTCTTGTAATCGGTCCAATTTGATCAAGTGATGACGCAAAGGCTACAAGGCCAAAGCGGGAAACACGACCATAGGTTGGCTTTAATCCGACGACACCACAAAAAGAAGCTGGCTGACGGATTGAACCACCCGTATCAGAACCTAGGGAAAATAGGACTTCACCTGCTGCAACAGATGCTGCTGAACCGCCTGATGAACCACCTGGAACCGTCTCAAGATTCCATGGATTCCGTGTCGTTTGATAATGGGAATTTTCGTTTGAAGACCCCATTGCAAATTCATCCATATTTAACTTCCCAATCGTTACCGTTTCTGCCTGCTGCAGTTTCTGAACGACGGTGGCATCATAAATTGGATCAAAGTTTTCGAGAATTTTACTCGCACAGGTTGTCCGCAGTCCTTTTGTAACCATGTTATCTTTTAAGCCAATCGGCATCCCGAATAGCAAACCTTTTGCCGCATTCGTGTTAAGTTTCTCATCTAATGCTTTCGCTGATTGACGGGCGCGCTCTTCATCTAATGTTAAAAATGCCTGAACTTTGTCCTCGACTTGTCCGATTCTCTTGTATGATTCTTCAACAAGATCGGATACATTTAGTTCCTTTTTATGTAGCAGTTCATGTAGATCTGCAACTTTATAGTCAAATAAACTCACGATTTAATCCTCCTTCCCCATAATCGATGGTACTTTAATCTGTCCATCCTGATGTTCCGGCGCATTTTTTAGTACCTCTTCAAGCGCTAATCCTTGTTTGGATTTATCTTCACGTAAAACATTTTTCATATCCAGCACATGGTATGTAGGTTCTACATTTTCCGTGTCCAATTCATTTAACTGCTCAGCAAAGGTAATAATCGCATCCAGCTGCTTTGTAAACTTTTCTGTTTCTTCCTCTGTTATCGCCAAGCGTGCCAAGTTGGCTACATGCTTAACCTGCTCATTTGAAATTCGTGACATATCATAACCCCCAATCCCATTTGTCTTGTCATATCAATACTAATGATGATACCAAACTTTTCCGCATTACCGCAATGATTCAACTATCAGTATTGGCAAGCAAATCAATTTTTGTTCAAACTTTTAGAAATTTAATTCTATTTTTCTCTTAATAATGCAAATATTTTTTCAGATAAGTTCATCACAGACATTCTTGGCATCTTCCCTTATAATGGTCATGGATGGGAGGGCTTCTGAATGAAAAAACGAAGACGGAAGAAATATAAACTCTTTTTGATGCTTTTTATGCTTTTTTGTGGATTGGCCATGTTTCAAAATTATTTTCAACAACCAGGTTCCCTTCAACTTGAAAAATCTGATCCATTTGCTGATGTAATAAAATATCGTCCCTTAATACATGATGAATTAGCAAAATATAATCTCGAAACTCATACGACAGTACTAGTAGCCTTAATGCAGCAGGAAAGCCGCGGCAAAGGCGGGGATCCTATGCAATCGTCGGAATCGGCTGGTTTGGCAAGAAATACAATTACAGATCCGAAAAAAAGTATTCAGGTTGGGGTTAAACATTTTCAGCGCGTTCTTACTTATGGGAATCAGAAAAAGGTCGATTTTCAGACTATTATCCAGTCCTACAACATGGGAATTGGTTACATTGACTTTGTGGCGCAACACGGCGGAAAACATAGTGAAGCATTGGCGAAGGAATTCTCATTGCAGCGGGTAAAAGAAAAGCCAACCATTTATACATGTGGCGCAATAAAGATAATTTCCGCTATCCATACTGTTATGGTGATTTTACCTATAGCACAAAGGTAACGAATAATATCCAATTGTTAGCAGATACCGTTCCTGTAAACGGCACTGAAAAAACCACCAGTGGATCTTTTTGAAGATTCATCGGTGGTTTTTATTTACTTTGAAACTGCCCCCTAAAATTGCGTTGTTTTTATGTTTTTCTTTTTCAAATGGGTGATCAGAAAAACGAACTTAATAGGCAGATAACCAAGAATTCCACCAGCCGTATTTAAAATTAAGTCGTCCACATCAAAACTGCCAAATTCAAATACGAGCTGCAACAGTTCGAACGTTAGACTTAAGCTAAAGGTAGAAAAGGTGACAGCGCTGATTTTTTGAAACTTTTTTGCCAGCAATGGTAAGATAAATCCGAACGGCATAAAACCGATGACATTCCCTGCTAAGTTCTCAATTCGAATACTTAGATTGATATCTGCTAAAAACAGATAAAATTTAATGGTTTTAAAGGGGACGAAATTATTCGACCGCCAGTGGTATTCATCATAGGTAAAGTTAAAATGATTAATAATCTCGGTTAACGGGATATATTTAAACAAAATTAATTTTGAAAGAATCGCTAAATATAAACAAAGAATTAGGCAAAGGGTAATTTTAAAAATAATTTTCATTATCACTGCTCCATTTTTACATATCTAAATAACAATACCATATTTTCAAAATTACGTGGGAGCAAAACTCAAATTGGAGGAATTTAGAATGACTGAACATATTTTTCATTTAAAGGCGAACTGGCCGGGATTACGGAATGATGTTGGAGAGATTGAGACAGGGAATTTAATAACAAAGGTCTCCATCCCACCAGGAATGGATGGGCCGGGTGTCGGCACTAATCCAGATGAGATGCTGCTTGGGGCTGCCGCGACGTGCTATATTATCACACTTGCAGCGATGATGGAACGTAGCCATTTGCAGAAGGAGACTCTAATGATGGAGTCTGAAGGAATTGTGGATGTCACCAAAGGGGTTTTTACATACAAAAAGATTATTCATCGACCACATATAGTCTTGAAACCAGGTGCAACCGAAAAAGAAGTGGCGATGGCTAAGAGACTCGCAAAAAAAGCGGAGACTTCTTGCATGATCAGTCGCGCCATTCAGGGAAATGTTGAAATCGAACTGCAAGCTATAGTGGAATTGGCAGTTGGGTGAAAATCAGAGGAGTTTAGAGTGTCTTAAAGACAGTTGAAGGTTTTGCATGAGGTATTTGTCCTTATGATCTTCTCATAAGGACAGTTTGGGCTCTGGCTTGATGATTTTTGTCCTTATGAACCTCCCATATGGACAGGTTTGGTCTCTGGCTTGATGATTTCCGGTGTTAAAGGCGTATGTTCTCTGAAATCACATCTGCTTATTTTTTAAAGATTTTTGAAAAAAAGCCCTTGCTCTTTTTAACTTCCTGCAGCTTGGCAGGTACCTTCTTGGTTATATAGATATCTTCCTTATCAATTGCATGATCCATGGCTAACACCAAGCCGATTTCCGTGTCGTGCTCTTTATTGGTCACAATAGTATGTTCAATCTTATATTTTGTGGCCAGCTTTACATATTTGGAAAGGACCTCGTAGTTCATGTTTCCATTTAAGAAAAGATGGGACTGGGGCTTTTTCTTCATATGCTGCTCCACTTGGGGATATACTGTTGATTCTCCTACTTGGCTTTTCGTAAGAGCCAACACAATCCGCTCTCTCAAAGTTCCTAAGAATTTCCGCCGCTCATCTGGTTTTGTTTCAAGTGGTCCATAGATACCTTGCTGTAAGACCTCGTCAACGGTTGTCTTTTTCAACTCAATCAACTCCATATAAAGGCTATTATTATCTATGATAATACCCTAAAAAACGTTCCGTTCCAAAAAGTGCTGGAGAAGTAAGTTTGTGGGCTGAAGGAATTAGTTATTCGAGAGTAATCTTGCCTTATCTGAGGGTAAACTCATTCCAAACGACAGTAAACTCACCTTATCCGCCAGTAAACCCATCCCATAGGACAGTAATCCCACCTTATCCGACAGTAATCCCACCTTATCCGCCAGTTATATACCCACCATCAAAAAATCCCTCCCTCCAATAGGAGAGAAGGATTCGCGCCCTGCTGATACCTAGTTTTTCCCTGTAAATTGTTCTGCCTCAGTCGAACCTTTTAATGCGGTTGTTGATGATGTTCCACCGGTAATGACCATAGATACTTGGTCAAAGTAACCTGTACCAACCTCACGCTGGTGACGTGTGGCTGTGTAGCCGTATTGCTCGCTGTCGAATTCCGCTTGCTGCAATTCGGAGTAAGCTGCCATGCCGCGCACTTTATAGCCGCGAGCAAGTTCGAACATGCCATGGTTTAGGGCGTGGAAGCCAGCAAGAGTAACGAATTGGAACTTGTAGCCCATTTTTCCAAGTTCGACTTGGAATTTCGCAATTGTTTCTTGATCCAATTTCTTTTTCCAGTTGAAAGATGGCGAACAGTTGTATGCGAGCAACTTGCCTGGGAATTGCTCATGGATCGCTTCTGCAAATTGTCTTGCTTCCTCGAGATTCGGTTCAGAGGTTTCACACCAAACAAGATCTGCATAGGGTGCATATGCTAGACCGCGAGCAATCGCCTGGTCAATCCCCGCCTTAACACGATAGAATCCTTCTCCAGTACGTTCACCAGTAATAAAAGGTGCATCATTCATATCGATATCACTTGTAATTAAATCAGCCGCGTTTGCATCGGTACGAGCAACTAGTAACGTAGGAACACCCATAACGTCAGCAGCTAAACGAGCGGCAATCAAGTTGCGAACCGCCGTTTGGGTTGGCAGCAATACTTTACCCCCTAAATGGCCACACTTTTTCTCGGAAGAAAGCTGATCTTCAAAGTGGACACCTGAAGCACCAGCTTCAATCATGCCTTTCATTAGTTCGAAACAGTTTAATTGGCCGCCAAAACCGGCTTCGGCATCAGCGATAATTGGAGTAAACCAATCAATTGAGTTGTCGCCCTCTGAATGGGTAATCTGGTCTGCACGTTGAAGCGCTTGATTAATCCTTTTGACAACACTTGGTACACTATTTGCTGGGTATAAGCTTTGGTCAGGGTACATATGTCCGGACAGATTCGCATCAGCTGCTACCTGCCAGCCGCTTAAGTAGATCGCTTTTAACCCTGCTTTTACTTGTTGGACTGCTTGATTTCCTGTTAATGCACCAAGGGCATTTACATAGTCTTCCTCATTTAATAGCTTCCAAAGCTTTTCAGACCCTTTTCGAGCCAACGTATGCTCAATATCAATGGATCCGCGTAGCTTGATAACATCCTCGGCAGTGTATGGTCTTGTAATCCCTTTCCAACGGCTATCCATTTCCCAGCTTTCTTGTAATTGTGCTACTCTTGAATTTGTCATTTTATATTCCTCCTATTAATCTATTAAGTATTTTTTATAAAAAAATCTAGATAAGCTCATATCCCGGCAGGGTTAAAAATTCAGCAAAATCATCATTTAAAATCAAACGGTCAAACAGTTCAACTGCTTCATCAAATCGGCCGCCTTCAAATGCCTGCGCCCCAATTTCCTGTTTTATTTTTCCTAATTCCTCCACCTTGTATTGCTCATACATCTCCACAGTGACTTTCCGTCCGTCGTTCAGCATCCCTTTAGGGTGGCGAATCCACTGCCACAGCTGGGCGCGTGAAATTTCTGCAGTTGCAGCGTCCTCCATTAAGTTGTGAATAGGGGCTGCGCCACTTCCACTTAGCCAGGAAGCCACATATTGAATCCCAACATTTATGTTCAAACGAACGCCTTCTTCAGTAATCGTTCCACCTGGTGATTCAAGCAAATCTTGGGCAGTCACACTGATTTTCTGTTGCTTAAGTGTATGAATTTGGTTTGCAATCGGCATTTCACGGTTGAAAACTTCCAGGGCTACCGGAACAAGACCTGGGTGTGCCACCCATGTTCCATCATGACCATCACGGGCTTCACGCTCCTTATCAGCGCGGACCTTTGCAAAAGCCTCCTCATTAGCAGCCGGATTATTACGAATCGGAATTTGGGCTGCCATTCCTCCGATTGCCGGTGCCTTCCGGCGGTGACAGGTTTGAATCGTTAGTAACGAATACGAACGCATGAATGGTACTGTCATCGTTACCTGTGATCGATCCGGTAAAATGACATCCTTGTGGTTACGCAGCTTTTTTAAGTAACTGAAGATATAATCCCATCTTCCACAATTCAATCCTGCAGAGTGTTCCTTTAGCTCAAATAAAATCTCATTCATTTCAAATGCGCCCATGATGGTTTCTAGTAAGACAGTCGCTTTAATGGTTCCATTCGGAATCCCAAGCTTCTCTTGCGCAAATACAAATACATCATTCCAAAGCCTTGCCTCCAGGTGACTTTCCAGCTTCGGCAGGTAAAAATATGGACCTGTTCCCCTCTCAAGTAACTGGTTCACATTATGGAAAAAGTACATCCCAAAGTCGAAGAAACTTCCTGAAATAGACTTGCCATCTAGTAAAATATGTTTTTCTTCTAAATGCAGGCCGCGTGGTCTAACAAACAGAACAGCTGTTTTTTCATGTAGTTCATATTTTTTACCGTTAGGATTTTCAAAGGAAATCGTCCGATTTACTGCATCTCTTAAGTTGATTTGTCCTTCGATGATGTTTTCCCATGTCGGTGAAGTGGCGTCTTCACAATCAGCCATAAAAACCTTTGCACCAGAGTTTAAAGCGTTGATGACCATTTTTCGATCGGTCGGGCCTGTAATTTCTACCCTGCGATCTTGCAGGTCATCCGGCAGCGGAGCAATGGTCCAGTTATCATTCCGAATATGTTTTGTCTCAGGAAGGAAGTCTAGCAATTTCCCATCATTAATTTCAGCTTGCCGTTTTTGCCTGTACTGTAACAGTTCCATTCTTCTTTCGCCAAATTTTCGTTCTAGCTCTTCAATAAAATTTAATGCCCCTGGTGTTAAAATCTCATCGTACTGGGCTTTTATTGCCCCAACCACTTCAATACCTGTCGTTTGCGTCGACATGAACTACATCACCTCTTTGTTATAATACAGTAACTATCTACGCTTTGTATTATATAACACTGATTTTAAAAATGGAACTACTTTTCAGAAAATTTTATAAAAATAGGTAAAAACTCCCTGTCCTCTGATTTTTCAAAAGGAAAAGTCCATAAAAAAAAGGACGTCATCGACATCCTTTTTTGCAGTCATTATTGGCCCGTTTCGTTAAGAAGCGTTTCATATAATCTAATAAAATCATCTTCCCGATTATCACTAGTTAAGAACTCCGAACTTACAATGGTTTTTAATAGTTTCCTCTTCAAAGAAGCATTTTCCACTTCCTTCAGAATCCACTTTCGTTTTGAAGATAGAAAGTCGAGGTAGCCCTCGTAAGAATCATCAAACTGCTCCTCGAGCTGCTCCCGAATTTTGCTTGCGAGGGTTGGACTCGCACCTCCTGTTGAAACGGCAATGCTCAACAGGCCACGTTGAAAATGGGCTGGGACGTGGAAATTGGAGCGATCTGGATCGTCTGCAATCGTTACAAGCTGATGGGGTGCTGCTGAACTTCTAATCAACTGATTTATTTCTCGAATATTCGTCGCAGCAAAAATCATGAATGCATCCTTTATGTCGCTCGCAAAAAAAGACTTTTGCTTCCACACAATTTTCCCCTCACGATGAAGCCTTTGGATTTCATCCGTTACATCCGGGCTGACGATTACGATTTCTGCACCCGTACCAAGCAGTCCCGTCACCTTTCGTTCGGCAACTTTCCCGCCCCCAACAATGACAACTGTTTTACCATCTAACCTTAGGTTTACAGGATAGCCTGAATTCATCCTCTACACTTCCTCGAGAGGACGGATCGCTAAATATTCAACCAAGGCTTCTTTCGTTGCGCTGGCAGGCATTCCATGCGACGTAAAGCCGGCTTTTCCAACGGCAGCTGCTGTTTGTTTTCCCATGCTGACCACATGCAACCCTTGCAACAGTTCAACCGTATTCAAGTCACATTCACGTAACGCTTGTACAAACGGTTCAACGGACGCACTGCTTGGGAATACCATGGTATTCACTTCAGCCTCATCTAACATTCTTTTAAAAAGAGGCATGAACTGGTGATCTATTTCTTTTCTGCTAGTCACCATGATGTCTGCCTGATCATACTCTTTTTTCAAGATGCTATCGTCCCCAACAATGAGCAAGGCTCCGGTCTTATGCAATTCATCAGCATGTGCAGCAATAAATCCACGATTATTTAATACTTTGATTGATTTCATTGAAGCGCCAAAGAAATCGGCACGGATTTTTCGAATATCCATTCCACTTTCCATCACCGCTGTGAAAAATTCATCTACACTTTCAGGTGAGGTAAAAAATATTTTTTCATAGGAAGTTACTTTTGTCAGATCAACAGGCAGTGCCGTCTTTTTCCACTTTGGAAATTCAATCACATCGGCTCCTTGATCCATTAATTCCTTTGTTAATTCACTTTGACCCTCACTCGTCCGGGCAAGCAGTATTTGCCGTCCATACAGCGGCATTTTCTCGAACCAGCTGATTTTTTCACGCAGAGAAATGACATCCCCTACTAAAATAATCGATGGGTTGCTAAACTTTGCCTCCAGGACCTTCTCGGAAATATCAGCAAGTGTCCCTTGCAATGTTTTTTGGCGGCCAAATGTACCCCATTGAATCAAAATAACCGGGGTCGACGCTGGTTTGCCATAGTTAAGGAGATTTTCGCAAATAAACGGTAAATTGCCGACTCCCATGTAAAAGGCAATGGTATCAACACCACGAGCCAGTCCTTCCCAATCAAGTACTGGTTTGCCCTCTTGCGATTTGTCATGGGCAGTAACGACTGCAAATGACTCTGCATACTCTCGGTGGGTAACAGGAATTCCTGCATAAAGGGGGGCTGCAATCCCCGATGAAATGCCAGGAACGATTTCAAATGGAATTTGATATTCGGCCAGGGATGCCGCTTCTTCGCCAACTCTGCCAAACACGCCTGGGTCTCCGCCTTTTAAACGGACAACCCGCTTGCCTTCAAGAGCCTTCTCAACCAAAAGCTCGTTGATATTCCCTTGGCGTAAAATATGGCGGTTCGGTAATTTCCCGCAATAAATCAGTTCACAATCCGCTGGAGCAAACTCTAAAAGTTTGGGATTGGCAAGCCGGTCATATAAAATCACTTCGGCTTTCTTTATAGCCTCCAGTCCTTTTACGGTGATTAAACGAACATCTCCGGGTCCTGCTCCTACTAAAAATACTTTCCCATTTTTCATTCTGCAGCCATCCTTCCCATTTCGCTCTTATCTGACAATAAAAACGATATCTTCCTTTAATTCAACCTTAAATGTCCGTACTTGACCTACATCCGGTGACTGTACTTTACCATCTTTTAAGGATATTTTCCAATCATAAACGGGGCAATATACATACTCGCCACTGACAAGGCCTTCTGAAAGGACGCCTCCTTTTGGATGGGGACTGCGGTTTTCAGGTCGCATAAACCTTTCCGCTTGTTAATTTAAATAGGGCAATTTCTGTATTATCGATTTTAATCGTATACCCAGATCGAACTCTTAAAGTCTTTGTATTCATCCATATGAATCATACCTAGATAGTAGTTGTTGGCCCGACGGCATTTGGTACAGCCTTCCTCATTATTCCACTCCAGGACATTCATAACTTCTTTTACACTTGTTAAGCCTTTTTCTTTAATTTCCGCCACCAAAAATAGTAATTTCAAATGGTTCAGTGGATACTTTGAGGATTTCCTCTACCGTTCTGAGGCCTGCCATACCATTTCCGATCATTACTAGTTTTTTCATTTATCAATCACTCCTTATATGTTAAATCGTTATTATTAAGATAAGTAAGGTTTTCTTTATAATAAAATTGTAAATGCTAGCGTCGATAAAATTTGTGAAGTACGTCACTATCCAAACACTATATGTGAACATTTTCACATAATTGTCATAGTATATTTGGGCAACAAAAAATAGCACACAAAAAATGCATGCTACCTAACTCTAAACTACCTTTTTTTCAGTTTTCCTTATTTGAAAGAGTTTTACCATTGAATGAATCATCGGAACAAGCACACCAATTACTACAACAGGGGCAAGTTCCCATAATACCAAGGGTGGAGTGATGAGAATACCTGTTTTATGGATTGCAAACAAGGCAAGAAAATATGCTAGACTGCCTGCCAGACCAGCTAACCGGGAGTTTTTTCTAAACAATAAATAGCATAAAGGAATGAATAAAAGCGTTATCGGTACATAAGAGGTTGGATAACCAACTGCAGCAAAAATAGCTTTCCCTACAAACCTTAACAGGATATAAAGTGCCGTCGCCATCACAGGTATGGAATAACTGCGGCAATATCGGATGATTAGAATTGTTAGGAGAGCGACCATTAGGATTGAATAGATAGGATAGACCCATTCCGGAATGCCGCCAAAAATCTGTGAGGCAGGATCTGAGATTAGATCAAGGATTTGCTTTGAGGCAATCGATTTTCCATGAATGTATTGATCATATGAAATGGCACCATTTTCCTGTTGCATATTCGGAAACATCAAGCATTCAAGGAGATACATGGCAAACCAAGTATGAATTGACCACCATGACGGTTGAATATCTCTCGTATATTGAAGGTAACCGCGCCAGACCCCAAAAATCATAATTGCTGTACCAATATAATAAATAAAATGGGTTGGACTCCATGTGGTTAAATCAATTCCATACGCAATATGATAGGTGAAATCTAGTGGGATCCCAATTAGGAATATAACGTAGCCTATTGTAATCAGGTTTCTAGAAAATCGGTCCAGATAATGTAAACGTCGCCACTCTTGAATTAACAAATATGCGCCTAAAGCAAAACCGATGGTATTAACAATATGGGGAATGGAGTATTCCTCAAATAAATATTTAAAATGATAAGAAGCATCCCATGCAGAACCAATAAATTTTAATAGAAAGGCAAGTACCCATAAACGATAATATTTCAACGATATCATCTCCTCTCTAGCGCTTATCCAAGTAAATCAAATATATCCCCAAAGATGGCAATAAGAATATAATTCACAGCTAACGCAATCGCAAACGTAATTCCAGCCCCTCGAACATTTTTCTGTCGAAATAATTTATACATAAACGTAAGTCCTGCTGTGACAACAAAAATATTACAGATTAAAAATGTCCAAAGTAAATTTTCACTATGTTGGACTGATGTGACGTGAAATAGATATAATGGAATCAATTTTACAATCCCCCACACTTTTAGTTCCTTACTGCCTTTTCTCTATATTATCATTATTTTTACTATAGGTAACTTTTTAAATTACATAAAATCCTTGCATTGGTTGAATTAGGTAATGTATTTTATCGAAAGTAAGTTTTCTATGTAAGGGGGAAAATTCAACCTGAAAAAACTTTTTTTGTCTACGCCCCCGAATAAAGTGACTTACATTATTATTCTTTACAAAAAAACCTCTTTCCACGTGTGGAAAGAGGTTTTTCTTTTATATTAATACATTTCTGAAGTTGTTTTTGCCTGCATATGAAGCAGCAAGTAGTCAGGACCGCCTGCTTTGGAGTCGGTTCCGGACATATTGAAGCCGCCAAATGGCTGATAACCAACGATGGCTCCAGTACATGAACGGTTAAAGTACAGGTTTCCAACATGGAAGTCTTCACGAGCTTGTTCCATGTGGGCACGGTTTGTAGTAATAACTGCACCAGTTAAGCCGTATTCTGTGTTGTTCGCAATTTCAAGCGCCTCATCGAAGTTCTTTGCCTTTGTGAAACCAACAACAGGGCCGAAAATTTCTTCCTGCATAATACGTGCTTTTGGAGCAAGATCCCCAATAACCGTTGGTTTAATGAAATAACCTTTAGAATTATCTCCTTCGCCGCCAGCCATTAACTTGCCTTCTTGCTTGCCGATTTCAATGTATTCCATGATTTTTTTGAACGCATTATTGTCGTTAACAGGACCCATGAACGTAGCTTGTTCAGTTGGATCTCCAACCGTTAACTCATTAGTTAATTCAACGACACGATTCAATACTTGATCGTAAACACTTTCTACGATTACTGCACGTGAACACGCAGAACATTTTTGACCTGAGAAGCCAAATGCACCTGCAACAATTGATTGAGCAGCAAGCTCTAGATCTGCTTCACTATCAACCACAATGGTATCTTTACCGCCCATTTCAGCAATCAAACGTTTCATCCATACTTGTCCTGGGTTCACTTTCGAAGAACGCTCGAAAATTCGAAGTCCAACATCACGGGAACCAGTAAAGCTGATAAAGCGAGTATCTTTATGGTCCACTAAATAGTCGCCCACTTCAGCACCGCTTCCTGGTACGAAGTTAAGAACACCTTTAGGCAGGCCTGCTTCTTCCATGACTTCAACAAACTTCGCTGAAATCACAGGAGTAGTTGAAGCGGGTTTTAATAGAACCGGGTTACCAGAAACAATAGCTGCTACTGTAGTTCCTGCCATGATCGCAAATGGGAAATTCCATGGCGAGATAATAACACCAACACCAAGGGGAATATAGGAATAACGATTAAATTCATTTGGACGGCTTTGAACGGGTACACCATCTTTAAGTGCTAGCATTTGGCGTGCATAGTATTCAAGGAAATCAATTCCTTCAGCGGTATCTGCATCCGCTTCTCTCCATGGCTTACCTGCTTCTTTCGTCATTAGAGCAGAAAACTCATGCTTGCGGCGGCGAATAATGGCTGCAGCTTTAAATAAAACATCCGCGCGGACTTCAGGTTTGACCTTTTTCCAAGTTTTAAATGCTTCGACTGCTGCTTGCATTGCTTTTTCAGCTAGGTCTTGGCTAGCTTTTGAAACACGGCCAATTACTTCTTCCTTATTGGAAGGATTATAAGAAACAATTTTATCTTCTGTTGCAATTCTTTCTCCATCAATAACTAAGTCGTAATCCTGACCTAAGTAACCTTCAACTGTTTTTAACGCCTTTAGATAGGCCTGACGGTTCTCTTCAATCGTAAAATCTGTAAATGGTTCGTGCTTGTAAGGTTGTACCATTTGTTAAACCCTCCTATGTATTAAAAACGTTTACACTCCACTGTTCATTCTAACATGTTTCATTTAAAGGCCGCAATAATTGTCGGGTCCCACAAAAAAAGACCCAGCATTAGCCAGATCTTATTGATAAATATAGACAAAAGGTTCTTCTTCATTAGCCTTTCGGACAATCAGTGCTTCAGGACCATCCACAGATGTAACACTTACCGAGACAGACAAATACTTAGGAAAATGTTCCATGACAAGGCCGGTTACATACTGCGTAAAACCTATTCCTTCTGTTTTTCCATAGAATTGAATTGGAATGTTAATATTTAAATCCTGCAGTTGGTCTCCAATGTAAAAGGCTCTGCCAATCACACCATTATAGTTAGGAAAATACTCCTCCACATCCTGCTTAAAATTTAAAAACGCAGTGACATCATCACGATGTTCTTCCTGTGCATCTGCGGAAGGGAAAAGAAAGTACTTTTCATTTACATTTTCCCAGCTATTTAAAGTAGTACTGCCATTGTCGACAGTGGAATAGGTAATGAAGTTACCAGGAACGACGGAAGACTTGCTTGCTTGCTCAAACAAGGCAATCGTAATTGGAACGTCCTTTAAAGACTTTATGCTCCTCATACGCTTTATCACTTCTGCAGCTATTTTCTTCCCTTCACTGATCACTTCTGAATGTGGGACTTTTTCCTCAAGGGTATCGCCGTCTGATGTCTGTTTATAGTAGTAAACTGAATTTAAGGCAAGGCCAATCGTAACACCTCCGAGTGTTACATTCCCTTTTTCATTTTTTATTAAGTAGTCGTGTTCTAAAATATGAGCTAAATAGATTGGCGAACTCGGTTCACCCTTGCTTCCAGTATCCACAGGATTTAGCCCTATATTATCAGCATCTTTTAGTGTTGGATCTACTTTTTTCTTTTCCTTGAACTGCTCTTTCGTGTATTTACGGTTTAACCAAAGTCTTATTGTCTCTTCTTTGATTTCCTGTCCTTCACGAAATAAATATTTTTCTGTATCAAAAGAATTTTGGGCAATTCTCATTAAGCCCATTTCAAATTCGTTTAAGTCATATCTTGTATTGATATTATTGACAACCAATCCGCGTGCTTCCCCTGGTTCAAATGGCAAAATTGTCCGGTAATAGCTGTCCGAAATATTATACTTTGGAATAATTGCCTTCCCTTTCACTTTCTCCTTCGTTTGCACAACCTCATTTTGCTTCTCAAAGTTTGGTGCACAGGCACTCAGCAAAAAGACAAGGGAGAGAGCGAGCAATGAGAACTTTCTCACGTCGATACACCTCTTATTTATTTAATTCAACTAGGAGTTTCTCCTCGTCCCACACTTCAATTCCTAGTTCTTGTGCCTTGGTTAGTTTTGAACCCGCCTCAACACCTGCAATGACAAGGTGTGTTTTTTTGCTGACACTTCCAGCCACATTCCCGCCCAGCGCTTCGATTTTATCCTTTGCTTCATTCCTGGATAAACGTTCCAACTTCCCTGTAAGAACAACGGTCTTTCCTGCAAAAATGGAATCGGAATTTTCTGCAGAAACTGGTCTGGAACCCTTATATTCCATATTAACACCAGCAATAACTAATTCGTTGATTAACTCCACAGCCTCTTCTTTTTCAAAATAGGCGACGATAGAATCCGCCATTTTATCACCAATTTCATTAACCGCGATTAAATCTTCCTTGGTGGCCGCTGCGAGTTTGTCCATCGTACCAAATTGTTGGGCTAACGTCTTTGCTGCTTTGGCACCAACATGACGGATCCCTAGTCCAAATAAAAGCTTTTCAAGTGAATTATCTTTCGATATCTCAATGGCTTTAATAAGATTAGTAGCTGATTTCTCACCCATTCTTTCAAGGGCTAGAAGCTGTTCACGAGTAAGCTTATAAATATCGGCAACATCGGCAATTAATTTTTCAGCAAAAAGCTGGCTGATCACCTTTTCCCCAAGACCCTCGATGTTCATCGCGACCCTTGAAACAAAATGAATTAAGCCTTCCCGTAGCTGTGCAGGACATTTAGGGTTAATACAACGTAAAGCCACTTCACCTTCAAAACGCACGAGCTCACTTTCACACTCGGGACAATGAGTCGGCATGTGGAATTCCACTTCTTCCCCTGTCCGCTGGTCAGCCAAAACATTGACCACCTCTGGAATAATATCCCCTGCCTTTTTGATAACGACTTTGTCACCAAGCTTGATATCCTTTTCCCGGATTAAATCCTCATTATGCAAGGATGCACGCTGTACAGTTGTTCCTGCTACTTTGACTGGCTCAAGAATGGCCGTGGGGGTAATCACACCTGTTCTACCAACACTTAACTCAATATCTAAAAGAGTTGTGACCACTTCTTCTGCAGGGAACTTGTAAGCAATGGCCCAGCGCGGACTTTTTGCTGTCGTTCCGAGTGCTGCCTGGTGGGCATAGGAATCTACTTTAATGACAATTCCATCAATCTCATAGGGAAGGTGCGGGCGCTTTTCGACCCAGCTATTGACATATTCGATCACTTCGTCAACCGATGCACACTTGTTCCGCTCATGATTTGTTTTAAAGCCGAGTCGATCCAAGTAATCAAGGCCTTCACTATGTGACTCTATCCCACTGCTTTCACTGATATTTCCAATTCCATATAAAAAGACATCCAGCCTTCTAGAAGCAGCAATTTTCGGATCAAGCTGTCTTAGCGATCCTGCTGCTGCATTTCTAGGGTTGGCAAAAAGCTCCTCGCCACGTTCTTCCCTTGTTTGATTCAAGGCCTCAAACGAGCGCTTGGGCATATAAGCTTCGCCGCGAACCTCCAAGGACACATTTTCGCGGAGACGGAGCGGGACGGATTTGATGGTTTTTATATTAGCGGTAATATCTTCACCAATGGTCCCATCTCCACGGGTAGCGCCTTGTGCAAATAGACCATCCTCATATCGTAACGATACAGCCAGGCCGTCAATTTTCAACTCGCATACATAAGAAATATCGTCCCCGACAGCTTGACGGATGCGACGGTCAAAATCCCTTAAATCTTGCTCGTTAAAAGCATTGCCAAGACTAAGCATCGGTGTACGATGCACTACCTTTTCAAACAGATCGAGCACGGTGCCGCCAACCCTCAATGACGGCGAATCTGCTGTTTTTAATTGCGGAAATTTCTCCTCAAGTTCCAACAGTTCATGCATTAATTTGTCATATTCAGCATCTGGTACAGATGGTTTGTCTAAAACATAGTATTCATAGCCATAGTGATTTAATAGGCTGCTTATTTCAGTGATTCTCTTTTCTGCATTTTGAAGGTCCATAAATCCAGTCCTTTCACCCGAAAACTTTCATGAGTAACTGGCCAGCTACTCATGAAAATTTTCGTTAATCTATCATTTACGCTTTATTAATCGGAGCAAATTTGGCTAACAGGCGTTTGATTCCAACCGGACTTGGAAAGGCAATATCTAACTCCGTTCCTTCCCCTTGGCCTTTTACACTTACAACGGTTCCGATCCCCCATTTACCATGTTGGGCTTTATCGCCAACCTTCCAGCCAGCCTCATCCCCAGAAGGAGCTGAAACTGGGCGCATGACTGGTTTTCTGGCTGCAGCCGGTGTACCAAATGACGTTTTCGGCGTTCCGAACGATGTGCTGCGTCCTGAGCCAAATGATTTTCCAGTCGATCCAAATGGTGAATTCACTTTTTTCTCCGCTCGTTCGACCCCTTCGATCAGGTCTTCAGGGATTTCTTTTATAAAGCGAGAAGGTGGATTCATATTGGTTCTCCCAAACAATGTTCTCATTTGGGCGTTTGACAGGAACAGTGTTTGCTCCGCTCTAGTAATTCCTACATAGGCTAAACGGCGCTCTTCTTCCATTTCTACTTCTTCCATCAAAGATCGGCTATGAGGGAATACACCTTCTTCCATACCAATCAAGAAGACAACCGGGAATTCCAGCCCTTTAGCTGAGTGCAAGGTCATGAGCGTAATTGAATCTGCCTTTTCACCATCGTCATCAAGCGAATCAATATCAGCTACCAGGGCCAAATCAGTTAAAAAGGCAACAAGACTCCTATCTTCACTTGAATCTTCAAAGCTTTTCGTCACAGATAATAATTCTTCAAGGTTCTCAAGACGGCTTTGGGCTTCCAGCGATTTTTCCGCTTTGAGCATTTCACGGTACCCGGATTTTTCCAGTACTTCTTCAACTAGTTCTGTAACAGACAGAAACTCTTGCATATTGGTATAATTTCCGATTAAATCGCGGAATTCTCTAGCTGCTTTGGTGATTTTCGGACTCAAGCCCAATAGTTCCACTGACTCAAGAGCTTGGAAAAGGGATAAATCATGCATGTCGGCAAAATCGGCGATTTTATCGACGGAGCTTGACCCAATTCCTCGCTTTGGAACATTGATGACACGGCGTAAGCTAATATCATCATCAGGATTGGAGATTAGGCGTAAATAAGCTAACATATCCTTAATTTCTTTCCTGTCATAGAACTTTGTTCCGCCGACGATTGAGTATTCGATATTCGATTTTAGAAGTACTTCCTCCATGACACGGGACTGAGCGTTCGTGCGATAAAGGATGGCAATGTCGGTTAATTTGTTCTGATGATTACGGGTTAATTCTTTAATTTTTCCAGCAACGAATTGTGCTTCCCCCTGCTCACTATCCGCACGGTAATAAACAAGTTTGTTGCCTTCAGGGTTTTCGGTCCATAGGTTCTTCGCTTTACGGTTTAGATTGTTTTGGATGACCTTATTGGCAGCTAGAAGAATCCTTTTTGTTGAACGATAGTTTTGCTCTAGTAAAATAACGGTTGCGTTCGGATAGTCTTTTTCAAACGAAAGGATATTTGCGATATCCGCTCCGCGCCATCGATAAATGGATTGGTCAGAATCCCCTACCACGCATAAATTCTTGAAACGACTTGCAAGTAACTTTACTAACAGATACTGTGCTTTGTTCGTATCCTGATACTCATCGACATGAATATATTGAAATTTGCGCTGATAATATTCGAGGACATCAGGAACCCGTCTAAATAATTGAATCGTCAGCATAATGAGATCATCAAAGTCCAGTGCTTGATTCTTTCGTAATCGCTTCTGGTATTCTTCGTAGACATTACCTACGACGTCTTCAAAATAGCCTCCACCTGTTTTCTTATATTCGTCAGGTTCGATTAACTCATTTTTCGCTGAGCTGATGGCTCCTAATATAGCACGTGGATCAAATTTCTTCGGATCAATATTTTTTTCCTTAAGAATTCCTTTGACCACGGATAGCTGATCAGTTGAATCAAGAATCGTAAAATTACGATTAAAGCCGATTCGGTCAATATCTCTGCGTAAAATCCTTACACACATCGAGTGAAAGGTGGAAATCCAAATTTCTTCGGCAGCCCCGCCCATCATTTTTCCGATCCGATCTCTCATCTCTCGTGCGGCTTTATTTGTAAACGTAATCGCTAAAATATTATAAGGATTTACTCTTTTTTCTACAATCAAATAGCCAATTCGATGTGTCAGAACTCTTGTCTTACCACTTCCGGCACCAGCCATTAGTAACAGCGGTCCATCGGTTGCCTTAACGGCACTTTGCTGCTCTGGATTCAGTCCGTTTAATAGCTTATCAGTTAAATATTGCATTTAATATCCACCACCATTACAAACATTTGTTCTTATTTTTATCTTAACTCTATTTTTCTACTTTAGCAATGATCGGTCAATCTTTACTGTTTCCAAGGCAAGGTCAAAATTTTCATAAATGGCGTTTCCGACCACAATGACATCTGCATGCTTGGCCATTTCTGAGGCATGTTCAATGGTTGTTATTCCTCCGCCATAAAAAAGAATTGTATTTTCAAGCGACTTTTTTACGTTCGCAACCAGTTCAACATCACCATATTTACCGCTATATTCTACATAAAAAATCGGTAGCTGAAACATTTTTTCAGCCATTACCGCGTAAGCAATTACCTCTTCATTGGTTATGTTTGTTTTCGCATTTGTCAGTTTCGCAGCTTTGCAGTCCTCGTTTAAAATGCAATAGCCTTCCATGATAATTTCTTCCCAATCCATGATTTCACCAAATTCCTTAACCGCTTGGTGGTGAAGTCCCGTAATCCATTTGGTATCGCTGCTATTTAAAATGGTTGGAATAAAATAAAGGTCGAATCCTGGTGTAACCGTCTCAATCGTTGATACTTCAAGGACACATGGGACCGAAAACCTACGAATTCTTGCCATCAAATCGAGGACTTTTTCTAATGTAATCCCATCTGACCCACCTACGATAATGGCATCGGTTCCTGATTCACAGATTTTTTCTAAACGGTCTTCCGCTATTTCTTTATTTGGGTCGAGTTTAAACACATGCCGCCACTCGCGAAAATCATACATCAAAAAGATCCTCCCATATCATTAATTCCATTTCACCATTATAGCACTAGCCGATTCGATAAAAAAAGAAAACACTAAATCTAAATATAGAAATCATAACCAATTTTAAAGGTGAAAAAGAAAAACCGAAGAGCAATTTCTCCGGTTTGTTTATTCTTGTTCAGTTGCAGTCTTTTCGCCCTTAACTCGTTCAAGGACCATTTCATACGTATCGTTTCCATAGTTCAAGCAGCGTTTCACCCGTGAAATGGTGGCTGTGCTCGCTCCGGTTTCCGTTTCAATTTTGTGATACGTATTCCCTTCGCGTAGCATTCTTGCTACATCCAGACGCTGTGCTAATGATTGAATTTCATTAATTGTGCATAAATCGTCAAAAAAGCGATAGCACTCTTCAAGATCATTTAAGGAAAGAACGGCTTGAAACAATTGATCAAGCTCCTTACCCCGTAATTTATTAATTTGCATATTGTTTACCCCTTTAAAATGTCTATTTAGTTTACATCAAACGTGGCAATATTCTGAAGACCAGGTTTGGTAGGTACAACATTGACCCATGTTTTTCCTTGGACGAGTGGAACCTCTTCACCATTTTTGACTGGAACAATTTCACCGTTCTTATTCATCCACTCCACTTGGTTGACCTTACCCTTTTGAAGCAAATAGGCTTTTCCGCCAGACTTAAAATCGATATCTCGGCGCCCATAGGAATCGATAAACTGATGCTCAGCTTCGATAATAAAAATATTATCCAACAAAACAGGCTCTTTTGTATCTAAATCAATGGTTTGCTCGTTGCCTGAAAAACGAATATATTTACCGATCGTATCGTCAAATTTAAAGACTGAATTGGAAATTCCACTCTTAGAATAAGTAATCTTTACAGATTTAGCATCCTTACCCGTAATATTTTTACTTTCTTCTTTTGTGAAAAATTTAAATGGTGCTGGACTTTTTTCCATTGAGTATTTCTTCTGCTTAGCACCTTTTAAAATGTTTTCATACGTAATATAGGAGTTATGGGGTGCTTTTCGGGTTTTAGAGCGTTTAAATAGTGTACCATCATAGACCATCCCATTTAAATTATCAATATAGTTACCATTTAGGAGTTTCTTTGCTTCCGGGCTATAGCCATGGGCAATATAAAGAGCATTAAGTCCTTTTGCCAAGTATATATAATAGTCCCTTGCACTCCTTACCGGACCAATATTTGTCGGCTTTTCACTTTGAAATACTGCCAGGAAGCGAGTGATATCACCCTCTGCTAGAATTTCATAGACGATATCTGCCTTGTTCAGGCCCGATTGGGGTCTTGCTTTTGGGTGATTATTAATCATTACAGCTACCGCTCTTCCATCTGTGCTAGTTTCAGAGCCAATCCCTGTTAATGGATAAGAATACGGGTCAACTTGTTTCTCTTCTGGTTTATTCTCTGTTTGAGTTACAGGTTTTTCCTTCTTTACTGTTTCCATAACCTTTTCCTTATCACTACACCCAGAAAGTAGTAACAGGAAAGCCATCACGAAAACAACCCATTTTTTCATTTTCATGAACACACCCCTATTTACTTTCAATAAAAAAAAACACTTTCACGCTTTAAAACTTTACTCACTTACAGTTTAACGCATTATTGACGGAAAGAGTACTGTTTTATTCATTACATCGTACATTCCCTGTGGGGTAATCCGAATGTAAGGCAAATGTGTTGCAGAAAAGAAGGCAAGACTGTATATAGGATCTGAAAATGAATAGCCTCGTTCTCTTAACTCGGTAAGCAGCCTTTTTTCATGACTGATTAATTCTTCGATTGGAAGGTTTGACATGATTCCACCTAAAGTTAATGGTAACTCGCACACGACCTGATTGTCCTCAACCATCACAATGCCGCCGCCTAATTCTTTCATTCTAGTAAAAGCGTGGAGCATATCTTGTTTATTTTTTCCTATTAAAATAATATCTCCGGTATTTGAATACGAACTGGCCAACGCTGATAATGTAGTCGCAAATCCCTTTAATAACGTATTAATTCGCCATTTCCCATTGCGGTCAATCAATGTAAAAAAGCATTCATCATGATGTGATGGCAGTTCATCTCCTGAAGCATCAATAGAAATGGAATATGGCTTGGTGATGACGGCATTTTCCATCTTGATCCCAAACGGCATGGAAAACTGCATATCATCTACTGACAAATCCCAATCCAACTCCATCGGCTTTAGTCCATATTCGTTCCAAGTAATTGGCGGGTAGGCATCGGCCACTCGCTGTCCATCCCGTTTGACCCATTTTCCTTTCGCTAAAACGGAAACAGGTGTTGGATTTTCAATACTGGATAAGAAGTTTATATTGGCTACCCTGCCAGTGGCAATATTACCATGGAGATGGTCAATATTGTAATAGCGGGCAATGTTTACTGTTGCCATGTTATAGGCATCAATAACCGGAACACCTTTTTCAATGGCAATGCGAATCATTGCATCAGTGACTCCTTGCTCGTAAAAGGTTGAGGATGAGCCATCAGTATTAAATATTAATCTATCATATGCCTCTATGCCTAGTCGCTTCATATCATCCAATATGTTCGGAAGATCAGGTCGAATCGATGAATACCTTAAAGACACCATATACCCTTGCATTAATCGGTTATATACTTCTTCACCTGTCATCGCTTCATGGTCAGAGTCCGCACCAAGCAGCATCATTTTTGCCAATGTTTTTTCCGAAGCTCCTGGAAAGTGGCCTTCAATTTGCTTGCGCATCCGTTTTGCTTCTTGAATCCAATGGAGCATCATATCATCGCCATCAAGCAGTTTGGGCCATCCTGTCAATTCCCCGCCCTGAAGAACTGCATCGTGCTCAAGCCATGATTTAACATTACTATGTGAAAAAATTTCTTCTTCATGCAGAATTTCTGTTTGTGAATCAAAACGGCTCCACCAAAACATCGTTGTTGGAATAGAACGAAGATCCTTTAATAATGTAAACGCTTCCCCTTTTTCCAAATGTAAAACAAGGGCCATATTGTCATTAATTAATGTCGTTGTCCCGAACTGGGATGCATACGCAGCCAGTGTTTGGGGATTATATAATTGAAACGGATGGGCATGGGGTTCAATGTATCCCGGAACAAGAATCTCATTGGTGCAATCAATGATTTCACAGTTATCAAGATGTGTTGGCAAGTTCTCACCCACATAAACAATCCGATCTTCACAAATCCAAATATTTGCTCTTAACCACTTTTGAAACGTCTGATTTAAATACCAGGCGTTTTTCAATAAAATGGTTGGAGACGTTTTTCCATCCAAAACGGATACATGCATGCGTAAGTGTTTATTTTTCCAGCGGTAGCGTTGCTCTAGCATACGTCTTCCCTCCCCTTTTTTAAAAAAACTATCTATACAATAATAAGTTGATTTAACAGTAAAGAAAGCCCTTACAAAAAATTCTTTAGATACAATATTATCATATTTTACTGTTTAACGCATTAAAGAATTGATAATATTTGTAAACAATTTGTGAAGGAGTGAACAAAATGAATGTTAAACCAAATATTAGTATCTTAAATGCATTAATTCGGATTACGATTGGCTTAACGATTCTTTCCTGGACTACCTCTAAACTGGTCAAACACCCTTGGAGAGATTCTTATTTGTTTGTCGCATTGTGTGGGGCCATGAAGGTAGCAGAGGGAATTGTCCGCTATTGTCCGCTTACTGCTTTATTTGAAAAATGTCAGTGCATGATCGAGGATCACGATCGGGCGATGGATTCAATGGATGGAATGGAAGGACTTAATGGGGATGAAGATCAATTGGTTCCATATAATCCAACTTAAATTTGAATTTGGGGACTCCTGTTAGTATTTGTTAATATTTTCAATTTTTCGTAAAAATAATTCAAGTTTTGGTGGATAAATTTAATATTTCGTATAAATGATTTATATTTTGGTGGATAAAATTCAATTTTTCGTAGAAATAGCCCAAATTTTTATAAAAAGAATTAAATTTCACCTTTATTTTGCTAAAAAAGAGCTGACCCTAAAGAGGTCAGCTCTTGATTGGAGTTGATTGTTCATGTTTTGGGAGTATCTAACGGATATGTCGTTTGTTCTAATTGCCATTATCGGCAGCATTGTCGCACTTCTTTATGTGTTTATCCGTCGAACTGGAAAGAGGCGAGCCCGTTAGCGCGTAACGGGTTGGATCGCTTTTGCACCGATATCTTTTCGATAAAACACACCATCACATGTTAACTTTTCCAGTTCACGATACACTTTTTCTTGCGCTTCTACAATACTTTCGGCTTTGGCTCCTACAAGAAGCACCCTGCCTCCAGCAGTAACAAACTCACCTGCATCATTTTTCACTGTTCCTGCATGAAAAGTGAAAACCTCTTGATCATTTAACTCTGCTAACCCTGTTAACACTGCACCCTTTTCATATGCCTCAGGGTACCCTTTCGCAGCCACTACAGCACCGATCATAGCCTGTTCATCCCATTCAAGAGTAGGACATCCTCCATTTAAGAGCTCCAACACGACTTGAACTAAATCCGATTTCAATCTAGGCAGCACTACTTGTGTCTCGGGATCACCAAAACGGGCATTAAATTCAATCACCTTTGGACCATCAGGTGTTTTTATCAAACCCGCATATAACACGCCGCAAAAACTTCTGCCTTCCTGTACCATTGCTTTTGCCGCCGGAATAAGGACAGTATCAACAGCCGTTTGAACGGTCTCCGCACCGATTTGAGGAACAGGTGAGTAAGCACCCATTCCGCCTGTATTTGGACCAAGGTCACCATCATAGGCACGTTTATGATCTTGAGCGATTTCTAACGGTACGACGACCTCACCATTCACCAATGCCATTAACGAAAATTCCTCACCCGCTAAAAACTCTTCAATGACTACACGGGATGACGCAGCACCGAATTTTGCATCAACAAGCATTTCTTCCACGCTAGCAAGGGCCTCTTCTTTCGTGAGCGCTACGGTGACACCTTTTCCTGCTGCTAATCCGTCCGCTTTAATGACAATCGGCGCACCTTTTTCCTCAATATAGTTACGGGCATCCTCATATTTAGTGAAAACAGCATAATCAGCCGTAGGAATTTGATATTTCTTCATTAATTCCTTTGCGAATGACTTGCTTCCTTCGATCTCGGCTGCTGCTTGGCGCGGACCGAATACGGCCAAACCAGCAGCTTCAAATTTGTCAGCAAGTCCCTCTAGCAAGGGTACCTCAGGTCCAATAATCGTTAAGCCCACTCCATTGTCCTTAGCGAACTGAAGGAGCTGTTCATGTTCCGACTCTGCAATCGAGACAAGTTCCGCTACATCTGCCATTCCGGGATTACCAGGAGCAACAAATACTTTTTCTAATCCTGCGCTTTCACTTACTTTTCGGCAAATTGCATGTTCTCTACCACCACGGCCGATAATCAGTACGTTCATCGAATGCCCTCCATCGGTTTAATGTTTAAAATGTCTAACTCCTGTAAACACCATTGCAATTCCATATTCATCAGCCTTTTTAATCGAATCCTCATCACGGATGGATCCACCTGGCTGAATAATTGCCGTAATTCCAGCTTTCGCCGCTGCTTCAACGGTATCGTCCATTGGGAAAAAGGCGTCTGATGCAAGAGCCGCTCCCTCAGCCTTTGTACCAGCTTGCTTCAACGCAATTTCAGCTGCACCTACTCGGTTCATCTGTCCAGCACCAATACCAATGGTCATATCCTCATTAGTAACCACAATCGCATTTGATTTCACATGCTTGACAACTTTCCAGCCCAGCTTTAATGCTTCCCATTCTGCATCTGTCGGTTGTCTTTTCGTGGCAACCGTGACGTTCGCATCTTCTAATGTATAACGGTCTTGCTCCTGAACTAACAATCCGCCTTCAATCGTTGTCATTTTTAACTCTGGTTTTTTAACATCATTAAACGGAATGGTTAACAGGCGAAGATTCTTTTTCCCCGTTAAAATCGCTAATGCTTCCTCTGAGAAGGAAGGCGCAATGATAATCTCTAAGAAAATTTCATGAAGTTTGCTTGCTGTTTGGGCATCTACTTCACGGTTAAAAGCAATGATTCCGCCAAAAATGGACACAGGATCGGCCGCAAATGCTTTTGTGAACGCATCATACCCTGTTTCACCTGTTCCAACACCGCATGGGTTCATATGCTTTACGGCTACAGCCGCTGGTTCTGCAAACTCTTTAACAATCTGCAAGGCTGCATCCGCATCGTTGATATTGTTATAAGATAGCTCTTTTCCATGAAGCTGGACGGCATTCGCAATCGAGAATGTCGAACCAAGTGGCTTTTTATAAAAAGCTGCTTGTTGGTGTGGATTTTCCCCATAACGAAGAGACTGTTTTAATTCATATGTTACGGTTAATGTCTCTGGATTTTTTTCTTCAGCCAACTGGGTCATATACTCCGCAATTAAGGCATCATAGGCTGCCGTGTGGCGGAACACCTTTGCTGCAAGCTTTCTTCTTGTTTCAAACTTCGTTTCACCATCTGCTTTTAATTCAGCAATTACAGTCTCGTAGTCAGTTGGATCGACCACAACAGTGACATATTGATGGTTTTTGGCAGAAGCACGAAGCATCGTTGGACCGCCGATATCAATATTTTCAATCGCATCGGCAACTGTAACATCTGGCTTTTCGATTGTTTGCTGGAAAGGATAAAGATTGACGCAAACCAGTTGAATTGCTTGTATTCCATGCTCGTCTAACTGTTGTTGATGCTTTACATCATCCTGTTTTGCAAGCAAGCCGCCATGGATCAATGGATTTAATGTTTTCACACGACCTTCTAAAATTTCAGGAAAATTAGTTACATCACTAACGCTAAGAACAGGTATACCCTGCTCTTGAAGAGCCTTTTTCGTGCCTCCTGTGGAAATAAGTTCATATCCTAGGCTGACCAAATCCCTTGCAAATTCAGTTATTCCATTTTTGTCAGAAACACTAATTAGCGCGCGCTTTTGTGTCATTGATTACATCTCCTTGTGTCAATAGCATTTGCAGTACGGATGGATAAAGTTTATGTTCGCTTTTCTGGATTTTCTGCTGCAGGCTTTCTCTTGTCTCATTTTCGTCGAGTCGAACCCGCTCTTGAATAATGATTGGGCCCGTATCCATTCCCTCATCAACGAAATGGATAGTGACACCGCTCCACTTCACTTGAGCAGCCAATGCCTGCCCAATCGCATCTTTACCAGGGAAAGCTGGAAGCAGTGAAGGATGGATATTGATGATCCTTCCTTTATACTCAGCTAACAATTTCGAACCAATCAAGCGCATGTATCCGGCAAGGACAATGAATTCTACACCTGAGATCTTTAATTGAGCTAAAATTTCTTCCTCATAATGTTCCTTACTAGTATAGTCCTTTGCGGTAAAAACAAAACTCGGGATCTTTGCTGCTCTTGCTCTTTCAATCGCAAAGGCACCCGGTTTGTCGCAAACTAAAAGAGAAATATTTGCATCAAGATGGCCTGCTTGAACTACATCAATAATGGCTTGGAAATTACTTCCGCTCCCTGATGCAAACACAGCTATCTTTTTCATAGTCGGCCACCTTGAGCCTTGATGTTAATTCCTTCATTTCCAATTACCACACCAATTTCATAAGCGGTCTCTCCAGATTGGTTAAAATGTTCTAACAGGTCAGCTGCATTTTCCGGATCCACAGCAATCACCATGCCGATCCCCATGTTAAAAATATTATACATCTCTTGGTAATCAATTTGTCCATGAGAAGATAGTAGTTTAAAAACAGGTGGGATATCCCAGCTTTTTTCATACAACTCTGCACCTAGACCCGCTGGCAGCATGCGCGGAATATTTTCAATAAATCCGCCGCCTGTTATATGAGCCATCCCTTTTAATTGGAACTTTTTCAACGCGGACAAAATCGGTTTCACATAAATTTTTGTAGGCTTGAGCAACTCTTCACCTAATGTACACCCGAGTTCATCAACAAAATCAAGTAACGACCAGTCATTAAATACTTTTCTTACAAGTGAATAACCATTGCTGTGAATACCGCTCGATGCTAAGCCAATCAGCACATCACCCGCTTGAATCGTTTCGCCCGTGATGAGCTGCGATTTTTCACAGGCACCAACCGTAAATCCGGCTAAATCATACTCCGTTTCACTATACAATCCTGGCATTTCAGCTGTTTCACCGCCAACTAGCGCACAGCCAGCCTGCTCACAACCGTCGGCAATTCCTTTGACAATTGCCTCAATTTTTTCAGGCTCTGCTTTACCACACGCAATGTAATCTAAAAAGAACAAGGGCTCTGCACCCTGTACAACAATATCATTAACACACATCGCGACTGCATCGATTCCAATCGTATCATGCTTATCCATCCAAAAGGCAATCATCAGTTTCGTGCCCACCCCATCGGTGCCTGACACCAAAACTGGTTCTTTTAATTGGAGTGCTGATAAATCAAACATGCCGCCAAATCCACCCAAACCGCCAAGGACGCCAGCCCGGGCTGTTTTTTGAACATGCTTTTTCATTCTCTCTACTGCTTCATAGCCTGCTTCAATATTAACTCCTGCTTGCTTATACGCATTTGCCACGCTGCTCGCCCCATTCTACTTTTGGTAATAATATTGGAGTGTGTCAGGGTAAATTTCGGTTGGGTAATTTCCGGTAAAACAGCCAAGGCAATAACCGCTTGTGCCGTCCCCATCTTTTCTACCAATCGCTTCGATCATTCCCTCCACGCTAATAAACGTTAGCGTGTCCGCACCAATCAGTTCTCTCATTTCTTCGATCGATTTATCAGAGGCAATCAATTCTTCTTTTGTCGAGGTATCAATTCCATAGAAGCACGGATTTTTAATCGGAGGAGAGGTAATGACCACGTGAACCTCTGTTGCTCCTGCGTCTTTTAGCATCGTGACAATCCGCCTGCTTGTTGTTCCTCGAACAATCGAATCGTCCACCATCACGACTCTCTTTCCTTCTACTACGCCACGTACAGGAGAAAGCTTCATTTTTACCCCTTGCTCTCGTAACGATTGAGAAGGCTGGATGAACGTCCTTCCGACATAGCGGTTTTTGACTAATCCCATTTCATAGGGAATTCCCGTTGCTTCCGCATACCCAATCGCAGCTGAAATACTAGAATCCGGTACACCTGTGACGACATCCGCCTCAAACGGGGCTTCTACTGCCATTCTTTTCCCGAGGTTTTTACGGGCGGTATGAACGTTGATTCCTTGAATGTTACTGTCCGGTCTTGAAAAATAAATATATTCCATCGTACAAATAGCTTTCGTTGTACTTACAGCGAATTGTTCAGAAGTTATCCCCTCATCATTGATAATTAATAGTTCCCCGGGGCGAATATCGCGAATATATTCCGCACCTACTACATCAAAAGCACAGGTTTCTGATGCAACAATATAGGCATCACCAAGGCATCCAAGCGAAAGAGGTCTTAAGCCGTGCGGATCAAGAGCCACCATTAATTCGTTTTCTGTCATGATAAGGTAGGCATACGCCCCTTTTAACATCGAGAGCGCGTTTTTGGCACGGTCCCTTGAATCAGTATAGCCGCTTCTCTTCATTAAGTGAGCTAATACCTCGGTATCAGAGCTTGTTTGAAAAATGCTCCCTTGAGCCTCAAGCTGATGTTTTAATGAGTTCACATTAACTAGGTTGCCATTATGTGCAAGGGCAAGACTTCCCATTTGTGAATGAAACAAGAGCGGCTGAACATTTTCGTACCCGCCGCCGCCTGCTGTTGCATACCGAACGTGTCCAATCGCTGCAGTACCTGTTAGTTCCTTCATGGCACTAGCCGTAAAGATTTCGGACACGAGCCCTTCTCCCTTTACGCCTTTTAACTTACTTCCATCAGATACAACAATGCCTGTTCCTTCCTGGCCGCGATGCTGCAGGCTGTGAAGTCCGTAATAGGTAAGTTGTGCTGCGTCTACATGTCCCCAAACCCCAAAAATTCCACACTCTTCATTTAATCCCTTGATTTCAGGTAACATGGGATCGCCCCTTTCCAGGCATCTTTTAATTCTTCAATTGAAGCTTCAAGTACAGTTGACTCACCCATTGTGATTTGCAATTTAGCTGTATCATTCACTAAACCGATTTGTACTGCGTCTACTAAGCTTTCAAATTCAAGCTTATCTTCTTCTTTTACCGACAAAAGGAAACGAGATTGTGTTTCACTGAATAAGGCAGAAACTAGGTTCCCCGCTATTTCTACTTCCGCTCCAAGCTTTTCATTCGCAAAAAGACATTCAGCTAACCCGACGGCTAAACCGCCTTCTGATAGGTCATGAGCTGATTGAACCAATCCTGCACGAATCGCAGCTAGGACCTGATTCTGTCTTTCTTTTTCAATCGTTATATTTAATTCAGGGGCTTTACCGAACACCTTTCCGTTCAGAAGCTTTTGCAGTTCACTGCCGCCGAATTCATCCTTTGTCTCCCCGACTAAATAAATAAGGTTGCCGCTATTTTTAAAGTGCTGTGTCGTAATATGATCAATATCGGTTACTAAACCAACCATCCCGACGACTGGTGTTGGATAGATCGCTGTTCCACTTGTTTCGTTATATAAAGAGACGTTTCCACCAATTACCGGTGTCTCAAGAACACGGCAGGCTTCGCTCATGCCATCAGCAGCTTTTTCAATCTGCCAGAACACTTCTGGTTTTTCCGGGTTTCCGAAATTTAGGTTGTCTGTAATCGCTAATGGTTCCGCACCAGAACAAATAATATTGCGGGCTGCTTCTGCCACGGCGATCTTCCCACCCATTTCTGGATCTAAATAGACATAGCGGGAATTACAATCCGTTGTCATCGCTAATGCTTTCCTTGTTCCACGAATTCTAACAACGGCAGCATCTGATCCTGGGGAAACGACTGTATTGGTACGCACCATGTAATCGTACTGCTCATACACCCATTCCTTACTTGCAACAGTTGGCTGACGTAAAATTTGTAAAAGCGTTTCTTTCACATCATCTACCTGTGGAATTTCGTTCTCCATCGCTTGGAACTCTTTAAAATAGCTTGGTTCTTTTGACGGTTTTTGGTAAACCGGTGCATCTTCCGCTAACGCATCAGCCGGAACGTCCGCAACGATTTCCCCGTTATGAATGAGACGAAGCTGTTTATCGCTAGTTACTGTCCCGATACCAACTGCCTCAAGTCCGTATTTTTCAAAAAGCTCGACGATTTCTTGTTCTCTACCTTTTTTCACAACGATGAGCATCCGTTCTTGGGATTCAGATAACATCATTTCGTAAGCAGACATCCCTGTTTCCCGCTGTGGAACCAAGTCTAAATTCATTTCAATTCCCATGCCTGCTTTACTGGCCATTTCCGCAGATGAGCTGACAAGTCCCGCTGCACCCATGTCCTGAATGCCAACAAGTGCATCAAAATGAATTAATTCTAAGCAAGCTTCAAGCAGTAATTTTTCCATAAATGGATCGCCTACTTGAACTGCAGGACGATCCTCATTGGATTGTTCCGTTAATTCCTCGGAAGCAAAGGTTGCACCATGAATTCCGTCTCGGCCAGTTTTAGCCCCAACATACATAACAGTATTGCCTTCACCATGTGCTTGCCCTTTTTTAATGTCCTTATGGTCAATTAGTCCAACACACATGGCATTGACTAACGGATTTCCTTCATAGCAAGGGTCGAATTGGATTTCGCCGCCAACTGTTGGAATTCCAATACAGTTGCCATAGCCGGCAATCCCTGCAACGACCTCTTTAAATAAATAGCGTACCCGGGCGGAGTCCAGTTCACCAAAGCGAAGCGAGTTTAACATAGCGATTGGTCTTGCTCCCATCGAAAAAACATCGCGAATAATACCGCCTACGCCGGTTGCTGCTCCTTGATATGGTTCAATAGCTGATGGGTGATTATGACTTTCTATTTTAAAAACAACAGCCTGTTCATCGCCGATATCGACGATACCCGCACCTTCACCAGGTCCTTGTAAAACTCGTTCCCCTGTAATCGGGAACTTTCTAAGAATCGGCTTCGAATTTTTGTAGCTGCAATGTTCCGACCACATGACGGAAAATAAACCTGTTTCGGTATAATTCGGTGTACGTCCAAGAATGTTTTCAACCATTGCAAATTCTTCGTCGGACAAACCCATTTGCTGATATATTTTTTCTGCTATGATCTGGTTAGGATTTGGTTCAAGCGTTGACAACATGTGCTTCCCTCCAAGCTTTTACAATCGATTGGAACATTTTCAGTCCATCGGCGCCGCCTAATAGTTCATCTACTGCTCTTTCCGGGTGTGGCATCATCCCAAGAACATTTCCTTTTTCATTGGTAATTCCAGCGATATCAGCAAGACTACCGTTCGGATTCTGATTATAGGTAAAAACAATTTGATTATTTTCTTTCAGCTTCGCAAGTGTTTCCTCGTCACAATAGTAATTTCCTTCACCGTGCGCAACAGGGACAACAATTGATTCCCCTTTGCTGTATTCAGACGTAAACATCGTCTGATTGTTTTCTACTTTTAACTCAACAGGCTTACAAATAAATGAGAGGCTTTCGTTTCGTCTCATAGCCCCTGGAAGTAACCCTGCTTCGAGCAGAATTTGAAATCCGTTACATACTCCAAGAACCGGCTTTCCTGCTTCTGCCGCTTTGATGACTTCTTTCATAACATTACTAAATCTAGCAATAGCTCCAGTGCGCAAATAGTCACCATAAGAAAAGCCGCCTGGAAGTAAAATTCCATCAAATTCTTCTAAGCTTTCAGAATCATGCCAAACATATTCAACTTGCTCTCCAAGTTCATCTTGAATGGCATGGAACATATCAACGTCACAATTTGATCCTGGGAAGACGATGACTGCAAATTTCACAGAGTAACACACTCCTCTACTTCGTAACGGTAATCTTCAATGACCGGATTAGCTAAAAGATTGGTACAGATTTCATTGATCACTTCATTAATATCCCGATCTGATTTTTCAATCGTTAACTCCATAAATTTACCGATTCGGACATCGGCTACTTCCTTATAGTTTAGAGAATGTAAAGAGTTGGTTACTGCTTTCCCCTGTGGGTCTAATACACTTTCTCTTAACGTGACAAATACCTTTACTTTATACATGCTGACGTCCTCCCAATCTCGCTAAAATATTTTCGTAAGCATCTGTTAAACTTCCTAAATCACGACGGAATACATCCTTATCGAGCTTTTCATTGGTTTCTTTATCCCATAGCCTGCAGGTGTCGGGGGAAATTTCATCGGCAAGTAATATTTGACCGTCCTTGTCTTTTCCAAACTCTAGTTTAAAATCGATGAGACGTATGCCAAGTTCATTGAAGAAGCTTGATAAAACTGTATTAATTTGGAGTGCTTTTTCTCGTAAAATTGCTGCATCCTCTTCAGTTGCAACTTGCAGTTCAAGGATGTGATCTAATGTTACAAGCGGATCTCCAAGTTCATCGTTTTTCAGGTAAAACTCAACAATCGGCGTCGATAACTCGCGGCCCTCTTCGATTCCCAATCTATTGGCAAGGCTTCCTGCCGCAATATTTCGGACAACTACTTCAAGCGGAATGATGGTTACTTTTTTCACCAATTGTTCTATTTCAGATATACGCTCGATAAAGTGGGATTCAATTCCCTGTTCTTTAAGTTTTAAAAATAACAAACTAGTAATCTCGTTATTTAAACGGCCTTTTCCTGTGATGTCAGCCTTCTTTTGTCCGTTATAAGCAGTTGCTGAATCCTTATACTCAACCAAAACAATCTGTTCGTCGTCTGTTGCATAAATTCGTTTCGCTTTTCCTTCGTATAAAGGTTTTTTCATTGTAGAAACGCCTCCTATATTGCAATATTGGGAATCTTCATACTAGGCGAGAGGCATGGGTGCCCCAGCTCTCGCCTTTTTATGTTTTAGTCACATGTCCTTTTACTCATTCAACCCTAAGCGGTCAAAAATTGTATCTACATGTTGCAGATGATAGCTATAATCAAAACAATCGGCAATTTCAGCACTGGATAGCAGCGAAGTAATTTTATCCTCTGCTTCAATTAAGCTGCGGAAAGGAACTTGTTTCTCCCATGCTTCCATCGCCTTTGGCTGTACTGTGTCATAGGCTTCTTCGCGAGATAACCCCTTATCAATCAGCGCAAGCAACACACGTTGGGAATAAATTAACCCGAGGGTACGATCCATGTTGCGCTTCATATTCTCCGGATAAACAGTTAGGTTCTTCACAATGTTTCCAAAGCGGTTCAACATATAATTCAAAGCAATCGTGGCATCTGGCAAAATGATCCGTTCCGCAGATGAGTGAGAGATATCACGTTCATGCCAAAGCGGTACATTTTCGTAAGCCGTCATCATATAGCCACGAATCACGCGGGCTAAACCGGTCATATTTTCCGAACCTATTGGATTTCGTTTATGTGGCATTGCTGAAGATCCCTTTTGTCCCTTTGCAAAAAACTCTTCTACCTCACGAGTTTCACTCTTTTGCAGTCCGCGAACCTCAACAGCGAATTTCTCAATAGAAGTTGCAATCAAAGCAAGCGTCGACATGTAGTGGGCATGGCGGTCGCGCTGCAAGGTTTGCGTCGAAATCGGCGCCCGTTGCAACCCTAATTTTTCACAAACATACTGTTCTACAAACGGATTAATATTCGCGTATGTCCCCACCGCACCTGAAATCTTTCCGAACTCGATACCCTCGGCCGCTTGTCTAAAGCGCTCCAAGTTCCGTTTCATTTCTTCATACCAAAGGGCAAGCTTTAAACCAAATGTGGTCGGCTCCGCATGAACTCCGTGCGTCCGTCCCATCATTACCGTTAATTTATGTTCCTTGGCTTTATTTTTTAATATCTCAACAAAGTTTTCTAAGTCTTTTTGTAAAATCGCATTGGCCTGCTTTAATAAATAAGAAAGGGCCGTATCAACCACATCTGTTGAAGTTAGGCCGTAATGGACCCATTTCCGCTCTTCCCCTAATGTTTCAGAGACAGCTCGGGTAAAGGCAACCACATCGTGCCGTGTTTCCTCTTCGATCTCCTTAATGCGGTCAATATTAAAAGAGGCATTTTCACGAAGTTTCTTAACATCTTCCTTTGGAATATCCCCAAGTTCCGCCCATGCTTCACATGCAAGGATTTCCACCTCAAGCCAAGCATTAAAGCGGTTTTCCTCTGTCCAAATAGCTCCCATTTCCGGTCTAGTATAACGATCAATCATGTTTTATCCCCCGATCTTTTCTTTTGTTTTTTTCCAGATGCTGCTTTCATTAATTTCCGCAAGAGCCGCTTCGACACTCTCTCGCAAAATCGTCACATGGCCCATTTTCCGTTTGATTTTTGGTTCTTTTTTTCCATATAAATGAATCTTCCAGTCATTCAAAGTCGGAATTTCCTCATATAGGTTTTCAAGATGCTCTCCTAATAGGTTAACCATAACAGCCGGTTTTAATAGCCCCGTTCTCCCTAGCGGCCAATTACAGATCGCACGGATATGCTGCTCGAACTGTGACGTTTCACAAGCTTCAATTGTGAAATGGCCAGAATTATGCGGCCTTGGCGCCAATTCATTAATATAAATGGTTCCATCACTAGTCAAAAACATTTCGACAGCAAGCGTCCCGACCAATTGTAACGAATCGGCCAGCTTCTTTGCCAGTTGAATAGCTTCTCTTTGTAAAACTTGTGAAATTCGTGCAGGAACAATCGTCGTATCTAAAATATTTTCTTCATGAATGTTTTCAGCGACTGGAAAAAATGTCGTTTCACCATCAAGCTTTCGTGTCACAACCACAGATATCTCTTTTTCAAAGGGAATCCATTTTTCTACTACACAGGCACCATGTTTTAGAAGGGGTTCCGCTTTTGATAAATCCTGAGGTTCCCTAATCACCAGCTGGCCTTTTCCGTCATAACCGCCTCTTGCCGTTTTCAGGACAGCCGGGTAACCGATGGTGTTAATTTTTAAAAATAAATCCTCTATGCTGTTAACTACTTCATATGGTGCAACATCCACCCCAGCTTGTTGGATGGCTGCTTTCTCCTTAATCCTGTCCTGCGTGACCGTTAACAGCCGCGGCCCTTGCGGCACATAAGCTTGATCACATAACCAGTCTAATGTATCTGCATCAATGTTTTCAAATTCATATGTGATGACATCACTAACTTCTGCTAATTTACCGATGGCTTTGCGATCATCATAAGCCCCAATGACTTCAATATCTGCGACTTGTCCGCACGGAGAATCTGCCGTCGGTTCTAATACCGCAATTCGAAAGCCTTGAGCCTTTGCCGCTAGAGCCATCATACGACCAAGTTGGCCGCCGCCGATAATTCCTATCGTTGCTCCTGGTAAAATCGTTTTGTTAGACAAGTTGATCACTACTTTCCAGTACCTCTTGTTTAGTTGCTTCTCTTCTTGCTTCTAATTTTCCAGCTAATTCAGCGTCTCCCGTTGCTAAAATTTGTGCAGCTAGTAAACCGGCATTCACTGCACCCGCTTTGCCAATCGCTACTGTTGCTACAGGTACACCACCCGGCATTTGGACGATAGACAGCAAAGAATCCAATCCCTTTAATGCCTGTGTTTGTACGGGAACACCGATGACCGGCAAGATGGTTTGTGAAGCTACCATTCCGGGAAGGTGGGCCGCACCTCCGGCTCCGGCAATAATCACCTTTAAACCTCTATCTCTGGCTTCCTTTGCATATGTAAACATCAAATCAGGTGTCCGATGGGCTGATACCACTTTTTTTTCATAAGCAATTTCTAACTGGTCGAGAACCTCACAAGTATATTTCATTGATTCCCAATCCGATTTACTCCCCATGATAACTCCAACAAGAATGGACATCGCTAATCCTCCTTTTTTACCTAAATAAAAAGCCCGAACAAATAGCTTCTCAAGAAAGAGAAAGCCATTTGTTCGGGCATAACAATAGAAAGGGGCCAGCCCTTAATCTACCGAACATATTGACTTTCCCTCATAGTCCAATAATTTACGGTTATTGGGTAGAAACTTATGGGCCATATCCCCATGGATATACGAGGGTAAAGATAAATTGTTTAATTCACTCCTATATAGTACAATCAACTCAGGAAGGTGTCAACACATAAATCGAACGTTATTTTCAAATCGAACTATAATGTTCGTGTTTTACTCTGTTAATATGCCTTCAAAGATGATTTGGCGTGCTACAGGTTCATAAATAGTTTCGCTGCCTTTTTTTATTTCATGAAAAATTGGCTTCTCCGTTCGGCGTACAGGCGTATATCCCAACGTTTTCATTCTATTCAAGCATTCCTCAATACTTTCGTTTTCATGTACCTCAAATTGCATTTTCTTTTTACCCATTGACACTAATTACCTCTCTTTCCACCTTTAATGTCTCTCTCTAAGTAAGGCATTTTCTACCTCTCTTAATAACATAGTGTCTTCTGCCAACTTTATTTCGTAATCAAACAGGGTTTGAGCAATAATCCTTCTTGCTTCTTTTGCCGCATCCCAGTAATAGGCATCATCCACAAGACCCGTTACTGTGTATTCTATCCCTCGATAACCCGAATTTATCGTAGTCATTCCATATACTTTGAACGGCTCTATCGCACAATTGGAATGGTCTAACTTTAAACATGGTTTGTGTACTTCATTTATTTTTTCACACGCAATTTCAAGAATTTCAAACACCCTTTCAGGATTTTCCCGATAGCTTACCACTACTCTTTCAATCACCCTCATTTGATCGATATTAAAGTTGTGAATCTGTTTTACTTCTCCATTGCTTATCGTTAAAACCTTTCCACTCCATTCTCTAATCTTTAAGAACCTTAATCCTATATCCACAACCGTTCCATTAAAGGTATTATTGATTGTGATAAAATCGCCTTTATGCAGCTGCTTTTCATAAATTAAGAAAATACCTGAGAGAATATCTTTGATTAAGCTTTGCGCCCCAAACCCAACGATTACCCCGACAACCCCTGCTCCAGCAAGAATTCTTCCAAAATTACTTACGTATTGGGATATCGCAAAAAAGATGAAACTAATCGTAACTGTGTATTTTGTTAAAGAGCGGATCATGCTTTCAATCGTTTGCTCTTTTCGTTCCTCAATGAAATGGGTTTTTAGAAAGAAATTATGAACTGTTTTATTTATGATAAAAACAATGACCCTTGCAATAACAGCAGCTATTAGAATACTTATCAGTTTATTGTGATGCAGGAATTCCATCCAATCCATCATATCACCCACTTGTCTTCCAATCATACTTAGTGTTTACAATGTTTGATGATAATAACAATTGATGGAAAAATAATTTTACTTTTTTCCTGCTCACTTATGGAGTTTTGTCTTTAGGAACCTTTCCGATAGACATTTCTCTTGTTTACTTGTGGGATTTTGTCCTTCGGATCCTTAACAATAGGCATTTTACATGTTAACCTGCATGGTAAAATAAACATCTAACACCAAACAAGTTTCTCTCCATAACAAAAAGGACAACCTTTTCAGGTTGTCCTTTAAATAGTGCCTGGCAACGTCCTACTCTCACAGGGACGCGTGTCCCAACTACCATCGGCGCTGAGAAGCTTAACTTCCGTGTTCGGTATGGGAACGGGTGTGACCTTCTCGCCATTGCTGCCAGACTATTTTCTTTTGAGGTATCATTCCCTCAAAA
>NZ_JAGGQW010000013.1 GCF_018613065.1 Bacillus sp. ISL-7 | reverse complement strand
AATCTTAAGAGGATAGCAAATAAGCTATCCTCTTAATTAACCCTTTTATTTCACTTGTTTACCATATTATTGAAAAAAAACAGCGGTTTTTTGGATAAATTGACTCAGTGGTGATAAAATGTCGTAAAAAAAAGTGACTTTTTCAGTGGCTTCGGACAGTTCTGGTGGTCCAGGCACTAACCCACTAAAAACTTTTGTAGCATTTAGGAGCTTTGAAATCTTCTAAGGAAAAATAACCTATAAAAAACCAAAGTGGAACGCATAAGCGTCTTATTTGGTTCTTTTGAGAATAATATGGGAATCATTTTATGTTCCGTCACTTTTTGATGATGCAAATAAGGGGCAAGGGCACTTTTTAATTAGTGACCCTTGCCCCAGAACCAATTTTTGTACATAACCTACTAGCTTATCAAATAAATCCACTCACGCTATCTTAATCAAATATTCAAAAAAAATAAAAAGTGTAAAGTACTTTACTGATAAAAGCGCTTTCAAGAAGTATATTAGTATCAATTAAGAATATTACTTCGTCTCGATTTTTATTAGCTTTGATCCTTATCAGAAACTAGTAATCACCCATTTTTCTAACTGTTTTACACCAGTAATTACGTAATTACTATCAACCTTTGCAAGAATTTGTTCTTTCTCAAGCATCTTCATTGTGTTTGCAACAGTAACACGAGATGTACCGACCAAATTAGCAAGTTCTTGGTGGGTAAAACGGAGGTCGATCACATCACCCATTTTTGTTTTCTTTCCATATGTATGGACTAGCTGTAATAGTGTGTAACAAATTCTTTGCACTGCAGAGTAACTGCTAAGCATCATTGTATGGGAAGCAAGTATGCGATTTTTCATATCCATGATGATCAAGATTTGCTTTGTAATATGGTAATCGTCTTTCATTGCTGCTTCAAAACAATGTTTTGGAACCTTAATAACGGATGCATTGCTAGCTGTTATGGCACTGGAATTGTATGAGGGAATGTTGAAAATCCCGCACTCTCCGATCAATCCATTCTTGCCAATAATCACAATTGCCTTTTCATCTCCAGACGGAGAGGTGATGAAAAGACGGATTCGCCCCTCAACAACAATATATACATGGTCCGTGGGTTGATCCTGATGAAAGAGATATTCGTGCTTTTTTAGAAGCATTTTTTGACCAAGTTGTTGGAAGGTCTCCCATGAAAAAGGAAGATCTTCAATCCAGGGAGATAAATATGATTCATTTGTTAAAACATCCATGTTTTAATCACCTCAAACTAAACAAAGGTAGGGAAAATTATGACATTTCCATTTACTAAAGAAAGAGAGCAATTCCCCATTTTAAATAAAATGACTCAATTGTCAAGCTGTTCGCAAAGTGCAATGAGTATTCAAGTAAAGGCTGCCATCAATGAATACGTCGATAGCTGGAATAACGAAGGGATGGATTGGATTGGCTGGATGAACCACGTTGAACAGGCAAAAGCTTCATTTGCGCAGCTAATCAATGCTTCACCAGATGAAATTGCTGTACTCTCTTCCGTTTCGGATAGTGCCTCATCGATTGCGAGCGCTTTATCCTTTACAAGCAAACGCAATAAAATTTTCACAACGGAAATTGATTTTCCAAGCATCGGACACGTGTGGCTCGCTCAACAAGAAAGAGGCGCTCAAGTTCAGTTTATTCCAAGCGAAAATAATACCGTGCCATTAGAGCATTATGAACAATTTGTGGATGAACAAACAATAATTACATCCATTCCGCATGTTTCCTATTATAACGGCTTTAAACAAGACTTAAAAAAGATTGCTTCGATTGTCCATCAAAAAGGCTCTTATTTATTTGTCGATGCTTACCAGTCTGCTGGTTGTGTACAAATTGATGTGAAAGAAATGGACATCGATTTTCTAGCAACTGGCTCTCAAAAATATCTTCTAGGTATTCCTGGTATTGCATTTTTGTATGTGAAAAAGGAAATTGCCAATGAGCTTAAGCCAGCAGTGACAGGTTGGTTCGGACGGATAAATCCTTTCGATTTTAATGTTAAGCTTCTGGATTACGCTGAGGGAGCCCGACGATTTGAAACAGGAACCCCACCAATGGTGAATGCTTATGCTGCAGATACTGGAATAAAAATACTATTGAAGATCGGTGTTGAAAATATCGAAAACTATTTGCGAACATTATCGCATAAAGCAATTACTCACGCAAAGGAATTAGGGTTGAAAATTGCAAGCCCAGAAAACTTGGATGAAAAGGCTGCTAATACAGCCATTTTTGTAGGAGAAGCGACGAAATTCGAAAACCAAATGAAAGAAAGAGGCTTTATCGTCTCAGCACGAAATGATGTCATACGAATCGCTCCTCACTTTTACAATACGGAAAATGAAGTTATTGCAGCGATCGACATGTTAGCGGAACTTATGAAAGATGGAAAATAATAAATACATTTATAAAACCGCTATTGACATTTTTTTGATTATTTCCGGAACCGCTGTAATGGCGCTTGCTTATTATTTGTTTATGAAACCCAATGACATAATAGCCCCTGGACTTGGTGGTATCGCGATTATTTTTGCACATTTTGTGCCACTTTCACTCGGGATAGTCTATTTTATTTTGAACATACCGCTATTTTTTCTTGGATTCCGCTTTGTCGGCTGGAAATTCGTTTTGTACAGCCTATGCGGTATGTTTTCTTTATCCATTTTTTTATCATTGTTTGAATCCTTAACTGGATTTCAACAACCCATTGTTGGCGCTGTCACAGGAGGCATTTTAAATGGGGCATTTCTTGCATTGGTATTACTCGCAGGCGGTTCAACAGGTGGATTAGACATTGCGTTTATCGTGATCAACAAACTTTGGCCACGGTTCACAGTTGGTAAAATTATGTTTCTTATCAATGGAATTGTTGTTATTGTGTCAGGAATTCTTTTTAGTTTTCAAAGTTCTATCATCACTATTTTTTCCATTTATCTAGCAGGAAAAACACTCGATCTTTGCTGCTCTCGCTTGCTGAAAAGGCAAATATCGGAATGAATTTAGTTTTTAGAATATTGCGAACCATGAAGGGGGAATGAATGATGAAGGATAAATTACTTGAGCGCGAATCAGGACTGCATCGGGGATTGTCGAAAAGCAAGCTAACGATGATTGGTTTAGGTGGAGCAATTGGTACCGGTCTATTTATGGGTAGCTCGATTGCCATTAATTATGCTGGACCAGGAGTTATTTTAAGCTATGTTATTGCCGCTTGCATCGCTGTTATTATGATGTTCAGTTTATCTGAAATGGCTGTTGCGTATCCTACAGCTGGCTCTTTTGGGGTATATGCTGAGAAGTATTTAGGAGGATGGGCCGGCTTTGCCTCACGTTGGACATATTGGGCAGCTCAAGTCATTGCTGTTGGCGGAGAAGCCGTAGCAGTCGGAATATATATGACCTATTGGTTCCCAGGAATCCCTGTCTGGGTATGGACACTAGGATTTGGAGTTATCCTTATTTATGTGAATTCTCGTTCTGTTGAGAATTTCGCCACCATTGAATATTGGTTTGCAATGGTAAAAGTTATCGCGATTGTCGCCTTTATTATATTCGGTGTTTCGACTGTAATAGGTATTGGAACACCTGCAGTCGGTTTTGAAAATTATACAAAGCATGGTGGATTTCTTCCGCATGGCTTCAGCGGTGTTTGGATGGCTGTACTGATGGCGATATTCAGTTTCGTCGGTGTAGAGGTCATTGCCGTTACAGCCGGGGAAGCAAAAGACCCGCAAACCGCTGTACCAAGAGCGATGCGAACGATGGTATTCCGGTTAATTATTTTCTACTTTCTTGCAATGGCGATAATGCTTGCGGTTGTACCTTGGGTGGATTCCGGTGCTATGGAAATCGCACAAAGTCCGTTCGTGAAAGTCTTCGACCACATTGGCTTTAGGTATGCGGCAGGCGTGATGAATTTCGTTGTCTTAACCGCAGCCTTATCAAGTATGAATACGAATTTGTATTTAACAACAAGAATGATTTTCTCTTTATCTAGAGGTAACTATGCACCTCAATCACTTGGGAAACTTTCGAAAAACGGATCACCGGTTAATGCACTAACACTTTCAAGTTTAGGAATCATATGTGCCGCATTAATTGCAAAAGTTAGCCCGATGGCTTATAACTATTTATTCGGTATTTCCTTGTTTGGAGCACTCTTCGTCTGGATGCTTACATTATTAAGCCATTTACGCTTTAGAAAAGAATGGGAACAAAAGGGTGACCATAAGCTCCCAGTAAGAGCCCCTTTATTCCCTGGGTTGCAAATTATAGGTGTGATTTTAATAGCTGCCATTTTAATTACAATGGGAGTAAGCAAAGACTTTCGAGTTTCGTGGATCATCGGAGTTCCATGGCTTATCTTCTTAACAGTCGTCTATTTCAAAAAATTCAGAATTAAAGATTTAGTTGAAGATCATAACCAAAATAAAATAACCAGTTAACATCAAAAAGACAGCCTTCATCATTGATATAGCACCTCTAAAGAGACAACAATAATATCTAACCATTATCTCCATGATAAGATTTAGGAAAGTCGGTTCTGATGTAAACCTCGAATTTAAAAGAAAAAAAAGTTGTAAGGAAATAGAAAGTCTATTAAAAAACTAATGTAAGGGGGATTTGAATTGTATACAACTGGCACTGCATTTTTAGAAGCATTACAAGAAGCGGGTGTTTCCTATATCTTTGCTAATTTAGGGAGTGATCATCCAGCTATCATCGAAAGTTTGGCAATAGCTAAAAAGGAAAATAAGAAATTACCAACAGTTATTACGTGCCCTCACGAATTTGTAGCTTTAAGTGCTGCACATGGTTATGCTCAAGCGACGGGTGAACCTCAGGCGGTTATCGTTCATGTGGAGTGTGGAACACAAAACCTAGGTGGAGCGATCCATAATGCATCTAAAAGTAGGGTTCCTGTTTTAATTTTTGCTGGTGCTTCCCCATACACGCAAGAAAACGAGCTAACTGGAAGCCGGAACGAATTCATCCACTGGATTCAAGATGTTTTTGATCAACGCGGCATTGTACGTGGATATACAAAATATGATAATGAAATTAGAACAGGTGCCAATGTGAAGCAGCTTGTTTATCGTGCACTCCAAATTGCGAAAAGCCATCCGATGGGGCCAGTTTATTTGATGGGACCTCGGGAAGCTATGGAAGAGAAAACTGAACCAGTCAGTATTAATAGCGAACTTTGGAAACCTATCTCACCAGGAGCAATTTCGCCGCAAAAAATTGCAGAATTAGCTAAGGATTTGTTATCAGCCAACAATCCACTTATTGTAACATCCTATTTGGGCAGAAATACTGAGGCGGTCGGAGAACTTATCCGTTTAAGCGAACAATTGGCAATTCCTGTTATTGAATCGATACCACATCACATGAATTTTCCGACAAACCACCCAATGCATTGTGGTTCTTATTGGAATACTGAGCAAAATGAATTACTTGCTAATGCAGATTTTGTGCTTGTATTAGATAGTGATGTTCCGTGGATACAGACAAAAAACAAGCCATCGGATGAAGCGACTATTTATTATATCGACGTCGATCCATTAAAAGAAGAAATGCCTTTGTGGTATATCCCTTCAAAGATCTTCTTTAAAGCTGATTCATATATAGCTCTTCAGCAGATAAACCAATACCTAGAAGATAATAGTGTAATAGATAAAGACATCGTGTCCAAGCGTTGGAAGAAGTTCTCTGACATTCACTATCGACAAAATGAAGAAAAGCTACGTATCGAACAAGCAGAGAGCGACTTCATTACACCAGAGTACCTGACTGCTTGTATAAGAGAAGTTATTGATGAAAACACAATTGTTCTGAATGAAGGTATTACAAATTATGGAGTAATAACTAATCATATTGGAGTAAGTACACCAGGCTCTTATTATGCAAGTGGTGCCGGTTCTTTGGGATGGAATGGTGGCGCAGCAATAGGGATGAAATTAGCTACGCCTGACAAAACGATTGTCAGTCTAACTGGGGATGGTTCCTATTTTTTCAGTATTCCTTCTACTGTGCATTGGATTGCTAAAAGATATAACACCCCGTTTTTACAGGTCATTTACAATAATTCTGGCTGGAAGGCACCAAAGATTTCAACATTGGGTGTTCATCCGCATGGTGTTGCTAATGAAACAGAACAGTTTTGGGTGAACTTTGATCCAACAGCTGATCATGCTAAAATTGCTGAGGCCGCCGGTGGGGCTCACGCAATTAAGGTAAAAGAACGTTCTGAACTAAAGGATGCTGTAAAGAAAGCTATGAAACTTGTTAAGGAAGGCAGAACTACTGTGTTAGATGTTTCTATTCCCCATGTTTATTTAAATAATAAAAATATGAAAATGGAAATAGAAGTATAAGTGTGAGAACTAGGTCTTCTGCTAAGACAAGATATGATTAATACAATACTGTAAAGAATCTTAAGAAAAAATATAAAATTGGAGGTAGATTTAATGCTGACTGCCAGTGAAAAAAAGGTTATAGATCTTAAACTTGAGGAAAAATATGGTCCTTTTATTAATGGCGAATTTGTAGAACCTTCTAATGGTTATATTGATGCTATCAACGCAGCAAACGGAAAATTGCTTTCAAAAATTTCTAGAGGCGGAAAAGAAGATGTGGACCGTGCTGTAAAAGCTGCTAACGAAGCGTTTATAGGGTGGTCTAATACGCCTATCGAGGAACGTTCAGCTTTACTTCATAAGGTTGCTGATCTTCTAGAAGCAAACCAAGTTCGTTTAAAAATGATTGAATGTTTGGATACTGGTCGCCCTATTCACGAATTTGACCTGGATTATAAGCTTGCCATTTATCAATTCCGTTATTTTGCTTCCGCGATTTTAACCCATGAAGGCATTTCTAGGCCTATTCAAAATGGTCATCTAATTGTTAAGAAAGAGCCTCTAGGTGTTTGTGCGCAAATTACTCCATGGAACGTACCTATGATTATGGTTTCCTTTAAATTAGCTCCGGCACTTGCCGCAGGTAACACAGTAGTACTAAAACCTGCAGAAGATGCAAGTCTTTCTACAATGGAGTTCGCTAAATTGCTGAACAAGATTCTTCCAAAGGGAGTAGTTAATATTGTTCCAGGTTATGGTACAGAAGCAGGACAAGCACTTATTGATCATCCCGATATACACAAACTTGCCTTCACTGGAAGTGTTGGTGTAGGACGTTTGGTCGGTAAAACAGCAGGGGAAAGACTGCTGCCCGTAACACTGGAACTTGGGGGTAAAGCACCTCACATCGTTTTTCCAGACGTAGATATTGATCGTGCTGTAGAAAATGCGACCCTCGGGTATACTTTCTTTAACGGACAAAGCTGTATTCTTGGAACACGTCTCTTTATCCATGATGATATTTATGATGAGTTTATTGAAAAATTAATTGCGAGAGCAAAAGAAGTTAAAATTGGCGATCCTACGGATCCATCAACTAGATTAAGTACACTCATTAATGAAAAACAAGGTAAGCGTGTTCTTGGTTACTTTAATATAGCAAGAGAAGAAGGAGCTAAAATCGTCTATGGAGGTAATCGAGTTACTGTTCCGGGTAACGAGCATGGATATTTTATTGAGCCAACAATAATTGAAGCTACAAGTAAAATGAGAATTGCCCAGGAGGAAATTTTCGGACCAGTAGCTACTGTTACTCATTGGAGCGATGTAGATGAGGTCATCAAGATGGCAAATGACGTTGACTATGGTCTTGCGGCTGGTATTATGACTGAAAACCTCGAAAATGCTTTAAACACTGCAAATAAGCTACAGGCAGGAAGTGTTTGGATTAACCAATACTTTAACTTCCAGTCAGGTGCACCATTTGGCGGCTATAAGGACAGTGGTGTTGGAAGAGAATATAGTAAGGAAGCATTGGATCACTATACGCAATCGAAGACGATTGTTGCGGCATACAAGCTGCCACCGGCTGGATTGTATAAATAATTAAAGTTATTCACAAAAATTTGAAATCTGTTGAGTAAGAATTTAATAAGATTTGTATAATCAGGCGATCGAAAGATATTAGCGGTCTTCGACTGCTTCAAAAAATCGAACTGCCGTCCAAAAATTTATGTTTAAATTAAAAAATTAGCTTTCCCATGATTTTTCCTCACCATAATTGGTTTGTCCAGATATGGTGCGCCGATTCAGGGTTGGATTTGGTTGACCCAGCTATAAGGCCCCGGGGGGCAGGTTAACTGCAACATCATGATACTTGCTTGCAGTTAATAAAGAAGGGACGTAAAAAGCAAAAAAATTGTAGATTCCAAACAAGGGAGTGATTGCTATACTGGTAAACCTGCTAAAAGATATTGTAAACGGAAACATTGAAGTGATTGATTTGGCTCAACCTCTCAATGAACAAATACCTGTTATTCAATTGCCGGAGCCATTTTCCAATACCGGGGGATTTAAGTATCTGCGATTATCGAATTATGACGAAGCAGGACCGGGTTGGTATTGGAACGATTTTGTGGCAGGAGAGCATGTGGGAACTCATTTCGATGCACCTAACCATTGGATTACCGGACGCGAAAAAGACGGAGTGGATACCATTCCAATCAAAAATATGATTGGCGAGGCCTGTGTAATTGATGTAACAGAGCAATGCGCTGCTAATCCAGACTATCTTCTGACGAAAGACGATATCCTTTTATTTGAAAGGGAATATGGACGTATACCAGAGCAATCTTGGGTTGTTTTATATACGGGGTGGGGTAAATATGGGCAGGATCCTACAAAATTCTTTAATATCTGTTCGGATGGTATGTCGCATACTCCAGGTTTTTCACCTGAAGCCTCCCGTTTTCTTGCGTACGAACGCGACATTCTGGGAGTAGGTGTTGAAACGGTTGGTACGGATGCCGGACTCGCTTCTTTATTTGATCCGCCATTTCCTAGTCACCATTATATGCATGGAGCCAATCGCTATGGTCTTGCCCAACTGGCAAACGTCAATCTGCTGCCTCCCCGAGGTGCTATCATTATTGCAACTCCGCTAAAAATAACGGGAGGAAGCGGAAGTCCTATTCGACCGATTGCACTGGTAATTCGTTAATCGTAAACCCTTTTAATATTCATACTTATTTACTTTTATTTCTATTAAAGAGGATCATATGTTAAATCGTCTAGATGGCTAAACTTCCTTTCCTCGTATTTTGTCGAAAATTGATAGGTTTTAGATTGTGGGAGAAGACAAGAATTGCTGATGGAAGGACATGGGAACAGCTCTCATGCTTCATCTGTTGGGTGTTCTAGACTGTAAAAAATGTGGCATAATTTGTTACATAATCAAACTGCCCTTCAATTGCGAATTTGGTTTCTCCGCCATAGGGATGTAGTGATCACGACTGTACCGTATCAACTAAAAAAGTAAAAAAGACAAATGAAATCTAAAGTTCTCTTAATGGGAGGCATTACCTTAAAAGGTGTGCCTCCTTATAATTTGCAAATGTAGCAGCCTTAAAAATCCACATAGAATTCCCCTTCCTAACACCTTAGATTTAGGGAATTGACTATTTTAACTTTACTTCTTCCTTAAACTCTTAGTCTGAGTCTACTTGCGTTTTTATATATTCAATGAACTTTTTCGCAGCAGGCGAGAGTTCTTTTAGAGTTAGTGCAGCAATCCCAATCATTCGATACTGTTCAGGCTCTAGACTAAGAACCCTAAGTTTATGCGATATACCTTGCAGAACTAATTCAGGCATGATGCTTACTCCTAATTCATTTTCTACCATTGCTACAATAGCGTGGTCGTCAATCATATCAAAACTCTGCTTAAGAGTAATACCTGTCCCTTTTAATAGACGCTTTATATCGTGGTTTGCAATAAAAGATTCATTCTCTAATTGTTCTATGCCGATTTTTTCTTGATTACTGACGGGATGATTGTTTGGAATGATACACAATATCCTGTCTTTTTTAAGGGGTATCGTTTCAAAAGATTTTAATGAAGGCAAGGTAATAAAACCAAAATCAATCACTCCGTTAGTTATCCACATATCAACATCTTCATAGTCTCCTTGAAAAATCTTAATTTCAATAAAGGGATGTTCTTCTTTAAAATGCTTGATACATTTAGGCAACCATTGAATACAAACACTTGTAAACGCCCCTATCCGAACTGTACCAACCTCAAGTCCGTTGATTGAAGCAACTTCTTGCTTCATTTTTTCATCCCAATGTAGAATCGTTCGTATATATTTTAGTATCCTTTCTCCGTTACTAGTTAGGGTAATACCGGACCTACTTCTAATTAGTAGAGTGAAACCAAGTTCAGATTCCAAATTTGCGATTGAATAACTAACAGCGGCCTGAGTTAAATTTAATACATCCGCGGCTTTTGTAAGATTCCCTGATTCAACAACCGTGTTAAAAACCTCATATTTTGAAAGGCTCATTTTATCATCCTTATCCATAAGTTTTATTTATAATAAGTATATAAAATTTTAATTTTATTTATATATAGTTTACTTCTATAATTTAAGAAAATACAAATATGTGAAAAGGATAGCTAATAAATAAGTTGATGGGTCGTGTCTTTATCGTACAAGAGAATAACGGATGCTTTACAAGTTAGTTATATTCTAAGTTTTTAATGTCGGGAGGAATGATTGGATGCAATTCGAATTGGAACCATCTTTATTACTATTTTTGATTATTTTTGGATTTCTAGCTGCCTTTATTGATTCAGTAGTAGGGGGTGGCGGTCTAGTTACATTGCCTGTATTGTTATTCACAGGTCTGAATCCGGCCGCAGCAGTGGCTACGAATAAATTAGTAGGAACAATGGGCTCCTTGACGAGCACACTTATGTTTTATCGTTCCGGCAAACTCGATTTTTCGTCACAGTATAAGCTATTTCCACTCGTTTTTATTGGCTCGATGGTCGGGGCATTTACGGTTCATTTAATGAACCCCGAAGTGCTAAAGCCATTGATGCTGGTTATGCTCGCAGCTGTAGCTATTTATACCATTTTCAAGAAAGATTGGGGAAGTACTTCCACTTATAAAATGCTATCCATACGCCATTTAATACTGTTCATGGTTTTCATTTTTGCGATTGGTTTTTATGATGGATTTCTTGGACCCGGAACAGGCTCCTTCTTGATTTTTGCTTTTTTAATGATTGGCTTTGATTTTATAAAGGCAGCGGGTAACGCGAAATTTTTGAACTTTGGTAGTAATATTGCTGCATTATTGATGTTTATGTATTTAGGCCAAGTCAACTATGCATATGGATTGCCAATGGGACTTGCTGGAATTGCTGGAGCGATGTGCGGATCGAAATTTGCCATTAAAAAAGGAAGCCGTTATGTTCGAGCCTTGTTCATTGCCGTAACCTTTTTACTATTAGCAAAAAATATATATGATTCAATTCATTAATGCCTTGGAATAGGGGAGATGTTTTTGTGAGAATTCATTATCTTCAAAACGATAAACTCTGTGATTTAGGAAATATAGAATCATGGGAAAAGGAAAGAGGCCATTCTATTACTTCAACCCATTTGGATGAAGAAGCTTGTTTTCCATCCCTTGAGGATTTCGACTTGCTCATTATCTCAGGTGGAAGAATGACTTCGTATGAAGAGGATGTCTATCCTTGGCTTGCCTATAACTAGGATTGGTGAAGACATCTCTCGACAAGCTTTTCAGATGTTAGAGGGATAAAACTAGGAGTGGTGCGTGCTGAGGCCACTGTTAATCAAACGTTTGTGTAGTAGGGAATTGACAGGCAATTAATAGAATTATGTAAGTTTAATAGAAACCTATCTGATTTTGTGGAAAGTTGGGTTATTTCCTGCGGAATATACTTTCAGTTATCGACAATTTTCATTCTTGCTTGGCAGGGAGGGTTCTTATAAATCAGTACTTGAAGCTGTTTTAACTAAACGTTTGATTAGTATAGCCTATATGGAATATAGTCGAACGGCTGTCGGTTAGTGACAAAAGTGATTTGGGCGGTTTCTATCTCCTATAGCATATTGGAGTGTATTTGAATAGGGCATTAATCATCCCCTTATAACAAATAATAATGAAAATAATTAAACATTTTAAATAACAAAGGGAACGAAAAAAGGAGAAGAGTAATCATCATCAGACAATTTCTCTTCTCCTTTTGTTGTGAAGTTTCCACAACTTGATTATTCAAGTAATTTCCCCAATGGCTTGTAGATTCTATCTACCAAATAGGAAGGTCCGGGCGTATCCGGGTAATAGAGAAGAATGAAACTAAGAATCCACCCCATTGCCAGCAGGCATACAAAAGCAATTTTCTCTTTTTTTTCCTTTGACTTTATTTTTGGCCACTCGTATAAAAACATGAGGGCTAAAGCGATTGTAAACGCAAAAACAATCGCCCATTTCATATATCTTCCACCTCACTTTTCGGTACTGCAGGTGGATCAGTAGAAAGGCCTGGTCGTAGAATTTTAACATCAATATCATACTCTATTTCAACAGTTGGAAAAATTTCATCCCATTTTACTTTAGCTGATTGCCACTCTTTCGTGTATTTACGCTGAAAACTTCTATGAAAGTTAAAGATGTCTACTCTCATTTCTTGTTGTACTTCTTCAACCGCTTCCTTTATTCTTCCTTCTATACTTTCTTCAATTTTCCTTTCAAGCATCCTCATACTCTTAGGATCTCTTAAGTCCAAGGTGCTGGCATTTTGAATCACATCATCCTCTACTTTGCAATTAATCGTTATTTTCCATGTTTCATTTTCAATTCGTGGAATCAGCTTCGTATAGGAACGAATCATTTCACCTGTGACCTTGCCATCCCCCTCTTCTACATCAACCGTGATGGTCGCAGATTTAATTTCATTTCTTACCCATAATAATCCCCTTGTGACTGATGCATCTAAGGTCCCAACCATTTTATCTCCTTTAAACACGGCGGTACCGCTTAGCATCAATTGCGTTTTATCCTTTATTTTTCCTTCATCCTTTTTGGAGGAAATACTTGTAACCATAGGCAATGCCGCTCCTCCTGTTTCACTTGCAAACATTTGCAGCAGTTCACTCATCGTAATATCCATTCCTATCTGAAATTGGGCTAATTCAGTAAGGGTCTCTGAGGAACTATTTTCTAAATGGGGCAGGCTTGAAATAAGATCCTTAGCCGTTCCTTCACTTACGAAAACATTGTTTCTTAATCGAGCTTCTGGTAATCGTGAAAAGAAGTCCATATGCTCTCGGATTCCTTTTTCCGCTAGTTCTTCTCCAACTACGGTTGCAGAACCATGCCCCCAAAACAAGTTACGAGCAATTTTTTGCTGCAGCTTCGATCTAGCTTCAGCCATTGTCTCACCAGTTGCAGATTCAACAAACGATGTTCGTGAACCTGGAGCTCCTCCACCTTCCTTTATTGCCGCACTCATAGTCTCTGGTATAACTATTTCTACGGAAAGCTCAATTTCATTTTCATTATAGTAATCAATTCCTGTGCTTAGGACAATCGCCACATCATTAACTTCACGGCGATCCCAACATCCGGTAAGGAAAAAAAGTGTATGCCACATCAATACCATCACGAAGGTTTTACAAATCTTTAGATTAACCCTTGAGTTCATCTTTTAATCCCTTCCTTTGTTCCACTCTTTTACGTACGAGAGTAATGAATAACAGAAGGGCAGGAAGGATTATTTGCAGCGATAGCAAGTAAAAGACACTAGAAGTTCCAAGAAAACTTTTTAATTCTGTCAGATTAGGGGCAGACCACCGAGCGAATAAAATTAAAAGGAAGCCAAGTGGAAATACAATGGGTTTATAATTGGAAAGCTTTAGCCATTGAGCGGTGCCTAGTGCCAAAGCATAATAAAATACAGAAATTTTTATAAAAGTTCCTAATACCCATAGTGCCATTACAATCGATTCCAAGTGTTGAAAAAATTTCGCTATACTAACGTATTTTCCTGCATTCATTACCGGATAACTTAAATCGGCAGTTATTTCACCAAATAGACAAAGGGCTGTCAAATTGGTTAGAACCATAATAAATACTACGCTGAGTACGGAAAGGTTTCCCCATAATAATCCTTTTTTCTGATCCGATAAATAAGGTAGAAAAAAGGCGATAAGAATATATTCGCTAAACCAGGATGCTGGGGAGGCTGCTCCTAAAAAGGAAGGCTTGAGACCTTTTTCCAGTATAGGGAGCATATTGGTTAGATCCAAATCCTTGATAAGGAAAAGGACAAGCGTCAACCAGAGTAATATCACAATAGGGACAAAATGCTGCGCCGCTCTAGCGATCGCTTCTAATCCGCCGCGGACAGCGAAAGCGCAAACGAGTGTCATACTTCCTAAAATGACCATCTGAGGGGTCTGAAACAAAAAGTTACCCGAGATAAACTCTCCATATTCTCTTATCACAATGCCATTTATATGTAAGTATAAAAATAGATATAAAAAACCAATGATCTTTCCAGGGATATTTCCAATAATACGTTTACTATATTCAATAATCGTTTCTCTTGGATAGTGTTTATGTAATTCATAAGCAATCCATACAGCCAAAAAACCAAAGAAGGAACCCCAAACAGGGGATATCCACATATCACGCTCTGCTTTGGCTGCTGTAATCGAAGGAAGGATCAGTAGAGCAGTAGCCAAGATGGTAGGATGCATCATGATGGCCAGTTGAAAAGATGAAATTTTCCCTTTTTCAATCATTTATTCACCCCCATGAGTTGGACCTGGTTTTTGATCAGGAGCTTGACGGTACTTGTTATAATCCCCTGTCAAATGAGGGCGGGAAGAATAAGCCCACCTTGGAAGTCTAAAAAATACATCTTTCATTTCGCTTCCTTTCATCGGTGCAATGGGAGACAAATACGGTACCCCAAAAGAACGTAATGTGCATAAGTGGGTAACAATCATAATGACCCCCAGCATAATTCCCAATAATCCTAACGTTCCTGCTAGGATAAGCATGGGAAAGCGCAGCAATCTAAGAGCCATTCCAGCATTATATCTAGGGATGCCAAACGAAGCGATTCCTGTTACAGCAACAACCATTACCATAGGGGCAGAAACAATTCCTGCTTCAACTGCTGCCTGTCCAATCACTAGTGCTCCGACAATACTTACAGCTGCCCCCATCTGTTTGGGCAAGCGAATTCCAGCTTCTCTTAAAATCTCAAACATAATCTCCATCGAAATTGCTTCGATTAAGGCGGGAAATGGGATGGGTTCACGTGACGCTGCCATACTGATTAAAAGTGCAGTTGGAACCATTTCATGATGATACGATAAAACGGCTACATATAAAGAAGGGAGCAAAAGCGAAATGACGATAAATAAAAAACGAAGCCAGCGGATAGCTGTACTTATAATTGGACGTTGATAATAATCTTCTGAAGCTTGGATCAGAGAATAGAACGTGGTTGGAGCAACCAGTACAAAAGGAGTGCCATCTGTTATAATTGCCACATGTCCTTCCAATAAATAGGATGAAATAACATCCACCCGTTCCGAATTTAATACTTGGGGAAAAGGAGAATACGGATTATCCTCAATAAATTCCTCAATATACTCGCTTTCCAATATCCCATCGACATCAATTCGATTTAGGCGATTTTCAACCTCCGTGATGAGATTCTGATTTGCTACTCCATCAATATAAGCTACTGCTACACTTGTTTTGGTTAATCTGCCAATTGTCGTTTTTTTTATTTTAAACGTTGGACTTTTGATTTTACGTCGAAGGAGAGCAATATTCACCCCGATGGATTCGATGAATCCTTCGCGCGGTCCCCGTATTACGGATTCAGCAGATGGCTCCTCAATTGCCCTTTTTTCCCATTTTGCTAAACCGACAGAAAATCCCTCACCTTTTTGGTCTATAAGAATGACAGGGTTTCCTGATGAAATTTGATCAATCACATCTGTATATGTTTCTACTGTACTAATATTAGAGTTAGAAATCTTTTGTTTCAGATTAGAGGAAGTATTTTCAGAATTTTGCTCTCCAGATTCCTTCAAAAGTGGGGAAAGGATCGTATCGTTAATCCCTTCTGCATCCGCTAAGCCTTCAATGTAAATTAACACTGCTTTCTCTTTTCCTCCTATTAAGAAGGAGTGAAAAATAACATCGGGACAATTCTCATAAATGGAATTTAGATTAGTAATATTTTCATTCAAATCATCTAATAGAACATCTTCTGGTTTTGGTGATGGAGCTTTCCTTTCTTTAGAGTCAGTAGATGTTTGATTTTGAAATAATGATTGAATTTTTTTAGGCTTTCTCCACTTACTACGCATCTACAACAATCTCCTAATGTACCAACATTGTTTTTTTATTATGTTTTAAAAAAACAAAAATATGCACATTTTGGTAATTTTATCCTCTGATAATTCCCTCATTAAAGACCCTATGATGCAAGGAGATTTCCTATTGTCTCTGTTTGTAAATATTAACGATAGATTAGGAAAACCTATTTTAAAAAGAGAATTCCGGAGGGCAGCAAAATGGCAGAAATCCCAAAGACAAACAACAAGACTTTTTGCATGAGTGAATACGATGTATTAAAACGAGTAATCCTTTGTCAGCCTCAATATATGACGATCCGCGAAGTAATTAATGAAACGCAAGAGCATTTTAAGAATGAAGGTATCCATATTGAACGTGCGCTTGAGCAGCACAATAATTTTGTCAAAACGCTAAAGCAGAATGGCATCGAAGTTATTTTATTGCCTTATCATAAGAAATATCCTGAACAGGTCTTTACCCGGGATATTGGTTTTACTCTAGGGGAAACAATCTTTGTTGCTAATATGGCAACGGATGTTCGGGCAGGGGAGGAAAACGTTTTAAAACAATGGTTGGAGGATGAAGAAATCTCTTATTATAATTTAGCCGAGGAACGAATTGAGGGCGGAGATGTTGTGATTGATCGGGAAAGAATTTACGTGGGGCTCAGCAATCGAACGGACCAAAAAGCTGCTGATCAATTACAGCGTCTTTTGAATCAATTTAATGTCATTCCCATCCATTTTAAAGCAAAATACCTGCATCTGGATTGTATATTTAATGTAGTTTCTCCTGATGTGGCCCTTATTTACCCCAATGCCTTAACGAAAAAGGACATCGAGCTTTTTGCTTCACGCTATGAATTAATTGAAGTTTCGGAAGAAGAACAATTTCAATTGGGTACAAATGTATTGAGTATCGGGGACAAACGGGTATTAAGTCTGCCGGTCAACGAGAAGGTAAACAAGCAGCTTCGTAACCGAGGTTTTCAAGTTATTGAAGTGGATATCACAGAAATCATTAAATCTGGTGGCTCCTTCCGTTGTTGTACCCTTCCTATCTTACGTGAAACGTAAAATAATCATATAAAAATGACCATATAAACATCCTCAGGCCCGTAAAGGGTGAGGTTGTTTATATAGTCATCAGGTACATAATTTAGCTTTTTACGTTTTAACCTGGGAGTACGTTCATTCCTCTCTAATTTTATTTTCTCCACCAATTTGTCCTTCTTGCCACTTTTGATAACCATAAAGAATAATAGCTATTATTGTCATTATTAAAATCCCTTCAAGTGGCGATAAGTTTCCTCCAGCAGTTGTAATTTTGAGTTTTTTCCATAAAGTTCTAAAACCAAACGAATAGATACAATCTACAATCAAATTAACAATTAAATAAACCCAAAACTTATCAAACGTAAGATAAAATATCCAAATAGTTCCAATTAAAAAAACTCCATATACAGTATGTATTTGGGCTACTTTATCCCATGCAAATAGAGTTTCTTTGTACTTCCACCAGTCATATGTCCAAGCAACTTGATACATTATTGTGTTTATCACAGTTGCAAACAAGGCAACAGGCATAAATCTACGAAGAGCAGATTTATTTAAATTATTTAAAAAGAATAAGGAAATCCAAGGTATTAAAAAGAAAGACCATAAAACGAGTTTTACCATATGAAGTCTCCTTTTGTTATCTGAATAGTGTTCTTAGAATCCCCTAATCTATACATTTTATTCAATTATTCTTTACTGGAGAGTGGAATTAATCATCATCATCATCTGTTTCTATCAAGGCTTATAAATTGAATAGTGTGAATTTATAGAGCGTTTCTTTGTAATAAGGAATGTTTTTTATTCTATTCTAAAATTAATGTTTGTTTATCAATAAAAATGTTATAAAAAATAATAAAAGTTTATTGAATATCGATAAATAATGTGTTAAATTTCAAATAGACAATAAATATGTGAGGTGCTTTTTATGAAACGAGGATCAACACTATTTTTAAGGATGGCTGTTTTTCTTATTGGAACTCCAGTTCTTGCTTTGTGTATATTTGGGTTGCCTTGGTTAGCTAAGAATTCAGTAAATCTAGATTATGCCCATATCCTATATCCCATTTTAATAGGTATGTATGTTTCAGTGATCCCGTTTTTCGTTGCATTGTATCAGGCTCTCAAACTTTTAAGCTATATTGACAAGAACCAAGCTTTCTCTGAATTGTCTGTTAAAGCTCTATTGAATATTAAAATCTGTGCAATGACAATCAGTGGTTTGTTTGTGGTAATTTTGCCATTTGTTTATCTCGTCGCAGATCTAGACGATGCCCCAGGTCTCATCATAATCGGAATAATCCCTATCTTTGCTTCAATAGTAATCGCAGTATTCGCTGCTGTTCTTCAAAGACTTTTACAAGAAGCGATTGATATAAAATCGGAAAATGACTTAATCGTCTGAGGTGATAACAATGGCAATGATAATCAATATTGATGTGATGCTGGCGAAAAGGAAAATGAGCGTAACAGAGCTTTCGGAGAGGGTTGGAATCACGATGGCTAACCTTTCTATATTGAAAAATGGAAAGGCAAAAGCCATTAGGCTTTCAACTTTAGAAGCGATTTGTAAGGCTTTAGAATGTCAGCCTGGAGATATTTTAGAATACCGAAGTAATGAAGACATCCAAGATTAATAAGGCATTGTGAACAAAAGGACGAAACGTCCAAATTAATCATTAAAGGAGGACATGTATGAGCAACGAACCTATTATCAGCTTGAGTCATGTGACTAAACGGATTGGCCGGACCACCATCATCGACGATCTTACATTTGACGTACCGCAAGGCGAAATTTTCGGCTTTCTTGGTCCAAATGGGGCTGGTAAAACAACCACAATCCGGATGATCGTCGGACTGATGTCGATCACTAAGGGACAGATACTGATTAAGGGGAAAAATATCAAAACCGAATTCGAGCAAGCGATCCGGCACGTTGGCGCCATCGTGGAAAGTCCAGAAATGTACAAGTATCTGAGCGGGTACCATAATCTCGTTCACTACGCCCGCATGGTACCGGGGGTAACTAAGGAACGGATTGACGAAGTGGTGTCGCTGGTCAAGCTGGAAAACCGCATCCATGACAAAGTCAAAAAGTACTCGCTCGGCATGCGCCAGCGTCTGGGAGTCGCTCAGGCCCTGCTGCATCGGCCTTCCCTGCTGATTCTCGATGAACCGACGAACGGTCTTGACCCGGCAGGGATTCGCGAACTGCGCGATTATTTGCGGCATTTGACCCGTACGGAAGGAATCACCGTTATCGTCTCCAGCCATCTGTTGTCCGAGATGGAGCTCATGTGCGACCGGGTCGCCATCCTCCAGCAGGGCAAGCTAGTCCATGTGATGCCGGTTCAGCATTTTACCCAAGGGAACGATCAAGTTCAAACGTATCTAATCCAAGCACAGCCAGCGGAACAGGCATTGGTGACCATGAGGCAGATGGATGGGGTTCAGGAGGTCAAGCTCGCTCAGGAGGGGATCATCGAGGTCACCACCGAGCGGGAACACATCCCGGATATTCTTGCAGGGCTGATGCAGAACCATATTCGTATCTATGGCGTGCAAATGGTTTCCCAGTCTCTAGAAGATCGATTCTTGGCAATAACGGGGGGTGGACAAATTGGTTAATCTAGTACTCAATGAAAATATGAAGATTTACCGACGGGGGCGAACGTGGATTCTGGTCGGACTTATGGCCGCTTTTGTGCTTTTTGTCAACATCATTGAATGGCATTCCGATGGAAAAAAGGCGCAAGGGGAAGGCTGGCGGGCAGAACTGCTGCAGGAGAAGCAGCAATGGAGCAAAATTCTGAAGCAGCCCAAGCTGGATGAAGAGGATCGAATGTTCTACCTGGAGCAGATTGCCGTCAACGACTATCACTTGGAGCAGAATATTCGCTCGACGGTCGGCACGATGTGGGATGGTGTGAACTTTTCGGCCAATCTGATGATCGTGATTACCATTTTTACCATCATCATTGCGGGAGACAGTTTGGCGGGCGAATTTTCATCTGGCACCATCAAGCTGCTGCTCATCCGGCCAGCCAACCGGGTCAAGATCCTCGTGTCCAAGTATATCTCTTTTCTGTTGTTCAGCATGCTGTTGTTACTCACTCTGTTTGTCCTATCCGTCGCGGTCAACGGAATCTTATACGGCTTTGGATATATGGATCTACCGTTGATCAGCATGAATGCGGAAGGGCAAATCGTCGAAAGGAATATGGTCCTCAATCTGTGGAAAACGTATATGCTTAACGGTGTATCTACTGTCATGTACGTAACCATGGCCTTTATGATCTCGTCCGCCTTCCGAAGCAGCGCGATGGCTATCGGGTTTTCCATCGGCGCCTTGTTTGCGGGTAATATTGTTCTGGAGGCACTGCAGCGGTTCGATTGGAGCAAGTACCTGTTGTTCGCCAACACCGATCTCACCCAGTACCTGACCGGACGTCCTTTCCAAGAGGGAATGACATTGTCCTTTTCCATCGGAGTGCTCGTTGTCTATTTCCTCGTGTTCAATCTGATTTCCTGGCTCCTTTTTACACGTAGAGACGTGGCGGCCTAAACCTGCCGATTTTATAACCATTAAGATTCACCAAGGAAGTGATTCAAATTGATAAAAAATATTAGCCTTATAACTGATAAAATAAAAGATTTTTCATTACAAAATATAGAGTGTATTGTTGGATTCTTTCTGAACTTTCAAAATAGGTCTTTTGAAGACAATTGTTTACTCGACATAGATTTTATTATTAAGGATAAAGAAAAACAATATATTGCCTGCTTTCGATTCTACAACCCTAAGAGTATCAATTTTGAAAGTGGGGGTATTTATCATCAAATGTCAATCGAGATTTACGATATAAGGGAGAGAGGTTGGGGAAATAAGAAATATGAAGTGATAGACTACGAAGATGATACCTTACACTTTTATTGTTCAGACATTGAAATTTTTTCTTTAAGAGAACTCAATCAAATTTAGTGCCTGTCACGCCACGGATTTTGTCGAAGATTGGTAGGTTTTTAGATTGTGGAAAATGAAAGAATAAAGACAAGAAACCACCTTGGATCTGCCTGATAGTAGAGGCTAGGTGGTTTCTCTTTTTTATATTCGCTCCCTCATCCGCTCAGGAAGTGTCTGTATCGATTGGACGACCAAATCAAGCTTTGCTTCAATACGGTAAACAAATAAAGCGTCACAACGATGGGGAATCCCACCTGGCTGATAATTGGAATCAACTGTTCCACTTTTCTCTCCTCCTTCCACTATTGATAAAAAGAGGCTGGGTTCATAATGAATCCGGCCTCTCACTTTTATTAGGCAATCACGTAATCCGTCACATTGCGGTCGATCACTCTTGCTCCTTTTGCAGCTACAAACTTGCCACTGCTAGTTGTGAAAACTTCAGATGCAATAATCTGCGCCATCGATAATTTTACGACTTCTTCATCAATCGGCTCTTTTGGGTTATCAACGGAAAGGCTCGCCGTCTTTCCAAACTCCGTGGCAAATTGCAATTCCAATGTTTTTGCCATTTATTTCACCTCCCATCACTTTATTATTTTGTTAGACTATTAACCTACAATTGCGATGCTATCATTCCGCTCCACTTTATTTAGCGTGTCATTGCATAGAACTGCAACTGCTAGTGCAGCTTGCGATAATTGATCCGCAGTAGCTGCCTTGGTGACATTGCTAAACGTTTTCGCTTTGAGGATGGGATTTCCTTCGTCATCCATGCCCGCTTCAAATACGATGCGAAGCTTCGTTACTTCTAATAACGCTAGTGCCATTGTCTCTCACCACCTTTCACCATCTATATAGAAAAAAGTCGGTAAAAAGGACAGGGGAGGGGGAAGAGAATTTTAAATAAATTGAAAAATGCCCTGGAGAGGATAGCGTCTCCCAGGGCATTTTAATAGAGTTTTCAATATTTCGTAGACGATCCGCAAATAAAAGCAGTGAATCCGCAAATAAGAGCCGGAAAATATGGGAAGCAATAACTACGTAATAAGGATCTGAATTTTGTGGGGATTACTCATGAGGGAGCTCGTTTAAATGATATTTTGTGTAAAATTACACTTAAATAGTTGCGCATTTATGATTTATTAAACGACTTGACCCTTTAATGGGCGAATTTTTGAGTTTTATGAGCGGATCTTCGAGATTTATGGGCGGATTTTGGGCTTTAATGAGCGAATTTAACCATTTTATGGGCGAATTTAGAAGCAATAGCTTAATAGCAAGATATTAAATTTCCATGCCTGTCACTCTCCAGATTTTGTCGAAGATTGATAGGTTTTTAGAGAACTAGAAATAACAGAATGAAGTTGTAACTGAATATTGAAGCTCCCATTAGTGCTGGGAGCTTACTTCACGTACAATATCTTCTTCGAAGTTATTCAGGATGAACGTTTCTTCTTCTGATTTGCTCATAATTCCATAAGCTTTACCGATCGTCCCGCCTTGGTATGTCCAGAAATAGTTGTGGTCATCATCTACTTCAGAAAAGGTGCCTTTTTTCCATTTATCTAAAATGGCTAGCAAATCATCTTTTTGTTCGAACTTACTGTTCTCCACAATGTCATAGACTTGATTAATCGTATCGGGAATCATAGGAATGGCTCCCCATTTTTCTTTCGCTTTCACTTTTTGATGTGTCATCTTATGCATCACCTCGATCACCGCATCTTGTGAACTACTGTCATCAATCCCAATATCATATTGAACTCCGCCAATTTTGGCTGTCTGCTGCTTGTCTACTTCCTTTTTCTCATTATTGACCGTATCTTGAACAGCTTTCGCTTCTACTTTCTCTTGTTTTTTTCCAGATTCGGCTTCATTGTCGACCGGTTTATATCCTCCGTATTTTACGCCTATTAAAACAGCCAAAATAATACCAGTTACGATAAATACTATTTTCACTTCATCTCCCCCTGTTTTACTAGATAGCTCTAATTTAACAAAGAATTCAGAATTCATCTAGCTTATTTAACTTACATAATCACTTCAAACAAGACAGATGTCGACATTTTTTCTGAATTTGGATTGAATCGTATGCCGACCGTTTTTTGCGCTTTCTGGATAAACAAGCGGTTTTGAACATGTATGTAAGAGTGGATTGTAAAAAAATTAATTTTCTAAATAGTATTTACAATTAATCTTTCTCACATATATAATTCCAGTGAGAGTTGAAAACAGCGTTCCCCGGATACATCGGACACCAGCTCCAAATAAAAATCTTATGATACACATGACAACATAATTGGCACTGGCAGCTGTTAAAGCAGTAAAGAGACCACCATGCAACTGCGATGGTCACGATCTTCCTTGCTCCAAACCTTTCAGCCAGCTTACCGCCAGGAATTTGCGAAAAACAATACCCTAAGTAAAAAAGTGAAGAGAGTAGTCCAAAGAACCGTGATTCTTGTCAGTCATTTTGATGTAGTGGGAGTAGAGGATTATGGTGATTGGCAGGAATATGCTTTTTCTAAATATTCCTGTACTCAACCTAGGCCCTGTTGGAAAGGATGCCCATAAATGGACCGAACGTCTAGATGTTGACAATGCCTTCGGAGCTTTAAGAGATATGCTTTCAATTACAGTGAATCTATTATTAGCTGAGGACACTGATTAAATATATTTGAAGATACCCTTCATTAAGGGTCAGGCCCCCACTACGTTAAGCGTTATTGTAGTGGGACCTGACCCTTTTTTAATGGAATGGGACTAACCAAATGATATAACATGAGAAACGTTCCTGTGGAGCTTTGTTTTTGGCTATCTATGTTAAAATAAATGTAGTGAACATATGCTTAAACTAACTGGGTAGACGAATGATTATATGGGTGAATGAATGGAGTTTGGAACTGTAAACCCCCTGTTTTTTACAAAAAAATAATAAAAAGGTGGAGTAAGTATGAAACGAGTACGGAAGGCGATTATTCCGGCTGCTGGACTTGGAACAAGATTCCTGCCTGCGACAAAGGCAATGCCTAAGGAAATGTTGCCGATTATTGATAAGCCAACGATTCAATATATTGTAGAAGAAGCAGTGGCTTCAGGGATCGAAGATATTATTATTGTTACTGGTAAAGGGAAGCGGGCAATTGAAGACCATTTTGATATTGCACATGAATTAGAGCAAAATCTATTGGAAAAGGGAAAGTTAGATCTACTTGAAAAAGTACGTTATGCTACTAATCTTGCGAATATTCATTATATTCGTCAGAAGGAACCAAAGGGGCTTGGACATGCCGTTTGGTGTGCTCGTAACTTTATAGGGGATGAGCCGTTTGCGGTTCTTCTTGGTGATGATATTGTTCAAAGTGAGACTCCATGCTTGAAACAGCTTATTAATGTATATGAAGAAACGCATTCGTCAGTTATTGGAGTGCAGTCTGTTCCAGATGATGAGACACATCGGTATGGGATTGTTGAACCTTTGGATCAGGTGGGTAGAAGGTATCAAGTAAATAATTTGGTTGAAAAGCCTAAGGCTGGAACTGCCCCTTCTAATCTGGCCATTTTGGGACGTTATATACTAACTCCAGAGATATTCACGTTTTTGGAACAGCAAGAAACTGGGGCTGGTGGAGAGATTCAGTTGACGGATGCGATTCAGAAGTTGAATCATATACAACGGGTGTTTGCTTATGATTTCGAGGGTAAGAGGTATGATGTTGGAGAAACGAGTGGGTTTGTGAAGACAACCATAGAATTTGCTCTGCAGGAACCTACTTTACGTAAAGAGATTCTAGCTTTTATGGAAGAAAAAATTAAGGTGGAATAAAATTTCGTGCCTGTCACTCCTCGTATTTTGTCGAAGATTGATAGATTTATAAGTGGCAGGCACTAGACCCTAACCGGGACTTCTATTTCAAATAGTAATTATTTCTCCATTGCATGATTAAACTTTTCTAATTGTTCTTGTAGGACTAAAATGTAATTCATCATTGCTACTCTCACTATTGAAGGGTAGTAACGACTGTTAAGTTCTTGCTCACATTCCTCTAAATCCATCTTCTTAACAGTAATAATTTTATTCAATTCTTCTGTGCTCATTGAAAATCACCCCTATATATCGAAAAAATCATTATCAAGTTCTCCACTCTCCTAACCTATCTTTTATATGATCAGGATGGACAAATTTTTCATAGCTTATACAAAAGTTACCTCTGTTAAATTTTTTTCTCATAGATGAGGAAACTTAGACCGGGGCTGCTGAAAAAGTAATTACTCAATAAAAAAATGTGTGTTTTACTCGTAAATAGTAAGAAAAAAGATACGGATCATCTACATATGGCAGATGATCCGTATCTTTTACACATAAAGAGGACTTATCACTGGTCCTGAACCGTCCCTGTGGAGCTTTCATTTTTATATTAAGAAAATCCTCCCCCGAGTATAAGCGCCGCACCTAATAGTAGGACTAAGAGTAAGGCTAAATAACCTATTATGCTAATAATCGTGATAATCCAACCGATGACCTTTCGATTGGTTTTTATTAGATAAATACCTAAAGCGATCAACCCAAAAATGAATCCGAGAATTCCCCAAAGGATGGGGCTTTTACCATGCTTACGAGAATCAATCACTAAATAAATCGTGAGGATTATATTTAAAACCAATCCAATAAAACCTTCCAAATTAAACTCTCCTTACTATCTTCAAATTGTATTCTTAAAATGAAATTATACCAGAAAATTCGAACGTTACAGCAAAAGAAATTCCCTTTTATAAGGAAATTTGAAAAGGAAAGGTAAAAATATAAAAAACCACGGAATATCGGGTGCCTGACACCACCCGATATTCCGCAAGTTCTTTCAAAAAACAAACAGGCAACAGTAGGGGATTTTCCTATAGTGGGTTGTAAAGTGAAAAAGCCTAAATTCTCCGTATTTTAAAAAGAGAATTATAGGCTTTTAATTTTTCTGAGGGCTTTACCGTGGAAATTCCATGATTCCACGCTGTCCCATTTTGGGATCATGATTACCTTTACTTTATCTTCATAGGATAGAAGAAACTTATATATTTTTTCTAATTTTTGTTTTTGTGACACTGCGGCGACCATCTAAACTAATAGGCACGTCTCCATCAATGGTTATTCTTCGGACCACTCTTTGTGCATGACCATAGTCATTCACTGCGTAATGCTGGGTGGCGCGGTTATCCCAAATGACCACATCTCCTGCTTTCCATTTCCAACGTACCGTATTTTCGAGTTGTGTTACATGTCCTTGTAGGATGGAGAATAAATGAGCCGAATCGGTGGAAGAAAGCCCTTTGAAATTTTTGACAAAATGACCGAGTAGAAGATGGCGCTCTCCGGTTTCAGGATGTACATGGACAACTGGGTGTTCAGTTTCATATAGGGTAGAGGTAAAGATTTCGTCATGGCGTTTGATCGCTTCATCAGAAACATTCTGGTGTTTTGCAGCATAATCATAAGCGTTGGTATGGACGGCCCATAATTGATTCGCCAGATTTTGTAATTCTGTTGGAAGATTTTCATAGGACGTAGCCGTGTTTGCCCAAACGGTATCACCTCCTGCCTCTGGTATCACCACTCCGCGTAAAATGGAGAATTTTGGGTACGCTGCTTCAAATGTTACATCTGTATGCCATGAATTGGCTCGGCCGCCATGTTCGGAATGAAGTTCTAATATATAGTTTGTGCCATCTTTTGCTGGTACAGTTGGATGAACAACTGGGTTTCCAAGCAGTTGGGCAAAGGCTTCTTGTCCTTGATCGTCCAGATGATTTTGATCACGGAAGAAAACAACCTTATACTTTAACAGCGCTTCACGGATAGATTTAACTGTAGTGGAGTCTAGTTCTCCGGAAAGTTTCACACCAGATAATTCTGCTCCAATACGTCCAGCCACTGGTTTTACTACAATTCCTGCTTCATTTTGAACTTCTTTGACATTACTCACTTTTATTTCCTCCTTGTTTTTAGCCGTAAAAGCCAGCTTTAATAATGGACCGATAAGACGAAAGAAAGCCAGAGCATAATAGCTCTGGCTTCCAGGTGACTGGTCAGCAATTCAATTGCTTGTAAATTTAATTTATATAATTCATATCGGCTTAATGTGATTTTAATTTTCTGGAAAACATCTGTCAATAACTAATTTTGATTTTTTGGTTTTTTTAAAAAATTAACTTTATTTTAAATTTTTCGTTGACGACTGAAAATTGAATTGGTAATATAAGTGAAAACCAAGTAACCCAATAGGAAATCTAGAATAATTAACCGGTCAACCGGAGACTTTTCTTTTTAAAGAGATGTCTCCGGTTTTTTTTATCGAAAAAAAGGCATGCCTGTAGAAAGGTGAACGTTTGATCAGAATTTTTTTCCGTGGCTGGTAATGGATTTTCCGATTGGATCGGTTGGTTTTAATTTTAAGAGAAGGTAGGGGCCCGTTATGAAGATTTGGAGAACCAAGGCACTTTTATTTTTAATTGTATTATCAGTTGTTATATCGGCTGGATGCCAGGAGAAAAAGACAGGAGCTACAGAAACAAAAGGAAATGGCGCGTATGAAACGCTGAAACTCCGGTATGAAGGATCGGTGGGTTCAGTCACTTATCCAGAGTTAGCCGAGGATTTAGGCTATCTTGATCCGATTAAACTTGAATGGATCGGAAATCAAACAAGCGGGCCTGCTTCTATTCAAAACGCAGCGACCGGTCAAACCGACTTTGGCGGTGCATTTAACGGGGCCATTGCCAAATTGATAGCGAGCGGTGCACCGATAAAATCGGTCATTGGTTATTACGGCAGTGATAAGGATACATATACCGGCTATTATGTATTGAATGACAGCCCGATAAAAAATGCGCGCGATTTAATTGGAAAGAAGGTTGGCATGAACACAATGGGAGCTCATGCTGAATTCGTTTTAAAAGAATATTTAAAACAAAATGGACTCACAGATGAAGAAATTAAGAAAGTGACTTTAGTTGTTCTGCCACCGGTAAGTACAGAGCAAGCACTGCGACAAAAACAAATTGATGTCGCTGTCTTGACTGGGATGTTAGGGGATCTGGCTGTGAAAAATGGGGGGATCAGAAAGCTTTTTAGTGATTATGATTTGTTGGGTCCTTTTACAGCAGGCGGCTATGTCTTTACCGATAAATTCATTAAACAAAATCCACATACGGTGAAAAAGTTTGTTGAGGCTACAGCAAAAGCCATTGAATGGGCACAGACCCATTCACGAGAAGAAGTGATAGCCCGTTATGAATCCATTATTAAGAAACGGGGGCGCAAGGAAGATACAAACACGGTGCAATATTGGAAAAGTACAGGTATTGCGGAGAAAGGTGGAGTTATTCAGGGTAAGGAATTTAAAATTTGGGTCGATTGGCTAAAGAAAAATGGTGAGTTCAAAGATGGCCAAGTGAAACTAAGTAATTTGTATACCAATGAATTTAATCCTTATAAGGGTGAAATTGAAAAAAACTAATGAGGTGAGAGGATGACGGCAAAAATTCAGTTTGAACATGTCAGTAAGGTTTTTAACGTAAGGGATTCTCAGCAAGGAAAGGGAGCGCTTAAAGAATTTACAGCCATTAAAAATGTTCACTTTTCGGTGAATAGTGGAGAGTTTCTTTCATTAGTAGGCCCATCAGGATGCGGAAAATCAACTTTGCTTGATCTTTTAGGCGGGTTGACGAAACCAACCTCCGGACGGATATTATTGGATGGAAAACCGATAGAGGGACCCGGTTTAGATCGGGGAATTGTCTTTCAGCAGTATGCGCTATTACCTTGGAAGACAGCTAAAGGAAACATTGAATTTGGCTTAGAATCAAAAGGTGTTCCTAAAAAGGAGCGGGCTGAAATTTCTCGTTACTTTTTGTCACTGGTTGGATTATCAGGTTTCGAAGATCGTTATCCGCACGAACTCTCAGGTGGAATGAAGCAGCGTGTGGCTATTGCTAGAAGTTTGGCGTTTGACCCTGAAGTGTTGTTAATGGATGAACCGTTCGCTGCACTCGATGCGCAGACGCGTGAAACCTTGCAAACAGAATTACTTCGAATCTGGGAACATACCAAAAAGACGATTGTTTTCATTACACATGGAATTGATGAAGCGGTGTATTTAGGACAGCGTGTGGCCGTCATGACCTCTCGACCGGGAACCATTAAACAAATTATTGAAAACCCGCTTCATTCAACCAGTCACGAAGAGGATTTACGTTCGACAACAGCATTTGCAAATGCACGTCACCAAATTTGGGATTTGCTTCGAGAAGAAGTAGTCAAAGCGCAAACAGTTGAGAATAAGGATCAATCAGCTTAACAAAGTTCAATTATTTTATAGAAGAGGTGAGGAAATGTCTGATTTTGGTAAATCATTCACAGCGCCAATGCAAACATCCCATCGGATTCGTTTTTCTTTTCATTGGGTGCAAAGTCTTGTAAAACAATCTATTGTCATTTTGCTTTTACTAATCCTTTGGGAGATTGCTCCCCGAATGGGGTTAGTGGATCCCACATTCTTTCCGCCATTTACAAAAGTAGCAGAGAGTTGGTGGGGATTAGTGATTTCGGGTGATCTGTATGCCCACTTTCAGGCTAGTATTCTTCGTTCGCTTTTCGGATTTGGGTTGGCGATCCTCGTTTCCATTCCTTTGGGGCTTATCATTGGGTGGTATCCACTGGCAAGTGAATTGTTAAATCCGGTGCTGGAGGTGTTTCGTAATACAGCTGCCTTAGCGTTATTACCTGTCTTTATTTTGCTGCTTGGGATTGGAGAAACATCTAAAGTTTCAATCGTCTTTTTTGCTTGTACGTTTCCGATTCTTTTAAATACGATCAATGCTGTTCGAAATGTAGATCCATTACTCATTAAGGCCGCCAAATCCATGGCTCTTCCCTCCTACCGGCTGTTTTATAAAGTAATTTTGCCAGCTTCCATTCCGACTATTTTTACCGGAATACGTATGGCTGGATCATCATCCATTCTTGTGTTGATTGCTGCCGAAATGGTTGGAGCTAAGGAAGGTTTGGGATATCTCATTAATTATTCGCAACAGAACTTCCAAATTACGCAAATGTATGCAGGTATTATTACGATTTCATTGCTTGGTGTGGCCATAAATTATCTATTGGTATCCTTAGAAAGAAAATTTTCAAGCTGGAAAACAAATTCAAATCAACAATAAAGGAAAGAAGGAATGAAACATGACTCAAAATAAACGGGAAATGAAATTAGGCGCATTTTTTATGATTCCTGGACATCATGTCGCTGCTTGGCGGCATCCAAAAGCAGAAGCCAATCAAATCATGAGCTTTGATTTTATCAAAAGGCTTGCCCAAACAGCGGAACGTGGTAAGTTTGATATGGTTTTTCTTGCAGATACCTATGCGGTGAGAGGGAAAAATCAAACAGTACTGGGCCAAACTGTGAATACGTTATTTGAACCCTTTACCCTTTTATCCGCTCTTGCTGCTGTGACAAATCATATCGGATTTGTCGGAACGGTATCAACTACCTTTAATGAGCCATTTAATGTTGCCCGCAGGTTCGCCTCTCTTGATCATTTGAGCGGGGGCCGTGCAGGGTGGAATGTGGTCACATCAAGCACTGACGTAGAAGCCCAAAATTTTAATTTAGAACAGCAGCTCCTTCATGAAAAACGGTATGAGCGGGCCGAAGAGTTTGTCGATGTGGTCACGAAGCTATGGGATAGTTGGGAGGATGATGCGTTAATTATTGATAAGGAGTCATCCCAATTTGCGGATTCTTCCAAAATACACTCCATTAATCATAAAGGAGAATGGTTTTCCGTAGCTGGTCCATTAAATATCTCCCGCCCGGTGCAAGGGCATCCTGTTGTGATCCAGGCTGGTTCTTCTGAAGCAGGGAAGGAGCTTGCGGCGCGGACAGCCGAGGTTATATTCACTGCTTGGCAAACGATTGAAGAAGCTCAAGCGTTTTATGCGGATGTAAAAGGAAGAATGGCGAAATACGGCCGCTCACCAGAGGACCTGAAGATTATGCCTGGAGTTTTCCCTGTTATTGGTAGAACAGAGGAAGAAGCGGAAGAAAATAAGGCGCTGCTCGAGGAACTTATACCGGAAGAAGCGGGGATCTCTCTTTTATCTGGCATGATAAGTGTTGATTTATCAGGATATCCGGTGGATGGACCACTTCCAGATTTGCCTGAATTGAATCAGATAAATGGGGGGAAAAGTCGTTTCCAATTATTAAAGGATCTTGCAGATCGTGAAGGATTGACGATTCGCAAACTGTATCAACGGATAGCCGGTACCCGTGGACATCGGGAAATCAAGGGCACACCTGAGCAAATTGCGGATCATATGCAAGAATGGTTTGAAAATGGGGCAGCGGACGGCTTCAATGTCATGCCACCTTATTTACCTGGTGGTCTTGATGATTTCGTTGATCTGGTGATTCCCGTCCTTCAACAACGTGGATTGTTCCGTAAACAATATACAGGTAATACATTAAGGGAGAATCTGGGATTAAAGCGGCCAGTTAATACTCTTATTGAGCCCATAAAAGAAACCATATAATGTCGTAAGTTTCGGAAAATGTGTAGTAAGTTTTGGAAAACATGTAGTAAGAGTCAAAAAATATGTAATAAGAGCCTGAAAATATGTAGTAAGGACCAATAATTATGTAATAAGAATCCTGAATATAAAAAGACCACCCTTTTGCTTGCTACGGCGCGGGGGTGGTCTTTTGATTTTGTTTCTCCCTATAGGAACATATTAATAATTAGCACACCAGCAAGTCCGACAAGGGATGCAATCGTTACCATTACTGACCAGGTGCGAATGGTTTTACCGATGCTTAGGTTGAAGTATTCTTTATAAATCCAGAAACCGGCATCGTTTACGTGAGAGAAGGTCATACTTCCTGCACCGGTTGCTAGCACCATGAGTTCTGGGCTAACGTGTGCAGAGGCAACGAGTGGTGCAGCAATACCGGCTGCTGTTAATCCGGCAACGGTTGCTGAACCTAGGACTACCCGTAGAATCGCAGCGATTAACCAGGCGAGGATTAACGGCGACATGGTGGAACCTTCCATCAGATGGGCAACGTATTTATCAACATGACTGTCGATGAGTACTTGTTTGAATGCACCGCCTGCTCCAATGATTAAAAGAATCATGGCGATGCTGCTGATTGATTCTGTGATCGAGTTCATGATTTCTGGCATTTTTTTGCCTCGATTTAAACCAAAGGTAAAGATGGCGACTATGACAGCGATTAATAGGGCAATACCAGGATTTCCTAAAAATTTAGCTGTTTGAATAAGTGATGATTCAGGCATCGTGATTTCAACGATGGCTTGGAAAGCAATCAGAATGACGGGGATAAGGGCCGTAAATACACTAATCCCAAAACCAGGCATTTCTTCTTCTGTAAAGTGCTTAGGATTAAAAAGTCCTTTTGGAATTTTAACTTCCAACTCTTCTTTTTTAAACGTCTTTGTATATAATGGTCCACTGATAATGATTGCAGGAATACCGATAAGAATTCCATATAATAAGGTTTTACCTATATTGGCATCGTAAACACCGGCAACGGCTGTTGGTCCAGGGTGTGGCGGAACAAAGCCATGCATGGTGATCAAAGCCGCAATAACGGGCATCCCAATATAAAGAATCGGTACACCTGCTGTTGCCGCGATTGTGAAGACTAACGGAATTAACACAACCACGCCCGTTTCAAAGAATAGCGCAATCCCAACAATGAAGGCTGTTAGAACGGCTGCAAGCTGTACTCGTTTTTTTCCAAATGCGTTAACCAATGTGGTGGAGATTCGTTGTGCACCACCAGAATCGGCCATTAGTTTACCAAGCATACCCCCAAAACCAATAACCAGTACGAGATTGCCAAGGGTTCCGCCCAAACCGGATGTGACGGATGTTATTGCTTCGATTGGGGTCATTCCTTCCATAACCCCTACAAGTAATCCAACGATAACCAGTGATATGAAGGCGTTTACCTTGAAGACGACCATTAATAATAGCAATAGGGCAACCCCTATACAAATATAAACGATTGGCATGTTTCTCCCTCTTTCCCCTTTGAAAGTGTGGAATGCCAGAACGGCATTCCGATCGATCAGTTCAATTTACTTCGTGCTTAAAATCTCTACCACTGCTTTTAAATCACCTTGTGTTCCAACATTGCCTGGAAAAATAACATAGGACATGCCTGGATACTTACTTTCATCCCCAGTTCTCCAGACAGGTATTCCCGGTCTAATTTGTCCAGCAACGGTTGCTCTTCTTACTCTTAGTCCTTTTGTCCCTACATCACTGGAGGTAATTCCACCTTTTGCGACAAGGAAATTCGGTTTTACCTGTAATCTCGTTACAATGCTTGTTACCGCGTCAGAAATCGTTACAGACAATTTTAACTCTTCTTCTTTTTTATTCTCGCCAAGATCAAGCCGTTGTCTACTTGTATAAACGGCTACGGTTTTACCGGATCGGATCAGTGCTTCGGTGGTCTCTACCACGCGGTCGCATTCCGCTTTGAATTGCTCTGGTTGTAAAACTAAATGGCTATTAAACTCGATAAATTCAATGGTGGTTAATTCTTTTAATTTTTCTAGCTGTTCCGTTGTCTTTTTCACATGGGAACCGATAATAACTAATCCGCCATTCCCTGTTTCTTCTATTATTAACTCTTCTCTCGTTAGCAGTGCTTTATCACTGACTCCGCCAATGACCTTTGGAAGAGCGGCCGCACTTCTAAAAAGGAAGTTCTTTCCGGCATTGATTGCTTGTACTAAGGCAGCCGTGAATACTTTAACATCGACTTCGTCGACTGCATTCACAACTACTTTATTAAAATCGTTTACCTGAAGAAGCTGTTCCGTGATGGCGCCAATCTCCATTGCCCGTAATTGTTCGAGTGAGATATATAATGTATTTTTAGCAAGAAATAAACCGTTCGACTTTTCTTCAATCCATTCTCCTAAATGAGAACTGGAATAGCCAAATGTCCGGTCTTTTGCAAATTCGGTTTCGCCTGCAGGCACAAGCTCTTGACCATTTTGAACATAGTGGATGTTGTTAATGGTCAATCGACCGCCTTCTTTGAAAAATGGCAGGATGACCTCACCATCTATTTTCAAATCAGAACCTGATTCGAGTGTATCCTTAAAAACGGTCGTTTCTAGTGGATAGTGTCCTCTAAGTGTGGAATCTCCACGGCTGATAATGAGGAATTCTCGATTTAATTTCGAAGCTACGGTTAAAATGTTAGCGGCGATCTCGCGATGAGCCTCTTCGGTTTCTTCCGCTGTAAAGCCTCGGGAATTTGTCAAAATGAAAAACATGGACTGCTCTTCGTTAAAGCCCTGCTCAATACTTTCCTCAGACCAATCCGTGAAAACGGAGATATCATGGACGGTTTGGACACCTGTTGGATCATCATCGAGGACGATGATTTTTTTGTTTAGGCCTTTTAGTGCTTCGGTAACTAATTGATGGACTGCCTGACGGTCCACCTCAGGGACGGTTTCTAGGTACGCTGCGGATATTCTGTTCGTTTCAGTCATCATTTACGCCCTCTTTACTTCAACATTGGCAAGCTTTTCATAATAACGGACAATGCTGCCATGATCGTCTTTTATTTTTCCATCGACCTTTAATGCATGGAAAATTTCTAGCAACTGACTTGATAATGGAAGTGGAACGCCAATTTCATGGGCGGTGTCCATTACATTCGTAATATCTTTCATGTTGATGGCAATACTTCCGCCAGCGACGAAGTTCCTGTCTAAAATCAATGGTACCTTGGCATCCAGAACAGCACTTCCAGCAAGTCCGCCGCGGATTGCTTGGTACATTTTTTCAATATCAATACCTGCTTTCGCTGCTAGGACAAGTGCCTCGGACATCGCCGCTATGTTAAGGTTTACAATAATTTGATTGGCAAGCTTTGCGGTCACGCCGCAGCCATGATCACCAACTAAGATAACGTCTTTCCCCATCCCATAGAGGACCGGCAGAACGCTTTCAAAAACATCCTCTTTCCCGCCAACCATAATCGCTAATGTACCATCAATCGCTTTTGGTTCGCCGCCGCTGACTGGTGCGTCTAGCATGCCAACGCCTTTTTCCGCTGCCGCTGCTGCTAGTTCCCGTGAGACTTCAGGTGTAATTGAACTCATATCGATAATGGCCGAACCTGCTTTGGCCCCTGCCAAGATTCCATTTTCACTTAAAACGACTTGTTCAACATGTTTTGAGGCAGGTAACATCGTGATGATGACATCACTGTTTTCTGCTACTTCTTTCGCAGAATGAGCCGCCACTGCTCCAGCTTCAACGACCTGATGAACGGCGTCTTGATTTAGATCATTAACCGTAAGTGTGAATCCCGCTTTGATTAGGTTTAATGCCATTGGTTTCCCCATAATTCCTAGACCTATAAAACCAACTTTTTGTGCCATGATAAATTCCTCCTCATTCTATTTGAAATCTTATAAGTTAAGCGATCCGTTCAACTGCAATCGCTTTCAGATATCGTTTACAAAAGTAATTGTACACGAATTTATAATTTTTGTATACATAAAATTATTTTATGTATACAAAAATCAGTGAAACTGATGTAGATTGTATTTTTTTGACAAGAATTTTGGTAAAATAAATGTAGGTTTGAAGAGATATAGAGGTGAACAGTGTGTTAGAAAGTAATCGTTCTCGTCCTGCTTCCCACCAATCCTATGAGATCCTTCGTGATAGGATCTTAAATGGAGAACTTCCTGGTGGTACCAAAATTGTCGAGGAAAAAATTGCTGCTGAATTAGGTGTCAGTAGAACACCCATCAGGGAATCGATTCGAAAGTTGGAGCATGAAGGGCTTATTGAGAATAAAAAAGTAGTGAAGCCGGCGGAAAAGGACTTGCGAAATATGTTTCAAGTACGAATGCTCCTTGAGGGCTATTCCGCTCAGTGTGCAGCATCCTATTTAAAAGAAGATGAGCTTCAATCATTACATCAATGTGTGGAGATAGGGAGGACAGGAACAGTCGAGGAAATTATGGAAGCAAATGCGCGGTTTCATGAAATTATTGTCGGAGCCAGTAATAACCCGGTCATGATTGATATTATCGATCGGATGTCATCCATCATTTACCTTTTCCGTAAAACAGTCGTATTCTACAACCGCCCCCATTTAATCGACGAACACGAGCAAATATACCAAGCCATTAAAGCAAGAAATGGAGAAAAAGCAGAAATGCTAATGAAAACCCATCTACAAGCGGATTTGGAATTTTGCTTGCATCTGTTAAGGTGATAGGGAAGCAAGGGACGCCTTGTTTGTCGAGTTAGCTCACTCAATTTTTAATCAAAAAGGCAGAAACTCTTACTAAAAAGGGTTTCTGCCTTTTTTTGATAACCTTTGGTGCCTGACACCACACGAACATTTATGATTTAAAAACGGCTAGTCCCTTTAATGGGCGAATTTTTGAGTTTTATGAGCGAATCTTCGAGTTTTGTGGGCGATTTTGGGCTTTAATGGGCGAATTTAGTGTATTTATGAGCGAATTTAGAAGCAATAGCTTAATAGTAAGAAACTGAAACTTATTTTGATAGATTTCATTCCTAAAAAAAACTTACTTGCTAGCTTTCTCTTTTCACCAAGTTTTCACCATTCTCTATTAATATTCATTACATCAGGTAACGAAAGGAGATAAAGAGATGAATACAAAAGTGAAAAAGGGTATTTTCTGGGGTGTGATCATTGCCTCTACGGTACTAGTGATTAACGTACTCCACTTTCTACTAGGAGGGAACAGCGCTTATGCTAGAGGCCCTCATGGACATGGTCCCGGTGAAATGGGGCAGCGTGGCGGATTTGGCGAGGGCCGCCAAATGATGAATGGCGCTCACCATGACGGAGGATTCCCTTGGCTCTTCCTAATTATTGGACTAGCTGCTCTAATACTATTCGTAAGATGGCTCAGAAAGAAGTCGAAAGCATCTTCTATGCAACAGTTTATTAACACCTCTGTGGCAGGTTCGCATATCCCGGTAACTAATCAGAATGCTAGCGTTTTAGATCAATGGGAAAGAAATCTAGTAACTAAAAAGGAGAATGAATAACATGGGTATTTTTAAAAGATTAAAGACAATAACAATGGCGGAAATTTACGGACTTTTAGACGGTATCGAAGATCCGATTGCGATGTTAAATGAGTATTCTAGGGAAATGGAACAGGAAATTGTCAAAGGTCAGAAAGCACTAGCTAGGCAAATTTTTGTAGAGAAAAAACAAGAAGCTCTTATTTTGGAAACGAAAGCGTTAGTGGACAAGCGTACTCGTCAGGCCAAACTGGCGATTGAACAAGGGGACGAGGCCATGGCCAAATTGGCTGTGCAAGAAAAACTCAACCATGACCGCCAGCTACAACTATATGAGGAGCAATACGAGTCGGTTAAGGGACAAACCCAAATCCTCATCGGAAAATTGGACGAGCTGAAGGAAACGTACAACCAAATGCAGCAAAAGAAAATCTTGTTAGCTTCACGTGCGAATGTGGCTCAGTCGATGAAGCAAATTCAGAAAGCGACGGTTTCCTTCCATACTGATGATATTGCGAGAGGTGTGGCCCGTGCCGAAGAGCGGATCTTAATGATGGAAGCAGAAGTACAGGCAGGCAATCAATTTGCGACTCCATTAGCCCAGGTTGAAGCGGCAAACAGCAGCTTTGTGAGCGATGAAGAGCTCAATAAGGAAATTGAAAAGTTAAAGTATGAAAAAGTGGCGGTCTTATAATCCAAGTTTGTGAAGCATCACCGTTTTGGGCGGCGCTGGTTCAAACGAAATTAGTCCCAGCCGTTGTTTTGGGGCTAACTCTGGCCGGACAGACGGCTTATGTCGGCTACTTTTTAGTACAAAATTTTATAATACATGAAGTCCTATCTGGTCATTCGGGTAGGGCTTTTTCAATTTGTTTAACTATTTAAGCAAGACTTGGTGAAACTTTATTTGGGCATATTAAACTTCTAAAGAGTATTGAGATTTAATAGGTAGTGGAAATGTCGTTAGATGTTTTAAATTGTCAAATGTTGTGTAGAAATTTATCGATCATTATTGGTAAAAATGGGAAAAAATCCTTATTTGAAGAGATAGTTCAATGGGAGCGGTTAAAATGGAAATAGCTAAATATATTAGAATGAATTTACTAGTCAACAAGTGTTCACCTATTAATAAGCCAAAAAGGTCATTATCGAGTATCCTTATGGCAGCTTTAATCATAGCTACTGTAACGTCTATAAGTTTGCCATCTAAGGCAACTGCAAGTAAACCAGCAACGATACCAGTTAACCCCACTGCTTGGAAGGCAACAGACTCCAATGCATTTTTGGTTAATTCAACAGCAAATATGCAAGGATTAGCATACCATGATGGTTTTTACTACATAGGGTTCGATGTGGGAAACAATCAAGGAATGATAAACAAGTATACACAAAAGGGTGCATTAGTAAAAAGCTCTGGCCCTTTACCCATCGGCCATAGTGCTGAATTATCGTTCCGACCAAAAGATAATCATATTTATGCAGCTAATGGCGGCGGAAATAATCCAGTCATTGTTTATGAAGTAAATGTGGATGTAACTAAGCCATATATTGTAAAACAAATCGACCTAAGTAAGCTAGGAAAAGCAGCACTTTTAGGTATCGATAATGATAGCGATATATTAGTGATTCATTCCGCAAGCAGCAATTTAGGAAATCCAACCTTTAGTCTAACTGATTTCAATGGTAAGATCATAAAGCAGTTCTCCGTCTCAAATCAGGGAATTCCTCAAGGAATGGAGATTTATAACAAAAAGATCTATTTCTATACAAACAACAAAATAACCGTTATTGATTATACCGGGAAAATTACAAACATCATTAAACTTCCATATACGGGTGAGAGTGAGGGATTAGCAATCTCTGGTACAAAGGAAAAACCAGTTTTATCTGTAGGTTATAACAAACCTAACAGAATTTACGAATTAAAATAAAAGAGCTTCCCTAATCCTGGTGCCTGACACTCCTCGGAATTTGGCTAAGATTGAACGATTAATAAGTGACAGGCTCTGTCAGTCAGATTCTAAGGAAGTTCGCGGCATTAAAACAGCCCTTATCTACACAAGTAGGTAAGGGCTTATTTGTATTATTAGGTCTAGCTTATGAAACTCTATTACATTCAGTATCCAATTGGTAGAAAAAATTATTCCTGATTCCCTCATAAATGTAAGACCACTTACGAAGTTCTATAAATAGTTGGTTGAAGGGAGAAGATTTCCCTTTATACGTCTTAGTGAAGGAAGTACAACGGCCTAAATATTCTTATCCATTTTAATAACTAATCAATACCTCCATTAAAATCAACTTTGCGAAACCATAAATAGACATGGGAGAGAAGAAGAATGCCAGAAGAGACCTATCAATCTCGTGAGGAACGAAAACAAGCGGAAAACGCAAGACAGAATCAACAAAGAAGTCAGCGAACACCGAAGAAGAAAGGATCATTATTGAGAAAAGGATCATTGTTGAAAAAAGTAATCATTGTCTGTCTCGTACTTGGACTTGTTTCGACTGGAGCAGGAGCTATATCGTTCGCTTCAATGATTAAGGATTCGCCTAACTTGGATGCTTCTAAGCTAGTGGATCCACTTTCTACGAAATTCTATGATGAGAACGGAAACTTTATTTATGAGTACGGGAAGGAAAAGCGAACAAAAATTGCGTATGAGCAAGTTCCGAAAGTGCTCGAGCAAGCGTTTATTGCCACGGAAGATTCTCATTTTTATGAGCATCAAGGGATCGATATCAAAAGGACGGCCAAGGCCATTTTTGTAAACTTAACCGGAGATTTCGGATCACAGGGCGGTAGTACCATTACGCAGCAAGTGATTAAGAATTCCTTTTTGACTCCAGAGAAAACATTAAAGCGAAAAGTGCAAGAATGGGACTTGGCGTATCAGTTGGAACAGAAATATTCCAAGCACGATATTTTAATGATGTACTTAAACAAAATTTACCTTGGAAACCGCTCTTACGGAGTAGCTGCTGCAGCAAAGAGTTACTATGGTATTGAAGCAAATGATTTGAAAAAATTGACGCTCGCGCAGGCAGCCATGTTAGCTGGACTGCCGCAGAGTCCGAATAACTATGATCCGACCAAGCCAGAAAACAAAGAAGCAGCCACAAAGCGTCGTAGTATTGTCTTACGTTCGATGCTTAGAGATGGTTATATAACAGAGAAACAATTGCAGGAAGCTTCAAAAGTTCCAGTTACTGAGGGACTTGTACCAAAAAGCACGCAACAAAGTATGCCTTATGAAGCGTTCTTAGATGCAGTTGTAAAAGAGGTAAAGGGTAAAATGAAGGATGTAGACATCAGTAAGGATGGATTATCTATCTATACTACCCTAGATCCAAAAGCACAGGATTATGCAGACAAAATGTTGAACACCAATGAAATCATTGCCTATCCAGATGCAGGTTTTCAGGGAGCTTTCGTCTTTTTAGATACCAAAACTGGTGAAGTCAGGGCGATCGGCAGCGGGCGAAACGACTATAAAGCAGAATTTCTAGGTAACAACTTTGCAGTTGATATCAAACGTCAACCAGGCTCAACATTTAAGCCGATTTTTGATTATGGTCCTGCGATTGAAAATTTGAAATGGTCCACTGCACATCTAATCAATGACCAGAACACCTCCTATTCAACCGGCGAGCCGATTTCCAACTGGGACCATCAATATCACGGAATGCTGACGATACGGAGTGCACTGGAAAAATCCTATAATATTCCTGCTCTTCTCACGATGCGGGAGGTTGGAATGGATCGGGCAAAGAACTTTGCAGAAAAACTCGGCATTACTTTTAAAGATAACCAAGTATATGAATCCTATGCGATTGGAAGCAATACCGTTAGTCCTTTAGCCATGGCAGGGGCCTACAGTGCTTTTGGAAATAACGGCAACTACAATAAACCGCATTTTGTCCAAAAAGTGGTACTTCCGAATGGCAAAGTAGTGAATTTTACGGAGAAATCAAAACGTGTCATGCAGGATTACACAGCGTATATGGTGACGGATATGTTACGCACAGTCGTAAATGATGGGACAGGTACAACAGCGAATGTCATTAACCTAGATGTTGCAGGGAAGACAGGTACAACCAATTTTGATGCAGAGACTAGAGCTAAATTTGGATACCCGACCAACGCGACAAATGATAGCTGGTTCGCAGGATATACCCCGCAATACACAATGGCGGTCTGGACCGGATACGCACAAAACGGTAATGGTAACTATATGGTCGCAAATACGCAGAAAATTTCGCAGTATATGTTTAAAGCCATGATGCAGTCATTTGGAACAGATTCATCGCGTTTTCAGCAGCCAAACAGTGTCTATCGAGTAAATAATGAACTGTATATTAAAGGGGGCAATTCTGCGGAAGTACCACCAAAACCTATTATCAAAAAAGCAAAACAGGTTAGTGAAGATGGTTGGAATGGGAAGAAGCAAAAAGAAGAAGCGAAACAACAAAAAGAGCAACGGAAAAATCATCAAGGGAAAGGGAAAGAAAAAGGAAAAGGGAAACATTAATCCCGGAGCCTGGCACGCACCGTAAATCTCGTGCCTGTCACCACCCGAGTTTTGTCGAATCAGATAACTCAATTTTAAACTAAAAAGGCAGAAACCCTCACTAAATATAAAGGTTTCTGCCTTTCTTTGAAGGGACCTTTTAGGAGGTCTTTTTATGATATTCAGGTTTTCTCATTTATAATTGAACGGTTCATTCTTTGACTTCATGTGAAACCGGTTTTGGTTGTTGATATAAATAGATATGGTATTGTTATCTCAAAAAAGGTTTCTGAGGAAATGAACTCTCTATAAAAAATGAAAACTTTCTGTTGCATATGTAAAATGAAGGTGTTATGATAGGGAAGTTGCTTTTAACGGCTGTCAAATTCGTTGAAAGTGAGAACAAAAAAATTAAAATATTATATTGACATAGTAATAGAGATTCGATATAATAATAAATGTCGCTTCTGACATGATAGATTGTTCTTTGAAAACTAAACAAACAAAAACGTCAACAAACAAACAAAAAATATCGTGTTTCTTCTATTAATATAGAGAACATGAGCCAACGTAACA
>NZ_JAGGQW010000012.1 GCF_018613065.1 Bacillus sp. ISL-7 | reverse complement strand
ACTTAAAATCCGTAAATAAATTCTTACTCATGTAAATCCTCCGTCCACAATAATTCTTTTATTATAAACGGGTTTTCTGTGTGAGGACATAGAAAAACCCGAATAAGGGGCACTTTTTAATTAGTGTCCAATATTCGGGTTATAGTTCATTTAGTCAGTCCCTCTATATTTTAGTTATCAGCCTGTCTTTTCCTCTTTTTCATTAGGTCGGGAATATTCATTCTCCCAGAAATCAGCATCTTTAATACCTAACCTTACAGGATCGAATACAGGATCTTTTCCTTCTTTAAGCTGTGCTTCATAGTCTTTGAGAACTTTTAGAGCTGGTTTTGTCAGGAGGAGAATAGCAATAATATTTAACCAAGCCATACTTCCTACACCGATATCCCCTAATGTCCAAGCAAGACCTGCTGTTTTCACGCTTCCATAGAATACCATTCCTAAAATAGCAATTTTGAGAACATAATCTGTCCACACTCGTTTTACTTTTTGATTAATATAGGCAAGGTTTGTTTCTGCCATATAATAATAGGCCATAATGGTCGTGAATGCGAAGAACAATAAAGCAATAGCAACAATTGGAGCTCCAAATCCAGGCATTACTGATTCAACAGCAGATTGTGTAAACGCTGGACCAGGTTCTACATCACCAAGTTTATTGACAATTTCCGCCTTTCCCTCTGGTGCAACATTATACATTCCTGTAATAAGAATCATGAACGCTGTTGCAGAACACACAAATAATGTATCAATGTATACAGAAAACGCTTGAACAATGCCTTGTTTTGCAGGATGGGAAACTTCGGCTGCAGCTGCAGCATGTGGGGCAGTACCTTGTCCTGCTTCATTTGAATAAATACCGCGTTTGACTCCCCAAGATATAGCTGCACCTAAAATTCCTCCAAAGGTAGCATTCGCACCAAATGCACTGGAGAAGATTAGTTTTAAAACAGCTGGTAACTCAGAAATATTCATAGCCACGATCACGAGGGCAATGATTATATAACCTAATGCCATGAAAGGTACAACGAATTCAGCTACACGAGCAATCCGTTTAACGCCGCCAAAAATGATGATTGCTAGAAAAACAACTAGAACGCCACCAGTTAGTGCAGGACTAATTCCAAAAGCATTTTTAACACTAGATGCAATACTATTTGCTTGAACACCTGGTAAAAGGACTCCCGTTGCAATAACGGTTACAATAGCGAATAAAATCGCATACCATTTCATTTTTAATCCTTTTTCTATGTAATAGGCAGGTCCGCCTCGGAATTGACCATCTTGTTTTACCTTATACACCTGACCTAAAGCTGCCTCAACAAAAGCTGAACCTGCACCTAAGAAAGCAATTGTCCACATCCAAAAAACCGCACCAGGTCCACCAAAGGCAATCGCCGTGGCAACACCGGCAATGTTGCCAGTTCCAACTCGGCCAGACAAGGCAAGGGTTAGAGCTTGGAATGATGAAATCCCTGCTTCTGATTTTCCACCTTTAAACATTAAAGGAATAATGTCCTTCATATGCCTTACTTGAAGAAATCTAGTTGCAAAAGAGTAAAATAAACCTACACCCAAGCATAAATAAATTAGTGCCGGGCTCCAAATAATGCCACTAAGCCAATTAACAAACTGTTCCATAAATTGCCCCCTTTGATTTTTCTGTTTTTTATTATATAACAGTTTGTTCTCTTGATAAAAGAATTTTTTTTATTTTTTAAATATTCTAACTCGAACTTCGCACCTAAATAAGTAGGTGCAATATTTCGCTTATTTATTATTTAGGGCTAAATGTTTTTAATTCAGCAAGAGTTCCAGGGACCTTTATAGCTCCAGACTTTATTTTATCTATCCAATCATTAACAGCTTTATTAATAGCATCTTTGTTGGCAGCTTTATTATTCATAGGTGATAAAGCTACACCATCTTCAGCTAATCCGTAAAGAATATTCATTCCACCAGGGAAATTATCATTTTTCGCTTTAGACTTTAAGAGCTCTCTTCTTTCGAGTTGCAATGCCTTTGGTCGCTAAAAATACCGCTTTTAAAGCATTACATGAGTATTTTACAAAGCGTCCAAATAATCCTTTGAAGAAGATGCAATCTCTAATTGCAATATGTAATAAGCTCATACGTATTCTGTTTACCATCGGTAAAAAGCAGTGTGAATTCCCAAAATTATCCCTTAATACACCATTATTCCAATCTTCAAATGAATATTAAAACAGACTACTACGTAATTTGGAGAAAATGAGAAATCGAGAGATTTTCCTTTCTATATAGAGAGAGGTTAGTTTAAAAGCCAAGTCGTATTTTTTGTTAAATTCACTATTATTTTACTTTTAGAAGACATGCTCATAAACAGGTAACTAACGTAAATTGTTGATAAATACCCTTTTTAGGAGTGATGTGTTTTGTACTACTATAATAATCCGAATTAGAACCACTTCATTAACAGTTATAACTATGGTATGACATATCCTTATCCAACTAATGGAAATCCAAATAGGTTTAAAAATAATCGTTCAACAAATAATTTAAACATTGTTAAATCTGGTTTTCTAAAGAGGAAGCAGCAGCAATAGCTTTACTTTTAGGCATTGACTTTAATAAAAGCAAGTTTGATTTAAATGAGTTTTGGATGGGAGTAAATACTGAACTTGAACATGGAAAACAATCCAGCCAAACAAATGTTACTGGGAATGATCCTATTATTACTGGAAAATTGCACTGACTCATCTTAACGAGTTTCCTGATTACTACAAAAGATTAAAGGTACTTGAGGCAGAAGCAAAAGCCTATTGGAACAAATGATTTAATTGAATACCTAAATAATAAAAACGGGTTATTCTAATCTAAAGCGTGTTTAATAGTATAATTGTTATAATTTTAAGAAAATAATGGATTCCAGTCTTTATCAATAGAGGCTGTTTTTTTGTCTTTTGAAGACATCGGAGAGATATTTTTGGTCGTCCAATCATGTAAACTCAGTGAAAGGTATCAATTCGCCATGTGGCCGTTTGGAGAAGGAATTGCCTTTAAGGTCCATTATTGGGGAGTTACCCCGGAGCATTTATCAGAACCATTGAAGCTAGAACATGTCGCCAACTATCTTCACATTTCTAGTCGTCATTTATCAAGGCTCTTCTCCACTGAACTGTGTGAAAGTTTCTCCAATTATATTCGCAAGGAAAGAGTAAGAGAGGCGGCCCGTCTTCTTGAAATGACAAGCATTCCTATTAAAGAGATAGCTGATGTCACCGGCTTTGGATCAGTGCATTCCTTTACACGCGTATTCACTACAATGATGAACGTTTCACCCGCTAAATATCGCAATGATTATGTGAGTAAGACAATATAGTTAAAAAAATAAGCCCATTAAATAAGTGGGCTTATTAAGGAATATTTAATTGAGTCGATGATTTTATTTATTACTCATCCTTTTGTAGTTAGGCTTATACCGGAAATTCACAAAATGAATGCTTGTGGCAACTAATAACATCCCGACAATCAGGGTATAGGTCACCGTTTCTCCCAAGAAAAGCACGCCGAGGAGAACAGCAACAATAGGAATGAGAAACGTATAGGAACCAACTTTACTTGCCTCACCCGCATTAACAAGCTTGTAATAAAGGATGTAGGCATATGGGATGCCAATGGTCGCACCAAAGCAGAGCCCTACTATGTAATATCGATTCCATTCGATTGCAGACCAGCTTTCAAACACTGTTCCAGTACTTAGGAGGAAAATGCCTCCAATCACAGATTGAATCGCCACCATCCAAAATGCATCCACTTCTTTGCTTACTTTCTTTACGTAGATAACACCTGACGCCCAGCTTACCGCTGTTAGTAACCCGAGTATCACTCCAATTGGTGAGATATGAACGGTCAAACCGTCGACACTAACGACTGCGATCCCAACGAATCCAAGCAACAAACCAATGATTTGGATTGGCGATAAATATTCACCTAGGAACATCCAAGCGAAAAGGCCGAGTAAAATCGGCTGAAAATAGACAAGCACGGAAAACAATCCACCCGGTAAATAGAGCAATCCTAACGTCTGAAGCCCGAAAAAAAGGATGGAGTTAAAGAAAGCCGCAATAAAGTACTTCTGCCAGTTATTCCGCCAATTGATCGCCTTCCGCGTCTTCCAAATAATTAGTGTCAACAAGATTCCACCTAACAGTGTACGCAGTCCTGCATAAAGCAATGGCGGTGAATAGGGTACTGCTAATTTATTGATTGGCCAGCTTGCGCCCCAGATCAAAATGAGCACGAAAAGCGCAGCCTTCGATTTTGTAGATATATTTTCCATCCCCTTTTCAACGACAAACAAGCAGGTCGAACTCGTCACCGTAAAGTTCAAAGAGACGACGCACTGATGCATCACCTCACGATAGTATGCAGACTCTGTTTATCGCAGGATCTTCTATAAGACTACGAAATGTCTAGCCTATTATCAATAGTTACGTTTTATAGCACACTGAAAGCTTCATCTTTTATATCACTAATGAACATACATCCTGGTGCATGAGTGATCATGATGGAAGGCTTACTTTCCATCGCGACGGCTTGAGGGGTTACACCACAAGCCCAAAATACAGGAACCTCCCCTGGTTTCAAGGACACAGCATCTCCAAAATCAGGTCTTGAAAGATCCATGATGCCTATTTCGCTTGGATTTCCGATATGGATTGGCGCACCATGTACGGCCGGAAAACGAGACGTAATCTGAACGGCACGGATGGCATCCTGCGGTGTCATTGGCCTCATACTAACGACGGTCGGCCCCTCAAACAGGCCTGCTTTTTCACACTTAATATTCGTTTTGTACATCGGAACGTTACAGTTTTCCTCGATATGCCTGACCGGAATACCGCTCTCAAGGAGTGGTGTTTCAAATGTAAAACTGCACCCTAGCAAGAAGCCCACCATGTCGTCTTCCCAATACTCGGCAATATCTGCGACTTCCTCTGTAAAAACACCCTCTCTGTATATACGATATTTCGGGATGTCTTTTCGGATATCTGCCCCTTTGGCAATCAAAGCAGGAACAAATGAGCCAGGCTCCGTCACGTCCAATAAAGGACATGGCTTCGGATTCCGTTGACAAAACAGCAAAAAGTCAAAGGCATGCTCTTTTTTTAAGATCACCAAGTTCGCTTGGGTATACCCTTTTGACATTCCGGCAGTTGGTCCTGTAATCTCTTGCTTCCGAATCAACTCCCTAATTTTTTCCGGCTCCAATGTTTCATAGTTCCCCAAAATGAACCCTCCTAAATTGGCAATCATATAAAATTACTTAAAAATCAAAGGTAATTGTTCGATCAATGTCACAACACTCAAATAGCCCATTACCACAACAACAAAACAACCCGGAATCGTCAACCATAGCGGATGCTTGTACTCACCTACGATACTTTTCTTGTAGGCGGCAACTAATAATGTACCTAAACCTATTGGCAAAATAAGGGCATTCAATGCTCCAACAATAAGCAAGATTGTTACTGGCCTTCCAACAATGGCAAATGTCGCTGTTGAAATAACGATAAATGCAATAATGACCCAATTTTGGTATTTCTCAATGGTTGGATGAAACGTGCGGATAAAGGAAACCGACGTATACGCCGCTCCTACAACCGATGTTACCGCAGCAGCCCACATGATTACACCAAACATACGGTAACCAACGTCACCTGCAGCTAGTTGGAACACCGAAGCAGGCGGATTCGCTGGATCAATCGCTAGTCCTTTTGTTACAACCCCAAGAACAGCCAAGAATAATGCCACACGCATAATACCGGTAACGAGAATCCCTGTAACAGAGCTTTTTGTAACTGCTGGCAAAGCTTCCACACCTTTGATGCCCGCGTCTAATAGACGGTGTCCGCCTGCAAACGTAATATACCCTCCTACCGTACCTCCAACAAGCGTAACGATAGCAAACATGCTAATCTTTTCCGGCATAAACGTATTCACAATCGCCTCTCCAACCGGCGGTGCTGTCGTAAATGCAACGTACAACATGAGGAGGATCATAACGAACCCTGCGATTTGCGCGAATTTGTCCATTGCTTTACCTGCTTCTTTAACCACAAAAATAAAAATCGCTAATAGTGCACTAATCACTGCACCTGTAATGGGATCCCATCCAAGCATGGCATTCAGACCCAATCCAGCGCCAGCTACGTTTCCGATATTAAACGCCAAACCGCCTATGACGATAAGTATGGCCAAGACAACTCCGAGTCCAGGGAACACTTTGTTGGCAATTTCTTGTCCACGCAACCCAGAGACGGCAATGATTCTCCAAATGTTCATTTGTGAAAAAATGTCTAATAATAATGAAATTAAAATAACAAAGGCAAAGCTTGCAGCCAACTGCTGTGTAAATACAGTCGTTTGGGTCAAAAATCCAGGTCCAATCGATGAAGTCGCCATTAAAAATGCCGCACCGAGTAAGACACTTCTACTTACCTTCTTTTGCTTAGAAGCTTTGACATCTTTTTGTGGAACATCAAATTTAGGATTTTCCATAGTAAACCTCCAAGTTACTGATTGCATCTACCGTAATATTGTTCTTTTCTAATGTTTCGTTAATATATTTGGCAAAGGCTAGGGCGTGTGCACCATCACCGTGAATACAAATGGTATCTGCACGCAGCGAAACTTCTGTTTTTTGCTGGGATACTACTTTTCCTTCTGTCACCATTTTCACAATTTGCGCGACAGATTGTTCTTGATCTGTAATCAGCGCATCCATTTGTGAGCGAGAAGTCAAAGACCCGTCCGCTTGATACGTACGATCTGCAAATACCTCATGTGCCGTGCGTAAACCGAACTTCTCTCCGGCTTTTGTCAATTCACTGCCGGCAAGGCCGAATAATATTAAGGACGGGGATACGTCATAAACCGCTTGGGCAATGGCTTCGGCAAGTTTTCTATCCTTTGCAGCCATGTTGTACAAAGCACCATGGGGTTTTACATGCTGCATTTTTTCATTGAACGTCATTAAAAATCCTTGCAATGCCCCAATTTGGTAGACGACCATGTCATATCCTTCTTGAGGTGTAATAGCCATTTCCCTTCGCCCGAATCCGTTTAAATCTGGCAAACCAGGATGCGCTCCAACTTTGACCCCATTAGCAATGGCCATCTTTACCGTTTCTCTCATTACACTTGGGTCCCCGCTATGAAAACCGCAAGCAATATTTGCCGATGTAACGTATTTCAAAATTTCTTCCTGCTCCCCAAGCTTGTACCGGCCAAAACTCTCCCCTAAATCACAATTCAAATCCACTTGAAACATGTTTCTCCCCTCCATCTTCATTACTCGTCCCCTTCAGAAGAGCGCTTTCATCTTTATTTGGTTTCGATATTCGGAACTCTAGTTTTAAAACTTAAACCAATTCTAGCATAAATATTTTCAATTGAATATAATTATAAGAAAATTATAAATATCATAATATTCCATATTTATAGACTTGTATTTAAATTTGTATAAACTATAATATTGGTAGTATCCGTTTAACAGAACTTAGTTACCGAAATTCGAAACTTAGAGGAGCAAAATTATAATGGCCCATCATAAAAATAATGTTAACTTAAGGCCTTTAGGGGATTCTGCTCTTGTGATTCAGTTAGGCGATGGAATGAGCCCCGCCATCCATGAAAAAGTGAAAAATCTATCCAACTTATTAGAAAAGAAGCCGTTTACAGGATTCATGGAATCTGTACCGTCTTATAATAGCTTGACCATTTATTACAATCCTGTTGCCGTCTATTTGTCCAACCCAGTTAAAGAAGCAACAAGTCCTTATAAAAAAGTAAGCACCTTCATTTTGGCGTTACTAGATCTATTAGGAACGAGTGAAAAACCTGAACAACGGCTAATAACCATCCCAGTCTTGTACGGAGGAGAATTTGGTCCAGATTTAGAGTATGTAGCAACGTATCATGGACTTTCTGTTGAAAAAGTAATTGAAATTCATTCGTCAGCTGATTACTTAGTCTATATGATTGGCTTTGCGCCAGGTTTTCCGTTCATGGGGGGAATGGACGAAAGGATTGCCACACCACGTAAAGATTCACCCCGCCTGGCCATCGTGCCGGGATCCGTTGGAATTGCTGGAAAACAAACAGGCATCTACCCGCTGGAAACACCAGGAGGATGGCAAATTATCGGGCGCACCCCGCTTGATTTGTTTCTTCCCGAACTTTCACCGCCAACGATGTTACAGTCTGGAGATAGAATCCGCTATGTACCAATTACACATGAAGAGTATGCTGCCTATAGGGAGATGAAACAATGAGCATTAAAGTGCTTCATCCTGGATTATTGACTACAATCCAAGATTTAGGGAGATTCGGTTCACAAAAATTCGGGGTACTCGTAAGTGGTGCCATGGATCCTATTTCTCTTAGAGTCGCAAATTTACTCGTGGGAAATAACGAAGGAGAAGGTGCACTTGAAGTTACCCTGTTTGGGACAACTCTCGAATTTGAAACAGATGAGTTAATTGCGATTACAGGCGGTGACCTTCAGCCTAAAATCGACGGGAAGGAAGCACCGATGTGGCGGCCCGTCCTGATCCGCAAAGGTTCTATTTTAAAGTTTAAATCCGCCCTTAAGGGATGCAGGGCGTACGTGGCCTTGGCTGGCGGAATTGATATTCCCGAAGTGATGGGAAGTAAAAGCACATATCTTCGCGCGGCGATTGGAGGGTTTCACGGCAGAGCATTACAAAAAGGGGATGTGTTTGAGAGCGGAACCTTCAATAGAATCAGCCGGGCATTCGTTCATCAGCTCGAAAAAATGACTACTCATTTTCCATGGTCAGTCAACTATACAAAATTTATATCATTTAATAAAACACAAACGATAAGGGTTTTACGAGGGGCTGAGTTCGAGCGTTTCGATGCGGCTAGTCAACAAACATTTTTTTCGGATCGGTACACGTTAACCACTCAGGCGGATCGGATGGGCTATCGGTTGGAAGGAGAATCACTCAACTTATCAGAAAAATTTGAGCTGCTATCAGAAGGAGTTACGTACGGGACCATTCAAGTTCCTTCAAACGGACAGCCGATTATTTTAATGGCAGATCGACAAACGACTGGAGGATATCCCAAAATTGGTCAAGTCATTTCCGTCGACCTGCCTTGTTTGGCCCAGATGCAGCCTAACGCTAACATGGAGTTCAAGGAAGTTTCGCTTGAACAAGCAGAAATAGAACTAATCATACAAGAGCAGAGGCTCCGCAAATTAGCGTTAGGCATTCGCTTTAAAGCACTTTATGAATGAGAGTACAGGTGCAGATGAAAATGTGGCTTCAAATCGTATGAACGGGGCGGTCTCTACATCAAACTGTGTGTTGATGCAGAGACCGCCCCGTTCTTTTCATTTCGTATAGCCTAATCGCATCGATATTTCCTCTGCAACTTTTTTCACTTTCTTCGCATATTTCTCAATGTTATCACCTTGATAATTCGCTTCAATGCCCGCTATACTAATGCCCGCTATCACTTCACCTAGGTGATTAAAAATGGGGGAGGCGATCGCAGATGTATGGTTTTCCAATTCAGAATGGCTGATGGTGTATCCATCGATTCTCGCCTGTTTTATCGTTTCATAAATTCTCTCTTTGTCAGTAATTGTCCCTTGTGCAAACGATTTGAGCTCAGTTGATTCGAGATATTCCTGCACTTCTAAATCAGGTAAAAAGGACAAGATCGCACGTGGACAGGCCCCAGCATAAAGGGGACTTTTCCTTCCAATCGCAGTATACAGACGAACCTTTTGTTTTGTGTCAATTTTCTCGATATAGATGGCTTCGTTCCCTTCTCTAACAATCAAGTTAATGGCTTCCTTAATATCATTATGTAATTCAACCATAAATGGGTAGGCAATCTGACGTAGGTCAATCCTCGCCAAAACCAGATGGCCAAATTTGAGAAACAAAAGTCCAAGTCTGTACTTCAAATCACTTCCTTTTTCCACAAACCCCATTTCCTCTAACGACGAGAGCATTCGATAGACTGAAGTTTTTGGAATTCCTGATAGATCAATAATTTCTTGAAATGATAATTCGGAATGCTCTATAAATAGATTTAATACATCCATCGAACGGACAACTGTTTTATTTTTGTTGTTCATTAATTGTAATCTCCTTCTCAAACACCATTTCACAGTATATAAAAATAATTCTACACGATAAATTCAGACATTCAAACAGAAAAAAGCCAAGGGAAATCCCTTGGTTTTAATCAAACTCGAATTAGTTTTACGATGTGACCCGGTTGCAGGAAGGAAAGCAAAGGTAAATCCGCCTCCACTACCCTTCCAACCACATTAACTCGCTTATCGGACGGTAGGTCATGAAGCGTGATTTGGACCTCCCCGCGATATCGTCCATAGTGGTCATTGTCTCTCGTAATCGTCCCCACCGGCCGTGCCACCGTATTCTCAACGACGACCGAGCCTGAACTTCTCGTATCCATAAGCCGGAGAACGTCACGGGAAAAATCAGGGCGAAGCCGAAACTCCCCTTCTTGAAACCCTTCCACTCGGAGCGAAACTCGGCCAAAACAGTCTAATTCCATTAATTTACTAAGAAGGTCCTCACTTACCTCGGGATCGCCGATATAGACATCCTCCACACCCGTCCGAAACAAATCCAGTGCCGCTAGATACGGATCGACTTCACGATGTGCTTCCAAGGTGGGCAGCCCTTCAAACAGAGGGCCTCGTTTCTCACCGTCTCCTGGAATATACGCACTTACTGGAATACCATACCGTCTAAAAAGTTCATTCTGTGATTCAAAGAACGATTCAGATAAGCCCGTTTCACGCCTTGGATAGAAATTATGCCAAGCCAGCAGCTGACTAGCCTCTAACCCGCCCTCAAGGAGAGCACGCACATCTTCCTCAAACAAAATACTGGCATTGAGAGCAAGTTTGAATTCCTTAGCTAGGTTCAAAATTGTTTCATGCGCAAAAAAGTCATCCAAACGCAAACCGATGACCCCTAAGGATTTTAACGCTGATAAGCATTCTAATCCTAAATGGGCAGGTGTTCGTGCCGATACATCCGCATAAACCTCTATTCCAGCTTCTTTTGCTGCTTGAAGCAACGATTTCGCTCGGCCCGCTAAATCGCCTGCCTCTTCAGGGATGTGAAGCGACGTAAACGCCCGCCTCACACCCATTTTTCCTGCGAGCGCAATCCGCTCTTCTGCTAAAGGGTCATTTAAATAGAAGGAAATACCAATCAATCAAACTCACCGGCCATATCATCGTGGAAGCCGAATAAATAGGTAAACAAGAACCCAGCAGCATAAGAAATTAACACACCAAGCAGGTAAAGCAGTACTTGCCCAGAAACCACTAGGAAGGCAAGCGGTAAACCAGAAACCCCTACAGCAATCGTTGCGACATGGAAGACAGCCTGGAATGCACCGCCGACACCCGCACCTAAGCAGGCAGTTAAGAATGGACGGCCTAATGGTAAGGTCACACCGAAAATAAGCGGTTCGCCAATTCCAAGAATTCCAGCAGGCAGACCCCCGCCAATCGCTCTTTTTAAGCGTTTTTTCTTCGTCTTAAAGTAAATCGCAAACGCAGCGCCGACTTGTGCAGCACCACCCATAGCCAAGATTGGCAGAAGCGGGTCATTTCCAAGCGTATTAATTAACTCCAAATGAATCGGTGTTAATCCTTGATGTAAACCAGTGACAACGAGCGGCAGGAAGGTTGCCCCAAGGACAAACCCAGCCACAACACCACCCACATCAAGCAGCGAAGTTAATCCTTTTGTAATCGCATCTGAAACGAAACCACCAAGCGGCATAAAAACAAGATAAGTTACAATACCAGTAAGCAATAAAGCAACCGTTGGCGTGATAAACAGGTCAAGCGATTGTGGAACGAAACGACGAACTCGTTTTTCAACAAGGGCAATAAAGATGGCTGCAAAGAGAACTCCAATTAAGCCGCCCCGCCCAGGAAGTAAAGCGGTATCAAACAATTTGATTCCTGCAACAGCTGGGTTAATGATTAAAATACCGGCAATCGCCCCAAGTGCGGGTGAACCACCGAATTCTTTCGCTGCATTGGTACCAACTAAAATACCAAGGTAACCAAATAAACCGCTTCCAATCACGGACAAGATGGTCGCAAGTTGGGAATCTGCTGCTAACCATCCCGCTTGGACGATTGCTTTGGTGATCCCTGTAATCAATCCGGAAGCGACAAGTGCTGGGATTAATGGAATGAAAATACTTGAGATTTTTCGTAAGAATAGCTTAAATGGTGTGGCATTCTTTTTGTTAATTTCAGCCTTTTTGCTAGCTGCCTTTTCTTTCAAATCGATCCCGCCAGCTGCATCTATCAATCTACCAAACTCTTCTGTCACCCTGTTTACTTTTCCAGGGCCTAAGATAATTTGAAGTGTTTCTTCCTCTACCACTCCCATGACTCCGTCTATTTTCTTAATGGCTGCTTGGTTGACAATCGAATCATCCTTCGGTGTCACACGAAGTCTTGTCATACAATGAGTATAATTTTCAATATTCGCTGGGCCGCCTAATTGTTCAAGAATCTTTTCTGCTAAAATTTTATTCTCTCCTGCCATGCTAATTCCCCTTCTCTCTGTTGTTTTTTCAAAAAGTGAACTTCTTATTCCAAGTCAGTATTGCAGGACGATAAGAGATGGAATGGTGTTCACATCACCTCCTGAAAGGATTATTTCCCTTCTTTAATAAACCGGATCGCTTCTCTTGTTTTATCAATGGAATGAATCGTATCCTCATATTGAACGGTTGCCATCGATAAAAACAAAATATCCATGATATATAACTGCGCAAGGCGTGATGAAGTGGCTGCACTTCGAAACGGAGCCTCACCTGAATATGCGGTAAACAATTTAATATCTGCCAAAGCAGAGACCGATGATTGCCCATATTTCGTTAAACTAATTGTTTTAACGCCGCGCTCTTTTGCAAGTGCCATAACTTTAATCACCTCAGGTGTCTCTCCTGAGTGGGAAATTCCAAACACCAGATCATCCTTATTGGCATTGGCAATCAATGTAGCAACAAGATGTGTATCCGAAAAAGCGGTTGCGTTTTTATGAACCCTAAGGAGCTTTTGCTGTGCGTCCCTAGCGATAATATTTGAAGCCCCTATTCCAAAAAAATGAACATTTTGAGCAGTCGACAAGGTATGCACAGCACGTTCCAATTCATCGTAATTGATCATCTCTTCCGAGTCGCGGATGCTTTGGATGCTATTACTTGTTGTCTTCTGAGCGATAGAGAAAAAAGATTCACCAGGCTCGATGTCACGGTACCCTTGTTCAACTGGTTTCACTAGATCCCCAGCAATTCGTACTTTTAAATCTTGAAAACCGTTTAAGCCCAAGGACTTACACAGCCGAATCACAGCAGCACCACTTGTATTAGCCTGCAATCCGATGTCATGAACGGTACTGTTTAAAATCGCTTGAGGATTATCAAGAATAAATTCAGCAATTTTCCGCTCGGAAGCCGGAAGCTGTTCCAGCATATTTTGAATCATTTTTAATCCGCCTGCTGCCACACCAAATACCACCTTTTTTAAATTACTCTGCCACGTTTTGGATTGCTTTTTTTACATAGCCATTCGCTTCTGTTAATAATCGTTCAGCTTCTTGTTTATTTCTATTCGTTTTTATCATGACGATTGCCGTTTTAACTTGTAGATCTGATGCCTCTAGTGTTTCCAAAGCCTGTTCATAGGAAACCCCGGTAATTTTACGGATGATGCCGATCGCTCGTTCCTTCAATTTTTGGTTGCTCACATGAACATCGACCATTAAATTCTCATAGGCTTTTCCTAAAAGAATCATCGAAGAAGTTGAAATCATGTTCAAAATCATTTTATGGGCGGTTCCTGATTTCAAGCGAGTTGAACCAGTTAGTACCTCTGGACCGACAATTACTTCGATGCTTTGATCGGCTTCCTTACTAATCGCCGCATTTTTATTGCATGAAAGAGCAACCGTTTTCGCCCCAATGCTTCGTGCATATCGAAGTGCCCCTATGACATAAGGTGTCCGCCCACTGGCCGCAATCCCAATCACGGTATCATCTTTTGTCAGACCCAATTCCTTCAAATCGGCTACACCAAGATCAGGCTGATCCTCTGCTCCTTCGACTGCTTTCAAAAAGGCGCCTTCTCCCCCTGCCATAATCCCTTGGACCATTTCAGGGTACGTGCTGAAGGTAGGCGGACATTCGACTGCATCTAGAACTCCTAATCTTCCGCTCGTGCCTGCACCTAAATAAATGAGGCGCCCGCCGTTTTTAAAGGATTCAAACACAAATTGAACCGCTGCCTCCACATCTGGTAACACATCCTTGACCGCTAATGCGACCAGTTGATCTTGCTCATTCATGATTCGTAATATTTCGATTGGATTTGCTGTATCTATTTGCATCGACTGTTCATTTCGCGATTCTGTCGTTAATAATTCAAGATTTTCTGCCATTTTTTTGGATCCTCCTGTAAGTCTTTTCTGAGGTGAAAACGGTTACCCGTACATTTATTATATTACACACGAAATAACATTTCGAGATTTTTATTAAAATAGTGAAATGTTATTTTAAAACACTATTGTACTGAAATGTTTATTTGGACATTATTCAAGCAAATAGCGGCGGATCGCATTAGCAACACCAACTTCATTATTCGTACCAGTCACCTGATCAGCTAATTGTCTCACCTTTTCGGGCGCATTTCCCATCGCAATTCCAAGGCCGGCAACCGAGAGCATGAGGGCGTCATTGTAATTATCACCAATCGCAGCCGTTTGAGAGAGTGGAATCTTCAGCTGCTCGGTCAGTTTCATAAGGGCAGACGCCTTTGTCACACCAGTGGGGGTAATTTCTAAATTAACAAAGTTAAAACTGCTGCTAATTTCCAAATCGACGCTCTGTTCCTTCAGACGTTTGGTAAAATCAGCCAGCTTGTTCCCATCATCAAAGACAGCAATTTTTGTAATGTTCGGCTCTTGTTCCTTTACGTATCGGTAAAAGTCCTCAACCACTTTCACCTGACACTTTTCTCGAAAACTTTGACAATGTTGGCGTTCTCCCCCTGATTTTTCAAGGGTAGGGATGTTATTTTCGATCCAGTTCTGATTCCATTTATTCACCTGTGGGACCAGTAGCGTATCCCCCTCGTAAAAGTGGGCATAGATGCCCTCCGACTCACATAATTCCCAAAAACTCAACAGCGGCTCGTATTGAAAAACTGATTGCTCGCTGACCTCTCCATTTTCATCGATTAGGATCGCCCCATTGTAAGCAATGATTGGTTCCCCCTCAAGTCCAATCGTATGGGCAATCCATTGGGTTGAAAGCGGGGAACGCCCACTGCAAATTACGACTTTCCCCCCTCGTTTGCGGTATTCGTGAATCGCCTCAACCGTTTCCACATCAATCTCTTTTTCATCGTTTAATAATGTGCCGTCCAAGTCCGTCGCTAATAATCGATATTTCACCTATTATTTCCCCTTTGTAATTTTATTTTATTTTTAATATAATATTATTGAAATTTAATTTCAAATCATAGTGGTGCCTGACACCACTTTTTTAGGAAGAAAATTTATATAATATTCTGATTTTCAAACAAGAATCACCTATACTGTAAGAAACATTAAAATCGACAAAACTATGAAACGGGGAAACCAAATGCTCTTGAATACAGTAAAAGAAAAACTAATTTCCATTGTAACCAAGGAAAACTTCGATGATTCCCAAGTCGAACGCTTAGTTTACTCATATGATGCCACACCGAACTTCCAGTCGATGCCTGATGCGGTCATCAGCCCGAGGAATACAGCAGAAGTTTCTCAAATCCTAAAGGTATGTAATGAACATAAGGTTCCGATTGTTCCGCGCGGTTCTGGGACCAACCTATGTGCTGGGACCTGCCCAACCGAGGGCGGGATTGTCCTGCTTTTTAAACATATGAACCAAATCCTCGAAATTGATGAGGAAAATTTAACTATCACCGTTCAGCCTGGTGTCATTACCCTCGATCTGATTAATAAGGTCGAAGAAAAAGGGCTGTTCTATCCGCCCGATCCAAGCTCGATGAAGATTTCGACAATTGGCGGAAATATCAATGAGAACTCCGGTGGGTTGCGCGGGCTTAAATACGGGGTGACACGTGATTATGTTATTGCTCTTGAAGCTGTTCTGCCAAATGGCGACATCATCCGGACCGGCGGAAAGTTGGCAAAGGATGTTGCTGGTTACGATTTAACCCGTCTATTTGTCGGATCTGAAGGCACGCTCGTTGTCATTACCGAGGCCACACTCAAATTGATCCCGATGCCGGAGACGAAACAAACGATGCTTGCACTTTACCAAGACCTATCTGCTGCCGCAAACTCGGTTTCAAAAATCATTGCTAATAAAATTATTCCTACAACACTGGAGTTCTTTGACCAGCCAACCTTAAAGGTAGTCGAGGAATTTGCTCAAATCGGGCTGCCTACCGATGTGAAGGCCGTTCTTTTAATCGAGCAGGACGGCCCGCCAGAAGTGGTCGAGCGTGATTTAATTAAAATGGCGGAAGTTTGTAAGCAAGAAAATGCGGTTTCGATTCAAGTCGCCGCTTCTGAGGCAGAAGCGGACGCACTTAGAACAGCACGACGGGCTGCCCTTTCTGCGATTGCACGCTTAAAACCGACGACGATACTCGAGGACGCGACGGTTCCTAGATCAGAAATTGCCAATATGGTGCAGGCGATCAATGAGATAACTGAAAAATACCAGCTGACCATTTGTACGTTTGGCCACGCCGGAGATGGAAACCTCCATCCAACCTGTGCAACAGATGCAAGAAATCATGAAGAAATGGAACGGGTCGAAAAAGCCTTTGAGGAAATTTTTGAAAAAGCGATCGATTTGGGCGGAACGATTACCGGGGAACATGGAGTCGGCGCGATGAAAGCCCCCTACCTTGAATGGAAATTGAAAGAAGAAGGAATTGCAGCAATGAAATCTATTAAAAGCGCGTTTGACCCAAATAACATCATGAATCCTGGGAAGGTTTTTGCCAAAGACAGCAAGAAACGCGTGGTGATTACAAGATGACAACAGTGAAAGAAAAACAAACGATTCAAGAACAATTTAAAGCGCGGATGAACGAAGATGAACTGCTCAACTGTATGCGCTGCGGCTTTTGCCTGCCAACCTGTCCGACCTATATTGAATCAGGCTACAAAGAATCTCATTCTCCAAGAGGCCGGATCGCACTAATGAAGGCGGTTGTGGATGGGCTGATTGAGCCGGATGAGGATTTTGAGCGCTCGCTTGAACTCTGTCTTGGCTGCCGTGCCTGTGAACCGGTCTGTCCATCCGGCGTGAATTATGGCCATTTACTCGAAGAGGCAAGGGACATCATCCATCAAAACAAAAAGCACTCTCTGCCAGCGCGGGTTGTCAGAAAAACCGTTTTTCAAGAGCTGTTCCCGTACCAGAACCGTATGCGCGGGGTGGTCGGCTTCATCGGATTTTATCAGCGCTCCGGCATTCAAACGATTGCTCGAAAAATCGGCTTTTTAGGCCTGTTACCAGACCAATTAGCGGCAATGGAAAAAGTATTGCCAAATGTGCCAACAATGAAAGAAATGAAAAATCGGCCCACTTATTTGCCTGCAATAGCGGAGAAGGTACACAGAGTTGCCTTTTTCAGCGGCTGTTTAATGGACACGATGTTCCTGAAGTCAAACGATGCCACCATGAAGCTGCTGCAAAAAGCCGGCTGTGAAGTGGTGATTCCGCAAAATCAAACCTGCTGCGGGGCGCTCCACGGTCATAGTGGAGAAAAAGAAGCAGCCAAAGACTTAGCCAAACGGAATATTAGGGCCTTTGAGGACCTTAACGTTGATTTCATCATTACCAACGCAGGTGGATGCGGCGCCTTCTTAGTCGATTATGATCATTTACTGAAAGATGATCCTGCTTGGAAAGACCGTGCTAAGGACTTTAAGGAAAAGATCAAGGATATTTCCGAAATATTAGCAGCCGTCGATTTTCATAAAAAGGTAACGTTAGAACTTCCTGCGCAGGTGATCACCTACCAGGATTCTTGCCACCTAAGAAATGGTATGAAAACAGCCGCCGCACCAAGAAGACTCCTTCAAGCCATCCAAGGGGCAGAATATAAAGAAATGAAGGATGCCGATCGCTGCTGTGGTTCGGCCGGAATCTATAATATTGTCGAATCAGAGATGTCGATGGTAATGCTCGACGCAAAAATGATTGAGGCCAAGGCGACACACGCAACTACGATTGTCACCGCAAATCCAGGTTGCTTATTACAGATGCAGCTTGGCATTGAACGGGAAGGCTTGTCCTCTACAATGCGTGCGGTCCATATCGTGGACTTATTAGTGGAAGCGATGAAATAAGACTTGAATTCGATATTCAAAAAGACGATCCGTTTTTTTAGTAGAATAATAAAAGAAAGCCTTTCATATACAAGATTCAAACCTTGTTATATGAAAGGCTTTCTTTATGGAGCTGCGGTCGGAACTCTTGCTAATCGATAATCTGAAGGACTAAACTGCATATACTTTTTAAACATGCGGCTAAAATAATTGGCATCATGGAAACCTATTTTGGCAGCAATCTCACTTATTGGTAAATCAGTCATTTCTAAATACGACAAAGACATGTCAATTCTCATTCGATTTAAATAATCAATCAAACTAATCCCTACTTCTTTTTTAAACAAATGACTAAAATGATGCCGGCTTAAGCAGCAATATTGTGCTATTTCAATCAGCGAAATACTCTTCTGATGATGTTCTTTAATATAACCGATAGCTTGTTGAATTACAGGACTTACTTCATTTAAATTCGTGTTTACTGATTGCTCGGTAAGCCAAACCGCATATTCACAAACCTGATTGACAAATTTATCGAAACGAATAATATGATACAAGTTTTGAATAAAATTAGTATTATTTGAATGGATGGTTATTGCATTTGCACCTGAATCTATCACCCGTTTAGACAATAATAAGACGATGGACACTACTTCTGTTTTGAAAATATCCTCATTAAAATGACTAGCCACAGCTAATTTTTCCAGGAGGTGTTTCAAATTTTGAATGGTCCCTTCTACATCCCCAATTTTAACAAGTGCCAGCAGCTCTGCCTTTTCTTCATTAAACGGATTGATTACTGGCTCCTCGTTATTTCTTTTCATTTCACAATGAAAGATTAATTGATTCCCTTGAAAAAAGCGGCCTGACATGGATTTCCTTGCTTCTAAAAACGATTGGTAAAGCGCATATGGATCCTGATAATATCTACCAATCCCTATGGATACTGACAGGTCAATAGAATTAGTAGCAAGCTGGATTTCTTTTGCCATATGAACCATTTTTCTATTAAACTCATTTACTGAATCCTGTTCCTCCAATTCTAAAAGAAGAGCTAGAACTCCCTCTTCAATCCAATTCCAAAGAAAAGGAATACGTACGGTTTCCTCAATTTTTTCCACTAGCTGCTGGCCAACTTTTTTTCTCCACTCCAAAGAATTCCCGCTTGCGCTTGCTATATCTGGATAACGATCGATTGAAATAATCATAACTAAATGTGGATGAATAAAAATCCCGAATTTTTGTTGTAACTCTGCAAATGTCCCTTCATGAACAAGCGTTCCAGAGAGTAGAAGATGCGAAAAAGCAGCTCTGATTGGATCTTGCTTCATAATCATTCCCCTCGTTCATCCTGTCTTTCTAAAGAAAAAGAAGAAGCTTCCTGTGGCTTCCTCCTTAAAGAATTATTATTCTATTTCTCCAATTAACTCTTCGACTAATGAGACGATTTCTCCTTCTTGAATATAATGGAAAATGATTTCAATATCAGGATGGAAAAATCTGTCCTCTTGTACAGTTGGAATTTTCTCTCGAATAAACTGATGAACTTTTCCAGTGACGATTGATGGATTCAATGTTTCATAGAAATCTAAAGCCTGCGTGGCAAGCATCAGTTCAATCGCTAAAATATATTGAAGTTTCTTTGAAATTTGATAGGCTTTTTTAGCAGCAAAATAAGCAAAACTCACCACATCTTCTTGATTCGCAGAAGTAGGGACATTATCAATGGTAGCTGGATGAGAAAGAACTCTGATTTCATTTAATAATCCGGCAGCCGTATACTGTGGAATCATATAGCCATTATTCAAACCGGGATTAGCAACTAAGAAGTTTGGTAGTTCACTTACATGATAATTCACTAATCGATCAATCCGACGTTCAGCTATCTTCCCTAAGTTAGCCATCGCGATACACATGGAATCTGCATCCATTCCAATGAAGGAGCCATCGAAGTTTCCTCCCATAAGAGCAATTCCATCATCACCTTCAGGCCAGATGATTGGGTTATCACAGGTCGACTTCATTTCATTCATTAAGTTATCCAAAGTATTTTTCAATACCATCTTTACGGCACCATGGACTTGTGGAATACAGCGTAGACTTAGAGCATCTTGTAATCGATAATCTTTGTACTGTTCAACAATTTCACTACCACTCAGAATTCTCACTAAATTTCGAGCTGTTTTCCCCTGTTCCTCGTGTTTTTTTACGGAATGGAGGCGAGGATCAAAAGCTTTTATCGTTCCTTTTAACGACTCAAACGACATAGCTCCCGAAATATCTGCGGTCTTCACAGCTTGAATTGCATTGTATAAGGCGAGAGCCGCAAACGCTGTAACGGAAGTTGTACCATTTATAAGGGCCAGTCCCTCTTTACAACCTAAAATAACTGGTTTTAATCCTGCCTTCTCTAAAGCATCACAACCTGAAAGGAGTTCGCCGTTATACCACGCTTTTCCTTCACCCATTAATACTAAAGCGATGTGTGCTTCAGGAGAAAGATAGGCCACTGAACCATCACCGGGAACAATCGGTAATATATCATGATTTAATAATCCGGCCATTAGTTCTAAAACCTCTAAACTAACTCCTGAAAATCCATGCCCTAAATGGTTTAGGATCATTAGCTGAATCGCTCTAACCACTTCTCTTTCCAGTGGCTCTCCGACCGAAACCGCATGAGATCGAACAATATTTCTTTGCAGTATTTCTGCATCGCTCTTCGAAATCACTTCTGTTACATTACTGCCAAATCCGGTTGTCACTCCATAAATCGCGCGCTCTTCTTGTAAAAACTTTTCTATCAATCCTCGTGATGCTTTTACCCTGTTACAATACGTTTCTGTAAATGAAACTATCGCTGAATATCTAGCAACAGCGATCACCTCATGAAGCGAAAGCTCATGATTTCCAAGAATAACCTCTTTTATATCCTTTGGGTGTAAGTATTCATTCTTGATCATCTAAAACACCTCTTTATCCAAAATAATGCTTATGATAAATTTCTTTTGCTTGAAAGCGAAGAATCTATGATTGGAGAGTTCCCCGTTTCAAGTTCTGGTTTATTAACATCACTTATCGATAGATACTTTGTTTCTGGTGCCCATGCGATCGATACAATTGTTCCAATCAACAGTATACCACTCATCGCAATCATCGATGGTCCCATCCCCCATGAACTAACACTAACTGGTAACAGGAAGGTTCCAATGGCAGAACCAATTCGGCTGACAGCAGTAGTTACGCCGACACCTGTGCCACGAATTTCTGTAGGGAAAAGTTCTGCAGGATAAACTAATGTAAGGTTTGATGCCGCAGACATAACAAAAGTAAAGGTAGCAAAGATAATGATCGCTAAAGTTTGCGAATCCTTAGGTAATACACTTAACAAAAATAATGAAATGGTAAGAATGATAAAGGTAGAAATCGTGAAGCTTCTTCGCGTAAGCTTTTCCGTACACCAAACTCCAACGATGGATCCAACTAGCAGGAAAATGTTCAGTTGCATATCAATACTAAACGTTTCCTCAAATCCCATTTTACTTAATATCGTAGGTAGAAAAGTATAGATGGCGAAATAAGGAACAACCTGGCATAAATAAAATAACGATCCAAAGGTTGTCCGTTTCCAAAGATGTTTACTGAAAAGATCAACCATACGGAAAGCTGTTTTGGAATTTTCTTTAATTGTTTCATCCATGATGGCATTGGGTCCAATATATTTTCTAACGATGGCACGAGCCTCTTCCACACGCCCCATTTTAACTAACCAAAGTGGCGATTCTGGAGTTCCCAAACGCATAATTAATAAAAGGAAAGCGGGGATGGCAGCACTCATAAGCATCCATCGCCAAGAATCCGGGCCTGATTTTTGTAAATAAAAACCTACAATATTTGAAACGACATAACCAACTGTCCAAAGTACATTTAAAGAAGAAAGCAATAATCCTCTATACTTTCTAGGGGCAAACTCAGCTAGTAAAGTCGATCCAACAGCGTAGTCACCTCCTAATGCAATCCCGATCAATAAGCGTAAAATGAATAACGTCCATGGGTCATTGACAAAAAACTGTAAAGCAGAGGCAATCGTAATAATCAGAAAGTTAGCTAAGTAGATTTTTTGTCTGCCAATGCGATCAGATAACCCACCTAGAAATAGGCTCCCAAAAAAGAGACCAATTAAAGCCGAGCTTCCGATTAACCCTTCCCATATAGGTCCAAGTTTCATTTCTGGTCCTAATAATGAAAGGGCCATTCCAATAATGCCTAAAGCAAAACCATCTGAAAAATTAGAACCGAAAGTAAGTGCAGTAATACGAAGATGAAATTTATTAAGCGGGGCATCATCCATTAAATATTTTTGATTGCTCATAAAAAACTCCTTTTCACTGTTTTTTAATTTTTCAGATAACTACTCTCAAAAAAATAACTTAATTACCTTTCATCGTTATTTAAGCGTTTACACTTTAGCTAACTAAATTATAATGCTTTGAAATACAGAAGGCTCTAGATAATCATTCGAACTATTAGCACAATGTTGCTATTGTAAAGTGATTTTCTGTGCATAAAAAAGGAGGGAAACCTTTTTTAAGGTCTCCCTCTTTATCAACCGTTCTTAGTGACCGTGTGCAGCATTTTTTTATACCGCTTTTGTCTCAATCTCTGACTCTATTTTTACTGATGTTCTAGTAATTGCACTGACCGCGAACATGAAAACAATGTTAACGACAAGGGCTGCTATACCGATATCAATATCTTTTATGAACTGAGGGGCTTTCGGAAAGAACGTCCCCATAGTTGAACTGGTGATCGTTACATAAGCAACCATGATAACACCAGTTATGATTCCTGCAGCTGCGCCTGTTTTGTTCACAGGGTTTTTCTTCCATAAGCTGCAAAGCAGTGGAGGGAATAATTGCAGCACAAAGCTGTAAGCCATGATCAGCAAGGCAATAATACTGTTTCCGCCGAAAAAAGTGAAAAATAAAGCGATTAGCGCCACAATAGGGACACAAATACGTGTGTATCGTCCAATTTGCTCATCGGTGGTATTCGGTTTGATCGCCTTATAAATATTTTTCGATAAAATCGTCGAGGCTGTTAGTAATAACATCGAACACGGAACAAGTGCGGTTAAGATACCGGCGGCTCCTATGACTCCGACCACCCACGGATCGAACGTTGCTTTTGCGATTTTAAAGAGAGCTAAATCTGTATCTGTTCCTTGTAAATTTGGAATTTGTAAAAGGGCTGTGAAGCCAATGAATAAAATGAATACTAAAATGATTTGGTAAAGCGGCAAAATAGCAGCATTCTGGCGCAGTGTCCGTTCATTTTTAGATGATAAGCTTGCACCGAAGCATTGAGGCCACATATATTGCCCTAATCCGATCGTTAAACATGTCGAAATATACCAGGATATGCTGTATCCTTCTTTAGGAATTAATAAAAACTCCGGCTTTGCAGTATCCAATGTTTCAAACATCGGCTTTATTCCGCCGTAGTAGTGATACGGCAAATAAATACCTAAAAAAAGAATTACAATGAGAAGGAGAATGTCTTTTAAAATGGCTGTTGAGGCTGAACCGTGAATACCAGACAATGTCACAAATATCGTGACAGCAACCACCCCAATGCACACCGCTAAATTCGGTGAAATCGCACCATATGAAGTCTCTGATACAATGATTTTAAGTCCTTTTAACTGTAAAACGATATAAGGAATCATGGAAACGACCCCGACAACGGCTACCAATAACCCGAGTGGTTTACTATTATACTTCTTTGCAAAAAAGTCAGATTGAGTAATCACTCGATGCTTTTTGGCATAACGCCAAATGGGAGGCAAAATCCAGAACGGCACAATATAACAGAAGGCGTTGAAGATATAAATGATAGGTCCTCCCATTCGGTAGGATCCGCCGCTTCCTCCCAGAAACACATACGTTGTAAAAATTTCACCGGCCATTAACACAAACATGGTGATAGAACCAAAATTTCGCCCGCCTACGGCCCATTCTTCGAGCTGTTGTCCTTTGCGGGCACGGACACCTAAATAGAAAGCAAGAAGAAGAGTAGCTATGAGAATGAAGATAGCACTATTCATTTAATTCCCTCCTGTCTATCTATCAGAATATTAGTAATGTACAAAAATAATGAAGTTAAAACGAGCCAGGCCGTCGCCCAAAAAACAATGAAGGGTAACCCAAATATATACGGCTCGATACGGTTTACAACTGTGAACGCACCAATAATAGGAATTATTGCTAGGATCCAAATTAAAACTTTCACTCAGAAATTCCCCCTCACGAAAAATTAGTATGAATTTTGAGACTTTTTACTCTTTGCTTATTTCGAATTCTCCGAATTCTATTAGAATAGAGTATTGGTAATATAAAAACAAGTGAGTTTAGCATCATGTTTGAAAACGCTTTAAATTTTCGAATACAAAAAATGAAATGGGTATTACATAAAAGGCCAATTGAGACCTTTTATGTAATACTTAATACATCAAATGAATCTCTATCAGTCTATCAGCTTTTCACATTTTGAGAAAAAACTAAAGATTTCATCAGGTCTACTACACGGTTTCCTACGTCTGACGTAGTAGAAGTTCCATTCATATCAGGTGTCAAAACTTCATCTTCTACCAAAAGTTGTTCAATCGCATCCAACACTAGTTTTCCGTATGCTTCATAGCCGAAAAAGTGGAGCATTTGGCTAGCGGACCAAATAGCGGCAAGCGGATTGGCTATCTGTTGTCCTGCAATATCAGGAGCTGATCCGTGAATCGGCTCAAACATAGACGGAAAGTCTCTTTCGGGATTAATATTCGCTCCGGCAGCGAGCCCTATCCCACCCGCAATCGCCGCCCCCAAGTCCGTTAAAATATCGCCGAACAAGTTCGATGTCACAACGACCTCAAAGCGTTTTGGATCTTTAATCATCAGCATCGCCGCCGCGTCGACGAGATAAGTTGCCGTTTCGACTTCAGGATATTCTGCACTCACTTCTTCAAATACCTGGTCCCAGAAAACCATTGAGTAATTAAGGGCGTTTCCTTTAGAAATGCTCGTCAGCGATCTTCCTTCTTTTTTCGCCGTTTCAAACGCGTAACGAATGATTCGCTCTGTGCCTTTACGGGAAAATACACCGTTTTGCAAAACGACTTCGTGTTTCTGCCCTTTAAACAGCCAGTCACCTGCGCCTGAATATTCGCCTTCAGTGTTTTCACGAATGAACAGCATATCGATGTCTTCGCGTTTCACATCCACAAGAGGCAAGTGAGCCCCTTTTAATAGCGTCACAGGACGGATATTAACATATTGGTCAAAGCTTTTGCGAATTTTTAACAACAAATCCCAAAGCGAAATATGGTCAGGGACGCCGGGAAACCCGACTGCCCCTAAATAAATTGCGTCAAATTCTTTCAGCTGCTCAATTCCATCCTCTTCCATCATTTTTCCATTTTCCGCGTAAAACTCGCATCCCCATGGAAAGTATGTGAATTCAAATCTGAAACCAGAATCAAGTTCAGCCACTTTATTTAATACTTTGACCCCTTCAGTAATGACTTCAGGACCGATGCCATCTCCAGCAATAACTGCTACTTTAAAAAGTTTCACTATGATCTCCCTCGCTTTTTAGCTTTGGTTCCAAACGACCAATTTCATTTCAGTCATTTCTTCCACTGCGTATTTTATGCCTTCACGGCCTGTACCACTTTCTTTCACACCACCATATGGCATTTGATCGACACGATAGGTAGGCACGTCATTAATGATTACTCCGCCCACATGCAGTTCCTTTGAAGCGTATAAAGCGTTTTTCACATTGTTTGTATAAATGCCTGCCTGTAATCCGAACCGAGAATCATTCACTTGCTCAATCGCTTCTTCCACTGAACTCACTTTGTTTACAACGACAACCGGTGCAAATGCTTCCTGGCAAGAAACTTTTAATGAATGGTCCGCATCTGTAATAATTGTTGGCTCAAGAACGCCATCTTGAAGTTTGCCGCCCGCAGCTATTGTTGCAGCGCTGCCTTTCGTTTCTTCGATCCAGCCTAGTACACGTTCAGCTTCCCCTTTAGAGATTAAAGCAGAAATATATGTGTCCGGATCAAGAGGGTCACCAATTTTCAGCTTCTTTGCTGCCTCAGTGAACTTGGCAACAAATTCATCATATACATCCTCATGTGCATACACACGCTGCAGAGAAATACATACTTGTCCCTGGTTCGAGAATGCCCCCATGATGCATCGGTCAATAATTTGATCAATGTCAATATCTTTGTCAATAATTAATGCAGAGTTTGAACCAAGTTCAAGCGTCGTCTTTTTCAAGCCCGCTTTATTGCGGATGCCAATTCCGACACTCGGGCTGCCTGTGAATGTTACCATGCTTACGCGGTCATCTTCAACAATCACTTCACCGACTATGCCGCCGGGACCTGTTACTACATTTAATACACCCGCTGGAAGACCTGCTTCTTCAAAAATTTCCGCGATAAAGAGAGCAGACAGTGGAGTTTGCGACGCTGGTTTCAAGACAAGGGTATTGCCCGCCGCTATAGCCGGCCCAACTTTATGAGCAACAAGATTCATCGGGAAGTTAAAAGGTGTGATCGCTCCAATGACACCAATCGGCTCTCTTAACGTGTAACCAATTCGGCCGACGCCGCCAACAGCGGCATCAAAAGGTATCGTTTCTCCGTGGATTCTTTTTGCTTCTTCAGCCGCAAACTTATACGTTTCAATCGTTCTGGCCACTTCCGCTTTTGCGAACATAATTGGTTTAGCTGATTCACGAGAAATAACTTCAGCCGCTTGATCCGCTTTCTCTTTTAATAGCGCCACAACGTTTTCCAAAATCTCCGCCCGCTGATACGCTGGCATTTTTGCCATTATTCCGCGTGCGTTATAGGCAGCAGTAATGGCCTCTACAGTCAGTTCTTTATCCGCCATCGCAATTTGAGCGATTTCTTCCCCAGAATAAGGGGAGTATAATGGAGCATATTTCGTTGTTTCAACTTTTTCACCATTGATCATGAGAAACTGCTTCGCCACTTTTACTTCATTCGCTAAATTACTCATTGAGGGCCTCCAATACCATTTCATGAAATTGTACAATTGCTTTTTCTGAAGACGAATATCTTCCTTTGTTAAATGCACGTGAGCGGAAACCGATTTGTTCTAACTCTACAAGTTCCACATCTTCCAAGCGAACTTGTTCAGCAAAAGCAACTAAGTCTTTTTCTTCTTGCGTCAAATTTTCGTCACGGAAATAATAAGTGTACACAATCTTAGTTGTTTCATGATCAATCGGCACTAATTGAATTGTCGCCATATTCCCAGGACCTGGGTAAATTGTTAACATTAGGTTCGGCCACAACCAGAAGAAAGATCCGCCTTGCATTTCTGCCTGATTTAAATCAACGGTTCCATAATTTTTATCAGGTTTAACAATTGAGCCTTGAAGTGAATAGTTTTCACATGTAATGATTTGATAATCATCCATGTCAAGTGCTGCAACGAAGCCTGGATGAGCTACATGACAGTGGTCGCACTCTAAATAATTATCAATAAACGCTTTCCAGTTCGCTTTAATCACCCGTGATGTTACGCCCGTTCTTTTTAACTCACTCAAAAATGGAAATTTACTCAAGCGGTCGAAGAAATCGCCGTAAGATTCGCTAAGTAGCTTCGCGTTATCGTCCAAGTTGACAAAAATTAAAGATTCCATGATTTCCATACGAACTGGACGTAAGCAAGCGTCTTGTACACAAGCTTCATCCTCACCTTTAAAGTTCGGTGCTTTGTTTAATTTTCCATCTAACTTAAAAGTCCACCCATGATACATGCATTGTAAAATTTTCTTCTTGCCTGACTCACTTTTTTCAAGCTTTGTGGCACGATGAGGACAAACGTTATAAAAAGCACGGATGACTTCATCCTGACCACGAGTCACAATAATCGGCTCTTTTGCTACTTCAGTCGTAAAGAAAGAACCTACTTTTTCCAACTGGCTGATATGTCCCACAAGCTGCCAGGATTTAGAGAAAACAAGATCATACTCTTTTTCAAGTACTTTCGGATCAGTGTATTTGTCATAAGTCAATGTTCTTTCAAATGTCCGATTAGATGCATTTTCTACTGTGTTATAAGCCATAATTCATTCTCCTCCGTAAATAAATGATGATTGCCTACATGCTTTGCCGCCTGTCAATTGTATATATGCAATTCGTGTGCCAAGTTTAAAAAAACGTAAGAATACACAAAAAATTTTGATTTTTACTATAAACGCTTTCATATTGAGTTATAATTGACTCAATATGGTCAAATTTTTGTCAAAATTAACTCATACCTTGTGAAAAGAGAGGATCATTCTATGAAAAGTACTGAGGCAACTGGCAATATTGAGATGACGCTGCAAACTCTTTTAAAAATTCTCGATCATTCCTCCGATGAAATTTTCGTCCTCGACGGCGAAAAGCGGATTCTATATGTTAACCAGGCCTGTGAGCGCCATTATGGGCTGAAGCCGAGTGATGTCATCGGTAAATACAATGTCGAATTATTTGAAAAAGGCTACTGGAAACCGTCGATCGTGCCAGAAGTGTATAAAAGAAAAAAGCCTTGCTACATGAGGCAGCAGACGTATATCGGAGCTGAACTGATGACATCGGCGATTCCCATCTTAAATGACGAGGGGGAAATCGAACTTGTCGTCACCACATCGACCGAATTACAGACATATAAAATGGGGAAAGCGATTGGAACGAGCAATGAGTCAAAAACCACTCAAGTGGAGGAAGCTGGCCAGTTCATTACGAACAGCAGCAAAATCAATCGAATCCTGACTTTTTGCGAAAAAGTAGCCCCGACAGATTCCACGATTTTAATCCAGGGAGAATCAGGAACAGGAAAAGGCGTACTCGCCCATTACATCCACCGGATCAGCAAGCGGAAAAGCGGCCCGTTCCTGACGATTAACTGTGCGGCCATTCCGGAAGAGCTGCTCGAATCGGAACTATTCGGCTATTCAAAAGGGGCGTTTACCGGAGCAAACAAAACTGGAAAACCGGGATTGATCGAAGCTGCGAACGGCGGCACGGTTTTCCTTGATGAAATCGGGGAAATGCCACTCGCCCTGCAGGCAAAGCTTTTACAAGTCATCCAGGATAAACAATTCATTCCCATTGGCAGCAGCGAACTGAAAAAAGTCGATATCCGCATCATCGCCGCAACAAACCGGGACTTAATTGAAATGGTCAATGACAAACGATTCCGGGAAGATTTATTTTACCGGCTGAATGTGATCGACATTTACCTGCCGCCGCTGCGTGAGCGCAAAGAAGATATCATTCCGCTCACGTACAATTTTTTACATCAATTCAATAAAAAATACCAAGACAACAAAGTTATCTCGGAAGAATGCATGAATATATTAATCCATTATTCGTGGCCGGGAAATGTACGCCAGCTCGAAAATTTGATTGAACGGTTAGTCGTCATTAGCGACTCAATCATCCAGGTGGCCGACTTGCCGGATATGATCACCGACAACGTGGAACAAGTTACCCAGCTTGCTCTCCCCACTTCACTCGATAAAGCGATTGACGAAACGAAGCGGTTACTAATCAGAAGATCTTTCCAAACCTACAAATCGTCAAGGAAAGTCGCGGAAGACCTCGGTATCAGCCAGACGAAAGCCTCGAAACTAATCCGGGAGTACTGCGAGGATTTGATGAATAACTGATATTTGAAATAAGCATAGGTTAGCAAAGGCTGACTCAATAAGTTGTACACTGCAACCATTTTGAGTCAACCTTTTTTTGTTTTTTCAAACGTTATTTCTTTACTTTCATGAGTAGGGTTCTGACCCCAACTTTTAATCAAGGATATGCCGATGATTACCCATTCAGTCTACTGCAATATTATTTACTACTACATTCACTTGAAAATCGATGAAGTGAAAACATGGAGATATCATCATTTGTTTTACCTTCCGTAACTAGATCACAAATGATTTTTCCTACAATGCTGGCAAATTTAAAGCCATGTCCTGAAAAACCAGCTGCGATAATGACATTTGAAAGTGAAGGGTGACGGTCAATAATAAAATGCTCATCAGGAGTAAGTGTATAAAGACATGTTTTACCTTTAATCAGGGGACCATTGGCTTTTGGCAGATACTTCTTAATAAAGTTTCGAGCCTCATCCTCATCAGTTGAATTCACACCGTATTCCCGATTGAAACAATCCGGATCTACCTTTTCTCCTCCATCATGTCTTCCGATTTTTACCCCACTTCCATTGATATTTGGAAAGCCATAATAGTGTTCATTTAATAAATCGATCGTGAAGGCCGGAAAATGACTGGCATCATAAAGAAGATCATCACATTCAAACCATGAGACAGTCTTACGTGTCGGCTGAAGAGGAATGTCCAATCCTGTTTCCTCGAGGATTTTTCCTGTCCAAGCTCCTGAACAGATCACCACATAATCAGCAGCATATTGCTCGCTATTTGTTTGTACAACGGCACCTTCACCAAACTTTTCAATTTTCTCCACTTTTGTAAATGGCACCAATGTCATCCCATTCGCTAAGCCAAGTCGGCGATAGGCTCGAATACATTCTTCACTAAATAACACTCCTGAATTTTTTTCTAAACATCCTACGGATCCTTCTGGTATCTTGAAGCCTGGCCACCGAACATTTATCTCATCACTTGATAGTATTTCAAGAGGTAAAGAAAATTCTTTTGCACTTTTGACAACTTCCTCGATAAATAAAGAGCCCTCTGCACCGACACACAATACTCCTGTAGGAGAAAACAAATCCATTCCTGATTCTTGTTCTAATTCACGCCATAATGCTTGAGCGCGGAGCGCAAGCGGAACATATTTCCTTCCTTCTCCATAGGCATGACGAATGATTCTAGTATCCCCATGGTGGCTGCCCAAGCTATGGGGGGGATCATTCGAATCTAGTAATAATGTCCTTTTTCCAAGCTTCGATAAATAATACCCTGCAGCCATGCCCATAGACCCTGCGCCTACAATAATCACATCATAGTGGTCCATCAAACGATCACGCATCCTTCCATACACCTTTTTAGGTATGAAATAATAATATCAGAAATTTCTTTCTTAATAGAAGAAACTCGGTCTTTTTAATCTCCAGAAGGACTTACTATCTACCTATTAGTTGTTGGAACACTCCTGCAAATTTTAGTCTTAAAGTCCTTCAACTTCTTTAAGGGACTACAATGTGAGTGAATTCAACAGGCCATGTTGTCGAAAATCTACATGCCGCGTCTATTTTTGTCTCCTTTTATCTTCTTTTATCTTCTTTTATCGAATCTAATCCATATCAGTTAATAAATGCTATAATTCATTCAACTCTACTAGAATCTACGTTTACTGAAATTTTACTGAAATTTTATAAGGAGTAATCGGCAATGAGACTAGAACAATGTGAAGCAGCTATTAAAGAGAAAAAAAAGGAAATGATTAAATTAGGAATGACAAAAGGACTTCAAAATGAAGAAACTATCTATTGCAGCCAAGAACTAGACAAACTGCTTAACGATTATAATAGGTTATTATTAGACGATAAACATTCTAAACCCCTAAATCCTTACGTTGACCTTTTCTCAATACTTACAACACACGTACATAGGATTTTATCTATTCCTTACGGATATTTTTTTATTTAATGATAATAGTGGTATCTTCAACTTAGTCCTTTGAGAACCATTTCTAAATGTGTTTGAATTCGTTAATAATTTAGAGAGAATGCACCCATTCTCTCTTTTTTTTGTCTTTTTTTAATCAAGGGATTTTAAGTGCCCTCTCAATAAAAAAGACAAAGAGCTTTGTTCAACCATTTTACATCTTCAATTTTATCATCATGATAGTAGAAACATACTACACCTAAGATAACCGCACCTAAATTCCACTTAAAGCAAACACCCTTGTCTACTTGGACAAGGGTGTTTGTTTAGTTTTATGATATTATTTGCCTTGAATAGTAGAAATGTATTTTTTAACTACTTCATAAACATATTCTTGATTGGCTGCTGCCGTATCCGAGTTGTATTTATCACCATTTGTTTTATTATTTGACAGTACTCGAATACCCAAGAATGGTACATCATAAGCTTTGGCCATTTGTGCTGCTGCGGCACCTTCCATTTCTTCTACAGATGTACCGTAATTCGTATGGAACCATTTAATTCGATCAACTTCATTATTCCAAACGTCTGCTGAACCGATCGTACCCTCGACAACTTCACCCTTAGTGTAGGTATCTTTTACTGCGTTAGCAGCTGCAAGTAAATCCTTATCGCCCTCGTAGTAACGGATCTTTTCAGCATTAGGATCTGACCCGCTTCCTTCAGAAGCCATTAAGTCCATCGAGATCCATTGTGTGGGATCCATTCCCTCGTTTTCATTCTTACTTTCTGTTTTTAAGGAACCAATATTTGTCGTTCTTTTTCCTAAAACAATATCAAATACATGTAATTTCGGATCATGTCCGCCAGATGTACCCTGGTTGATGATAGCGATCGGGTTATATTTTTCAATCGCCACTGCTGTAGCGGCTGCTGTATTTTCCATTCCCTTACCTGTTTTAGCAACGATTACAGGATAATTGTCCAGCTTTCCTTTGTAAAAGACGAAATCCCCTGATTTTTCCACTTTAACTTTTTCTAATTTTTGTGCAAATTTTTCAGCCTCTATTGGCATTGGACCTTGAATAAGTATTGGCCTCCCGGCACCCTCTACCTCTGTTTCATTTAGAAAAGCTGAATTACGTAATGCAAGCAACAATAAGAATAGTAGAGCAATAGCTGCTAATGGAGCGTATTTCTTTAAGATGTTGTTTGTCATAAAAACCTCTCCCTTTTCTCTTGATGTTTAAAAACTCGAAAAATCTGGCCAATAAAAAAGGTCTAGAAAATGTAGAATGATTTCTACCTTCTAGACCTACAAGAGTCAAAGTATAGATCATTTAGCAAACATAGAAAAATATACTAAATGATAGTATGGCAACGGCTAAAAAAGCCGTACAGCCAAATACTTTAACTCGTAGTTTAGTTCTTTCATTGGGAACCAGGTAGAAACACTCAGACCATATTACCGAGTATATACGAGTAATGATATTTAAGATGATTACTATGATAATATAACAAATATAAAATAGATAATCAATAAAAAGGTGAATATTAATCCATTGTAACTGCTTAATGTTCGTGTTTAGGTGAAATTATTGAGAAAAACCGAGAGGAAATCATACAAAATACCATCTATACCGATTAATATGTAACCATGCACTTTACTCTTTCTGATATTAATTAATATTGGTTGTTTGTTACTTTTTAAATAACCAGCCTTTTTTGTAAAACCAAAAAATCATTACAATTACAATGATCGCCATAACTCCTAGAGTGATAAAATAGCCGTATTGCCAATGTAACTCTGGCATATGATCAAAATTCATTCCGTACACGCCTACAATAAATGTAAGCGGCATAAAAATAGTTGTTATAACGGTAAGTGTCATCATAATGGAATTCATGCGATTGGATTGAATAGACATGTAATTCTCCCTCATATCAGAAGTAACATCTTGATTAGACGCAACCATATCCGTTAACTTCATCAAGTGATCATATATATCGGAAAAATAATGATGAATTTGCTTTGTTTCCTGAATCCGCTTCGAGTTTATCATCCGATATAACAAATCTCTCATCGGAATGATTGTTTTTCGCAACCGAATCAGTTCTCTGCGAATCTCATAAACCTCTTCGATGACCTTTTTGCTGCTGGCTTCCTTCTCTTCATATTCATTTAATTTATCCTCAATTTGATGCAAAATTGGAAAATAGCAATCCACTAATTCATCAATAATGCTATGTAGAACAAATAACGGTCCAACCTTTTCCATTTCCTTACTTGCAAATAATTTTTGCTTAACCATATCTATTGCCTCATCCTTCTCCTTATGAAAGGACACGACATAGTTTTCTCCTACAAAAACATCTATCTCCTCGCACCTTATTGTTTTACTTAATGAATGTAAAACAAAGAAAAGGACACCATCATAATAATTCATATTGGGGCGCTGGATAAAATGCAGACAATCCTCAATCGCCAAGGGATGAAAGTGGAAAAATTCACTTAACAACTTCGTTTCCACATCAGTTGGTTCCTCAAAATCCACCCAATAAAATTTGAACCGATCTGACCTTAGATCCTCCAACTTTACTTCTTTTATCAACTGATTATCTTGTGTAATAGCATAGGTAAAAATCATTCATAAACCTCACTTTATTGATTTCAGCCTTTCAAATTTACCAACACTATCTAACTAATGACCATCCTGTAAATTGTCCATAACAAGGCCTCTTGCAACAACCTTATCATGAAACATTTCTCATTTGTTTATAATTGAGCCGATTTTTCACCTCTAAACTCAATTAAGATAGATATAAGGAACATTTACTACTATTTTCTCAACACTGAAGTGCTGGATATTTTATACTTGTGTATAATCCCAATCAGTGAATCGTTCCCGGAAAGGTAATCAAGAACGGCAGCTGTTTTAACCTCTTTAGAGTAACGATCCCATCTACCTGTTTTATGAAGTCCCTCTATTCCGTATGTCTCATATAGATAAATCCATTCTTTCATTGATTCATCAGAAATATTGTATTGAGAACAAAAGTCTTGAATCGAGGTATGTCTATCGTTAAACGCCACAATTAACTCATACTTTTCTTGTGCAGAATAAGCATTTTTTCCCATAGTAAAAAGCCCCCAATAAAGTAAAACAGATTTTTATTATTTAATCTGTCTACTTTATCGGGAGCATATCAGATTCACCAAGCTTTTTTCGGGACTTGTAAATGTAAATTTTTTCTGCCAAAAAGCTTATAATCAACCCGATAACAAGCGGAGTCAACGAACCAGCTGAAATAAAGAAACCATTTGCGTTATCTGTATATTCGTGATGGAACATTAACCAAGGAATAGTAAACATATGTCCAACTAGGTAAAGCAGTCCTACCGTAAATACAAATGAACCAAATGTAACTATAAAGCTCTTTAATTTCATCCGACCACTTCCTAATTAGCTGTTATTGTAAATATTATACATTTTTCGGTCATAACTATCAATATAACAAACTGGTGGTCAGACCCGCTAAACCTCCCGAGTTGGGGTTTTTTTGGTTGTAATTAAGACTCTTTGTAAGGCTGAAATAGATCTTTTTATCAAGAAATTTTGATTTGTGTATTTTTAGGAGGGTTTTGTGCATTTTTCAGTGGGTTTTGTGCATTTTTAAACACCTTTTGTGCCATTTTCAAAGGATTTTGTACGAAAATTTATGTGTTTTGTACAATTAGACAATATATGTAAATTATCAACCTGAAATTGAACTTAATTTTTCAGAAAATTGATATGACACAGCAAAAAGCTTCTAGTCCACACTAGAAGCTTTTCTACTTTACCACTTTAACTGAGCGGAGGCAGATCCCCACCTATCAATTAGATGTAATCACAGTTTCCTTCTTGTCTATTGATGTAATAATTACCTTATACGAATCATTCTTTATGATTGCCTTGGTTTCCTTACTCGTTGGAATACTTGAATGGTGTTATTGACAGCTTTGGTTTTCGTTACAGCATAGCCGTATACCCTTTCTAGAGAAACCGCTACATCCCCATTCCTGGAAAACCGCCCATCCCCATTCCTGGTTGACCGCCCATTCCCA
>NZ_JAGGQW010000011.1 GCF_018613065.1 Bacillus sp. ISL-7 | reverse complement strand
CACAGAATACGGTGAAGAGACATAATTATATTGTTATTAATATTATTGATTTTATATTTAATATTATTGTTATGGATGACATATATTTCGTTATCAACATTGATAATATTTTTTTATTATTGTTTTTCAAAATATCATTAATTATTGTTTTCTGTTGATCTACATTATTTTTATTTTTAACTGTTATTCTTTGAAAATACTAAAATCAGGAAGAATCTTTAATATTTATCAAAACCAAATGGATGATGAATGAATGCTAAACAACATGTGGATAAGGAAGTAATTTGATTGACCTATTTTCTTTATTCCTGAAATGGTTAATGGGAAAAAATATTTCATTAGTATCATTAACATATATGATGTTGTTATTATTGATATTATTGTATACCTTATTTATGTTTTGTATAACATCATTAATTGATTAGTTGTTTTATAAAAAAACTAATTTGTTGCAATTATTAATTAAGATTTTGAAAATACAGAAAACGGGTATAGGGACGATGGTTAAATATTATTTTGTAACCAATGATGATAAATAAATGCTAACAAATATGTGGATAAGGAAGGAACCTGATTGACCTAATTTCTTTATCCCTTGTAATGTTAGATGTGTTAAAACATATATCATTATTTGCGTTAAGATTAACATATATATTGTTGTTATTTTTGTTATCATTGTGTAATTTAATAATGTTTTGTACAACATCATTATTGGATTTGTTGTTATCTTTTATTGTCATTCGAATATAAAGGAAAACGGGTAAATCACTTTAATCTTTATGATTATTCTAAAATCGTAGCATTTTTCTATTCCTCTATATAATTCAAAAAACCCTAGTGAATCACTGGGGTTAAAGGGGGCTTTTACATTCACATATCCCAAAAGTCGCTCATTTTCGCTTGTGGATCCACTTTACGTATCGCTTTTAATAGTTTTTTCATGACGTCCTGGCGTGGAATGTAGTCTTTATCGCTACATGCTTTAGTAACTGTATTTTTACTAACGTTAGCATCCTTAGCGAGATCTTGTTGTTCTAATCCTTTTTGATCTAACCACTTCCCCAGCTGACTCCGTGGTTTGCCTATACCCCACATTTTTTTATTACTCCCTTCTAATTCTTCTTATTCCCCAGTCTTGACTCTTAATCCCAAAAATATTCGATTGATTCCAAAAAAGTTGGGAATAATGGACAAGCCATTGCTCATACCTTGTATCTAAGGACGTCAAGAGACGTCATTAAAGGGGGTATTTATATGGTCACTACTGAACGGAAAAGATTTATGGATATGGAAATCGAATGGATTATTAATAGGAATGAATGTTATGGATGTTCAACTAATTACAAGTATCCTTACCCTAAAAACGAAAAGGTGGCGTTTTCTTATGGTATATAGACCTACCATTCGTTATGATGAAGTATTCAGAACCCATGTGGATGCCCTCTTTCATGCTACTCATTTAGATCGGAATCAGATTATAAGGGCAGCTCTTTTTACGGCTGTCCATTCAAAAGAGTTTCATGAGTTATTAAAGCCCTATCAAAGGCGTGACGTCCCTCTACCTACTCCTTTATGGTCGCTAGAACAGAACAGTTTATGGCTACAGCAGTCCCCTAAAGTAAACACTGGAGGGAAGGACGTCAATGAAGAGCAGACAAAAGCAGGAGAAATAATCAAGGATAATGAAAACACTATGAAACTAGTTCCCGAAAGTGAAAAAAAACGGAATATCCGATTCGAACAGGCTAAGATTCCTTCCGAACCAATTAAGATTACAGGCGGATTGGTTTTTACACTGGATTAGAATAAAAGGAGAGTATATAAGTTACTTAATTCAAAGAGAAGCGGTGGATTAACGATGGGCCTTAAAGGGATTTTGCTTATTACGGGTACTTGCTAACTTAGAAATCCTTTTTAAAAGGAAGCCTGGTTATTGTTTGATGATGTACAATTTTTTATATTGTAAGCTCTGGCTTTATTCTTAGTAATGAATATGTTTTGTAAGGGTTTTGAGTTTTTTCTACAATTAAGGTTCTCGTTTGATGGTTTCCCACCTGATATCGTTTCTAAAGGGCCGATTTCAGGTGAGAAAGAATACTTTTCTGTATTTTATCTGAATTCCCCTGTTCTTTTATCTGGTTGATGAAGTCTAAATAAAGAATCGTCAACAAATCCTCAATTGTTACATGCTGGTCGTTCAGATAAGGGGTGAGGTCATGTAAAAAGATCTCCCCCCTTAATATTTCAGATTCCTTCATTTGAATTGTGATATAAGCTTTCTTCTCTTTTTCTGATTCCTCCTCGTTGATCTCCTCTTCAATGGACTCAAATGAAAAAACATTTTTTGTCAAAGCCTTCATAACTCGTTTTTCTACTTTCTTTTCTCCTAAATATCGTGCTTTTCCTGACACCAGGAACCCTGCAACCTGCTTATTTATATTACCTTTTTTGATCTGGGTAAGGAAATCCTTATAAAGCAGATGAATCAGGACGGCTAAATCAAATCTTCGAGGCACATCATCAAATATATCGAACATGTCGTCGATAAACACTTCCCCTCTTATATAATCGTAGTAACCGGTGACAATGGTTAGGTACTTTCGGTTTCCTAATATATAGTCCAAAAAGCCTTTTGGAGAAGAGAGGCCTTGTAATTTTTTTTGAAGGAGATTCAACTTACTGTAGGATTTCTTCAAGAGAACCACCCTTTTCAATCCAATTCAAGACGCTGACCATTATAATGAAAACGACCTTACGTTCTGATAATTGTTTTTGAATGGCCAGTCCATACGGACCTCCAATCCCATTGTAACTATTTTCTTTCAGCATGGTATGCATATAGGTTTTGGTATCTTTATAATCCTGAACCCAATCCACTATATCGATATGACTTAACCCGAACTTTAAGAGGGTAGTATTAAATGCGGTCTGGCTTAAAGGTTGTCCCTCTTTAGTTTGAATAAATCTCTCCATTTGCTTACAGAGGGTGCGCAATTTCATCTGCATGATAGGTGTTACAGGGAATTTAATATTGTGGCATTTATCCGAACGAGGTTGTCGTCTTTTCTTAGGGAAACTTTCTAGTTCATCTTTTTTTGAAATAATTTTTTTTGAATGAGTGTTTTGAAACATTGGGTTTAAGCTCTCCACTTTCCTTCTCCCCCTCTTACTTTTTCAATCTAGCTCATGGTCACTTTTCCACTTTTCCATGTTTTATTAGATATATAGTGAGGGAAGGAGGAATATAGAACTCTTTTGTATATTTTTTTAGAATAAGGGAATACTGGCTACTACGAATTTCTAGAAAGGAAAGATGAACATGTCAAATAAAAAGAAGGATAAAAGTGTATCAAAGCAGTTAAAAAAAGCAGTCAAAGATGCAAAAAAGGCGGGCGTGAAACTGGTTAAAGTGGAAGTGCGATAAGGAATTCAAAGATTTGAGATAAACACAGGGAAAACATCTTCTAAAAGGAAGTTTATTGCCCTATTCTTGATTGATTATAGAGTTGAATAAAAGATTAGATTTAAAGTGGTTGTTTAATAATTAAATAGATTAGTTTAGAAACATCTATCTTATGTCTCTTTCTCCGCATTTTCGGTTTTATTAAATATATTAGAAGGAGTTAAACCTTTGGTCAAGTTACAAGTGGATGTTTCAAACGTCTATTATATCGGTGTTTGGTTAAAATGACGTCATAGAATTCTCCTTCCATTCTTAACAATTTAAAGAGCAGAGGTTTACAAAATAGAGAGAGAATAGGCCTTTATTGAAAATATAAACTCTTTTTATCAGGGTTAATATTAAGACCTAAAAAGACTTTTTTCTGGTTATTGTTATCCCCTGACTTTTGAGTTTATCTTTGAGGTATCTGATTTTTCAAAAGCTGTTAGTGCAAGTGATCCATCATGTTTAGAAAATTTTTATAGCTTTTCATGGAAAGACGTCAGTTTGTCGGATTAGGACATCCTGCATACATCTCCAATTCAAGGTAATCGGATCTTTTAATTTTAAAAAACAACAGAATTATTCACATGGAATAAATAAGCTGCTTACATTTTTCCGGATCCCTCAATCAATTGTTTTTATCACAATGATTTTCACAGTTTGCCCAGGATACTAAGGTTTTTTAAGGAAATCCGTTATTCGTAAAATATTACTGTAATTTTTTATATGAAATTTTATATTTGGACTTTTAAGATCAATATTGTTCGAAGTATACAATTTGTAAACATTAAAAATAAACCTGTAGATAGAGATTGATAGTGTCATTAATGATAATATATAACAATTTTATATTTATTATTATTGTTATAATTAACATATATTTTATTGTCGTTATCAACATGGTTTTTTATATTGTTCTTATTTATAAAATTTCCCTTTAGATTAGTTTGGCTTCAAATTTCAATAATCCCAACCTCTAAATAATTTAATTTAACGCGGTTAATTATGTGCCTTTATAGTTCTTTTACAGGAAATCTTAATCCACTAACTTCCTTTGTTTGTGAAACAGAAAAAGGCTGCGCACCACTATTTAATTTATTATGTCTTCAAAATCTTTAAGTTATGAAAAAACTTATTTAAGGTTTTGCCTGACGCATAGGGTTTATACCTATCAAATTCTCTATAGAACGGTAATTTATTGATATGAAATTAAAAACTCCCCAGCAATGCTGGAGAGTTAACAAACTTACTCTTCTTTTTTGGATAAACAGCGATCACATTCAATCAAATAACTTTCTGCTTGCTCTTGCATATGCTGCCTGCATTCAGGACATTCCTTTTTTTGCAAATTGCGGAAAAATTCAACCGGACTAACTAACATTTAAATCTCCTCCTTTATTAATACAGTTAGTTTTTATTTCTATTGTTATAATACAGTATAAACGAAAAATGGAAAAATGAGTAGACCTTTTTTTAAAAAATATGCACAATTTTTAAAAATAAGGTTTTTTAATTCTTAATTTTACAAATTTCTTTTTTCGGATGTTAATTGTTTTAGGTTTATCCCCTTATTCTCCCCCGGTATCAATTTGCTCCACTTCCACATATAAATCTGGATCCATAGAAAATGAGGACAAAATCTTCTTTCTTTTACTTCCAATGTTTCTTTCCAGAAGCTATATCTCAGAAATAATGATTATCTTAACCATTAACAGCACCAACATTATTATTTTTATTGTCATTAATAACATATGTTTTGATATTGGTTTTAATATGAATGTAGCTTTACTCGGAAATCTGAAAAATGAATGTGTAAATCTACTTTCATCTAATTGGCTAATTTAATATATCGATAATTTCTATGTTATCCGAAACGAACTTCTAACATAATGATCCTGGGTTAAAATTTCAATACATCGGGTGAATGAAGATTTTGAAGAGGAATATAAAACAATATCACCATATAAAAATACTTATAAATTAACATATTGTGACCGCTTGAAAGAGATGACACAGTTTTTGCTTGATAAATTGGGACACTTTTTTCCAGTTTGAAACGTACATTTTTACATGGAGAGGCATACATGATTGCCTTGGTCAATCAGGCAGACCCTTGTTTGGCTGTTTCTGGAAATTAATTAATGTATGTTTTGGCAGTAAATTTATGAATCGATACTCAAGAAAAAATGTATATAAGCTAATATTTATACATATTTGTGAAGTTATGCTTGCTGCACTAACGGGCAGGTTAGTGAAACAAGCACCCAATGTTCCATTGCAACTTTTTATAAAAAAATTCCTAGATGTATATCCTAGAAAAGAACTTAATTT
>NZ_JAGGQW010000112.1 GCF_018613065.1 Bacillus sp. ISL-7 | reverse complement strand
TATTTGGACTGGGGATTCAAGGAGCCATAACGATATTCGCAGTCAATCTAAAACGGATTATAAAGCTTCTAAATGAAAAGGAATAAGAATAGCCAAGGGGAACAAGCAACTTTATCTTCTATTTCGGAAGAAAGTTGCTTTTTTTGTCTTTTGTTCAACCATAAAAAATAAAAACGTAAGTTTTTCAGTGCCCTCATGTCGTTCAACCCGGGGACACATTGTTTCAAATTGCACGAAGATTTAACATCATAACGGGTGGGCAAAACAATTATGAGCTAATCAGACAGATTAACCAGCTTCCAACCAATAATTTAAGTCCAGGAATGAAGTTGATTATTCCTTATGCACCTCCGGGGGACCGAGGAATGATTGCGTATACATCCAACCGAGGGGGAAGCTATGATTTATGGCTATATAATCCCGGCAATGGACAGAATTTACAGCTTACCAATGGTTTAGGAGAATCCACTTCGATTCCTTTTTGGTCCCCCGACAGCAGCAGTATCGCTTTCACAGGACGTAATGGAATTCTTTACGTTGTCCAAGTAGTTAATGGCTCCATTGCTCGTATTGATCAGTTTGCAGAAGCGGAAGGTCAATATTTAAGTTGGTCCACGGACAGTCAAAAATTAGCCTATTCGAAACAGAATGAAATAATCATGTATCATGTCTTCACACATCAATTCCAGCGAATAAACCAGTCAGGTACAACGGATGTCCAATGGTTTCCGAGTGGGACGGAGCTGCTGTATCAAGCACCCAATGGAGCAGGAATCAGTCAGCTTTTTCGGATTCGAACCGATGGAACCGGAAAGCGTCAAATTACTCAGAACACCGGTGGCCGATTGAATGATGTTCGTCTTTCCCCAAATGGGACATATGTATTGTATACTTCTCCCGGAGCAAGTATTTCCATAATTTATACCCTGGAACTTTCAACTGGAAGAGTAAATGAAGTGAGGGGAGGTCCGCTTGCGAAAAACTATTTTCCGGTATGGCCGCCTGATTCATCATCCATCGCCTACAGTGCTACAGCTTTTGAAAACGTGGGCTATTTTTCTCAGATTCGATTAACAGGAAGGGGGGGAGAGAACGATCGAACAATAGCGATTTCGAATTGCTTTGCCACTCCCATAACATGGTCCCCGGATGGCAGGAAATTGGCATATCTTTCAGGTTGTAAAAACCAAGGAGCTGCGAACGAATTGTGGTTAATCGACGTATTGCATCCTGTTCCAATCAGGTTAATTGAAGGGGTATTAATTAGATCTTTGCAATGGTCCCCGAGACCCATTTCTCCGCTGAGAAGGACCTATGCGAATAAAGTCTATAACGTACAATTTCGATATCCGGCTCATTGGCAAAAAGTAACGGATGAAAGATATGAAGGACCAGACGGCTTCGTCCAAATTTCAGCGATTTCCTCAGAAGAACCGATTAATACTGTATGCCACAATGAAGCCTTCCACCAACTACTACCATACGGATCTCAACCTCGCATAATTCAAACACATGAGTCATGCCTCATTTTTCCATCTGAGGACCAACCGCAAGAGATGAGAGGGCAGGCTGCACTGATTATTCGATATCCAAAACCGATTCAACTCGCGGGAGCCACTTACAATTACTTAATATTGTGGGCAGATCAGAGCCACTTAAATGAGATAAGTTCAACCATTACATTTTTGGTGTTGAAAAAATTGTACTGAAAGACTAAAAAAGCCGGGAGAAATCTTCCGGCTTTAAATGATTTATCCATTTTTTTTAAAAAACTTTAATCGGCAATATTTTTAATAGGATAGATCCAATCACTCTATTAAGCCATATAAAAGTATTCACTGAATTAATAGAATATTTTATTTATTTATCTCTTGCCAATTCTCTGAAAATTGCATATAATTAATTTTACCACTACTAGTAACTTGTTATCCTCGCAGAAGTGTTTGCTACTAGATAAAATAAAAAATGAGTGCCCCACGTGTTTCGGGACACTCTTCTAATGTAAAAGAAATTCCTCATTGATTAGACTTTCACTATAATTAGTTAGATCGTTCTTCTAACCAGTCGGAAATGGTTGGATAAGTTATTTTTGTTGCTTGACTGCCATAAGTAATGGAGGTATGCCCGACAGGTAAAACTTTAAATTGTTTATCTTCACTAGAAATCTTGCTCATCAATGCTTCAACTTGATGCGGTGGGGCAATGAGGTCGTTTTTCCCAGCTAAGTTGAGCACATTTGCCTTGATATTTTCCAGTTTTACCTTTTGACCACGAATAACCATTTCACCTTTTATCAGTTTGTTTTTTTGATAAAAGTCTCTAATCCACTGACGGTAGGCTTCACCAGGGAATAAAATTCCGTCGTTTAACCATTTTCGCAGTAATTTAAAGCTCTTTATGAAATTTTCATTGTCAGCACGCTCAACAAGACTAATAAATGGTCCAAAGTTGGTTCCAATTGGATTGATCATTTTGTTTCCAAAGTCAATCATTTCTGGTGGAATCACACCAAGGGTTTCTACCACTTTATCAATATTAAAATATCGCTCATCTAACATCGCACCATATGCGCCGCTATTTTCAAAATCAAAAGGACTAGTCATAAAGACGAGGTTGCGGATTGGCAATTCAGGGTGTAATGCTGCAAATGCAGACGTGATCGTTCCACCCATGCAATAACCAAGGATCGATACTTCCTCAACATTAGATCTTCTCATTACTTTACGAACGGCACGTGGTATATAGTCCATAATATAATCATCCAGTTTCATATGTCTATCTTCGTAACCTGGTGTACCCCAGTCAAGAAGGTAAACATCAAACCCACGTTCAACCATAAATTCTATTAAACTACCACCTTTGGTAAGGTCCAATATATAAGGCTTATTAATTAGAGCATAAACAAATAGAAGTGGGGTTCTATGTTTTTTTGGTTGATCAGATATATACCGATAGAGTTTTGCTTTATTTCTAGTCCAAACTAATTCCTTCGGTGTAGGTGCTACTTCGGGCTCGGCATCGGTCGTTAACACTTGAGATGCCCTAATTACACGTTGGTACATCTCTTGATACTTTTGAGGGGTAGCCTCTAGCATCTCATTCCATTCTTTTAGCATTTGAGCGTTAATAACTGTTCACTCCTTATATGATTTATTTACTCTTTTAATATATAAAGAAGGTTGTACATTCATGACACTTACATGTAAAGTCCACCGTTTATATTTAATTGCTGACCAGTAATATAGTCACCATCTTTACATAGGAAAACAACTCCACGAGCGATTTCTTCTGGTTTGCCTAGGCGTTTTTGTGGTACTTTATCAACGATTCCTGCAAGAACTTTTTCAGGAATGGCTTGGACCATCTCGGTTCCAATAAATCCTGGGCAAATCGCATTAACTGTTACTTTACTTCTAGCAAGTTCAAGAGCGAGAGATTTAGTGTATCCAATTAGTCCTGCTTTTGCGGCAGCATAGTTGGTTTGTCCAAACCCGCCTGCTTGACCAATAATGGACGAAATGTTGATGATGCGGCCAGCATCTGATTCAAGAAGATAAGGTAATGCTGCAGATGTATTGTTGTAAACACTGTTTAAATTAACATCAATTACTTTTCTCCAATCTTCTTCTTTCAATTTTTTGAACGTGCTGTCTCTTGTAATTCCTGCATTATTAATCAGGATATCTAATTTACCATAATGGTTGATGGTTTCTTGTACAAGGTATGCTGCTTCATTACTTTCAGAAACATCTGCTTGAACAGCGTAAGCTTCTCCGCCAATTTCATTTATTTCTGCTACTACTTTATCTGCTAGTTCTTTACGAATATTATAGTTAATGACAACTTTCGCACCATTTTTAGCCAGTTCCAATGCAATTGATGCACCGATTCCTCTGCTGCCGCCTGTTACGATTGCTACTTTATCTTTTAATTCTGTCATTCTTTTCCACTCCCAATATATAGTAGTTGTTGTTGTAGTTGTTGTTATGCCAAAAGTTTTACATTTACATTTACATTTATGTAATGCGTTTCTATTTCTTGGTTTCTACTGGTGTTTTTAACACATTAAGGATTTGGTTCAATTTTTGATCTAAATTCTTCATATCCTTTTTTAAATTCGACAATTCTGTTTTAAATGACTCTTGGTCTTGGTTATCCAAGTTCTCTTCTAATCTTTCTTCTAAATCATCTACTTTTGCATCGACATTGACAATCAGCGAAGAAATGTTAGCAATGTCATTTCGAGTTGGTACATTCATAAATTCTAAATATTTTACCGTTGACTCATCAATCATTTTTTTTAATTGAAGATTCATCTCCAATACCTGTCCCATGCCTTGAGAAGGGAAATCATTACTTACTTTCTCATCGAATAACTTACTGGAGTGTGAATAAAGATCCTTCCACATTTCATAAAAATTAAAGTCTGTGCTCATTTTTTTCCTCCTACATTTGTTTTGTTGACCTATCCATCATACTAACTTCATCGAAATTTTAAAAGGTGAAAGATTAAAAATTATTAAAATACATTTCATCATTTTTTGACAAATTTCTCACTTTCTTGCGAATTGTAAAGTATTTTAACAAGAGTGATAATTAGCAATAATCCATCATAATATGGGTAAAAATGGATTTAATTTTGTCCAAAGCCTAGTTTCATCGCCACTTTTTTGTTTTGGATTTCTTTTCTCATTTGCCTAGGGATGCTGTTGTTGTGCAAAGGTCTATTCTGAAAAGAAAAAAACGAGGTGATTTATTTTGGAGTTTAGTAAAAAGGTTGTGTTAATTACAGGTGGTGCACAGGGGATTGGAAAAGAAACGGCTAAACAATTTCTCCAAGAGGGTGCAAACGTCGTCATCTGTGATTATGATGAGTCGGCTGGTAAATCTGCATTAGAAGAATTGAATCATGAAAAAGTAGAATTTTATAAAGTCGATGTAACGGACAGCACTCAGATAGAAGAAATGGTTCAATCCACAATTGGTAAGCATGGCCGAATCGATATCTTAATTAACAATGCCGGAATTACACTGGATGGTTTTTTAACAAAGATGGAGGAATCGGATTGGGAAAGAGTCATTTCTGTCAATCTATCAGGTGTTTTTAAATGCACAAAAGCTGTAGCTCCTAATATGTTAAAGCAGGGGTCGGGCGTTATTCTTAACGCATCTTCCGTCGTTGGTTTATATGGGAATATTGGTCAAACAAATTATGCCGCGACAAAGGCGGGCGTCATTGGGCTGACGAAAAGCTGGGCAAAAGAATTTGGCCCTAAGGGGATCCGAGTCAATGCAGTTGCTCCAGGTTTCATTGAAACAGGTATGACTGCAGCGGTGCCAGATAAGGTGCTTCAATTTATGAAGGAAAAGACTCCGCTTAGGAAGCTTGGCAAACCAGAAGATATTGCCGCAGCATATGTATTCTTGGCTTCGGATAAGGCGAATTATATTAACGGAACCATCTTAAGTGTGGATGGCGGATTAGTTATTTAGACAATATAGCTGCAAATTGAGGGAGAAAATAATTATTTTCTCTCTTTTTGGTTTATTATGGTAACCACTATTACTAAATTGCTATATTACAATATATGGAGGTTCGGTCATAATCTTTTCGTTCATTTATTTGTTCAAATGCCAAGTTAGGATAAACTCGAAAATTGTTCTACAAAACATGTCAATTTACACGAAAGTTCGACATAATTTTTTTGCCTGTTTTATTAATATTTTCAATCGATGTAATTACACCTTTTACTTTGCCAATAGTGGATTTTCTAGGCCTTTTTTAAAGGGGATAAACGTTGAATATGTCAGGTTAAGATCTTAATTTTTTTATAGCGATAAATAAAAAAACTCTGAATTTGTCGAATAGTTTGTCACGAAAAATACCGCGAAATGTAGTAAAATTTGTGAGGAATTATTATTTGAATACATAAATCACTTTTTGGGGGAAATCAGAATGACTGTAAATGAAGTTGTAATTGTAAGCGCAGTAAGGACAGCAATTGGTAGTTTTTTAGGGAGTTTAGAAAATGTTTCGGCTGTACAGTTAGGTTCTACTGTAATTAAAGCAGCTATTCAAAAAGCTGGAATTAATCCTAATGATGTAGATGAAGTGATTATGGGGAATGTTTTACAAGCAGGAGCTGGACAAAATCCTGCAAGACAAGCTTCTCTTGCTGCAGGTATTCCTCAAGAGGCACCAGCATTGACAATTAATAAGGTCTGTGGATCAGGATTAAAGGCTGTTCACTTGGCAACACAAGCGATTCTAGCTGGAGAGGCAGAAGTGGTTGTTGCAGGCGGTATGGAGAATATGAGTCAAGCTCCACATCTGTTAAAAGGCGGACGAAATGGATTTAAAATGGGCGATCAGAAAATTTTAGACAGTATGATTAAAGACGGATTATGGTGTGCAGAAAATGACTATCATATGGGAATTACAGCTGAAAATCTTGCTGAGAAATATGAAATCACACGTGCTGAACAAGATGAATTTGCAGCGTGGAGTCAGCAAAAGGCACAAGCAGCGATTGAATCCAATCGATTTGCTGATGAAATTGTCCCTGTTGAGGTACCTGGCCGTAAAGGACAAGTGACATTATTCAGCCAAGATGAGTTCCCACGGTTTGGAACGACTGCAGAAGGATTGGGTAAGCTTCGTCCTGCATTCAAAAAGGATGGATCTGTTACTGCTGCTAACTCTTCAGGAATTAACGATGGAGCGGCAGCATTTGTAGTGATGAGCCGTAAAAAGGCAGAGGAATTAGGCGTAACCCCTCTAGTAACAATTAAAGCAAACGCTACTGTAGGTGTGGATCCGAGTATTATGGGAATCGGTCCTGTCCCTGCAGTGAAAAAAGCTCTAAAAACAGCGTCTTTATCTTTAGAAGACATTGAATTAATTGAAGCAAACGAAGCATTTGCGGCACAATCGATTGCTGTAGATCGCGAGCTTCAATTTAATAAAGAAAAGTTAAATGTTAATGGTGGTGCGATTGCACTTGGTCACCCAATCGGTGCAAGCGGAGCAAGAATTTTGGTAACTTTAATTCATGAAATGAAGAAAAGAGAAAACCGCTATGGTTTAGCTACGTTATGTGTCGGTGGAGGACAAGGTGTAGCAACCATTATCGAAAATGTTAAGTAAGAATGAATAAAAATTGTAAAAAATGTCTTGGAGATAACTCCGAGGCATTTTTTTTCGAGGTAATTTTTACCTTAAATAAAAATAAAATGCATGGTGATGATATAGAAGTAATTTAAAACAACGGCTGTGTTAAAGGTAAAGATGATATTGTAACCTTGTTGATTGGAGCGGAGGACGCGAGACTTCTCCGGGAACGGGACAGGGGAGACCCCACAGGAGCTTTAGTGCCGAGGAGGCTCCCCGAACCCGCCCGCGGAAAGCGATGCGCCCGGAGCGGAAATCAACAAACTAGTTTAACACAGCCATAACAAAAGGAGAGAAACTCATGCCACAAATTGATGTAAATCAACTAAACCAAGCAAAAGCAAATGTAGCACTAACAGAAGAATTGTTAACAAAAGCAATTGAAAAAGCAAATTCCGATCCTACTCTCGCCCAGGAAGCGATGAAACAGGCATCAAACGAAATTTCGTCTGCTTTAACGGCCGTAACACAAGTACAAAACACATCTAAAGCCCAATCGACAGAATGATGAAATAGTTTTATCAAATATTGCTGTGTAAAATAGTTGTCCCATGCACTAGATACCTGATAAATCAAAGAACACCCCATAGAAATGGGGCGTTCTTTGTCAATAAGACTGAAATCATCCCTCGATTTCAGTATGTTGAAATCCGTTTTTGGTGGCATACACTTCATACCATTTGTAATTTGGGGTTTTGAACCATTCGTACTGCGGCAAATAAACCAAATAACTTACATTGCCATCGGCATCAAACATTGTTTTAAATATTTTTACTGGTCCAATACCAAATGTTTGATCTAAATAACCTTCCATGCCATCTCTGACTATATTTTTTTTACCTTCCTTTTCTTGTTATGCAGCCTCATCAGCCCATCAATAAAAAGACTCAATAAGATTAGAGTAATAGTAATTAAAACGAAAATTAGTAAATTGAACAAAAGAACAACCTCCTAAACTATTATGTATAGATTTCGATAAATAAATAGACTATGCCTCTTTTCTATTAAAGATTCACTACGATTGTACATCCGATTGTTAAAAGAAGATGTGATGAAAAATACATATAAGCGACTTTCTTAAGAATTATTCGACTGTAATAAAGGAAAAAATAGATTTATGTCGAATTTTTACAAAACGGCAAAGGCAAATCTATTTAAGGGGGAATTAGATGATATTGGAAGCAGTTATGCTTAAGGTTAGACCAGGAATGGAAGAGGAATATGAGGAAGCATTTCGTCAGGCATCAGAAATCATTACATCTATGAAAGGTTACATATCTCACGAATTACAACGTTGTATAGAAGTTAAAGGGAAATATTTATTATTGGTAAAGTGGGAAACATTAGAAGACCATACAGTTGGGTTTAGGCAATCAAACGAGTATCAAGAATGGAAAAAACAGTTACATCGTTTTTATGACCCATTTCCCACTGTTGAACATTTTGAGAATATTCGACTTTGATAGATGTTATTATTTTTATTCATTCATAATATCAATATAAACATTTCCTCTTGTTCCAACTACAGCATATGGGACATCAATAACAGAAAGATTTCTTTTTATTAACTCAGATATTAACAATCAAAATGAATAAAAGATGTGATAAAATGTTTGAATATTAAAACTACTAAGGGGGTTGAATGTTGATAAATTACAATGGACGGAAATTTGTTTCAGTCGAAAATACAGCTAACGGTGAGGTTTCATTAGAAACATTTTTTGAGTACCAACAAGAAGGAAACATACTTTCAGCAACATATTATGGAGGAGACATTGTAAAAGGAACACTTATTGGAATAGTTGAGGAAAAGGGCAATTTACAGTTTAGGTATAACCATGTTAACTCAAGAAACGAAATAAGAGGCGGTCAATGTCAATCTACCCCAGAAACTCTGCCAGATGGAAGAATTAGATTACATGAGAGATGGAAATGGACAGATACTGACCAAAGTGAGGGAGAATCCATTATTGAAGAAGTTAAATCATTATAAATAATATAAAACAAGTGGTTTTATGAAAAATTCTATTCTAATAGATAATATGCAAAATGAAGATTGGGCTCAAGTTCGAGAAATTTACCAAGAAGGAATTGCAAATGGAATTTAGGAATGAAAGTGAGTATAAACGAAGGATGAGGATTCCGCTCTTTTTAATATTTTCTTGTGGAAAATAGCAGCTAAACTTCCAAAAGAATCCTATATCAATAAATAAGCTTGCAGACTCATCTAAAAGCTAGATTTGTCTGCAAGCATGAGGCTGCCTGCCGGGAAAAGTTGTTTTTCAATCCTTATTTCATACCATTAAAACTTACAGCTATTTGAGCTCCCACCACTGCATTGTTTTTAACTAAAGCAATGTTTGCATCTAGGCTCTTACCATCAGTTAATTCTTTCACCTTACCTAGTAAGAATGGCGTTACATTTTTACCGGATATGTGTTTTTCTTCTGCTTCCTTTAAAGCTGCTTCAATTACATTAGTAATGGTTTTTTCATCCATGGCGAATTCTTCAGGGATTGGGTTGGCAATCACAGCTCCGCCTTTTAGGTTTAAATCCCATTTAACTTTTAGAGTCGAGGCGATTGTTTCCGCATCGTCTGCACGGAAGTTCACTGAGAATTCACTATTACGCGTATAGAAGGCAGGGAGTACATCGGTTTGATAACCAATAACAGGTACGCCTTTTGTTTCAAGATATTCCATTGTTAACCCTAAATCTAGAATCGATTTGGCACCTGCACAAATGACGGCCACGTTTGTTTGCCCGAGTTCTTCTAGGTCTGCAGAGATATCCATGGTAGTCTCTGCACCGCGGTGAGCACCGCCAATACCACCAGTTACGAAGATATTAATTCCTGCAGCCTCGGCACAAATCATCGTTGCGGCTACTGTTGTTGCCCCCAGTTTTTTTGTAGCGAGTAAATAAGCTAAATCACGTCTAGATGCTTTTGCTACATCTGAACTCTTACCGAACATTTCTAGCTCTTCATCGGATAATCCAATTTTAATTTTTCCATCAACGATTGCAATTGTTGCCGGAACAGCGCCATTATCACGGATAATTTGTTCCACTTCACGTGCGGTTTTCACATTTTGTGGGTATGGCATACCATGTGAGATAATTGTAGACTCTAAGGCAACGATTGGTTTTCCTTGTTCCTTGGCGATACGTACTTCTTCAGATAATGTAATGTATTGTTTCATGATAATTCCTCCATGTCTTTTTGTAGTTGTTCTGCTGATAAATCCTGTCTAACTGTATAAGATGATTGCAGTGTTTTAGAAGCATTCATACTCCCAGCTTTAGCAATTTCGACCAACGATTTACCTTCTAACCAAGAGTATATAACAGCAGAGGAAAAAGCGTCTCCCGCACCCGTTACATCGACGACTTCATTAATGTCAATAGAAGGTACATGAAAAATTCCTTCTTTTTTATTACCTATCATCGAGCCTTGTTTTCCATTAGTAATAACCACATTGGCTATCCCTAGTGCCAGCCATTTTTCTAATGCATTCTTCCAATCTTCCTCATTCTTGATTTCAGTTTGGAGGTAAGTTTCAGATTCATCTCGGTTCGTAATGAGCCATGCAACACCTTCTAAATTATCTGGTAATCGATTCATCTTTGGCGATGAAACGGGTATTAACACAATCGGTAAATCATGGCTATTTGCGAAATGACATAAGAATTGAATCGTTTCTTTCGGACAGTTTAAATCGACCATAATACATTTGGCATGACTTAATTGTACGTCATGTTTAAGCAGTAAATCAGGTGTGATGGCCTCATACACTTCCATATCCGCTAACGCAATAACTAATTCTCCGCTAGAGTCTAAAACAGCCGTGTAGGAACCTGTTGATTTTTCAGGAAATTGGGTCACGGTTTCTAAGTTCATGTAGAGAGAGGATGAATCTTCAATGACCGACCAGTCCTTATCGGCGCCGCATGTAGAAATAAGTGATACTTCCATTCCAAGTCGCCCTAGATTTTCAGCGATATTCCGGGCAACCCCGCCGGCATTCTGAGTGGCGTAAATTGGATTGGAAGTACCTAACTGGGCTTTGTCCTTGATATGGAATTTACGGTCAATATTAGCCCCGCCTATACAAATAACCTGTTGTGATTCACTAAGAATATAAGCTCTGCCTAGAATATTACCTTTTTTAATTAAGCCAGAAATAATATTTGCAATGGAAGGCCTGGATAAGCCTAATATTTCAGCCAGTTCTTGCTGAGAAACATAGGGGTTCTTACGTATTAAATCGATAATCAATTGTTCTTTATCATTCATTCTTTCAGGCACAAACTCACCCCATTTAATCTTCCTAATCAGTACGATTACTTTGGACTAAAAGTTTTTAATTCTTTACGTGTTTCAGGAACTTTTACATCACCTGATTTAATCTTTTCAACCCATTCTTTTATGGCAGCTTCAATTTCCGCTTTGTTTGTAGCTTTTGCATTGATAGGGGCTAAGCCAACACCATCTTCTGCTAAACCAAATAGCGCAACTTCGCCGCCCGGGAAATTACCTTCTTTTGTTTTTGTTGCCAGGTCTTTAACAGCTACATCAACACGTTTTAAAGCAGATGTAAGAACCACATCTTTACCCATATCAGCTTGATCGCGGTCTACACCGATAGCCCAAATATCTTTGCCAGGGTCTTTTGCTTTTCGGTCATTTGCTTCTTTGAATAAACCAACACCAGTTCCTCCTGCGGAGTGGAAAATTACGTCCGCACCAGAAGAATACATTTTAGAAGCGATTGTTTGACCAAGTTCTGCCTTGTCAAACGCACCTGCATATTGCACGTCCACTTTTACCTCAGGTTTAGCAGCTTTAACTCCGGCTAAAAAACCAGATTCGAAACGTTCAACCACTGGAATTTCCATGCCGCCAATAAATCCAATATGGTTAGATTTTGTGGTTTTAGCCGCTGCTATTCCTGCAAGGAATCCAGCTTCTTGCTCTTTGAATAAAATACTAGCAACGTTAGGCTGCTTTACTTCAGCATCAACGATTGCAAATTTGGAATCTTTTTGCTGGGTTGCAATTTCCTCAACTGCTGCTGGCATCAAGAAGCCGATCGCATAAACTAAGTCAAATCCTTCACGAGCAAGTTTATTTAAGTTTGTTGTATAATCGGCATCCGATTTGGATTGAAGGTAATCGTAACCGCCTATACCTTTTTTCAAACCGTTTTCTTCACCAAAACTTTTTAGACCTTCCCAAGATGATTGGTTAAATGATTTGTCATCAACACCCCCGATATCAGTCACCATTGCAGCAGTGAAAGTTTGATCATTCCCACCGCCTTTGGCTGCTTCATCACCTTTGTTGTCATGACTTTTTCCACAAGCGCCTAACAGTGTACCTGCAGCAAGAACAAGTGATAGTGCCATTCCCACTTTTTGTTTTTTCAAAATATGTACCCCCTTATGATGTTTGTTGGTTAAGTAAAACGGCCTTATAAACTTTTGTTTAAAGGATAAACTTATGTTTGAATTATACATCCTGCCAGAAGTTAGGTCAACCTATATGTAAAGGCATTTCATTCAATTGGTAAGAAAATAAGGAGGAATTATTAATGGAAAATTAAAAGCATCATTAAGCGGCACTTATGAAGGACTAATCTCTAGCTTCAGCGGAGACTTATGTCCTTCATAAAGGATAATTGTGCCCGCCACCATAGAAAAAAGGAGTCGACGGTAACAATTAGGGGTTAATCGTGCCAGTCACCATAGAAAAATAGTGTCGTCGGTAAAGATTAATGGTTATCAAAATCCGGTTCATTTAGACCTGAAACGAGTGCGTCTCGAGCGGCAACTAAACTTAGTTTAATGAAAAAGAGCTGCCCGTTAAGTCGATCATTGTCACCGCTTAACAGAATCGCTTGGTCAAGATAGTTAATGGTATCTTCCGTCTTATCTAATGCCAGTGAGATACGGTTGTCGGATAGATGAATAAGGTGTTGGTTATCTTGGCTTTGGGGAACAATAGGGGCATTTGGAAAAACAGGATCACTAGGAAAATGAGTATCGAAAGGTAAAGCTTTCATGGCAAGATAAGCCTCTGTTAGATTATCGACGACATCTTGGTAGAATTGTATTTTAATTGGATTTGGTGGTAAAGGAAATGCGGACATTTCTAAAAAAAGGATTAAGGCACTATCGGCAAATCGAATGGCCTGTACCGTGTAAGCCAAGGCTGTTCTAACATTTGAAACTAAGTTAGAATACATTCATTTCACTCCCAAACTGTTGAATTGTTTTAGTGTATGTAATTAAGACGAGCCCGTAAAGGACACTTTGGTAATTTTATTTGATCGAATTATTGATATAATTAATTAGGTTGGAGGAATGATAGATATGTTAAAAATTCGAAACGTAAAAATGGAAGATTTACCTGAACTAATAGTAATTGAACATCTTTGCTTTACAAAAGAAGAGGCTGCGACGAAGGAAGCATTTGAAAAACGCATTCAATTTATTTCAGATAGTTTTTTTGTAGCTGAAGAGGAGGGGGTGATTGCTGGTCTTGTTAATGGTCCTGTCATTAATCAAGCACACATTACAGATGACCTCTTTAGTGATATAAAGGAGAATCCTGTGTCTGGCGGGCATCAAAGTATTTTAGGATTAGCGGTGTCCCAGTATTTTCAAAAACGTGGTGTGGCATCAGCGTTACTTACATATATAGAAACAGAAGCAAGTGCAAAAAAACGTGAGACGATGACTCTCACCTGTAAAGCTGACTTAATTCGCTTCTATGAAAACCATGGATACCTCAACAATGGGGTTTCAAGCTCCCACCATGGCGGAGTGATTTGGTACAACATGAGTAAAAAGTTAGTGTGAATGTTTGGGTGGTTTTATTAACCATATAGAAAAAAACTTACAGATAAAAGGCATGAAAAAAGACGATTCGAGACAGAATCGTCTTTTTGATTAGGATAAATTTATACATTAACCTTGGCTTTTCCGTGATCAGTACCTTTGTTGCTCATTTTTCTAGCAAAAAGTAAAAATATATAATCGCATTCAAAGGTAGGGATGTTTTTGGTTCATTAATTTCAGGGCTATACATACATATAAAGTAGGATGTGAGAAAAGGGATAACATCAATTGGGTGAATGAGGGACAAGCACCGGAAGTATAGAATTTGAACTGAGAAGCTAGAAGTAAAAAAAGTGTTGGAAAGGGAGAAAAAATGGAATTTCTACAGGAAATTATCAATAGCTATAGTTCATTTTTTTCACTAGAAGCTTTTGAAAAGGTATTTTCTAATCCAGCTAGTTGGGGAGTCATTGGGACACTCGTTGTTCTTGAAGGGTTATTATCTGCCGATAACGCCCTTGTTTTAGCTATTTTAGTGAAAAAATTACCTAAAGATCAACGAAAGAAAGCCCTATTCTACGGTATTTTTGGTGCGTATTTTTTCCGAATTTTAGCAATAGGTGTAGGAGTTACTTTAATTAATATTGGTTGGATAAAAATTGTCGGTGGTCATTACTTACTTTGGATTGTCATTCAAAACTTTATCAAGAATAATGAAGGCGAAGATGAAGTCCCGAATAAAAAAATGGGATTTTGGAGAACGGTGTTAACGGTTGAGTTAATGGACATTGCCTTTAGTTTGGACAGTGTAATTGCGGCATTTGGAGTTTCTAATCAAGAGTGGGTCCTCTTTCTAGGTGGTGTGATCGGGATTTTAATGATGCGAGGGGTAGCTCAACTATTTCTAACATTGATTGAAAAGGTTCCTGAAGTGGAAACTACCGCGTTTATCTTAATTGCGATAATCGCGATAAAAATGATCATTTCTGCATTTGGATACCAATTAGATGAATTTGTTTTCTTTTCCATATTAATTGCGGTATTCTCAGGTACATTCCTAGTTCATGCAGTCAGGAAAAATTCCGGAAAAGAAAAAACCCTTTAATTTAAAATAATCAAGCTCAAAAGATCAGGAATCCTGGTCTTTTTTTAGTGGTAGAAAGAAAAGCTATTATTTCATAGAATCCATGTATTTCTGTATACAAATATTTCGAAAGTGAAAATAAATGAACAGTATGTTATTATTAACCAAAATAAAATGATCATTGGTAAGGAAGAAAATGGTACTAATTTGATCAAACATTGGAGATGGAATGCATGCTAAACTGGAAGCGGAATTTATGGGTACTTTGGATTGGGGTCTTCTTTACAGCCGCAAGCTTTTCCATGGTCATTCCCTTTTTACCAATTTTTCTTCTGCAAATAGGTGTGCACGAACATACGGAAATGTGGTCAGGATTATTATTTAGTTCCGCCTTTTTTGCAGGAGCGATTGCATCCCCGTTTTGGGGGAGGATGGCAGATAAGTACGGAAGAAAACCGATGATTATTCGTGCAGGATTTGTCCTCTTTGTCATCTATACGTTAATGGCTTTTGTTACAAATCCCTATGAAATATTAGTTCTGCGCATTTTGCAAGGATTACTTAGTGGATTCATTCCTGGTTCAATCGCTTTGATAGGGACCAATACTCCTAATAATAAAGTAGGGTATGCCCTTTCCTTGATTTCTACCGCATCAGCATCAGGAACGATTCTTGGTCCCTTGTTAGGAGGAGGAATTTCTCATTTAGTCGGTAATCGCTTGGCCTTTGCTACTGCAGGCATGATTGTTTTTATTGCCACACTCCTCATCATCTTTTGGGTAGTTGAGGAAAATTTTACTCCGAGTAAGGTTCGGGGTTCTATTAAGACTGACTTTAAAGTAGCATTGTCCAATCGCCCTTTTTTACTCGTCCTTATTCTAACTGTTCTCACTAGTTGTTCTGTCATGACGATTGAGCCCGTGCTCCCTTTATATATCGTGAAACTGGGTGGGTCGTCTGAAAATGCCTCATTATTAGCGGGTGTAGTGTTCTCTCTGCCTGGAATCGCTAGTGCTCTTTTTGCTCCATTATGGGGGAAATGGGCGGACAAAGTTGGATTTCAACGTGTTTTATTTATCGGGTTATTGGGCGGCGGATTAGGAACATTTGCTCAAGTTTTATTTAGTGAGATTTGGGGATTTTCGTTCATTCGCTTTGTATTTGGGATATTTTTCTGTGCAGTCTTCCCAGCGTTAAATGGGCTCGTTGTAAAATCGACCCCAGAGGATTTCCGTGGCAGAGCATTTAGTTTGAATCAAACCGCTAACCAACTAGGCGGGATGATAGGGCCGATTATTGGAGGATTCCTCGGTGGAATGTTCCCGGTTCAAAGTGTTTTTATCGTAACAGGTATCTTATTATTAATTGCTACCAGTATGGCTTTTTGGAATGGTAATAATCTAAACAGTAGGGCGCTAAAGAGAAAAGCACTTTCCTGAATGATTCATAGATTATAAGCCCTCTTATCTATTGCGGATGAGAGGGTATTTTGTGTTAAATTAGAAGCATAGAAGATTTATAAATAACTTGTCGCAATAGCTAATTTACATAAAAGGATGTGTAGGAATGTCTAGTGAAATAAAAGAAAATAACACTAATCTTAAAAAATTTAGTGCGGACTGTGAAAATTGTTTTGGACTATGCTGTGTTGCGCTGCCCTATGCAAAATCGGCTGATTTTGCATTTGATAAAGAAGCAGGTACTCCTTGTCCCAATTTACAATCAGATTATCGTTGTGGTATCCATAAAAATCTCAGAAAAGAAGGATTTAGAGGCTGTGTTGGATATGAATGCTTTGGTGCAGGTCAAAAGGTATCACAAGTGACATACTATGGAAGGGATTGGCGGGATGACCCAGCCATAGCTAAAGAAATGTTTAATATATTTCCAATTATGCAACAACTTCACGAGATGCTTTGTTACTTAAATGAAGCGCTTAGCTTAGAAGATGCACAGCCTATCCATAAAGATTTGCAGTCAGTACTAGAAGAAACGGAGCATCTTACCCATCTGAATCCAAAATCTATCATAGAGCTTAATGTACAAGCGCATCGAGTGGTCGTTAATGATTTACTTCTCCGTACTAGTGAACTTGTCCGTGCTAAAGTTTCACCTAAGAATGACATAAGAAGGGGGAAAGACCTTTTTGGTGCAAAATTAAAAGGCGTTGACCTAAGGGGAGCTAATTTAAGAGGAGCGTTGCTAATTGCGGCGGATCTCCGGAAATCTGATATGAGAGTAACAGATCTGATTGGTGCAGACTTTAGAGATGCTGATATACGTGGTGCTGATCTCACCGGAAGTATCTTTCTCACACAAGCACAAGTCAATTCGGCATTGGGAGATAGTACTACCAAATTACCATCTGCTTTAAGAATTCCAGATCATTGGATAAAAGTTGGGTAATAACATGCATTTTGTACGCATATATAAAGACCACCTGAAATGTAAAGGGATACTGCAGGCTTCATGGGAATAAGGAAACACGGTTAATGCTAACCGTGTTTATTTACAATAGAGGTAATTGACTTTTAATTTTATTAGCAGTCGTGATGTTTATTAAGATGCAGTGGAGGTGGGATAAGCCAGCCTTTTTCTTTGTTCAACCGAAGGACTTTTGCTCCTAACACTGCCTTTTGGTTATGGAATTGACCATACATCATGGCAACATCTTCCCGAATGGACTTACCAATAACCTGGCTGCAAGCTACTAAGCCAGCAGCAAGATCAGCAGAAAGTGTCGCTGCAATGGCTGGATCCGGGATTCTTGCTCCAACCGGTATTTCTTCTAAACATGCTTCAGGAGGCTCAGGAGCAGCTGGTGGTAAACCAATACCATTTTCTTTTAAAAGTTCTTCCACTTGTTTCTTTTGTTGCTGGCAGGTTTCAATTGCTTCAACTAATAACTTTTTTAAATCATCGTCCCCTGTATGGTTTAACATCGTTTGATAACCAGCAATCATACTATTTCCAACTAATTGTGAAGACCAGATATCGAAAACTTCACCATAGTGCAATGGTTCTTCTTTAGGATTTCCACTTAAAATTCCCATTGTTGCCCTCCTCAATGTATAAGTTATTTTATTCATATCCAAGTGCCACCTTTCGTTTAAGCACAGCACATATATATATTATCCGATTCATCGAAAATTAATGTGATTCCTTATAAAAGAAGAAATAAATTCTCGTTCGAATCTCCGCATCTTTTTCTGCTGTTTGGTTAAATTAATAGGAACTTTAAGAGTGGTGGTGAAAACATGACTAAACGGAATATAAAAACAAAATCAGGGCTACAAAGTGCAAAAAGTCTAACTAGTTCTGAATTTGCTTCCGAAATGAAACCGCAGAACAAAAAAGCTGAAAAAACCCGGCCAACCACATAGGTTTTATATAAATATTCAGTTTGAGTAAGCGCTAGAGATTTCCTCTAGCGCTTTACAATTGTTTGGATTATTTTAATTTTAGGTCATGGAATATACGGTTCGGTTTTAGCAAAAACAGGATCTTAATTGGTCTCATTTGGAAAACATTTCTATTGAAGTGATCGTAAAGAGGATGTTATCATATGAAATTTCCCTTTTGAGGCGGTCAAAAATATTAAATTTTTATTGACACTGATGAGGAAAATGTGATATATTATTTGTTCACTTTTTGAAAACACTATTTATAAGCTCTTTATTAGAATCAATCTTTTAAAAATGGATATATTTTTTTAATTGATAAATTAATGAAAATGCGATATAATAGATTTTATCGCTTCTTTAATAAGCGATTTTGTTCTTTGAAAACTAAACAAACAAAGACGTGTAAACAAACAATAACTAATAGCTTCATTTATTGAAGCAAAGCCATCGTAACAAATGAGCGAATCAACTTTCTTGGAGAGTTTGATCCTGGCTCAGGACGAACGCTGGCGGCGTGCCTAATACATGCAAGTCGAGCGAACCTGCAGGAGCTTGCTCCTGTTGGTTAGCGGCGGACGGGTGAGTAACACGTGGGCAACCTGCCTGTAAGACTGGG
>NZ_JAGGQW010000111.1 GCF_018613065.1 Bacillus sp. ISL-7 | reverse complement strand
CACCATAGTGTATCGACCTTCCACTCCCAGCCGTAGAATCATTATTGACGGTTTTAAACAATTTTCATTCTCTGTGGTGCAGCGCTTGCGCTGTATGGGTGGCTAACGGGCAGTTTAGTTTAAGAACCATATTTGTTAAACTTAAGGAAAAGGAAGAAAAGTTGAGGTAAGAAAAATGTATGAATTTAAAGATGAGTCCGAGAGAAAAGAAAAAAAGTTTAAGACATACATTTTTTTATTTGTTATCTCTGTTTTAATAAATACATTCATTGATTTCGATGATTTGGGAATTAAAAGGGAAGTTTATAGCCTCCTATTTTTTTGTGTTATTCTTTATTTTGGACTACGAAGGAAGTTATGGGCTGAAGTTATCATTAAATTTTTCGTTTGGCTAAATATCATTTTATTGTTCCTCATTATAATTGTTAAGGTTTTAGGATTATAGTAAAAAATAATGGTTCTTCAACTAACGGGTGCTTTAGTTTAACAAAGAGTCGTAGCAGCGGCTCTTTTTCTTGTTCTACTAACGGAGCTGTTTAGTTGAATAAGTATTTTATATGTATATCGGAGAATACAATACCATATAGAAAGAGAATAGAAGAAAGGTGTTGATAGCAAATGCGAGAACGTCTGACAGAAGCGATTAAACTGCGTGAAGAGGGACGGGCCAAGCAGGATCCAGCTATTTTGGAGGAAGCTCGAACGCTGCTTTTAGATTTGGTAAATTCCTACCCAGATGATGCAGAGATCAATTTTCAGACAGCTGTGGTTAATGACAATTCCGGATTAGAGAAAGAAGCTATTCCTTTCTACGTAAAGTCTATTGAGCAGGGACTTTCTGGATCAGATCTTGAAAGAGCCTTACTCGGCTTGGGGAGCACGTATCGGTATTTAGGATATTATCATCAAGCTGTTGAAACATTACGTCGAGGTGTGAGAGAATTTCCTTACAACCGGGCCTTGCAAGTACATCTCGCCATCGCCTTGTATAATACTCAGGGTTACAAGGAAGCTTTAGAAATTCTTTTGACCAATTTAATCGAGACAACCTCTGATGAGAAACTACTGTACTTCAAACGCGGCATTGTATACTATTCTCAACACCTTGATGAGATAAAGAAATGATAAAGTTAACAGAATAGGGTTAGCTTTTTTTATGTCAAATCCAGAAGATGTTGTTCATTAATTTACATTTCTTTCTTTAGGCAATCCTTTTTAATAGCTTAACTTGGCCGGTGCCGGTCAAATGTTAGACATTTTATTGCCTAAATTAGAATGGAGTTTGTGAAACAAAGTACTTAAACAAACGGGTGCAATAGTGGAAGAACAAGGATTGCTGCGGTGATCCTTTTTTGATATTGACGAGCAGGTTACTTCAAGAAGGAATTAAACAATTCAATGAAGAAATCAATGGATGATGCCATTATAGGAGGATTTAAATGTCCAATTTTATTAATGTAAAGGACTTTAAAAAATGGATACTAGAGAAGGATTTAGAGCGAGAAACTATTCAAGGATTTTGGGAGAATTTTAATAGTTGGAAGGAAGAGTACCCTGAAGAATATGAAGAAACATTTAAGGAAGGCTTTAAGCCTGAGAAACTTTCCATTTATATTAAAACAGTTTCTTTTACAATTACAAATTATCCAGATGAGGACTTTAATCACGTAGTTATAAGACTCAATTTTGAGTACGATGATTCAGTGATAGGCGAATATAGAATGGTTTTTGATTATGAAACAGGTGAAGTATTTGATGATATATTTAGTGTGTATTAATTCTGCACCTTTCTTCAGCTAACGGGGCAGGTTAGCTGAAGAAGACATGTAAGTTGGTGGTGCACATAAAAGGTAATTTAGGTTAATATCTAGTTAACCAGAGAAAAAATGAGAGGGTGAGTTCTCTGCTTTTAAGAGATATAGACTTAGACTTACCATATAAGGAAAATAAGGCTTTTATTGAAGAATTGATAAATAATCAGGCATTGCAGGAAAATGATGCAATACGTCTTGATTATGAGATGAATTGGAAGAAAAAGCGAATAAACTTTCGGGATGAGATTAGATGTATTGCTGATTTATATCTACATCATTTGGGTAAATATCTAACTCAAGAAACTAAAAAAATTATGATAAATTGCGTAGAAAGAATAAACTCCAATAAAATACAAACTTGTGATGGCTTTACTGAAATAGAAGTGGAATTTGACTTTAGGACCTATACAAAATGTGAAAAAGAAGAAAAAAAGAAATTTGTATTAGAAAAATTATATGAAGGAGTCTTAAAAGTAGCAGAAACTTATGAATGGGAAGTACCAATGCTTAAACAAGCTTATCAAAATGTTATAGAAAGTAATTATAAAAATGAATATGTATGGAAACAAAAGGCTTCCCCATCAAGAAAATATACCGCAGAAATTTTCTGTCAGCACGAAATAGATAAATATACCGTTACGATGAATATCAAATCAAGAGATACTAATGAATCGGTGAAAAGTGAAATTCTTTTTATTGAAAGACCAAATGGGTTTGCATTTGTTAAACATCTTGGGGATTTGAAGTGGATTTCTAATACCGAAGTCATATTATTAAACAAAAATAAAACAAAAAAGTGGCTGGTGTGTATCGAATAAGGATTATTAAACATGTTTCTTATTCAACTAACGGGTGCAATAGTTATAGATCCAGCTGCCATTGTGGTGGCTTTTTCTTCTTGTGCTAACGGGCAGGTTAGTTTAATAAAAAACATTTCCAATGACAGGGTTATTTGTTATAATTAGTGTAAAATTACACTAGAGAAAGTTGAAGTATGGTCAGTATGTGTTTGTGCGATGGTGGGGATAAATTATTGTTGGTAATGAGAAACATAAAATGCATCATTTAATTGACCGATTTTTAGTGAGGGATTAATAATGACAATGAAGTTAAACCGTAAAACTTACCATATTATTCAATATCTTATATTGGTAGGACTACCAATTATATTTGCATTCACTTTTGTGGTAAATCCTTATATAGATAAATTTGAACGCTTTATAGTCTATTCTTGCGGTATTTCGGGCTATTTATTTATAACTTCTTTAATGGATATTTTTAATACTAAAAGTATGACAACTTTCATCATCTTCTTGTTCCTAAAATACACCATCATCTTCTTTTTTAATAATTGGATGTTTAATATCGATAAAGTAGGGGGTTTAGCACTAAATGTTGGTTTAACGGTCTGGGGATTAATGGCTGGTTATTATTTTTTGGGGATGTCTATGAATTAAGATAAATGCGATTCTTCAAGATTAATGTCACTTTTTTTCTTATTCTTGAAGAAACATTGTGAAATATTGTACTTAAACTATCGGGTGCAAGAGTTAAAGATAGGACGTGAAGATTTTTGAAAATCATAGCAATTTTAAGTTTAATTCTATCTGTGATTTGCGTGGTGTTAGTATTTCAACAGTTGTATCGTTTAAAAAAAGAATTTCAAAGACTAGATGAAGACCAAGTTATTACAGATGAATTGGCTAAAAAGTTGGCTAAGCGTTTGAAGCGGCTGATTGGTCTGATTATCTTAGTGGCAATTTTGAGTATTACATCTATAATGCTGACTTATCTGAAATTATAAGTATTGGTTAAAGAGTTTGTGAAGAGCTGTACTTAAAGTAACGGGTGCTTGAGTGAAAGATTGATTTCCGGCAATGATCGCTACGGCGGTCATTTTTTCTTGTTAAGCTAGGGGCAGTTTAGTTGAAGAACAGGGATGAAAACATATATGATTTTTATGTCACATTTGACCCATATTACGAAGGAGTATGATAATGAAAAAAATGATTTGGACATTCATAGCTTGTAATGTAGGTGCATTGATATTCTTTTTTCTTCCAACAGGTATGCTCTTGACTGATTCACCAGATGGTGCAAACTGGTCAAATTTTAGATTTCTATGCATCGTATATACCATACCAAGTATTATAGTTTGGTGGATTTACCGAAAGGTCAAAGGTACATTTATTATGTTTTTAATATTCGAGACACTTATGCTTTCCTATGTATTATGGATGTTTTTATCTGTAAAGAATGAGATTTAAGGTTAACTATTAGTTAGTATTGATGCACAATACGAAGACAATATGCACTAAAAGCGCATCTGCTTGTTGAACTAACGGGTGCATTAATGAAAGAAAAAAGTTGTCAGTTAAGCGTCTTTCTATCGTAAAGGGGATTAAAAATATGACAAAACTTCAATTTATCTTCCATACAGAACCAGATGAAGTTTTACCTGAACTGTTTGAAGATGATTTAGTTGATATAGATTTTTGGTGTCGATTAGATATTCATATAAATGGTCAGTCGTTCTTTAAAAATTTTTCTCCGTCTTATTACGGTGAATCTTGGTTTACAGAGAATTATATCAATAAGAGTGGGATATGCGTTCCTGTATTTCCTTTTATTCATTCTTTATTAGCTACTCCTAAAATGTTGAAATTGAACAAACAATATTTTTTGGAAGATGACCAAACCAGTATACAGCTTTGTGTTTATTTGGAGGAAAAACAGGACATCGTTTCTTTAGTATCGTGTATTAGAGATTGGGGAGAAGATAAGTATTATTGGTACGATGGAAAAAAAATCTGCTTTCAAAAAGAAATGCCCATTACTAAATATAATTCTATGGAATATAACGATTTTATAGAAGGATGTATCGAAAGTGTAGAAATGTATATTGAATCTTTATTAAGAAAATACCCCGAAATTAATAAATATCCCTACTTCCCAAATGTCTATAAATAAAGATTCTTGTTCAACTAACGGGTGTTAGAGTTGAAGATCCAGCCTGCCATTTTTGGCGGCTTTCTTCTTGTGCTAACGTAGCAGTTCAATAGATGATATAAAAATAAAGGAAAATTCCTACAATTACTTTATAGAAATAAAGACTTTTCCTAAAAAAATATTAAGTTAACGTAGTGATAAAGCAAAATTTTTTTAAAAAGTTAAAAAAGCTTAGGTCTTTACGTACAGGTGTAAAGGTTTAAGAAAATTGTTGAGTTAAGTTTTAATTTACAATGATGCATTGATCCAGGAAGGATTAATGCTCTTTTTTATGCATCAAAGTTTAAAGGTACTGAATTGAAGATAGTGCAGGGTTTTATGGGAAAAAGGGAATATCGAAGCTATAAATTTTATAAAAGAACAAATTCTTTGAGTTAAAACCTTTTTTTATTCCACAAAGAAAATATAATGTTATAGATTTGGCAAATACCCAAAGTACATACGAAAGGTGAAATTATAATGAAAAAAATGGACGATTATGAATTAGGTTTATTCCGCTTGAACAATGGAATTGAAGTGTTGGTGAAGAAAGAACATCTAGGTGAAATGGGATGTAATTTTTTCTTGTATCAGCACATTTGTAACGAAGAAGATGACTTAAATCCTGGAGATATCATTGAAGATAAATACGTTCCTTTGGAATGTGCATATTTTGAGAATATGAATACAACTCTGTCTGCTGCATTGGAATTTCTTTTGGAAGATTTAATATTTATACGAGAATAGTAGGAAAAACTCAAATTTGAAAAATGACTTGTATAGTCTTGAGCCAAAGAAACACCCCTACCAATGCTAAATACAAGTATTGTAAAAAAGAAAAAAATAGAACACTGGGCCGAGGGCACAACAGGTAATTTGGTAAAGAAAAAAGCCATTTTACAATAACTTATTATTATAGTGCAGTTGCTCAAATGAATCGACCTGGGGTTTTATGCATTAAAAGATAAAATTATTATATAAAGAAGTCTGCCCGGATATTAAAAGAAAAAGTTGAGAATGATTGTACTTAAACTATAGGTTGCAAGAATTGAAGAGCGGTGATTGCTGCGGCGATCCTTTTTTGTTATTGAGCTAACGGGGCAGGTTAGCTTAATAAAGATTCTTTAATTGTTAATAATAAGAGAAACCTGACGGAGGAATTGTATGAGAAAAAGCCTTTTCATATTTATTGGCTGCTTAACCCTTTTCTCTTATTCACCTGTTAAAGCTGAAACCGTAACTAAAAGCGATGTTTTGTTGCGTGATGATGTGATCCTCAATTTGCTATTTCCTTTAATTAGAAAAGAAATTGAGAAACATTACGGTCAACCAAAGCAGTTTTATAACCAAAGGATTCTCAAAATCAAGAAGTTTAGAGAAGGCAGCTTCTGGTTTGATGTGACGGTTCAGGTAACTACATTTGAAGGTGCCCATAATCCCCCTTATGATTTAGTGACCATCACTTTTAGTAATTATCGCCCAAGTCCAAGTTGGCGGGCTATTGATTTCAAAAGCAGAAGGTTGAAACCGAACGAAAATTAAATGAAGACATCCTTTGTGAAAAGGGTGTCTTTTCTTCGGTGTTTTTGACACCCATAATTTA
>NZ_JAGGQW010000110.1 GCF_018613065.1 Bacillus sp. ISL-7 | reverse complement strand
TAGGCACGCCGCCAGCGTTCGTCCTGAGCCAGGATCAAACTCTCCAAGAAAGTTGATTAGCTCATTTTGTTACGTTGGCTTAGTTTCTTAATTGAAACTAAAATTTTTGTTTGTTTGCACGATTTTGTTTGTTTAGTTTTCAAAGAACAATTTCTCTGTCGCCTAAAAGCGACTTTATTATCTTATCAAGTTATCAACCAGAAGTCAACAACTTTTTTCATTTGCATTTCATCGTCTCTGTGACGACTTTTCATATATTACAGCATATAAAAGGATTGGTCAATACCTTTTTATAAATTTGTTTTTCAAAAAGAAAAACCGCTTCTTTTCAGCGGTTTTAGGACTAGAGTACCCAATGTTGAATAGCAGCTAAAGCGATTAGACCCGGGATTCCTAAAAATCCTGAAATAGCCGATGTAGCAAAATTAATCGGCACATGAATTCCATAGCGGTTACCCGCAGCATTTAAGAAGAATAAAAATAGCGCTCCAATGACTAATTTAATAGCAGCCTGTCCAACCAATCGAGCGGGCTTGAAAGGAGCACCCGTAAATAAAAGGATAAGTACGAGCCCTCCGAGGATGGATATTACGATAATTGGTTCCAAAAAAGCTATCCCCCTTCTTAAGTCACTTTGTTTCAACTTATGTACAAGTTGATAAAGATAGACCTAAAAAAGGAAATAGCTTAGTTTTTATCTCATTAAGGTAACATTCCGCTGCTTTGCTTCTTTTAATAGAAAGATATATTTTGCCTCAGCAATTTTTGTTTGGCAAATCACTTCTTCGGAAGGATCAAAACTTTTTTCCAACAGCAGCTTTTCTTGCTGCCAATGTTCTTTATATCGATTCAACTGCATTAAGAACTTTTCATTATACTCCTTACGCAGCCGACCTTTACGCTGAAAAAACATGACTGATTCCTCCGCGTCTTTTTAAAATTCTCTCCGGCCTTCAATCGCTTTCGATAAGGTTACCTCATCCGCATATTCAAGGTCCCCGCCAACAGGAAGCCCATGCGCAATTCTTGTCGTTTTAATCCCTGATGGCCTTAACAAACGTGAAATGTACATCGCGGTTGCTTCCCCTTCGATATTAGGGTTAGTCGCTAGGATCACTTCAGTAACTGTTTCATCCTGAAGACGTTTTAAGAGGTCAGGGATATTGATATCCTCAGGACCTATCCCATCCATCGGGGAAATCGCCCCATGCAGAACATGGTACAAACCGTTGAATTCCTTCATTTTTTCCATCGCTATCACATCTTTAGGATCTTGGACGACACAAATGATACTTCTATCCCGGCGTTGGTCCTCACAAATATAACATGGATCCTGATCCGTGATATGACCACAGACAGAACAATAGGTTAGATTTCGTTTGGCATTCACTAGTGCTTTTGCAAAATCAAGCACCGTATCCTCTTTCATACTTAGGACAAAAAAAGCCAGACGACCGGCCGTTTTTGGGCCGATACCTGGCAGCTTCATAAAGCTGTCAATCAGCTTAGATATTGGTTCAGGATAATGCATCTTTTGCTATTCCACTCCTAAAAAGGAAGGTTCATTCCTTTTGTAAATTGCCCCATCGTACTGTTTGTTAACTCTTCTACCTTTTTAAGAGCATCATTTGTTGCAGCTAAAACAAGGTCTTGAAGCATTTCGATATCATCCGGATCGACTGCCTCTGGTTTGATAATTACATCGACAACTTCCTTATGACCGGTTACCACTACTGTGACCATTCCACCGCCAGCAGATCCTTCAATCTTCTTTTCACCTAATTCTTCTTGTGCTTTCGCCATTTCCTTTTGCATCTTTTGCATTTGTTTCATCATATTTTGCATATTTCCCATTCCGCCACCACGCATCATTACCATCTACCTCCATTTAATTATTTAGCTGTGTTAAACAGGTCTGTTGATTTCCGCTCCAAGCGCTTCGCTTTCCGCGGGCGGTCCGGGGAGTCTCCTCGGCGATACTCGCCTGTGGGGTCTCCCCCAGCCCCGTACTCCCGCAGGAGTCTCGCGCCTTCCGCTCCAATCAACAGAGTGTGCAAAATCAACAATTAGCTTAACACAGCCAATTAGTTAGTTATTAATCAATAATTTCCACAAATTCTTCGCCAAATATTTTTTTCGCCTCGGCAATATGTGGTTCTTCTTCCTTAGGTGCTTCGCTGGTTTCTCCTTCAGCACCATCATGACTATTCAAAAAGTTTTCGCGAATTGGCAGCCACTGGTCTTCAGGAACACCTAAAAGGATGAATCTTTTGCCGGTTAATTTATATAATGCGGCGATCACAGCATCAAGAAAATCCGCACGATTCATTGCCATTTGACAAATCATCTCATGCTTGAATTTTATAATAAAAGCAGTTGAGGACGCTGCAATTGGCTCTGCATCGTTTAACAGGGCGGCTTGTGATTTTAAAAGACTTGCCCGCAATTCGCCCCAATTGGTTTTGATGACATTTAGATCGCTTTTCGTTGCCTGCTTTAATACTTCATTGATTTTTCCAACTGCAGGTTGAAATGTCTTTTTAGAAGACCTAGGCGCAGACTTCTGCGCTTGTGTTGCGGTATCTTGCGGGACTGCCGCCACACCAGTTTCCTTTAAATGCTGCAGTTCTGTCTCAAGCTGGCCGATTCTTGTTATTAATTGTTCAATTTGTGCTGGATTTGCTTGCTCTGTGTGTTTAACTTCCATTTGACATAACTTAACGATCGCTACTTCAAGGAAAATTCTTGGATGGTTGGTCCAGCGCATTTCTTGTTGAGTTTTATTCAAGAGATCGATGAGCTGATAAATCTGCTCCATTGAGATGGTTTCAGCCATGATTCGAAAATCATCATCAAGCATCACTCTTTCAAGGGATTCTTCAAGGTTTGGTGCTGTTTTATAAAGCAGCATATCACGATAAAATAAAATTAAATCCTCAATAAAGCGCATTGGGTCTTTTCCATGAAATAAAAGTTCATCCAGTGCTTCTAACCCGCTCGCAACATCTTTTTCCCTGAATGCTAAGGCAAGCTTATTCAAAAATCCCTGCGATACTGATCCGGTTACCGTTAAGGCATCCTCAATTGATACCTGGTCCTGGCTATACGATATGGCCTGATCTAATAAACTGAGCGCATCACGCATCCCGCCATCTGCTGCCCGGGCAATTAATTGCAGGGCTTGCTCATCACAATTGACTCCAGTTTCCTCAACGATTAATTTCATCCGTTTGACGATTGCTCCAGCTGTAATTCTTCTAAAGTCAAAGCGCTGACATCTTGAAATAATAGTTAAGGGGATTTTATGAGGTTCTGTCGTTGCTAAAATAAAGATCACATGCTTTGGCGGTTCTTCTAATGTTTTTAACAATGCATTGAATGCGCTAATGGATAGCATATGTACTTCATCAATAATATAGACCTTATAATTAACCGAAGTAGGTGCAAATTTGACCTTATCAAGAACATCACGCATTTCCTCCACCCGTGAGTTCGAAGCAGCGTCAAATTCCAGCACATCCGATATTGTCCCATTGGTGATTCCGAGACAGGCAGCACACTCGTTACATGGCTCTGAAACCGGCGAACGTTCACAATTTATCGCCTTTGCTAATATTTTAGCCGCACTTGTTTTCCCTGTTCCTCTCGGTCCTGAAAAAAGATATGCATGAGAGATCTTTTGTTGAAGCAGGGCGTTTTGCAATGTCTTGGTTACATGTTCTTGTCCTACTACATCAATAAATGTTTGAGGCCGCCAAACACGGTATAAAGCCTGATAAGCCAATTGACAATCGCCCCCTTCAAATTTTTCATCTTTCTACTTTTCTTATTATACCTTAACCATTTTGGTTTTTACAAAATGAATCTAGTTGAATGTACAAAAAAACTCATCCCAATTCTGAGATGAGTTAATTTATGTAATATAACAGCCGTGCACCTTCCGTCGACTAACGCCCATAAGCGTTACTTAAGCAGTTAGCTCGGCCCAGGCAACCCTGCGGCACATGGGAGCGTCCACTTAATGCTGCTTCCTTCCGGACCTGACATGGTTCATGGATTCCCATTGCGCAGGACCCGGGCGTCAACACCACTTACTTAAGGCAGACCCTACAGGTCGTTAGCCTCGGGAAGGAATTCAGTCCCGCTAGAGCGGATTGCGGGTACAGGGCACCGCTACCTCCCCACCTAGCACGGCAAAGTTGATACCAAAGTTTAGTGCGTCTCTATGACGCTTTCTTAGTATACAAATATTCTCGTAAAAAAGCAATCACTATTCACTGTCAGTTTTTGTAAGTTCATCCTTTTGCACTTTTTTCTCGAGCTTTTTCCGCTCTCTTATTTTTCGAAAAAAGTCGGAGAGTATTCGCCCGCATTCTTTCTCTAATACACCGCTGATAACCTCACTCTGATGGTTGAAGCGCTCATCCTCCAAGAGGTTCATGAGTGTACCCGCACAGCCGCCCTTAGGGTCAACTGCACCATAAACGACTCGTTTGACCCTTGATAACATGATTGCCCCTGCGCACATTGGACAAGGCTCTAACGTTACATATAAGGTGGCATCTTCAAGGCGCCACGAGCGCAGTTCCTTGCAGGCCTGATCAATCGCTAATAATTCAGCATGGGCGATGGCATTTTGCTCGTTCTCGCGTAAATTGTGGGCCCTAGCAACAACCTTTCCTTCTATTACAATAACGGCACCAATCGGCACCTCATTCAGCTCTTCTGCTTTATTAGCTTCCTTTATTGCTTCTCTCATAAAATCTTCATCTTGCATTCGCTCAATTGTCATCATATTTCCCCTTTAAAAATTCAATTTAACGGTAAAAAATTGCCGGTCATCTTTATTAATGACCATTATAATTTATGGCAGGCCGATTTACATAAAATTATTGACCTATCAGTACGCCTTAACGATGATAGAGAATGTCTTAAAGGCAAGGATGCACCCTAGTACAGATATAATTTATCAGCATTATATCATTTATCCGCTCCCTCCCTCATAAAATAGTTGCAACGCATATTTGCCAAGGAGGTATTAGGATGCAAATCCATGTGATAAAAAGTAATGAATCCTTAACTACAATCGCTAGGACTTATCATACAACTGTTCAAGATATCGTTGAGGCAAATGATTTACCCAATCCAAACAATCTAGTTATCGGACAGTCGCTTGTCATTCCAATCATCGGTCACTTTTACTTCGTGCAGCCAGGTGATTCCTTATTCTCTATATCAAGAAAGGTTGGCGTCCCTTATCAGGAGCTGGCCACCATCAATCGGATTAATGTAAATCAACCACTTAATGTAGGCTTCCGTCTCTATATACCTCAAGGTAAAAAAAGAAACGCAGAGTTTAACGCGTACGTTGAACCGCGCGGCACCACTGTAGCCCCTGTCCTAGAATCCAGTGCCCGTGAGGCCGCACCTTATCTTACGTATTTAGCCCCCTTTAGCTTTCAAGCACGGCGCGATGGTACCTTGAAAGAACCATTACTTAATAACTTTCCTGCCATCGCTAAAGCCAATCGCAATGTCTTAATGATGGTTATTAACAATCAAGAAAATGACCAGTTTAGCGATGAACTCGGTCGGATTCTTTTGAATGATACAGCCATTCAAGATAAATTTCTTAACAATATTGTCACCACTGCCAATAAGTATGGCTTCCGTGATATTCACTTTGACTTTGAGTTTTTACGCCCTGCTGATCGCGAGGCCTATAATCGCTTTTTACGAAAAGCAAAACAAAGATTCTCACGTCAAGGCTGGCTCATGTCAACCGCCCTTGCCCCAAAGACTAGTGCAACCCAAAAAGGAAAATGGTATGAAGGGCATGATTATAAGGCACACGGCGAAATCGCTGACTTTGTCGTCATTATGACCTATGAATGGGGTTATAGCGGCGGCCCTGCGATGGCTGTTTCGCCAATTGATCAAGTAAGAAGAGTATTGGAGTATGCGATAACTGATATTCCAGCAAATAAAATTATGATGGGACAGAACCTGTATGGCTATGATTGGACACTGCCATTCGTGCCGGGGTCAGTGGCGAAGGCAGTGAGCCCACAGCAGGCGATACAGCTGGCCGCAAGCCACAATGTCCCGATACAATATGACACCAAAGCCCAGGCCCCATTTTTTAGATATACCGATGCCGGGAAGCAGCATGAGGTTTGGTTCGAGGATGCCCGCTCGATCCAGGCAAAGTTTGACTTAATTAAAGAGTTAAATATTAGGGGAATGAGTTATTGGAAGCTTGGGCTAGCTTTCCCGCAAAACTGGCTGTTGATCGTGGACAATTTCAATGTCACCAAACGTGGGACTTAACTATTTTTATTCTACAAAAACTGCCCCTATTCGGCAGTTTTTTCATATATTCGACATAAAACGGATTACTTCTAAATATTCCTTATCCCTTCCTGAGTGAGATTATGATAAAATAGTCTTTGCCTGTTTTACGGTACTAAATAACCAGTTTATCTGGTGAAACATAGAGTGTAGGCAGTTGGAGAAGGAGGACTTGCAATGGGGGATACACCTTTTATTACCGTTGAAGGGCCGATAGGTGTTGGCAAAACATCTCTCGCTAAAGCCATTTCAGCGCAATTCGAATTTGCATTACTAAAAGAGATTGTTGATGAAAATCCATTTCTAGGGAAATTCTATGAAAATATTGAGGAGTGGAGTTTTCAAACGGAAATGTTTTTCCTCTGCAATCGCTTTAAGCAATTAGGGGATATCAATACCCATTTCTTAAGCCAAAAGCAATCCGTCGTAGCGGATTATCATATCTTCAAGAATTTAATTTTTGCTAAGCGTTCATTAAGCAGGAACGAGTATCAAAAATACTATAAAATTTATCAAATCCTTACCGAGGATATGCCGAAGCCTAACGTGATTATTTATCTGAATGCAAGCCTAGACACGCTTTTAAAACGCATCAAAGTAAGAGGGCGTGAAGTCGAAAAAAATATCAGCCCCTTATATTTAGAGCAGTTATCGCTTGATTATGAAGAAACAATGATGATCTTTGAAAAAGAACATCCTGAAATACCAGTTCTTCGTTTCAGTGGAGATGAATTGGATTTTGTAAAAAATGAACATGATTTAAACCATATTATTGGTCAGTTATCATTAGCATTAAAAAAAAGCAGCTGGACTAAAACACTATAGAACAGGGGAATGTTAGTGAGTATCGTAATTGGTGGTATGATAGGTCTTGGAAAAACAAGTGTTGCAGACACATTGAATGCACACTTTCAAAATAGAGGAATAGATAGTAAAGTGTTTTATGAATCGGTGGATGACAATCCGATTCTACCGCTCTATTACGAACTGACACCTGAAGAGTTAGATGCAAGAAGGATTCCTTTCCTTCTTCAATTATTCTTCTTAAATAAACGCTTTAAAACGGTTAAGGAGTGCGTCAGTTGGAGAGAGCCTGTTTACACCATTCAGGACCGTTCCATATATGAAGATTGGTATTTTGCTTATGTAAATAAATCATTAGGCAGAATATCAGATTTGGAATTTAAAATTTACGAAGACTTAGTTGAAAATATGCTTGAAGAACTAAATGAACTTCCAAGGAAAGCGCCAGATTTAATGGTTTACCTTAAAGGTTCGTTCGATACGGTAATTGATCGGATTATGGCGCGCGGTCGAAGCTTTGAAATAAACCCTGAGCTGAAGGAATACTACTTCGAGGTTTGGAAGGGTTATGATGAGTGGGTCATGAATCAGTATGCAGCAAGTGAAGTATTAGTGATTGATATGGATACGACAGACGTCGTAAAAAATGAAGAAGATGCCACTAAGGTCTGCCGTGCGGTTGAAGATAAACTACAAGAAATATTAAATATGAGAACAGCACATATTGGGTAATCCAGTATGTGTTTTTTTATGTCCTTTATTTTTTAGAGCATAAAAAAAATCCGTTACATGTACTGTAACGAACCATTATCTCCAGTTTTTATGCGCGATTTAAAATTTTAATGGAGGAGGAAGAGGGATTCGAACCCCCGCGCGGAATGACCCGCCTGTCGGTTTTCAAGACCGATCCCTTCAGCCAAACTTGGGTATTCCTCCGTATCAACAAAAACTAATTTACCATATTGTTTTTACTATGTCAACATACTAAATAAAAAACTGGACAAATTTTTGTCTGTCCAGTTTTTTGTAATTTTAGCTTTGTTAAACTTGTCTGTTGATTTCCGTTCCATGTGCGTGCGGTTCGCGGGCGTTCCGGGGAGCCTCCTCGGCGCTTCGCGCCTGTGGGATCTCCCCTGTCCCGTGCTCCCGCAGGAGTCTCGCACATTCCACTCCAATCAACAGAGTGTGTAAAATCAACATTTAACTTTAACACAGCTTTAATTTCACATTGGCTTAATGACTTCGCGGTTGCCCATATATGGACGTAAAACCGTAGGAATCACGACACTGCCATCGGCTTGCTGGTAATTTTCTAAAATGGCAGCCACCGTGCGGCCAATCGCGAGGCCAGAACCATTTAAGGTGTGTACATGCTCTGGTTTAGCCTTTGGTTCGCGACGGAAGCGAATATTTGCCCGCCTTGCCTGGAAGGCCTCAAAATTACTGCAAGAAGAAATTTCTCGGTAAGTTCCATAGCTTGGAATCCAAACTTCAATGTCATATTTTTTTGCTGCGGTAAAGCCAAGGTCAGCTGTACACATGCTTAACACACGGTATGGCAGATCAAGTAATTGTAATACCCGTTCAGCGTCATTTGTCAGCTTTTCCAGTTCCTGATAAGAATCCTCAGGCTTAACAAACTTTACAAGTTCAACTTTGTTAAATTGATGCTGACGAATCAAGCCTCGTGTATCACGGCCCGCAGAGCCAGCCTCAGAGCGGAAACACGCACTGTATGCGGCGAAGCGGATTGGCAGGTCTTCACCGCTTAAAATCTCATCTCGATGAAAATTGGTGACAGGTACCTCTGCTGTTGGAATCAAGAAGTAATCTTCATTTTCAATCAAAAACGCATCTTCTTCGAATTTAGGAAGCTGGCCAGTTCCCGTCATGCTTGCCCGGTTGACTAAATATGGCGGTAATATCTCTGTATAACCATGCTCATCAACATGGAGGTCTAACATGAAGCTCATTAATGCACGTTCTAAACGAGCTCCTAACCCTTTATAAAAGACAAAACGGCTTCCAGTTACTTTACCAGCTCGTTCAAAATCCAGAATACCTAGTTGATCAGCAACATCCCAGTGAGGCTTGACTTCAAACTCAAACTCACGCACCTTGCCCCACTGTCTAATTTCAATATTATCATCCTCGGTTTCACCAACTGGAACACTTTCATGCGGGATATTTGGAATGCTCAACATCAAAAGCTCTAATGACTCTTCAACCACTCGTAATTCATCATCAAACGTTTTGATCTGGTCACCAACCTCACGCATTTCTTTAATTAAGTGATCGGCATCCTGCTTTTCACGCTTTAAAGAAGCAACCTGCTGAGAAACCTCATTTCGACGGCTTTTTAACTTTTCTGTTTCCACAATCAATTCGCGTCTTCTTTGGTCGAGTTCTTCAAATTGGTCGAGAGCAGATAAATCTTCTCCACGCTTTTGAAGTTTTGCTTTTACATCTTCAAAATCAGCTCTTAACACTTTAATATCCAGCATAATAACAGCGCTCCTTTTTTAAAAATATTTTAGATTAGACTTGCTTCACGGGCGCATCCGCTTAAAAATAAAAAAACTCCCGCCCCTAATACAGGGACGAGAGTTACTCGCGATACCACCCTGGTTGACAGAAAAAACTGTCCACCTCGAAAAAACGTTAACGGTTTCTACCGAAAGTACTTACTGACCTCATGAGGAGGTGTTCCGCACCTTGCTCGAGGAGGGATTCACAAGCTTCATCCACCGGTTCACACCAACCACCGGCTCTCTAGAGAATGAATATCCTGTTACTAGTTCCTCTCATTGCTTTAATCTTTATTTAGATTTTGTAATTTTAAATTACTATAATTATAAACCAAATGCAACCCAATTATACCAGATGTTTAGCCTTCGCTTCCTTCACCATCTCGACGAAGTACGAAGTAAGACCATGATTATCCGTCAACTCAGGATGGAAGGAACAGCCTAGAAATTGTCCTTCCCGCGCGGCCACGATGCGGTCATTATGCTTGGACAGAATTTCAACATTCTCTCCCGCCTCAACGATGTGCGGTGCACGAATAAATACTGCTGGGAAGCTTTCAGCGACGTCTTTAATCGCAAGGTCCGCCTCAAAGCTGTCAACTTGGCGTCCAAACGAGTTACGTTCCACCTTAATGTCCATTACACCGATGTGTGACTCGTTATAGCCAACAAGATCTTTGGCTAATAAAATGAGCCCCGCACAGGTTCCGAACATAGGTTTCCCTTCTTGAGCAAATTCTTTAAGGGCATCCATAAAATCATATTTGTCAATTAAACGTCGCATTGCTGTACTTTCTCCGCCAGGAAGAATGAGGCCATCCACTTCTTGTAGTTCTTCTTTTCTTTTGATTGCGACGGCCTCTACACCACATGCTTCTATTGAGCTCATATGTTCACGGACCGCCCCTTGTAGAGCAAGAACGCCGATTCTAATCATCTTACCATCCACGCTCCTGCATGCGTGCTTCAGGTGCTAGTGATGAAATTTCGATCCCTTTCATTGGTGTTCCAAGATCCTTTGAAAGTTCAGCAATTAATTTATAGTCTTGATAATGTGTAGTTGCTTCAACAATCGCTCTAGCAAATTTCGCTGGGTTTTCTGATTTAAAGATACCAGAACCAACAAATACACCGTCCGCTCCTAATTGCATCATTAACGCAGCATCAGCAGGTGTTGCCACACCGCCAGCAGCAAAGTTAACAACTGGCAGCTTGCCAATTCGTTTAATTTCTAAGAGGATTTCATATGGTGCACCTAATAGCTTTGCTTCTGTCATAAGCTCGTCCTCATTCATTGCAACAACTTTACGGACTTGAGCATTTACCTTACGGATATGGCGGACTGCTTCAACAATATTACCTGTTCCTGGTTCGCCTTTTGTACGAAGCATAGATGCTCCTTCACCAATCCTGCGGGCAGCCTCACCAAGGTCACGACAGCCGCATACAAACGGTACAGTATAATCTCTTTTATTTAAATGGTATTCTTCATCAGCAGGTGTTAAAACTTCACTCTCATCGATATAGTCAACACCCATTGCTTCAAGAATGCGCGCTTCTACAATATGTCCAATTCTTCCTTTAGCCATTACAGGGATCGTCACAGCACCCATAACTGCTTCAATGATTCTAGGGTCTGCCATTCTTGCTACACCGCCAGCTGCGCGGATATCTGAAGGAACACGCTCTAAAGCCATTACTGCTACTGCTCCTGCTTCTTCAGCAATTTTCGCCTGCTCTGCATTAACAACATCCATGATGACGCCGCCCTTTTGCATTTCAGCCATACCACGTTTTACGAGATCAGTACCTGTTATCATTTCTAAATCCCCCTAATTATTTCTTTTAATATTAAGAAAAATTTTCTCATAGTTTCAGAAATCTTTATTAATTTAGTCGGAATTATTTTAACCCCATAAAAACATTAAAGCAACAAAAAAGGATTCCTGTCAAGACAAGAATCCTTTTCGCGTACATCCTATTATTACCACCTAGAGGTTCTACTGCTTAAATTAAATTAAAACCATCCTTTAACAGCAGTAGAAATTCCATGCCAGACATCACCAAAAAAACTACCGATGCCTCTCATCATTAACACAAACCAGTTTGACTTTTCTACATCATTTGCAGCAATCACATCAACCTTGGCCTTTTGTTGACCTTCTGCTGTTAAGAACTTAACTTTTCCTCCGTTTTTTGGTGCAACTGTTACGTAACCAACCGTTTCACCTTTTTTAATTGGTGCGGTTAGCTCACCGTTTTTATTCAGTTTCTTTTTATCTAGTACAAGGACTGGTTGATAATCTTTTTTTCCGCCATTCTGAATCATCATATTTATAGCTGATTTCGTATAGATTTTTACTTGATCCTCTTTTCCTTTAACAACAGGAACGGTTTTCTGATCTTTTACTTGATAATGTTTAGGAACAAGCTTTTCCTTCGTATAATTGCTGAAAGCATAATCCAGCATTTTTTTCGTTTCACCAAAGCGTGCCTTATACCCATCGTTTTTGCCGCTAATATCCTTAGCATTTTGAACAACAGTTATGAATCGTTTACCATCACGGCTTGCTGTCCCTGTAAAACAGTAGCCTGCAAAATCAGTGGTACCTGTTTTTAGTCCATCCATGCCTTGATAACCATAAACCAATGATGGCAGCATCCAGTTCCAGTTTTGCATTTCTATTCTATCTTCTGTTCCTTCTCGGAATACCTTTTTAGGCGTACTAGCCGTTTTTAGAACATCTGGATAATCATTTATGAGATGAAAAGCTAATGTCGCCACGTCATGAGGGGACATAACGTTTTCTTCATCTGCTCCTGCTCCTTCTGGTTGGTCACCGTTATAATCTTTATTATTCAAACCGGTGGAGTTTACAAATTTACTATTTTTCAATCCTAATTTTTTTGCCTTGTCATTCATCATTTTCACAAAATTGGTTTCCGTACCGCCAATGACTTCTGCTAGAGCAATGGTTGTTCCATTTGCAGAATAAATAGCCATTGCTTCATATAATTCTCGAACCTTATATTTTTCACCAAGGCGTAATGGGACATTAGATAAACCAGTCGGCTGTGAGATTTTATAAACAAGATCACTTACTGTATATTCCTGATCCCATTTCACCTTACCATGTTTTACAGCATCGAGTAAAAGATACTCAGTCATCATTTTCGTCATACTGGCAATTCCTAATGGACTGTCAGCATTCTTTTCATATAAAATCTTGCCCGTTTCTCCATCAACCAAAATAGCTCCATCTGCATTCACATTTAATGCTGCGTCTGCCTTCGCTATATCAACACCAGCAAATAGTCCAAAAAACATAATCATTGCCATAGCACTGGCAATACATTTCCTATAAAAATGTTTGTTCACTTTAACGCCCTCCAAGAATTTATACACTTTGGTTATTTTAACATAACTCTATGGCAAATCATAGACGGAGCTATGAACCATCTTATGGCTATTTTTGAAAGTTTCGCACACATTCCTAGGCCTTTTTACATAAAAAAAAACAGAGAAGTCACGCTTCTCTGTTTTAATGATTATAGCGAGTAATTTGGAGCCTCTTTTGTGATTTGGACATCATGTGGATGACTCTCTCTAAGACCCGCACCGGTCATTTTAATAAATTGTGCCTTCATCCTTAATTCCTCAAGGTCTTTAGTTCCACAATAGCCCATTCCTGACCTGAGGCCGCCGATCAGCTGATAAATGGTTTCTGCTAACGGCCCTTTATATGGAATCCGTCCTTCAATTCCTTCTGGAACGAACTTTTTATTATCTTCTTGGAAATAGCGGTCTTTAGAACCTTTTTCCATCGCTGCAACGGAACCCATGCCACGATATACCTTAAAACGTCGTCCTTGGAAGATCTCTGTCTCACCTGGACTCTCTGTTACCCCAGCCAATAGACTGCCAAGCATAACAGCATGTCCACCAGCTGCCAGGGCTTTCACGATGTCACCAGAGTATTTGATGCCGCCATCAGCAATAATCGTTTTACCATGCTTGAGCGCTTCTGATGCACAATCATAAACAGCGGTAATTTGCGGAACACCAACACCTGCTACAACCCTTGTCGTACAAATAGAACCAGGTCCAATTCCTACTTTTACCACATCTGCTCCTGCCTCAATTAAAGCTTTGGTTCCTTCAGCTGTTGCCACGTTTCCAGCAATAATGGTTAGGTCAGGATACGCAGTTCTGATTTCCTTTACCATATCGAGGACACCTTTTGAATGTCCATGGGCTGTATCGAGGACAATCACATCGACATTCGCTTTTACCAGCATATCCACACGTTTCATTGTGTCGCTTGTTACACCGACCGCAGCTCCGGCTAATAAACGGCCTTGGCTATCCTTAGCGGAGTTTGGAAATTCAATAACCTTTTCGATATCTTTAATTGTTATTAGCCCTTTTAAAACACCCTGCTCATTTACAAGCGGAAGTTTTTCAATTTTGTAGCGCTGCAGAATCTTCTCTGCCTCTTTTAACGTCGTTCCGACTGGGGCTGTGACAAGTTTCTCTTTGGTCATTACGTCAGAAATTTTAAATGAATAATCTTGGTCTTGAATAAAGCGAAGATCCCTATTGGTGATAATACCGATAAGCTTTTGTTCTTCAAAGTTATTTACGATTGGTACTCCGGAAATACGATATTTTCCCATTAAATGCTCCGCGTCAAACACTTGGTGCTCTGGTGTTAGGAAAAATGGATCAGTAATAACCCCGCTTTCCGATCTCTTTACCTTTTCAACCTGCTCCGCTTGCTGATCAATGGTCATATTTTTATGAATGATCCCTAAACCGCCTTGGCGAGCCATTGATATAGCCATTTCTGATTCTGTTACTGTATCCATCCCAGCACTTATGATTGGAATGTTCAGCTTTACACTTGGTGATAATTCCACTTGCATGTTTACATCTCTTGGCAATACCTCAGATTTACCAGGAATTAATAATACATCATCAAACGTTAAACCTTCTTTTGAAAATTTACTTTCCCACATTTTTATGGCCCCCAGGAAAAAAATATTATTTGTAGGTTATCAATTGGATAAAATACTGTCAAGGAATAAGTATTAGTCTGATTCTTCTGAAAAAGGTGATATAGTCTTGGGTATTGAATATAAAGATTGGAAAAGCTACTCTTGCTTCTTTTCGGCAGAATACTGCCAACGCTTTTTAAAAGGTTGTTACCAAAAGCGTCAGATCGAGAATCCTGAACAAAAAAGCTATGAAAATTGTTATGCCTTTCTTTATTATCTTGAACACGGACAAATTTATTATCAACAAGCAGAAAGCTCTCCTCTTATTATAAAACCAATTTTACTTTTTTATGGTCTCGTCCATTTAATTAAAGCATGTATATTAACCGTTGATCCTGCTTATCCAGAAACAACGGCGGTTTTAGCACACGGAGTTTCGACAAGGAAAAGGAAGAAGCAGAATTATCATTTCTTTCAAGACGAAGTTAAATTTCAAAAAAATGGACTTTTCCCCTTCATCTCTGAAAAATTGTTTCACATGAAACAATTGGAAGGGGAGAAAGTCATTATGGAGGAATTACTACAGCTTATACCAGAACTGGATGATTTATTCTTTTTACTTGAAGGGAAAAGGACATTTATTAAGTTACAAACGGATCAAAAACAGTTTTTTGTACCTGAAACCGTATTAGATCATTTTCATATGACAGAAAATCGGTTTAAGGAATTTTTGACATCTAAGTTTGAAAAAGGAGTGGAATTTTCAAATGATGGTCTGGCATTTTCGATGAACACGACTTCTCTTTTTGGAAATTCTCCACTTAAATATAATATTGAGAATGAAACCTTTGCATTGCCTCTGAATAAAGAGAACTATTTCAATTTCCCAGAACTATTGGTCCATTATTTATTGCTTTACAATTTAAGTATGATCGCCCGCTATGAAACGGAATGGTGGAGTGAGTTGACCAAAATGATGCCCAATCAGGATTATCCATTCATATGTTCTTTTCTTGATATCACCATGCAGAAAGGACCCTTTTTGATTTATCAGTATTTGATGGGATAGTATAATTAATATAAAAAAAGAGGTTGTCAAATAAAGCCCCGCTTTTGGACATCCTCTTTTAGGTGTTTTTATCTGGGTTTTGTCCTTCGGAACCTTTACGATAGACATTTTTCCTGTCCACTGGTGGGGCTTTGTCCTTCGGAACCCTTCCGATGGACATTTTTCCTGTCCACTGGTGGGGCTTTGTCCTTCGGAACCCTTCCGATAGACATTTTTCCTGTCCACTGGTGGGGCTTTGTCCTTCGGAACCCCTCCGATGGACATTTTTCCTGTTCACTGGTGGGGTTTTGTCCTTCGGAACCATTCCGATAGACATTTTTCCTGTCCACTAGTGGGGTTTTGTCCTTCGGAACCATTCCGATAGACATTTTTCCTGTCCACTAGTGGGGTTTTGTCCCTCGGAACCCCTCCGATGGACATTTTACTCATTAACGGGCATGGTAAATCCCTAATCGTCTAACACTAAACAAGTTTCTCCACATAACAAAAAGAACAACCCAAAAATGAGTTGTTCTTAGATATGCCTGGCAACGTCCTACTCTCACAGGGACGCGTGTCCCAACTACCATCGGCGCTGAGAAGCTTAACTTCCGTGTTCGGTATGGGAACGGGTGTGACCTTCTCGCCATT
>NZ_JAGGQW010000109.1 GCF_018613065.1 Bacillus sp. ISL-7 | reverse complement strand
TACTGTATTGGGTATTAAGAGACCTCCCAGGGTAAGTTCATTCACTTTCTCCTCATATATCTGCCACATTTATTCCCGTTTCATCCGGAGATATTTTGGACTTTGTTTTGTTCTGCAAACTCGTCCTGAAACGGAAACCTCGAATGTGATTCGTGTACCTCAGACCGAGGATTTGCCTAGGGCTTCCTTCAGATTCCGCGTCACCACGGACACCCTTGCCTTCGGCTAATGGTTCGCATATCCCAACGCCCATAGCGGACTTGCACCGCCTAGTTAATGAACATGCCTGGCACACAGAAAAAGCTTTACTCCATATTGAAGTAAAGCGCCCGATTGCTGAAGATGCAAAAATTATAAAGAACTTCAAAAATTGATCTTTAGTTATTGTGCTAATGTAAAGTTGAAACAAGGAAAAAGTGCTGTAGGGACCTTTTGTTAACCATATCCAACTGTTTGTTGAGGCTAGCCGATTATATTATAACCTGAATCTACATATATAATTTCACCTGTAACTCCTCTAGATAGATTACTAAGCATTGCGATAGTCATATCGCCCACCTCTTCTTGTGTTACATTTCTTTTTAAAGGTGCAGATTCTTCAACTTTATGAAGTATTTCGTTAAAAGAACCAACTCCTTTAGCTGCAAGTGTGCGAATTGCTCCAGCAGAAATTGCATTAATACGAATATTCTCTTTTCCTAAGTCTAATGCTAGATATTTTACTGATGATTCAAGAGCTGCTTTTGCTACTCCCATAACATTATAGCCACGGACAACCCTTTCAGCTCCAAGATAACTCATTGTAACGATGGAGCCACCTTCAGTCATAAAAGGTTTTGCTTCTCTTGCAACAGCTATTAGTGAATACGAGCTAGTATCTTGAGCAAAAGCATACCCAGACCTTGAAGTATTTATAAAATCCCCTTTTAAATCTTCAGAATTTGCAAATGCAACTGAGTGTACAATCCCGTGGATAGTTCCTACCTTTTCACCAATTTCTTGAAAGGCATCTTTAATACTTTCATCATTATTTACATCGCATTGTACGATTAATTGAGCAGAATGGTTTTTTTCCATTAATAACTTATTTAATTTTCCAAGTGAACGTTCTAATCGATAGGTAAAAACAAGATTAGCACCAGCTTTATAAAGTGACCTAGCCACACCCCAAGCAAGGCTACGCTCATTTGCAACCCCCATTATTACAATATTTTTACCCTTTAATTTAAGCAAATCTTCCATTTTGTCCTCCTAGTTGACTTATAGGTAATATAGTTATATCTAGTCTTAATACCAAGTACTAATTTTACTATATCAAATTTCCTTATTAAATTAAACTGCCATTTAGTTTAAGTGTAAAGCTTCACAACCCTAGGATATTTCCTCAATAATCTGGCCCTTTAACGGAACAACTTACTGTCACTCAACAGTTCCTTAATCGACCTTTCAATTCAGTTGTTCTTTTCCTTTTCACTATAAAAACGCCCCTTTAGATATCCATATCCAAAGGGGTAAAACGGTACATCTTTATTTCAAAGCCACAACAGGAGCTGCTTCTTGTATTTGGTCCCAAATAGGACATCACAAAATAAAAAATGAAAAATTAGAAGACATTTCTCCTTAATGTATGAAAATAGATATAATCATACATATGAAACATTGAAAATATTAGATTAATAAAATATGATGGTATTATCATACTTTTAATGTACGATATTGTATTAAAAAAGAGAGATTTTTCATGAATGAAAAAAATGTTCAACCACTCCGAACGGTAAAAGAAGTTGAAGATATGAAATGGGCTTTAGGGAGATATTGTTCAGAAAGAGATAAATTTATGTTTACTTTTGGAATTAACATCGGTTTACGTGTATCCGATATTGTTCCATTGAAAGTGAAAGATATATTACATAAGGAACACATTATTATTAGGGAAAAAAAGACAAAGCATACTAAAACAAAAAATAAAGTCAATCGTTTCAAGATTCCTTCAAAACTAAGAGAAGAAATTGAAGACTATACAAGGAATATGGATCCAGAGGATTATTTATTTCCATCCAAAAAAGGTGGCCATATTACTCCCACACAAGCTTACCGTAGTTTAATCAAAGCAGCCGAAGTTTTAGGTAGAGATGATATTGGAACACACACAATGAGAAAAACTTTTGGATACTTTTATTATCGTAGAACTAGAGATCTAGTTTTTCTACAAGAAATTTTTAACCATAGTGCCCCCAGTATTACTAAACGCTATATAGGTATTACCAGGGAAGAAATTGATGAATCATTAGAAGATTTTTATCTCTAATGTATATTTACTCTCTTATTGAGTCTTCCATTTTTTGAGGTTCATAACGATACATTAATCGTTCACCCACATGATTGTAAAGTTTTCCAATAGGCAATACCTCTACCTTTATTATAAAATGGATATTTCTGAAAAAAGTGCCTTCCCATACATGATTTAGGAAGGCACAACATAATTTTTATAATAAGGCTTTGATTCCCTTTTCTTTGACCGCCTTTGATATTTCTGCGATTTGCTGCTCTTGATTTAGAAAGAACATGGCAATGGCGGATTCAATATTATAGTCCAAAGCTTGTTTCAAATTCATCATTTCATAAATTTTATTAATGGTAACCTTTGTGATTTTTGATGCTGAGCTAGGAACTGTAGCAAGTTTTTCTGCCATTTCTATAGCTGCATCCATAAGCTTTTCATTGGGTACAACCCGATTGAATATACCAATACGATGTGCTTCCTGTGCATCAACCGTATCCCCCGTTAATAGGAGTTCTTTTGCCTTTCTCATTCCAACAATCCAAGGCATCATAAGGGCCGCAGGAGCTGCACCGAAACGAATTTCCGGCATCCCGACCATGGCAGTTTTCGAAGCGATAGCTAAATCCGCAGAAAATACCCAATCGGCTGCCACTCCATAGGCATATCCTTCAACTGCGGCAATAACTGGTTTCTTCAAATCCCACATTTTTAGAGCTACTCGAAAAAACGTTTCCAATTGTGCTCGGTAAACTTCAGATGGCTCATCGCCAATAGGAGTTGGTAAATCAAACGATTCTTTAAGATCCGCTCCAGCAGAAAAGTTTCCTCCTGAACCCGTGATAATAACTGCCTTTATTTCTGGATCTTTTTCAGCTTGATCTAAGGCATTCCATACATCTTTTGTCATTTGTTCAGTTACAGCATTCAGTTTTTTAGGGCGATTTAATGATATCACTGCCACTTTATTATTTTTCACTTCATATAAAACGGTTTCAAATGTATTTACTTGAGAATTCATCTATACACACACCTTTTTAATTTATAGTTTAATATCAATTACTATAATCCTTTAATTAAGCAGAAGGAGTATCAGTATCTTCAATTAAGGTTAGTTTACTTTCTGAGGTTGATGTTAATTTCTTCTTCATGAATACATAATACAATATGCCGGAAAATAGCATACCTGTAAACCAAGTTACATCTATCCCTTTAATCAAATCTGCCAATGGACCTTTATACAGTGAAGTATCGATAAAGGGAATCTCTGTGAAAACCCCTATTGTATAGGCTAAAATACTTAACCAATTAACCTTTCCATACTCTCCATTTAGGTCAAAAATTGCTTTCACATTATATTTTCCATGACGTACAAAATAGTAATCTACAAGGTTAATCGAAGTCCATGGAATTAATACATAGAGCAGTAAATTTACAAAATTGGAGTAATAATGGATAAAATCTCCTTTTCCAGCAAGAGCTAAAGTTGTAGAAATTATAGCTATACATACAACTAACGAAGCTCGAACTTTAGTCGTTCCTCTTAATTTAGTAAATGGTTCCAAACATGTTATTGTTGCCATAAACGCGCCGTATAGATTAAAAATATTGATATCTAGAACTCCTAAAATAAGTACTAAATAAACAATTACAGAAAAAGGGCCAAATAGGTTAGCAAGATTCATACTGGAATTATCGAGAAATTGTGGTATCGAAGCCGTAAAAAACACTCCAAGAACCATCATCCATATAGAGCCCATTGATGTACCCCAAAAGCTATAATTAAAGGTTTTTGTAGCCGGAGTATCTGAGGGTAAATATCTTGAATAGTCTGCAACGTAAGGTGCCCAAAATAGCTGCCAGGTTAAAGCTATTGTAAATACCATAGCAAATTCCTTAAGACTAAATTGGCTAATGGCCCAACTATGTTCGGGCAATGGGAGTTTGAAGGCCAAAAATGTTAGAATTGTATAGACGGCTACAAATATAATCGTGAGATAACGCTGTATAACATGTATTAAATCATATCCATAGATTGTTCCTACACATACGATAACAGTTGAGATAATCAGTGCCACATTAACTGGTATGTGAAACAAAGCAGCTATCGCTTGTGCACCAAGTAAACCACTGGTCGCAAAATAACCTATATACATTACAATCACAACTAGGAGTGGGATTACAGCGCCAATAACTCCAAATTGAGCACGACTTTGAATCATTTGCGGAATTCCAAGTTGAGGGCCTTGCGCTGCGTGTGAGGCCATAAATAAGGCCCCGAACAATGTACCTAAAACAATAGCTATAATACTCCAGAAAACATTTAGGCCATAAGTAATTGCTAAAGCACCCGTTACGAGAGTTGTCATATGGATATTTCCCGAAAAGAAAATGGAAAATAAGTTACTTACCTTCCCATGCCTCTCAGATTCGGGGATGTAATCTATGGTATACTTTTCAATTTTCACGCATATCACTCCAAATAAGTGTCGTCTACTACCGTTTATTTAAGGGATAAAAATTAAGAGGTTTTTATTCAATTATATGAATACTGTTGTAGAAATAGCGTTCCACGTCCTCTTCTAGGATATCTATTAATGAATTCGGATTCCAATATGGTTTTCGATCTTTATCTACTAATACTGCACGAACTCCTTCATAGAAATCAGGGCATTTCATAAAATTCATCGCTACGTTCTTTTCCATGTCAAAACATTCACAAAGTTGCTTTCCTTTTCCTTTTTGAAGTTGACGAAGTGTCACTTTAAGTGAAGTTGGTGACTTAGGGAGGATAGTATTCACTGTTTTGTCTGCCCATTCATCACCTTTATCTGCAGCTATTTTTAGTGAAGAAATAATGTCTTCTATTGTTTCAAATTGAAAGTGTTGATCAATCCTATCCTTCATAGATGTCAATAATGAAGAGGGAACTGGAGAAGGTGGACTATATTGTTTTAATAGTTGATCCATTTCTTGCTGTGCCGAATCAAGCGACCATCTTTTTTCTTGTATTGCTTGCATTAATTTTGGCCAACCCTTACTTTCCAAGTAGTAATCTGCTGCACCGACGTATAACACATCAGACGCTTTTAAAATATTTGCTGTTAAAGCAAGATAACGTCCAATATATCCAGGCATTTGATTTAAAAAATAACTCGCTCCAACATCCGGAAAAAAACCAATATTCATCTCAGGCATCGCCCACTTTGTTGTTTCAGTTACAATACGATGCGATGCACCAATTGAAAGACCAACACCACCACCCATAACGATACCGTTCATATAAACAACAACAGGCTTTGGATAATGATGAATTTCATAATCCATCGGATACTCGGTTGAGAAAAACTGTTCGGCATATGCTTCAACTCCATTTTCTTTTAAATCATATAGTGTACGCATATCACCACCTGCGCATAAACCCTTTTCTCCTTCTCCGTAAATGCATATTAACGCAATTCGGCTATCTTGCTTCCATTCTTTTAACTGTTTATAAACAGCAGTCACCATTTCAACATTTAATGAATTTAATGCACGAGGCCGATTCAGCCTAATCCAGCCAACACCATTTCGAGCTTCTGTGATCACACTTTCTTGAGTAACCAACATACATCACCGCCTTAACTGTTTTTTTACAGGAGAGTTCTATTAAAATAAAACTCTCCTGTACTAGATTAATAACGTGCTGTTAGCATTTTCTTTCTTGTATAAAAGGCAACACCATCTTTTCCGTTTGCATGAAGGTCACCATAGAAGGAATTTTTATATCCTGAGAATGGAAAGAACGCCATCGGTGCTGGTACACCAAGGTTAACACCTAACATGCCAGAATCTGCTTCTTCACGGAATTGCCGGACCGCTTTTGCGCTGTCCGTATAAATGCATGCACCGTTAGCAAACTCTGAGTTATTCGTAATCTCAAGGGCTTCATCAAGGTTTTGGGCTCGGACAATGGATAATACCGGTGCAAAAATTTCATCCTGCCAAATCTTCATGTCTTGTGTAACATGATCAAAAATAGTAGGCCCCACAAAATAACCTTTTTCATCTGCATGATCTTGGCGTCCGTCGCGTACGAGGTGTGCTCCTTCTTCTTCTCCGGTACGAATGTAATTTTCCGTACGTTCTTTATGTGCATCACGAATAACCGGCCCTAAGAAGACACCCTTTTCTAATCCATTACCCATTTTTATTTCATCTGCTGCTTTTTTAATGCGCTCAACGAGCTCATCTGCAATATCACCAACTGCCACAACCACTGAACAAGCCATGCAGCGTTCTCCTGCTGATCCGAATGCAGCACCGATAATATTACTTACAGCGCTATCTAAATCCGCATCCGGCATAACGATTGAGTGATTTTTTGCCCCGGCAAGTGCTTGGACACGTTTTCCATTTGCAGCAGCCGTTTTATAAATGTACTCTGCAACCGGTTGTGAACCAACAAAAGAAACCGCTTTTACATCTTTGTTCTCAAGAATTCCGTTTACAACACTATGTGCACCGTGAACAATATTGAAAACACCGTTTGGAAGTCCTGCTTCCTTAAACAGTTCCGCAAGACGATTGGCAAGTAATGGTGTACGTTCGGATGGTTTTAACACAAATGTATTACCACAAGCAATCGCAAGCGGAAACATCCAGCACGGTACCATCATTGGGAAGTTAAATGGTGTGATTCCTCCGATAACGCCTATAGGATAGCGATACATACCAGATTCAACACCTGTTGCAATGTCCGGAAGCTGCTCACCCATCATTAATGTTGGAGCACCTGCCGCAAACTCGACACACTCAATACCTCGTAGTACTTCTCCATATGCTTCTTCATAGCTTTTTCCGTTTTCAATGGTTATAAGTTGGGCCAACTCTTTCCAATGTTCGATTAAAAGCTGCTGATACCGGAATAAAATTCGGGCACGACGAGGTACTGCTGTTTTACTCCACGTTTTATACACTTCTTTTGCAGTTGAGACTGCTTGATCTAGATCTTCTCGAGAAGAAAGAGGAACATGAGCAATGATTTCGCCTGTTGCAGGGTTCGGTACCGCTTCAAACTTGTCAGTATTTGCAGCTACCCACTCTCCGCCAATAAAGTTTTTTAATGTATTTACACCCGTAGCCATTACCATCAAAAAAACTCCCCTCTAATCATAAATTTATAGTTTACTGCTGTTGACATCCCTACTGAAATCATAATGGTAGCATGTTTCATAAAGATCCATAATCTCTTCAAACGCAGGTACTTTTGGATTGTTGGCGGGACTTCCGCTTGCAATTGCGTCGTGTGCCATTTTCGAAAGCGATGCTTTAAATGGCTCCTCATCAATGCCATATTCCTTCATGTTCGGAATATTTAAATCAAGACAAAGCTTTCTCACTTCATGAATGACAATCTGTGTAAGCTCTTCATTTGATTTATCTTTTGCTTCAGTAACAAGCATCCGACCGATAACAGCAAGACGCTCTACTGCAGCTTCTTTTGTAAATTCAAGTACTGCCGGAAGCAGCATTGCATTTGAAATGCCGTGCGGAACATGAAAGAGTGCACCAATTGGACGTGACATGCCGTGTACAAGGGCAACAGATGCATTTGAAAACGCTATTCCCGCAAGCATTGCCCCATGTGCCATTTTCTCTCTTGCTTCAATATCATGACCATCATTATATGCACGGCGAATGTATGTCATAATGTTTTCAATTGCTGATAAAGCTAATGTATCAGTGACTGGCTGTGCTTTTTTCGAAATGAAAGCCTCGATTGCGTGACAAAGTGCATCAATACCTGTCGCGGCTGTAACACCTTTTGGACAAGAAATGGTGAGCTTCGGATCAACAATCGCAACCTGAGGTAACAGTTCAGGTCTTGAAAGCATCATTTTCACATCTGTTTGCGTATCTGTGATCACTGTTACTTTTGTGACCTCTGAACCGGTTCCTGCCGTTGTGGGAATTGCAATTAAAGGTAACGGCTTACTCTCAAACTGTTTTTTTTTGCCGAAATAATCAGCGATTGTTCCCTCATTGGTCCTTAAAACAGCAACAGCCTTTGCAGTATCAATACAGCTTCCTCCACCAATTGCGATAATGATATCGCATCCTTCATTCATACATTCTTCTAAAGCTTCTTTCACATGAATATCAGTCGGTTCTGTATCTACGCCTAAATATTTTCCATATGGAATCCCAGATTCTTCTAAATATGATTCACAATTAGCAACGTTACCCAGTTGTTGCATGATTGCATCGCTTATAATAAGAGCTTTATTACCAAGCTTTTTGGCTTGTTTACCAACTTCTTGAAGCGCTCCACTCCCATATATTACGGCATTTGGCATTAAAAGCTCGTATACCTTATCACTCATGAAACCCCTCCTCAAGTTCTGTTGATATACAGAATCTGCTTCGCATATCGTTTCATCCATTCCTTACTTGTCTTTAAATTCAGCCTTCCGCTTTTCAATAAAAGCGTTGACTCCTTCTTTCATATCCTCAGTTGTAAACAACTGCGCCCAGAGATCTGCTTCAATTTCCAAGCCTTCATCTAGTGTTGTTTCCAAGCCTTTATTTACAGCTTCAATGGTTGCTGCAACAGATGGTTGACTTTTATTAAGGGCAATAGCTTCAGCAAGCTGTTTTGCTTCATTCATTAACTCCGAAAGAGGTACCGATTTGTTTACTAAACCAATATATTCTGCTTCTTTCCCACTGATAAATTGACCGGTCAGAATTATTTCGAGAGCCTTCGACTTATTTGTAAGGCGTGCCAGACGCTGTGTACCTCCAAATCCAGGAATTAATCCTAAGTTCAGCTCAGGTTGTCCAAGCTTTGCTTCATCTGCAGCAATACGCATGTGGCAACTCATGGCAAGCTCTAAACCACCGCCCAAGCATGCTCCGTTAATTGCCGCAATGACCGGCTTTTTAAGTTGTTCAATTTTATTTAAGACAGCCTGTGCATTCACAGAAAGTGCTTTTCCTTTTTCTTCACTATCAAATGCTGGTACAAATTCCTTAATGTCAGCACCTGCCACAAAGAATTTTCCTTCTCCTGTAATCACGATTGCTTTTACTTCCGGTTCACTTGCCACATAATCAATGCTTGCTGATAAGTCACTGATCGTTTCTGAACTCATCGCGTTTGCCGGTGGGTTATTAATCGCAATATACGCAACACGATTTTCCACTTTTAGATTAATATTTTTTAAATCCTTTACAGTTGTTGTCTCCATTTTTTCCCCTCATTTCATATTTATCGTTAATAAAGCGTTCTTATGCGCTTACACTATCAGCCAATTAGTATATCATTTTGAATGGAACTAGTTTTTTTGATTGATGCAAGGACATCGAGTGCCATTACTCCTTTTCCTTTTGTACGGATACGTAATGGATTTATTTCAAATTCAACAATTTCTTCATAATGTTTTTCCGCCATGTTCCCCATTTTCACAATGGCATCAAGCAATGCGTCTAAATCAAGCGGCTGCTTACCACGGTATCCATTAACGTTCTTCCATAGAGCCTCGATGCTTTGAACCATCTTTTCTGCCTTTTCGGTTGTAATTGGTGGAACAGCAAGAACAATGTCTTTCAACAGTTCCGTATAAATCCCGCCCAGTCCAAAAATGACAATCGGCCCGTAACGCGCATCCGTTTTATAAGAAAGAATCGTTTCAAATCCATCATTTATCATGGTCTGGACCAAGAAATTTGGTGAGTTTAAGTTTGTCATTTTATTCCAAGCTTCTCTTAATTCCTTCGCATTTTGAAGATTGAGTGCTACACCTCCAACATCTGATTTATGGGCTAATCCCTGTGCCTTTAATACAACTGGATAACCAATCCTTTCTGAAAACTCGATAGCTTCATCAATGTTTACTACTACTTGTTCAGGTGGTGATAGAAAACCGTTATCTTCAAGAAGCTTCCTGCCACCGTCATCATGAAGTAAGATAGGCTGTTCTTCAAAAGTGACTTCATTAACGGAATAGATCGGCGCCTTTTCTCTTTTCGCTAAAAAATCCTTATACTGGAACAATGCCCGGCATGCAGCCAATGCGTTTCGAGTACCTTGTATGGCGGGAATGTCCGCTTTATCTAAAATCGACAGGACACGCGGATCAAACTCGGTATGAATGTGTGCAAAATAGACAAGAGGTTTTTCTGTGTTTTTTCTTAATTGGGCAAGGTGTTTAGCCGGCGTACCTGTAAAACTAAATTCATGGTCCCCTTGACCGATCGGCGCATCAATCGCAACTGAAACAATGCCGATATTAGGATCCTTGGCAAGGTATTCTAAGCACGTTTTTGATACTTCTGAAAACTCTTTATTACTTTTCCCCCAAGCATCAAGCGGATTGGAGAATGGCGCAAGTTCAGGCAATTCGTTTTGTAGCTCCCGCTCGATTTCTGCTGATAATTCTGGAAAATCGATACCATACTCTTCAGCTAGATCAAGAGCTATGCCAGCTTGTCCTCCTGATACAGTAATGGCGGATAACGTGTTTTTTGGAGGTAGATACGGCTGCGAAAGCATTTGTGCCGCTGCGACAGCTTCATCGATATCACTAACGAAGATGACGCCATGCTCCTCAAGCACATGTTTCTCAACTTTATAGTCACCAGCAAGTGCTCCGGAATGCGCATTTGCCATTGCTGATGATTTTTGTGTTTTACCAGTTTTCAATGCAATGACAGGCTTTCTGTATTCGCTGCATAAATCAAGCGCTTTCAAAAAATGTTCATGGTTGCGAATAGCCTCAATATATAAAATAATGACGGATGTTTCTGGATCTTTTGCAAGCACTTCGACGTAGTCACTCATTTTAAGATCCGCTTCATTTCCTGTCGAATAAATTCGACTTAAGCCTAGACGTGAAGCAATAAAGGCATCAAGCACTGAACCACTTTGTGATACGATCGAAACCGGCCCTTTTCGAAGCGGTTGCTGCGGTCTGTGTAATGTTCCAATATAAGGAGTAAATTGATTATGCATGTTGAAATAACCCATGCAGTTTGGCCCGAAGACTCTCATCCCCGTTTTTTCTGCTTCTTTAAGAATTGAATGTTGAATTTGTTTGCCTTCTGGACCGCTTTCGCCATATCCTCCACCTGGAATGACGAGAAGTTTTGCCCCCATTTCACCTGCAATACAGGTAACATCCATCATCAAATATGGATTAACAAGCCCTACAACGACATCGATTGGCTTACCAATTTCCTGAAGTGTATTGTAACATTTCATTCCGCTAATTTGGTCATACTTTGGATTGATTAAGAAAATATCCCCTTTAAATCCAAAATTCATTAAATTCTCCATCATTACACGACATGCGAAACGTTTATTTGCACCAACAATTGCGACAGATTGAACGGGACGTAATAAAACCTCAAGGTTCTGCCCTTTCATATGTGCACCTCTTTTCATACTTTTCTTCATTTAATATTTTCACTACTTTCATTCACACCCGTGTAATCATACAACTCCTCCAATCAAATAGCTAAACATAATTGATTGAATATTTATAATTTAATTATATTTCTATTTTTTTGACCAGTCAATATAATTTTGAGCTGTTAATATATTTTTTTAGACATTAATACCGAAACCTTATTTGTTGGGATTAAATTTATTATTTTGTCTGGTCAATTTTTTGGTGTATAATACAAATAAAAAAAGGATGGTGATTTTCTATGAGCAACCGAGCTGAAAAACGACGAAAGCAAATTTTACTCGCTGCCTTTCAAGCTGTATATGAAAAAGGTTATGACAGCGTTACCCTACAGGATATTGCTGATTATGCTGAGGTTAGTAAAGGTGTGACAAGCTACTATTTTGCTAATAAAGAAGACGTGTTTTACCACCTTCTTGAATGGATAACGGCTAAAATTTACCAAAATGAACACAAGGCTATTAACGAGGAAAAAACCGCTCTAGGAAAGCTACGTGCTTATGTTAATGCTGCCTTTTTAAGCCCAAATGAAAACCGTAAGTTTTACCGGGTTTACCTTGAATTTCTCGCAAAGGCCAATCATAATGATCAATTTCGCAAAATAAATGATCAATTTTATGAAAACTGTTGGTCAATCGGACGAGAAATCATACAACTCGGTCAAAAAGAAGAAACCTTTGCTAACGTTGATATTAATAAAGCAGCCTATGTTATTCGAGCGTTAATTGACGGGTCTCTTATTCAATGGCTGATGCGAAATAATGATGAACTGCATAAATTCTACCGCGATAATTGCTTTGAAACGATCTCCAGCTACTTAACAAATATAAATATTCAAAATACTGATCAACTGATTCCAGAATCATCGAATGAAAAAAAAGGACTTATCATATAAAGTGAACTGTGCCCTGTTGTATGGACTGTTTATAAAAAAACTTTGTTTCAGCAGTCAAAACATTTGAGCTGGGGAAAACTGTGATAGCATTTCTCGCAGTAGGACCGGCGGAAAAGATAACGATCACATTTATCAACTTTGATCCATGAACATTAATTAATTAAACAATTAAGAAAAGCGCAAGCGTCTTGCTCAGAATCGAAGGATGCATCGAGTAGGAATGCGCTTTTTTGCATTCGAGGTGGTGAATGATCCTCTTGTGTTAAATTGTTCTTAATTCTTGGATAAGCCGTTTCATGAATACTTGGCATATAAATAAACCTCCTTTGACTTGACATAACATCATTAACAACATTGTATACCAGGAAAAGAAGGTTTCCTTACGCTGCTTCTATAAACGTTTAACTCGTCCATTAAATTTCTTTTGCCAATATCCTTTTGACATATCAGCAATAGCAACCCCTGTATTAGTTTGGGCTCCAATAAACTCCCATCACCGACATATATTCCGACATGACCATCAAGCCCCCTAGAATTTTTTGAAGGACTTTCAATTAAATTTATTCCCGACCTGTTAATTGTCCGACAAACTCTACATCATCTATTTTCCAGCCTTGCTTTTTCACATAGATTAAGGACGTTTTAACAATCACAGTCTCCGTGTTACTTACACCATTAAACTCTGTACTGAGATTAAATTCATTAAAGAATTCAGATTCTGTCTTTGAGGATTGATATTCAAAAGGCTTTAATCCTACCATTGAAGATTGAACTGATTGGTCCGAATTCGGAAGTTCCGTGCCCGAAGGTTGGGTTGCCTTATATCCTTGATCGGTCATGAAAGGCTTAATATTCTTATATCGTTCTGCAGTCGTTTGGTAGGTAAAAAAGGTTGTTAGAAATTTTCGGTTTACCTCTAATGTTTCCGTGTTTTGAATAGATGATAAAGAAGCGATCTTCTTCTCATAGTTGCGTTGGTTCGCTCTGACTTCTTGTAATTGTGTACGTAAACTGAAGGCATACACAATAAAAACGGCAGCAGCGATAAATCCAAGCATTAGTAAAATGTAATTTTTCTTTTTATTTGGTTCCATGACGTCTCACCTCCATTACTGAATCCGTCTAAAACCTAAGAAGGGATACAAGCTTTTCCATTGTTCAACAGAAGAATAGGACGTTCCACCACCGCTATTCGAATTAATAAATTTCCCATCTCCCACATACATTCCGACATAGGAAGCTCCTGGTTTGTAGGTAGAAAAGAAAACTAAATCGCTAGGCTTAATTTGATCTTCAGGAACGGGTATCGTTTTGTCGTATTGTGATTGAGCTGTCCCAGTCATATCAATTCCAACTTGTGCGAAGGCATATTCTATTAACCCTGAACAATCAAATCCTCCTGCTGCTGGTGTTCTACCACCCCACACATAAGGTCGGCCAAGAAACTGATTCATAATAGCAAGGACTTCCTCCACATCAAAACGTTGGGTACCGTCACCTACAACGACAACGCTGTCATTTCCACCATTGTAATAGCGAAGCACATGTTCCACATATTTCACGTCACCGTATCGGGACCACCCCATTTTAGCAGCCATCAACTGACTAAATTCACTAGCTGTTTCTTTGGAATATCCTCCACGCTGTAATGCGTAATCAATAAAGCCATTCCCGAAGTTGTATGATTGCAAAGCTAGGTTGATATCGCCTTTGGCTTGCTTCATCACCTTTGCAAAATGTTCCACTCCGATTTGAATCGAATATTCAGGGTCAGTAATGGTTCCAGGAGGAAGTCCAATTGATTCCGAGGATTGCATCACATCTAACTGCCGTCCACCGGACTCCTGTTGAATGAGGGCCATGATCAATCCGACATATTCTCCAATTCCATTTTGTTCGGCATACTTCCGAATTAAAGGCTCGTATCTCAAAACATCAGCTGACACTTTAGCTGTGCCCCCGGATCCTTCTCCCGACATTTCACCTTCAAACTGATTCTCACCGCCCAAGCTAATAGAAATAAATAAAGCGATTCCGAAAATAGATGTAAGAAGAAGAAGGATACCAGTAGTAATCCAAGTAAGAGGGTTTTTAAGAACGGCTATGGTTTTAGCAACTTTTACACCTTTCTCTAAAACACCTTGCATAGGCTCTCCTTTCTAAAAGCAGTTCTGACGCAGTGAAACAAGTCATTGTTCATGAAATAAAATGTAATTGCGTCATAATACTTTTCTCCAACATTATTTTTTAACGGAAGACAAGTTCTGTAATAAATATAAACATAAAAAATAGCCACTCAAAAAGTGGCCGTTTTGTACCGCAGATCTTTGCCGACTATAATAAATCTCTCTTGTGTATGAGTGGCCCAAAAAAGAACGATTCTTGCCGTACCCCTAAACGGCTTTCTTTTTTTAATGCTCTTAGCCATGAATCGATATAACTAGCGCTATTTTCTAAAGTGCTGTTATCAATACCAGCCACTCCACACAACATCGCCGCACCCATTTCCGCTACTAATTCCTCTTTCCTTCGAATACACTTCGTCCCCAAAAGCCACACCTTGTGTCGTGACGCCTGGGCGTGCTATGCGACTTTGATGTCCGGTACTGTGAACGATTTCATGCAACAGGGTGCAATAGTATTCTTCCGGCACTTTATAATCTTTTAAGTGGAGGGCAATTGATTCTATCCCATGTCGGATAATATACGGCTTTTCCAGAATGAAATGTGTAATCAGGACCATTCATATATCCCTTAATAATTTCCTCTGCCTTTTCAATGGGGTCATGATCAAAGGTTTCATTACTTCTTTTACTTTCTAAACCTGTACACTGTTTATTAATCTCCCAGATTCGATAATAAAAAGGTTTGGCAAAAGTCTTTTTTTCCCCTGTTTCTTTGAAAGGCGGTAATGTTGATGTAATTGGCTTATTTCTAGTAGGAGCCATTGCAGCAACCCTATTGTTATATATTACTGGTTTTAACTATATTTATCTTCTCGTGTTTATTGTCGCAATTGCCTTGTTCATAGTTTATATCAGCAAGGATTCCAAAGCTTTCATTGGCATTTCATTTTTCCAAAACAAGCGTTTTATCTCTTTGTTAGCAATCGCTTTTGTTATTTACTCAGTGCAATTAGCGTATATTTTCTTGTTTCCGTTTCTCCTTGAAAAGCTTTATAATTTGAATCTTGATACCATTTCGTTATTACTAATCCTGGCTTATGTCTAAGCCGCCACTGTTGGGGCACTTTCTGGAAAAATTGCTAGAGTATTAGGAACCAGGCAATGTATCACTATTGCAATGGCTGGTATTACCACCAGTCTATTGGTAGGCGGATTTTTTATACAAAGTTCTGTGATTGTGTTCGTAATTTCCATGATTTTATTCTCTAGTTCGTTTGCGTTTATGTATGCTCCGATGATTGATTCATGCATTAGTACTATTGCGAAAGAAAACTCGGGAACAGCGGTCGGATTTTATAATTTGATTCTTAATGTAGCTGCTTCCATTGGTATAGCCTATACAGCAGCAATGATGGATCACTCATCAATGAGAGGAAATATCCTTGAATATCTAAATAATTCGGACGCTTCCTTATATAGTAATATTTTATTGGTTCTTTCACTCATTACTGTTTTCAGCGCATTCCTGTATTGGGTTTTAGTGGGGCGATTTTCCAAATAAATGTTTAAAATGTGATCTAAAACCTTATATTAAATGAAAAGGAGATACTTAAAACAAAGTGTCTCCTTTTCAGATTCAGCAGAGAATGGTATGAAGCAATATATTTTCTAAAATGGTTAAGTGAATATCAAAATTATTCTATGACCCCAGATTCCGTAATGGCTACATCTGCATGGACATTTACTTTTAGATTTTGATAGTCAGTTGCCCACTGTTTAAAATTGAATTGCCTAGTGTTGCTTTTTACAAAATGCCCATATCCTACTGGATCAATATTTTTTTTCTGAAACCCTTTTGTTAATTTTTTACATTCAACTTCAATTTTCTTTTGTAGTTTCTTTTCGATTTCTTTAATTTCCTTTGGTGTAGCACTGTTGCCGGAGTATTCATTTAAGATAGCTTTAATCTTAAGCTGCACATTTACTGTAACGGGATCTCTCGATGCAAGCCGCATTTTGTATTTTGAACGGATGCTTTCAATGGCTGCCAAATCTTTGCCCATGTTCACCTTTAAGGTTCCTTGACTATATTTGTCAACCAGCAGCTTGAAATAGAACATTTTCTCAGCTGGAATGGTTTCCACGACTTTTCCATACCGAAAAAAGCTGATTCCGCTTATTTCAATCTGATCCTTTCCAATTTTTCTTAACTGCGGGAGATAAGGTGTTTTCCCCAATTGATTAAAATCAAATAAAAAACGCTGAAGGTTTGTTTTGGGCACATCTTTTGTTTTCATATTATGGCGAATGAGATTGGATAAATAAACGGCATTTCCTCTTTTTCCAAACTGACCTTCAACAAAATCCTTTGCTTCACCCTCTGTTACAGCGAGGTAAAGGCCGGCACCTACGCTGGGATCCCGTTGAAACGAATCAATGAGGTCTAAAATTCCTTTTTTTCTCGCAAGCCGTTCACCAAAAAGGACTACTTTAAGACTTCCTGTCACGATCGGATCTGAAGATTGACGCTGCACATCTCTTAAAAAATCTCTGCTTAACATAGAAGAGGCCGTAAAGGTATTATTTTCAACGGCTTTATCTGGCAAATAGATAGGTATTAATGCCGTTCCGCGTATCTTATCACCAACATAATCATAAGCGCTTCCCGTTTCGAGATTAACATCATCTAAGATCTCCTTTTGTACACACCCTACAAGAACTGTGGTTAAAATTAGTAGGGATATCATGATACTTTTCATTTTTTCTTCACCTTCTTCACAATAAGAATCAGAAAAAAGAGTAATGGGATGTACCCGTAGTTAATCAAAAAAGCAATTTTTCCTGTATAGTCGGTCAAGGTGTGAATTTGTTGCCGGGTCTTTAAAAAATTAATGGTGATTAACACGACCATTGCTAATATAAGGACCCCATATTTTTGCTTCATGTTGGTCACCCTTTTTACAATGCGGCTGGCACACCATAGGGCAATACAGAAATTGGGGAGAATGATGATATTCCAATTGGCGATGCCAATGTATTCAAATCTCTCCACAAAAGGCATTTCCACTATTTTCCACATTGTCAACGTTGCCCAGACATTCTTTTGCAGCTGTCCCTCTGAAAAATAGGCAAAGGTTACAATAGTAAGAAACGTATAAAGAAAAGTGGTAAAAAGGACACCCAGATGAGCCCATTTTTTTGATTTTTGTGGTTCTTTAATAAACGGGTAAATAAACAATAGTATCTCATAGCCGAGATAAGTAAGCGACATTTGATAAGATGCGATAACCAGATCCCTAATCGAGTGATCAAAGATTGGAAGTAAATTTCTTAAATCAGCATAAGGGATGGTAAAGAAAAAAGTGAATATTAGATAGGCTGGAAGAACAACTCCAAAGAATGCCACTCCTGTTACGGTTCTAAACCCTCCGAAAATAATATAGATAGCTAAACTACAAAAAGCCAAGGAATACCAAAAAGTACTCATATCCTGAAACATCCACACTTGTACGACCTCAATAAAGGTCCTAAGCACCGAGACACAGATAAGTAAAAAATATAACACAAATGGCAGAGATAGGAGTTTGCCCATTTTCTTTCCAAATACGAAAGTATGAGCTGATACAATATCCCCATTGGCTGTTTCAGCGATTTTGTAAATCATCCATAGAATGATATGGACGCTTAAACCAGCAATAACTACCGATATCCATGCATCATATCCTGCGGTCTGAGCGATAATGCGCTGATAGCCAAGGACACCTATGCCAAACTGCATAGTGTGGACTAGAAAAAAAACTAAAAAAGGCGATATTTTTGCTTTTTCAGGCACTAATTGTTCCATATCCCAACACCCGCCTCCTATTCATCAATATCTCTTTTTTCCTTTTTTTCATTAAGAGAAAAACGAACAGGATTTTGTGTCCGTAAATCTTGTGGCCTTTTGGATTGTTTGCTGAACGGAAGCCTAATAAGCGAATCCTTCAAATCCGTCATTCTAGGTGGATAGATTGGTTCTAAAAAAGGCCTGTTAAGGGAAGTAAGCCTTATTACGTGTGTCATTAACAGACAAAAACAAAAAACGATTCCAAGCAGCCCCCACAATTCTGCAAAAAACAAGAAAGGAAAGCGCAGTAACCGAATGGCGTTGCCCATTTTATAAACAGGTGTCGTAAAAGATGCTAATGCTGCCAGCGCCACGATGATTAGGAGGACGTTACTTGTCAGTCCGGCTTCAACAGAGGCCGTTCCGATAACGATACCGCCCACGATACCAATCGTCTGGCCAACCTTAGTAGGAAGACGCGCTCCCGCTTCCCGAAGCAGTTCAATCGTCAGTTCCAAAAAAAGTGCTTCCAGAATGGGCGGGAGCGGTATTTCCCGGCGGGAGGTAACCAAAGTGTTCATTAAATCCTTTGGTATCAGTTCGTAATGGTAGGATAAGGTCGCTACATATACAGGCGTTATTAAAATAGAAAAGGCAACGGCGAAAAGCCGGATCAGCCGGAAAAAAGAGGATAACATCCAATTTAAGAAATAATCCTCAAAGGAACTGAAGAATTCAACCAGTGTTGTTGGCGCAATCAATGCTTGCGGTGACCCATCAACAAGGATAGCAATTTTCCCTTCTGCCAGAATGGCTGTCACCCTGTCTGGACGCTCCGTATCCAGAAGTTGGGGAAAAGGGGAATTTTTATTATCAGATATGATTTGGACGATATAGGAACTATCCGTAATAGCATCAAATTGGATACCTTTTATCCGTTCCCTAATGGTTTTGACATTGGTGGGATCGGCAATGCCATCAATGTGCAAAACGGATATTTTCGTTTTAGAAAGAGAACCCACTGTAAAATCTTCAATAATAAGTTCTTTCACGGGGAGCCTTTTACGAATGAGGTTGATATTTTGCTCTACTGATTCGACAAAAGCTTCCTTCGGGCCGATTACACTAAATTCAACCTCCGGCGTTGTAATGCCGCGGACAAGCTCTTTTTGGGCGGCCAAAAACGCAAAGTTTTTTTTGTCTGAATCATGTGTTAATAGTACATATCCATTAAACAATTTCTGTTCGATTACGCTTGGATCGTTGCTAATTTGCACGTCAGCTATCGCGATAAGTTTCTTTACATCTTCGATTGTTTCGAAGGGTTTCTCTAGTAAATAAGGAAGGGCATTCTCCTGCAAAATGCTTTCGTCAATTAGCGTAGCAATAAAGGAAAAAGAAAACTGAGTGTTTGTTGGTTGATTGATATAATAAACTTGTTTAAAATCGTTTGAGCGTTTGAGATATTGTTCGAGTGATTCTTTTTCATCTGTTTGTCCCTGTTTTTTTGTAAACCAGCCCATTATCGTTTTCACCGCCGTATTCAGCATTGTATTTACTATTTCCAATGCTGGAAGGATTATGAATTACAATTAGTAGTCAGATGAAAACTCATTTTGAGCACTATGAACCTTTGTTGTTCATATTCAATTCATATATTCTTTGTATAATCATGTTTGTAATAAGGAATGGGATATGTTAATTACCGACAAAGATAGAAAGGATGTAAGTTAATATGTCAGAAGTGAAGCAACATAAAGGCTGGGGTCAATTTATTCAATTGGTGCTACGAACAAAACCATCAAAGCTTTTTAATGAAGGGAAGAACGACCCTCATTATCGCCCATCGTTTATCAACTGTCATTGATTCTGATCAAATTATCTTTTTCGAAAAAGGAAAAATTACCGGAAGTGGTACACACGAACAACTTCTACAAACTCACTCTTTGTATCGTGAATTTGCCGAGCAACAATTACGATTAATAGAACCTGCGTAATATCTCGGAAGGATGAGGATGAATGACGAAAATAATAATTGTCGATGATGACTGCTATATTCGAGAACTTGTCCTCCTTTTTTTAAAAAAGGAGGGATTCGAGCTTTATGAGGCTTCTGATGGTATAAAGGCATTGCAATTGATGGAAAAAATAAAGGTAGATTTAGCATTCATTGATATTATGATGCCAAACATGGATGGCTGGGAATTATGTCGAGAGCTTCGGGAGTTCAGTGATATTCCGATCTTAATGTTAACCACCAAAGGAGAAACAGCGCAAAAGGTGAAGGGGTTTGATCTCGGGGCGGATGATTATCTTGTTAAACCATTTGACCCGATTGAGTTAGCCGCACGAGTAAAAGCATTATTAAAACGGTATAAAATAACCGTTTCACAAACAATCAATATTGATGAATTTAAGTTAAAACGGAAATCACATGAAATTTCTTTTAAAGGGCGGGAATATACCATTCCGTTGAATCCGGGTTAAATGAAAATGTTGTCCCTTTTTATTGTCGCTCCCAAAACGCTGGCGGTTCAATCCCAAGTAACCGTAAGTAAATAAAACCTTGGCCCCGATTATTCATACAAAATAACTTTATACACATACGAGTAAAAATGATTTAATAACAAAATTAATCAATTATAAACGCAGAATTTGAAAAGATGAAAGTACAATATAAGAATGTGAGTATATAAAGACCGGGATTAACCGATTTTCCTTATTAGGAAAATTATTATGTTACAATCGTTATTCCTAGATGACGTTTATTATCATGGCCACATAACAGAGTTCGAGGAAGAAAGAGATGGTTTTTGGGTACGATTGGATGATGATCCTGACCGTGAGAATTTTTTTCATTTTGGTGATATTGATACAGTTTTTAATAGTGATAAAATAGCTTCATTAGAAGATATACATAGAGAAAATGAGCAACACAACATCAAAAAAGCGATTTCTAGTTTAAGAAATCGCCTTTTTCGGCTAGTTTTTCAATATGCTCACTGAGTGTTTGATTGATGTCTCTCGTTTTACCTGTTTATATATCTCTTCATGGAATTAACTAGGAAACCACCTTTAAATTTTCTTGGCTCTTAGGAGATGATGAAAGCATTAGGCTCATATTCTCCTATGGTATTCATGACTTCATTTTCCCGATTTCGTTTGGTTAAGATTTCTAGTTGGTATCGTTTAGTGTTCTACCGGCTGGAAGGTTAGAAAGCTTGCGCTGTTTTACGATTCGGAAGGCAAAAGGGAAAAATCAACAATAAAAGCAGCCGTTTCGGCTGCTCTCCTTTTGTCTTTTATTCTTTTAATCTTTTGATTTTCCGATTTTCGGCTCGTTTGGTATGGCGGCGTTAGCCGTAAATGGAACAGGAACCTACGGAATGTAGGTGTAGGTGTTAGCCATACAGTCCGTTGGTTATCGGTCCATTTAATGCCGAAGCGACACGTACGGAATGACAGAAAGGGTGCTATCAAGAAGGTG
>NZ_JAGGQW010000010.1 GCF_018613065.1 Bacillus sp. ISL-7 | reverse complement strand
CCGGTATTAGCACCGGTTTCCCGGTGTTATCCCAGTCTTACAGGCAGGTTGCCCACGTGTTACTCACCCGTCCGCCGCTAACCAACAGGAGCAAGCTCCTATTGATTCGCTCGACTTGCATGTATTAGGCACGCCGCCAGCGTTCGTCCTGAGCCAGGATCAAACTCTCCATGAAAGTTGATTTAGCTCATAAATGTTACGTTGACTTCATTTCGTAAGAAATGAATATTATTGTTTGTTGACGTTTTTTGTTTGTTTAGTTTTCAAAGAACAAGATCACCTATTTAAAAAGCGACAAAAAATATTATATCATACATTTTTAACAACATCAACTAAAAATTACTTACTTTTAAATATTTCAACCTTCAATTGATATGTTTTTTTGAGGCAACTTTTAAATGATAACATTTCTGTTGCTCCAGTGCAACATATTTTTACTGAATAATATTTCACTTGGACTGTTAATTTAAAAACTCAGCCTCAAATGGAATATTTCTTAAATAATACCACAACTGCATAATAAAAATCTCAATACTTCCATTTTATTTCCTTCTATATTTCTGTTTTCGTTTTTGACAAAAAAAATTACCATTATTAACATAGTGGCATGTCTAATTAATAGGTCATCTTAGTATGAGGATCGAATTCTTTTAATTGAGAAGTTGCATCAGTATGTTCAAAATATGGATAGAAGAGACAAGGCGACTTTCTAATTAATCTATTCGGGCGTTCCGGATCTTCTATCACTATAAATTGTGCTTCAAATCCGTTGATGTTTTCAACTGATTTACCGATAACTTGAACAATATAACCCGGTTCATATTTATGGGTTTTCTCTAATTTCAACAACTTCCCTATTTCAATTTCATCATAAGTCATCATGTTTACTTCCCCCTTCGTGACTATTATATTACTTTACGCAAAGTCTTAGCATAAACACGCTCCTGGAAATTATTAATATTAATGTCAACTACAATAGATTCGGCCATGCAATTGCAATTTGTTAATTTATTTAAATTTCGCTACAAAATTGACATAATGCTCATAAAAAAACTCCCTATTAGGAAGTTATAACAAAGTTTTATATATAAGATACTTTTCCTACATTATTTTTATTTAGATTTGTTCTCAATTAAGGCTTCTTTATTTAACTCCTTCCGCTGTGTCCGAATAATCATAGGACCGGTTTTTTTATCGTTTTTGATGTTTTGCAAATACTTTACCAGATAACTTTCCGAGATTCGTTCCGGTACATACCCTAAACGGGTCCGAATGATATTTTCCACAACAAATGCCTTTTTCGTGAAATATAGATAATCGCGGCCTGAATCTTTTTCAGCTTCTTTGTAATTGTTACTTCCAGCCTCACTAGCCCTGCGAAATACATGCATATGATGATACATGTCATTACGCTCTTTCCGGATCATTTTAAGTAAATACAGGAGCTCAAAGGTTGATAATGTCATAATTTCCGGTGTGGTCTTATCAATATAGGAAGCAAAAGCAAAATCACGAAATCGAACGTCTAGGCGTTCATGATTTTCTTTAACAATCCTTGCATCAAGCTGCATACAACAAAAATCACAATAGTAATACTCATGATTTATTTTTTCGATTTTGCTACCGCAATATGGACAAGTTTTCATTTCTGATCTCTCCTTTTAAGCCTGTATTTAAACTTTCCACCCATGAGAAATGCATTGTTCCAAACGGTTTATGAACAGGTGCACCAGGGTGAATACATTCATCTCTTAATTTTAAAGGTTATTAAGCTCAGCCTGCTGTCAAACATCTTCTTTTCCTAGAATAAACTTTCAAAGGTTTAAGGTTGCTATAGCAACCTTCTAGCAGGCTCGATGCCTGCTTTTATCAAGAAAAAAACGAATGTTTTTTTCCTCCAACGTGAGCTTCTCCGGCTAGGATATAGCCGGTATTTTCTCTAATAGTGTTAAAATGACAAGTATTCTAAGGCATCTAGGTTCAAAGGATTTGTATCAAACAATTTCTATCACCTCGGTATGAATAATACTTTCCGTAGTCAGTTCACATTCTTGGATTCGATCTAATTGGTAAAGATCCTTCCTGTCAAAGTCTTTAGAAACCATTTTTTCTGCCTTTTCTTTACTTGTGGCCACTACAATCGATATTCTTTGTAAGCCATTTGCAAAATAAATTACTTGAAAAACCTTCATATTCTTTCACTCCTTTATAGCATACTATGATTTAGTTCAACCTGTTCGATGTACCTTTCACCGGCTGGCAGATCAACCGGTGATAGTTGTGCTTGTGATTTTATGAATGACTAATTCCCTTTAGTTTTCGTCTATCGAATGTTCCTTTGTTTCACCTAAAATATAATCTGCTGCTTTCTGTGCTCGAGCAGCTGCTTGTAAAATTAATCGACTATCTTTCTTTAAAGCTCGTAACCACGAATTGATATAGCTTGCACTGTTTTCGATGGTACTGTTATCAATTCCAGCCACTCCACACAACATCGCCGCGCCCATTTCCGCGACTAATTCCTCGTTTGAATAAATTTCATCCCCAAATGCAACACCTTCAGTCATAATACCTGGGCGTGCTAATCGGCTTTTATGTCCAGTGCTGTGTATTTGTTCATGAAAAAGGGTGCAATAATATTCCTCCGGAACCTTAAAATCTTTTATCGGTGGGCAATAATTCTATCCCATGTAGGGTAATAAACTGCCTTACCTGAATGAAACGTGTAATCTGGTGCGTTGATATATCCTTTAAAAATTTCCTCCGCCTTATCAATAGGATCATGATCAAAGGTTTCAATGCTTCTTTTACTTTCTAAGCCGGTACACTGTTTATTAATCTCCCAAACACGGTAATAGAAAGGTTTCGCAAAAGGTTTTTTCTCCTTTGTTTCTTCTTCCTCCTTCTCTTTCCAAAGCCAATAGACAATGATATGAGAATTTTTTAATTCCTCTTTTTTAATTCGTCCACCTGCTTCTAACTGTTTTTTTGATGCATATTCCCCCGGCTCCACTAGAAAAATATTGATTCCCCGGTATGGTTTTTGTGTTTTCCAGTTCACCGCATTGGAATTGGTCCACGGCTGGCGCCACGGTACAACCCCCTTTTCTAATTTTTCGATAATTTTTTCTGTAATGATTTCATAAACGCTTTTTGTCATTTGGTTTTTCCTCCTTTGACTTTCTAAAGGTTTTTCGATTTTTAATGTTTGGTCTTTAGATTTTCTTCCTTTTGACTTGCGAAGCGGGTAAGTTCCCCAATGGGGGATGATTTTTCCCCTTTTGCAAGTAGAACGAAAAACACGCATAGGCAATGGGTCAAGGGTGCTCTTCGCACGAAAAGTTTTTTGCTGTTGCGATAACGTACTTAAGCAAAAAACTTTTTTGCCCCTTGACCGATTGACTCGCTTTCTTAGCTTCCAGCCGGAAAGGTTCGGGTGTCCTGCCGGCTGGAAGGTTAGAAAGCTTGCGCTGTTTTACGATTCGGAAGGCAAAAGGGAAAAATAAACAATAAAAGCAGCCGTTTCGGCTGCTCTCCTCTTGTCTTTTATTCTTTTGACCTTTCAATTTTTTGATTATCCGGTCTTCGGCTCGTTCGGTATGGCGGCCGTAAATGGAACAGGAACCTACGGAATGTAGGCGTGAGCCGTACAGACCGTGGTTATCGGGCCATTTAATGCCGAAGCGACACGTACGGAATGACAGAAAGGGTGCTTTTTCCATTCTGATCAGTCCGTAGTGCTGCCGCCCAGAGTACGTTCGGTATGTTTTTAGCCAAGATTTTAAACAATGTGGGCTAATCGTTTCCAGAAGGTGAATTGGGTCAATATAAAAAGTATTCAAAATGGAAAAATGAAGTATCTAACATCCAAGGACTTTTTATAGTAAAATTAGCCTATGAAATAAGGGTCCTACAAAAAACAATTGGTACCTGGGAACAATGGGGGAAAATATAGTTGAATATGATAAAGGGCGAGTGGAGAAATATTTTCAGCCATCGCAAAACTGGATTAACATTGATAGCCATTCTTTTTATACCGTTGCTCTATAGCAGCATTTTTCTATCCGCTTTTAGAAATCCCTATTCTAAAACTGGGGACCTTCCAATTGCAGTCGTAAATAAAGATCTGGGATCAACATTTGCTGGGCAGAATTTGCAGTTGGGAAAAGACTTGGTTCATGATTTGAAACAGAATCACTCGTTTAAATGGACATTTACTAATAGTAAAGAAGCGTTTAAAGGATTAAAAAATGAAGATTTTTACATGGTAGTCGAAATTCCAAATGATTTCTCTAAAAATGGATCATCCTTGTTAGACGAACATCCTAGTAAAATGGGGTTGAGATATTACACAAATCCAGGGAAAAACTATACTGCATCAAAGATAGCAACCTCTGGAATGAGTAAAATCAATGAGAAAATATCAAATTCTATCACAAAACAATATGCCATCACATTATTTAATAGTTTAAATCAAGTAGGTGATAATTTACAAAAAGCAACTGACGGAGCGAATAAAATTGACCAGGCTGCCAACAAAATTACAAATGCTTCCGAAACCCTACAAGACTATTTGCAGAGATTAGCTGTTGGCACCGTCTTATTTAAAGACGGCACACAAAGGGTATACAATGGAACACAACAATTTCAAACGGAAATTGGCCAACTGTCTAACGGGGTTCAAACACTTGATAGTGGTATGGATCATTTAGAAAATGGCTTGGGTGTCCTTAACAAAACTAGCGAAAATCTTACCGTAGGCTCTAAAGAATTAGAACAAGGAGCTAATGATCTTAAAGGAAACTTACAGCAGGCATACCAGGGTACAATTGGGATTCAAGAAAAAATTGACCCACTTTTGATCGCGTTAGAGGATGTAAATGAAAAAAAGCCTGAAATAATAAGCCAACTGAACTCCTTACAACAAATTATTCAAGGCCAGAACCAACTAATTAAAGAACAAAAAGAGCTTATCAATACAAGCAAAAGTCTTTCAGAGCAAGAGAAACAACAGTTGCTTTCGAATTTGGATCATTTCATGTCTCCTTCCACCACAGGAGCGCCGGTTGATTTAGAACAAGGAATCACTGAATTCGAGTCTATGCTGTTAACCGTTTCACAAGGTTCACAGCAAGTGCAGAGTCAACTTGATCAGTTTGCAAAAGGACAACTATCGATGGTTGAAGGCGCTAAAAAATTGGCTGAAGGGCAACATACCTTTAGTTCAAATCTAGGGACATTTAACAAAATGTTAGCCGAAGCACATAGTGGTGCTAACAAATTAACGAATGGAACCAGCGCTGTTTCAGACAGTATTTTAAAAATCGAAAATGCAAGCAATCCATTTGTGAAAGGGATTGAAAAACTTAACTCAAATGCAAATCAGTTAAGTGAAGACTCTCAAAAACTTGCAGATGGTTCCGCATCAATATATAAAGGAGCTTCCCATCTATCTAACGGAACAGGTCAATTACTTTCTTCGTTACAATCCGGTGCTACAAAAGCGAATGAACTGAAATTGAATGATAAAAATTTTGACATGTTTTCTAATCCAACAAAGTTGGAATCTCACAAAATCAGTGAGGTAAATGATTATGGAGCTGGCTTAATTCCTTATATTTTGGCTATAGGCTTGATGGCTAGTGCATTATTTTTCGCTTCTACCTATCAACTTAAAGAAACACCGTTAGAACCATCATCTGGGGCTTCTTGGTTTCTCAGTAAGCACAGTGTAGTTATTATGGTTGGGTTGGTTCAATCCATTCTAGCAGTAACTATACTTATCCAAGGCATGGGCCTAGAAGTTGAACATGTATGGGGCTTATATCTATTTACAATTTTGACGAGTCTTACTTTCCTATCTTTGGTGCAAATGCTCTGTACCATTTTCGGAAAAATTGGACAGATGCTTGGATTCATTCTACTCTTACTGCAAATTGGCGGCAGCTCTGGGACATTCCCTATAGCTTTAGCACCTCCATTTTACCAACACATACATGCATTCCTTCCAATGACGTACGCGATAAAAGGATTTCGTGACCTTATCTCGATTGGAAATGATCTGCATGATGTATGGAGCCATGCACTAATGTTAGCCGTGTTTGGATTTGTCTTTAATGCTATTACATTCTTATTTTTTGTTCTTCAATTAAGACAAAAGAAAAGCATCCCTGCCGCTTAAGCAAATCTTTTATATGTAAATGAATAAGCCCATTATTTCTTTTTATAGAGATAATGGGCTTATTTATATTAACTTATTTTCTAATTGATAATCCTTAATATTTGACCTCCAATATAACGAAATATATAGTAACAACAACCTTGATTTTTTCTTTAATCCCTAATTGAACTGGTTAAACGAAACTGTCAACCCACCACGCCCAAATATTTTTAAATGGTTCTTTATTCAGCAATGAATAGAGTTATTCCTTGTTCAACTTATAAACGAAAGGTCCTTTTGGATATAGATTGTCAAGGGTGCAACTTTCCCTTTCTCTCCTTTTGTCTTTTTTCTTTTAATCTTCCAATCCTTTGATTTTTTGTTTTTCGGCTCGTTCGGTATAGCGGCATAAGCCGTAAATGGAACAGGAACCTACGGAATGTAGGCATTAGCCGTACAGTCCGTGGTTATAGGTCCATTTAATGCCGAAGCGACACGTACGGAATGACAGAAAGGATGCATTTTTCCTTTCTGATCAGTGTCCGTAGTGCTGCCGCCCAAAGTAGTTCTGTATGCCTTTAACTTAAATTAAAACGTCCTTATTTCTGAAGAAAAACCGCAGCCTTAAGGCTGCATGACTGGCATAAAACGAAAGGGGAATGTATGCATATCCAAAATTTTTGAAACATATTCCTTGAATAATAAGAACAAATAATCCAGTTAAGATAAAAAGGGGGAACCTTTTAATGAATAAGATAACCGTGGAATGAAAAATTTCAGGACTTTTTCATGCAGGAATCCAATAAATCTTTAGAAGTTTTGACGGAAGATCACTTAATTATGGAAAGGACCATTTGCCGTGGCAAGTGGTTTCCTTTCTTCCTCGAATCATCTTTCAAAAGGTTGCGTCAGCAACCGTCTAGCAGGCTCGAGCCTGCTCATATGATCAAGAAAAAACGGATGTTTTTTAATCCATTCGCGAAAAACATCGGCGCTGATCCAGCCGATGTTGTTTCTGTTCCGTTTTTTACACGGATAAAATCTCGTATTTTTTGTGGGTTTATATTTTTCATTTGATGCCTCAAAAAATGGCAGGATATAGATTTTCTTCGGCTTACAACCGTATTCAAATAAATGATAGTCGATTTCCACTAGTAGACCTGCGTTTTCAATTGCTTGTGCCTCATCTTTATAAAAATCAGATACGATAATGGTCATGTTAACTCTCCCCTTTAAAACAAAGGGGAAATCTCCCCCTTGCTATTTTGGTATTTTTATAGATAGCCTTTCTCCTTTAGACTGACATGCTTACCGGTATGGCTGACAATGACATGGTCAAGCGTCGATACCTAAAATTCTCCCTGCTTCTGCAAGTCTTTTAGTAACCTCTATATCTTCTTTGCTTGGAGTTGGGTCTCCGCTTGGGTGCTGGTGGCTAACAATAATGGATGCCGCATTATTGAGAATAGCGCATTTCATCACCTCTCTAGGATGGATGATACTAGCGTTCAAGCTTCCTACATGAGCTCTATGTAACCCAACTACCTGATTTTTAGTATTGAGCATCATAACTAGAAGCACTTCTCGGTCTTCATCCGCAATGTAAGAAGCAGCTAATTTTTGAGCATCTTCCGGTGAACGAATGACATATTGTGCAAACGGTTCAGAGGATTCCTTAATTTCTTGTTTGATTCGTACGACTTCAAAGATAGACATAAATTCCATTTTGCAAAACTCCCTTTCATTTTTTGTTTTTTTCATTCATTTTTTCTTTTTGGGTCCGAAGCGAATTTGTTCCCCAAAGGGGGATGATTTTTCCCCTTTTGCAAGTAGAACGAAAAACACGCATAGGCAATGGGTCAAGGGCGCTCTTCGCACAAAAAGTTTTTTGCTGTTGCGATAGCGCCTTTAAGCAAAAAAGGTTTTTGCCCCTTGACTGATTGACTATCCTTCTAACCTTCTAGCCGGAAAGGTTCGGGTTCCTACCGGCTAGAAGGTTAGAAAGCTTGCGCTGTTTTACGATTCGGAAGGCAAAAGGGAAAAATAAACAATAAAAGCAGCCTTTTCGGCTGCTCTCCTTTTGTCTTTTATTCTTTTGATCTTTCAATCTTTTGATTATCCGATTTACGGCTCGTTCGGTATGGCGGCGTAAGCCGTAAATGGAACAGGAACCTACGGAATGTAGGCGTGAGCCGTACAGTCCGTGGTTATCGGTCCATTTAATGCCGAAGCGACACATACGGAATGACAGAAAGGGTGCTTTTTCCTTTCTGATCAGTCCGTAGTGCTGCCGCCCAAAGTCGTTCTGTCTGCCTTTAACCTAGATTGTAACGTCCTTATTTCTGAAGAAAAAACCGCAGCCTTAAGGTTGCATGACTGTCAACAAACGGAAGGAGGATGTAGGAGTACCCAACATTTTTGAAAGATGTCTCACAAAAATTAGAACTAATGTTCCTGCAATAAAATAGAAAGGGGGAAACTTTTAATGAATAAAGATCATAAAGATCGAGGAATGAAGAAATGGAATGGCTTTTTCATGCCCGAAACCATAAAAATGTTGAAGGATCTTTGGCAAGATGATGATAAAACTCCTAGACCACATCTCGATGAAACAAAAATAGAAGAGATGGAACGGCTATTATCTGAAAGCATGGACACCAAAATGCTATTAGAAATTACCACATGGACAAACGTTTTTTTACTTCACTCGTTGGATTTGTAACAAAAATTGTCCACAAAAGAAAACAATTCAAATTCAGGATGAACTGAGATCCACTTTCAATCTTAATTTCTTTTCCCTGAACTAATTTAATAGTCAAATAAAATACTCATCAGAAAAAGAACAAATCATTACATCATTTCGCTTCAATAGCAGGGGATTTTTTAACATTCATAGAAATACTTAAAAGACAAGTCATTATACGAGGGGGATTTGAATGGATTTTTCAGTTCTCATTATAGGGTTGCAATGTTTCTTGTTGGTAATGGGTGGATGCTTGATTTTTTTCATCCTAGTGTTATTTTTTTCCAATAGATACACAAGGAGTACATTAAATCTAATGGAAAACGAAAAAATAAATGAAATACAACGAATGTAACGGGGAACAGTTTTCAGTGTTTCCGCTAGTTAAAATATTTAGCCCTTCCAGCAAAATGTAGAAATCATATGCTTAAGCTGAGAAGGGCTGTTATATGGTTAAGTGCAAACATAACAATGATGATCCACAATTAGAGGATAATCATTTCAAGCGTTTCCCATTTCATATCGTAAAATTTTTTAGAGAAGGAACCGTGTCGTAAAATTCGTTTCTAAATATTGAAGTATTAATTCCCAATAAAAAACTGGATAGCGATTTAATCGACCCAGTATCTATTATTGATATGAAGTTTTTCTTATTATTCTCATTCACCCATTTTCCACATACTTATCGAACATTTAAGTATTTTATTATAAGGACAATCTACATCTGTCCCTAGTACCGGCCCCACCTACGCCAGATACGCTGACGGCCACGCATGCCATCCAACACATTATTCACTATAATAGAAAACGCTTACATTTCCAAATTTAAATTGAATTTTCGGTAAAAATTTCTTATAGTTATATATTTGCTGTTACTTAATGAAAAAGTGGCACAGTCCAACCTTATTATCCCAGTTAAAACACTTTATAACATCAAAAGGAATCACTTCATTTAAAATCGTGTATATATGACGTTTGCTTTCACATCATGCACAATCAAAACCTTTTAATTTTTATGTGCCACAATGGTTCTATTTCCTTCAAACTTCAATTCTGCTTTGATTCCATTCATATAAAAAATATCTCCCATTTCTGCTATTTCTTTTGCTTTCATCGACAATTAAGATTAATCCTTTCAACACGCCTTTCTATTCCATGTACAAATATTTCTCTACTTTAAGGGGTGCTTATGGATGACTTTTTTTCCTATTTTGAAAAATAGCTAAAATCATCAATAAAACAGGCATGATTATTTGAAGGGGCCATGCTAAATAGATTGATACAAACACAAATCCTTCTTTTATATGTTCGGTAAAATTGGAAGCAATAGCTATTGAAGAAAATAAGATTATTAGTCCGATTGGAAATACAATATTACTTTTGTTTTTCAAGTTGAAAATATCAACTACCCCGATAACTGCAGCAAAATACAATATAGTGACTTTAAAAAAAATGCCTATTACTACATAAAGCATAAAAAATACGTCAAGCCTCTCAATAAAATCCGCTACTTGAATTTTACCAATCGTGGCAAGTAACGGAAATGGTGAACGAATAAAAAGCTCAATTCCTAACGCGGCAATATTGAAAACAATTGTAATTGCAATGTTTACCCCGCTTAAAACAATCCCTCCAATGCATACACGTTTTGCCTTTTTTGGTTCGTTTAAATAGGGAAGGAGCATTGTAAACACCACCATCTCCCCGAAAGGAAATACCAAGGTCTGACCAACAAAGTTTTTCAGTACTGGCTTCCACCCATTTTCTAAAACCGGCCTTAGATTTTCCAAATGAAGGATTCCGGACATTAAAATTAAAAGAAACCCGGCAATTGCTACCAAATAGATAAATCCAAAATAGAGCTGAGCAATCCTAGCAATCACCTCAAAACCCATTTTTATAGCATACATAATGATTAAAATCAATAGAGAATTAAGAACCAACTGCGGCGTATTAGTATACATTGTTGTTGTTAATAACTCACTAAACCAATCCACTTCCCTGTTATTTTTTGAGCGTAACTCGTTAAGGGAAGATCTGGATAAAACTGATAAAGACGATTATAAACAAAAAAAAGTAAAACGCCTGCTGCCATCCCAAGCATTATTGATATCCATGCATCTTGTTTTGCACTAGCAGCAATGCCAACAACAATGGCACTTCCCATCTCAAATAATACGACTAGCATAAACATTTGAGTTCCATTAATTTTTATCTTCTCCATACCATAATCTCCCCCCTTTAAGGGTTATAACCTATACAAGTCTTCCCATAATAGATTTGCTCTAATCTCTAAAATGCAGGAATATGCATTCACTTTTACATTTCCAACATCTTGAATTCCTCCAACGTTGTAGATTTTTATTTAGACTTTTAATACCTATTATTTTATTGTCTTCACTAAGATTGCCCTCAAAACATAGTTAGAAAGATTTCGCTGTTTTACGATTCGGAAGGCAAAAGGGAAATATAAAACAATAAAAGCAGCCATTCGACTGCTCTACTTTGTCTTTTTTCTTTTGATCTTTCAATCTTTTGATTTTCCGGCTTCAGTTCGTTCGGTATGGAAGCAAAAGCCGTATAGTCCGTTGGTTTAAGTTCATTAATGCACAGATTTACTTAATTTTTTTTCAATCGTTCCTTCTCCTGTTCACAAAATTCCCCAACTGTTGATTTACTCCAATAGGGGGTACCTGCAAGTTTAACATCCGCCTTCGGCAATTTCCCTCGACTGTAATACACATTTAATTTACGTTTGTCATAATTCAATCCATGTTCCGATAAGAAATCAGCAAACTGCTTTTGATTAAAATAATCAGCCGACGTTTCTCGGAGAATGGAATGGGTAGGTTTTTGAATTAAATACGTATCCTCTCTAAAGAACTGACTCATTAATTCTAACGCGAATTCAAGCCATTCATTATCTAAATGGTGATATAATAATCCGATATTAAAGCTTTCCTGTTCGGCTTCCTCAAAGAACCAGGCTAATTTTAAAAATACAGCTTCAACGTCTGTTAATCCTTCCATTGCTTCTTCCACCAATAAGATGTTCTCATAAGCCTTTAATTTACCTTTAAATTTCGGGAACGTTTCAATGATTCGTTTAGTTGAGAGTTTCATCTTTCACCTCCTGTTGACTTAGTCAACTTAACAATAAAATAAAACGTTGACAAAGTCAACACAAACTCCTTTATATATTTTTTTAAGCTGCATCCATGCGCAGCATGGATGCAGCTGTCTTGTTGGGGCTCGATGCACTAAACAAGATGATCTAACATAAAAAAAACGAAAAAAATAAAGAAGAGGGCGAACCCTCTCCTTTGAATCTTAAATTTTACCTTCTGTTTTCATGCTGTCGTATTCAGCATCCGCATTTACAATGAGATGATCTACACCTCGATACCGAGAATTTTACCCATCAACAATTGTAATCGAGTTATCTTTTAATGGTTTAGTCTAATCAAATAAGGGGTTCCACTTAAAACCTTAGTTAATAGCCCAATTCTTTTTTACGATTATTAATTTAAATCAATTTAGTTGTCTCGCGAAACGGACAGCAATGATCAACAACTCGTAAGTTATAGGGGCATTGAATTTCGCCTGATATTATACTCTTTTTAACACCAAAAAAGAAGTTATGTGATCTATTGCTTGTTCAGCATCATTACCTTCCGCATAAATATTAATCTTTTCTCCTTTTGAAATCATTAATATCCTAATACTGAGAGAACTTTTTACATTTATTTGAAGATTTTTGTATTTAATGAGGATATAACTATTGAATCGATTTGCTTCTTGAACCAATTGCATTAATTGATCATGATGATTAAAATCTTGTGTCAAGGTAACAGGAACCTCTTTTTTCATTTTTATCACCACCTAAAACATAACTTCATTATTATTTTAATTTTCGGTTATTCAAATACTGTAATAGGAAATGCATAGGTGATTTTTACATATATATGTATTTATAATATTACTATAAATTGGAAATCAATTTATAACAATAGGGTTTTTTTGTAGAAAAAGCGTTTTTTATAAAGATTTTTCTTTATGAAGACCGTTTTGGAACATCTTTTAATGATCTTCATTTAAAAAAGTTAAAAAATAGAAAAAGATATTAATAAAGTAAACTATAAGTCAAAAAAAAATTAGCATACCAAATTTACAATAATAAATAAAATTGTACCTTTGTATAGGATTCAGTCCTTCCTTTAAAAAAATAAAAAAGAATGTTTCGGCATTTTTCCTCGGCTTTAAGATAAGAAGTCAGCAAACTGTTTTTCATTGAAATAATTTTCCTTTGGTTCTCGAGCCAAAGAAACAGATACGGCGGAATGAAAGAAAAATGCATTTCCTTTTTCATCAGTCCGTAATATGCCGCCAAAGTAGATTCTGTAACTCTTGCAAGAATTCTTTAAAAACAGCATCCATGCGCAGCATGGGTGCTGCTGTCTTGTTGGAGGCTCGATGCCTCCAAACAAGACGAAATCACATAAAACAATGTAAAAAACAAAGACGAGGGAGAAAATCCCCCTCCTTCGGGTCTTACATTTTGCCTTTTTCTTTCAAGCTGTAGTATTCAGCATCGGCATTTACAATTAGGTGATCAAGGACCTCGATTCCTAGAATCTTACCTGATTCCACTAATCTTTTCGTGACTTCAATATCTTCATTGCTCGGATTGCAATTATGCGATGGATGCTGGTGACTGACAATGATCGATGCGCAGTTATTCAGGATGGCGGACTTGAACACCTCTCTTGGCGAAACGATACTTGCATTCAAACTTCCGACATGACAGCGATGGACAGCAACCACACGATTTTTCGTATTCAGGCACATGACAAAGAATACTTCACGTTCATCATCACCAATAAATTGAGAAGCAATCTTCGCGCCATCTTCAGGGGAACGAACGATGTAGTGTTCTCCTCCTTCTACCTCCTGAATGACTTGTTTAATGCGTTGAATTTCGTAAACTTTTTCCATATGTAACACTTCCTTTCTTTGTTTGAGAAGGAAGCAATGATGGGCGCAAACCGTGTGAAGGGTTCGCTTACGAAGAAGCGAACTTGCCAGTCAGGCATAGGCAACGGGCCTTCTTTTTGCCCGTTGTCGTTCAAAATCGAGTGAAGCCCAATGACTTAGGGGCAGTTGGGGAGCGTTTTTTGCTTCCTTACTGCCCCTTAGCCTACTTGGCTTTGCCGATTTTGTTTGCCTGGCGCCCGCCCTTCACGCGGTCATAAGCCCATTCATTATAATTAAGAGAACAAAGAAGGCTCACTACCGTCCGAGCGTGGCAGTCTACCGCAGGTATAAGACGCCTAATGGCAAAGTTCTCGATGCCCTTTTGCCATTAAAAAACACGGCCTGAGCGTCCGATGCGAATAGCTGCCGAAAGGGAGCAGCATCGGATGAAAGGCGAGGCTCGATGCCGAGCATTTCAATAAGGAAAAGCGATTTTTATTCAACAGGATTTCGATAGAAAGACTGAGAATAAAAAGAGCGTACTGTCTCCTTGCGTTAGCATGGAGGCAGTCGGCCTTTTTGGGGATTCGATGTCCCCAAAAAGCCGCCAGCATACATTCCATCATTAGGAGCAAAGCGAAGCAAGCGACATGATTCCTGGCGTAGCCGGGAATTTTCCATTGTGTACGGTACACTTTTTAAAATATAAAGAACAAAAGAGAGGAACTTACCCCTCTCTCCTCTCTGCGACTTCTTCCATCATGGATTCAATCCATTCGACAGCTTCTTGTTTGCTGCTGAAATCATCGGTTAGTCGGACAAATTGTGTGATGGCTTCATCCTCTTGAAAATATCTACCTACATAAAATCCTGTGCTTGAGATTGCTACCTTCAAGCCATCAAAACCTGTTTTCATTCTCCATCACTCCTTGTTTGTTTGACCTCTAAGAATCTTTGCGAAGCGGACTGTCAATGGGCTTGAAGTTTGTGAAGTTTTTTAAACGCTCTTCTTAAAAAAGTTCACAAACTTTGCGAAGCGCTAGCGTAGCACCCTTGACTGCCCTTTTGAGCAAACGATTACAATAAAGAGAACAAAGAAGGAGATTAATAGGGTCCGAGCGTATAATGCGATCCAACGGGCTTCCGTTGGCTGGGTTTGGGCGAGAGGCCCAAGGTCTTTAAGTTTTCGGCTCGTTTGGTACGGCGGCTTGCCGTAAATGGAACAGGAACCTACGGAATGTAGGTGCTAGCCGTACAGACCGTAGTTATCGGTCCATTTAGTATCAAAGCGACACGTACGGAATGACAGAAAGACGCTTTTCTTTCTGATCAGTCCGTAGTGCTTGCCGCCCAAAATATGTTCTTATCCTTATAACACTCTCTGAACATTCTCCTAACCTTCCGAATACCTTCTGAACTCAAAAAAAAAAAGCCCCTGAACTTAGTAAAGGAGAAAGTAATCAAAAGCAATAGATTTTTCACTTTTCGGTTCCGATTTCTCCTTTTTCGTATTTTTAAAGATTCACATTTTAGCGATAAGATGATGAAAAATGAACGTGTAATGTATATTATATGTCTAGTTTATAATAGTTACATACAAATAATTATCTATTAATTGTCTTTTGTAATGGTAATGTCTATCCAGCACATTGAACATGATTTACATCGAACTATGATTTGTGAAAATTATGGTCAAAAATTATTCTCATCTCAAAAAATTTTTAAAGCATAAAAAAAGACCCCCAAACTAATAAGTCAGAAGGGCTGTAAACATTGATATATTAACGTTATGAGAATTAACGTGCACTACGGATGCCTTTTAAGACCGTATTTTTTACGTTCTTTCATTTTAGCAATTTCAAAACATTTCATTTCATAATAGAAACCCTAAACACAAATGTTTCTGACCTATTTCAGGTTAATACAATTTCATCCACATTCACTAAGGGGTATTCTTTTTTGGTAGAGCCCAAGTACGGGAACAAAGGCACCGCTGAGCCTGATGTGTTTTGTATCTATAGAGAACACCATTCTTTGTTGAAGTGCAGAAGAGTATCTATTCTGAAAAGCAAATGAAGGATAAAATGGACCGATATTTAGACTTATTCAATAGCAGGATTATCGAAAATGAACCTTGGCAACCAGTAGATAAAAAAGTATTCCCGCACGTTCTAATCCTATCAGATCAGCGTTACGCCATCGACGGCTCATACTCCTTCAAGATCATGCAGGCACCGTCTTTTAATGAGTTTTTACAGACGTTAAAAGTGAAAATCGTCCCACAAAAGCAGGAACCTATAACAATTAAGTCGAATTTAAAAATTAAATAATTGAAAGGGAGTGGACCCATGGTTATTAAGAAAAAGTCTGACATTGAAGACTTCCTAAGACACCTTCAAGCTCTTTCAGAATGGGACGGCACAAAACATTATCTTACCATTGAAGATACGAAAAATAAGGGCTATCTCACTGTTATGTGTTATCCCAATGAAGGATTTACCTTTTACAGAAAAAACAATTCATTTTGGGATATGAAGGAACATCCGATAAATGAGAATGAAATTATTAGTTTTCTTTGGGAACACCGCAAAGCTTTAAATTCCTACTTGAAATCAGTCGAATATCTGCTAATTGAGAGCCGTTGAGCTCTTTTTTTGTTTTTAGCAGAAATTTGAAGCTTAAAAAGATAAAGTTGATTGTATTTATATTAACCCACCTTTCCAGGCATTTTTATAAACGTTGATTTAATCACGTTTTCCTGCTGCCTTCTTCTAATAAAGCAGTACAAACACCTGTAAACCTTTATATGATGCAGTCTTTCAATTTTTACTGCATTTCGTCGCATCCCGTTATTATATGTAGAGAAAAAAGGAGGCAATATTATGGAAAATTGGTTAAAGGAATTTTGGGATGAGAAAGGGAAAGACTTACTTTCTAATTTATTTAAAGCTCTCGCTGATTCCCTTCGCAAGAAAAAGAAATAAACAGTGTAACTGGGTCCTGCTTCTTTAGGTAGGACTTTTTCTTTTTGATTGAATCCAGAATTAAAATTCACCAATAGGGGTAGCGTCACATGCCCATCAAGCTAACAACCTAAATTACTATGTATGAAATGATCCTTGTTATAAAACTAGCAAGTGATAGAAAAGTAAGCATGCTGAATAGGCCTGGAAACATATCTAAACCATATACATATATGTGGTTTCGGCAATCAAACCCTATGGATGATAGAAATAAGTACCCGTTAACCCCTACGGCTAGCCAATGAAAATTTGACTAAATCGTCCTTAAACAATCCTAAAAAAGGAAATATTTTTAAAAAATTATTAAAAATACTTTCTTTTTGGAAATGCTTGGAATATAATTTAGCTGTATTACGATTAATAGTACGGTTGGTACAGATTGGGGGTTATTATGTTTGAGCTAGATATGAGGAGCCGTAAACCCATATATGAACAGCTAGTGGATAAACTGAAAGAGCTGATCATAAATGAAGTGCTTAGGCCTGATGAACAGCTTCCATCGGTTCGTTCACTCGCACAGCAGCTCACGATCAATCCAAATACCATTCAAAAAGCATACAGAGAACTCGAGACTCGAAACTTTATTTACTCCATAAAAGGCAAAGGAAGCTTCGTAAATCCAAACAATCAGAAGCAAAACAACGAGAAGATGGAGGCAATTAAGAAAGACATTGAAAAGCTGCTACTTGAGGCTCTGTACCTTGGTGTTTCTATTGAAGAGCTATTAGAATTAATCCAAAACTTAGACGCTTAAAAAGGGGGAGGCAAAAGCAATGATTCAAATGAAGAATGTTAGTAAGAGATTTGATCATTTTAAAGCGGTAGAAAATATTAACCTATCCATTCAAAAAGGATCCATTTATGGGTTAATAGGATCTAATGGTGCAGGAAAAACAACACTCATTAAGCTTCTGGCAGGGATTTACCGGCAAGAGGAGGGTGAAATTACCATTGAAGGCCAGCCAGTATATGAAAATGTCAGACTGAAGCAGAAAATCTTTTACATACCGGATCAGCCTTATTTTTTGTTTCATTATACAACCATGCAGATGGCTCGTTTTTATAAAAGTGTTTATCCCAGCTGGAGCGAGGAACGCTTTGAAAAGCTTGCACAACTATTTGAAATTAATTTGAATAAAAAAATTCAATCTTTTTCAAAAGGCTGGCAGCGAGTAGCAGCTTTCCTACTTGCCCTTTCGGCAAAGCCTGAGATTTTGATTCTTGACGAACCGTTGGATGGCCTTGACCCTGTTGTCAGAAAAAAAGTAAAGAATCTACTGATCCAGGATGTCGCTGACAGGGAAATGACAATCCTGATCTCTTCTCACAATCTCCGTGAAATTGAAGATCTTTGTGACCATATCGGGATCATCCATAAAGGAACGCTTATCATGGAAAAAGAGCTGGATGAACTGAAATCAGACATCCATAAAGTGCAGGTAGCTTATAAAGAGGGAGTTCCGGAGAATATTCTAAAAAGACTTAGTCCTCTACATACAGAGAAACGAGGGAGTGTTTTCCTATTCATTATAAGAGGCGAAGAGGATGCCATTGCGAAACAAATCCGGAATACGAACCCGGTTATTTTTGATTTGCTTCCTCTTACTCTTGAAGAAATCTTTATTTATGAAATGGGGGATATCGGTTATGCCATCAAAAATATCATTGTTTAACAAAGAAATCATCCTTCAGGTTGGACGAACCACAGGATGGATCTCCATTGTATATTTTCTTGGTCTGTTATTTGCACTGCCCCTCACCATATTGATGTTGTATACAGATGAAAAAACACAATACCCGAAGATTAATAGCCTTTTTCATTTTGGATTTACTATCCAGCTTAGTTTATTGATCATTATCCCCATTTTGCTGGCAGTGTTTATATTTCGATTTCTTCAGGTAAAGCAGTCGGCAGACCTAATACATAGTTTGCCTTTAAAAAGAGAGAAGATATTCCATCATTATGCGATAACCGGAATCGTGTTTCTGATCGTACCAGTCGTAATCATCTCCATTCTTCTCTTGGTTATTCATGCTACCCTAGATCTTAACGACATTTTTGGAGCAAACGATGTTTTCTACTGGGCAGGAATCACCATCCTTGTGAATCTACTTCTGTATACTGTCGGAATTTTTATAGCCATGATGACAGGAATATCAGCCGTACAGGCCGTTCTTTCCTATATTCTCCTCTTATTCCCAATGGGAGTCACGGTTTTGGTGTTAGTAAATTTAAGGATTTTACTCTATGGATTTCCAAGCGACTATTTTCTCAATAAAGATTTGGAAAAGATGTCACCAATCACCTACGCAGCCGGCCTTGATGGCAGACCTTTTCATTGGCACTATGTGGTACTTTACATTATTTTATCGATCATCCTTTATATGCTAGCGCTATTATTCTATAAAAAAAGAAAACTAGAACCCGCTTCTGAGGCGATCGCTTTTTCAAAATTGCGTTCGATTTTCAAATATGGAACGACCTTTTGTACAATGTTAACCGGTGGAGTATATTTTAGCGAGGTTCCGTACAGCAACTTTGGCTGGACAATTTTTGGATATGCGGTTGGTGCGGGAATTGGATACTTCGTCGCTGAAATGGTACTGAGAAAAACATGGCGTGTTTTCAGAGAGATTAAAGGCCTTGCTATTTATGCAGCCATTATTCTCATCATGGTTACGGTTGTTCAATCTCTTGGAATATATGAAAATACGATTCCCAAACAAGATGAACTCAAGAGTGTGCTGCTTTCTGACAATGCGAATTTTTATTCAAACCAAGATGGAATGTTCTTTAATACTCCCACCAAACCATTGACTGAAAAAGACAACATTGAGGCGGTTCGGAAGCTGCATATGCAGATCCTTGCTAATAAAAAAATAAATCCAAAAGAAAAAGTTTATCCTTATGAAAACGCCTTTTTTGAATATGAAATGAAAGACGGGGATAAAGTCATCCGCCAATATAGAATAAATAAACTTCTATATGAAGATTTTTATAAACCAATCTATGAATCTAAAGAATACAAGCAAAGTTCCAATGCAATTTTTAGAGTGAAGGAAAGCAAAGTTGAGACCATCCAAATTAGACCTAATGCTCCTGTTAATAAAGTAGCAACCATTTCCAATCCGAAAGATGTGAAAGAGGCGCTTTCGATCTTGAAGGCAGATGTACTGGCAGAAACCTATGAGGACAACATTTATTTCCAAGCTAGAGGTTCAAACATTGAAATCCAAATGGGAAAAAACCACATGGTGAACATGGAATTGAAACCATCTTATAAGAAATTCAATATATGGTTGAAAAAAAAGAAATGGTTGGAACTAGCAAAAGTGACTTCCGGAGATATTGACCATGTCCTTGTAGCCGAAAATAATTTGCACAATTCGGGGGGGCGAGAAAAAAGGGTGGAAGAAATTGAAAAGCTACCAGGTAGTTTACAAGTAACGGATAAAGTACAAATTCAGAACTCTTTGGATAACGCAAGTGGCAGACCCGGAAACTATTTTGCTGTGTTTTATTACAAACAGGGCAACTACAATGAAGTTCTTTACTTTGATGATCAACACGTGCCAGACTTTATAAAGGCACAAATCAAATAATAGAGATCAAAAAGGCGTCAAACTGTAGGAAAATATTTTATTTAAAAAAGGGGGGTCGACTTGGCTCATATTGAGTTTGACCAATTATTCTCCATGTACTTCAAGCGTTTATTTTATATTGCTTATTCGGTCACAAGGGATCGGTTCTTTGCCGAAGACGTAATTCAAGAATCTTTCATAAAAGCCTATAAAAACATCGAAACAGTGGAAGACTCAGAAAAAATCGGCGCCTGGTTATGTGCAATTGTAACTAGAACCGCAATAGACTTCCTTCGAAAAGAAAAAAGAATGAACTGTATACCAACAGAGCAATCATTAACAGACCATGTTTATGGACAGACTTCCATCCGGTTGAATACAGAAGAAGAGGTTGAATTTCGGCTATTTAAAAAAGACCTCATCCGAATCATGCATCATTTATCAGACGACTATAAAGCCGTTCTCATTTTAAAAATTGAATACGGGCTTAAGGAGAATGAAATCGCTAGCTTGCTAGAGCTTAAACCAACGACTGTAAAGACCCGGTTGTATCGAGCTAGGAAACAATTACAGAAAACGATTCAGTTAGAACAGGTTGCACTCTAGTTGGCTAATTTATTTTTGAATTTTTTGTAAAGGTATAGGTATTTCATGGAATAAAAGATTGAACATTTACCCCTAAAAGATGTGATAGACAAAACGAGGAGTCTTTTATTCTTTTGATCTTTCAATCTTTTAATATTCAGTTCTCGGCCTCGTTCGGTATGGCGGCGTAAGCCGTAAATGGAACAGGAACCTACGGAATGTAGGCGTGAGTTACAGACCGTGGTTATCGGTTCATTTAGTGCCGAAGCGACACGTATGGAATGACAGAAAGGCGCTCTTTTATCAATACCTAAATTATAAAAAACCTTAAAAAATAAAGGAGAACATATATTATACATGACTAATATATGTTCTCCTTTTATTCAATTAAAGCGCCCGATTATGGAAGATTGTATTCCCAAGAAAAGAAACCCGTTAGTGAAACATTAAGGTATTTTAAATTTTAATGTTTTATTTTTTATTTACCACTCGACTAACTATTTCAGTTACGGTAGCTCTACTCATTTTTTCCTTTCCCTCTTTTAAAGCATTAAGTGTACCATGAGCAAGCACTAAAGGGATTTCACAAAAATTAAGGATCGGACCGGGCTTAATATCCTTCAAATAAACGTCAGCCAATGCTAAGTTACGTCGAGCGTACATAAACATATCTTCTAACTCCCATCCATCGGGAAAGAAATCAACACCACGTTCTAAATCTTCAGCACGATTTCGAATAATATTGACTGACTGCAAGCCACGACCAAAGGCTATAGCTAGATCTTTGTCCGTTTCAACAGAATCGTACCACTTCCAAATATCTGAGAGCATGACTCCTACCAAACCTGCAACGTAGAATGTGTATTCATCCAAATCTTCTTGATTCCGAATCCTCCACTCTTTTAAAGCCCAGTCAGCCATTCCCTTCGCCATAATAGATGTTGCATTCGAAATGTTTTCTACAATTGTTGGTGGACAAAGCTTTATCCAATCGCTAAATCGCAAGGTAACCTCGGGTAGGATGGAGTTGTAAGCGTAAAATAAGGCCATTAACTCCTGATTATTGAATGGCTTTTTCAAGAGCAGGCTTATTGAATTTAAAAGATTATGTTTGGATTCCAATCGAAGTTGAGGATGATCTTCAATCTCGTCAATAGCTCTCATGCATAAGTAAGCAGATGTAACAACCTCTTGCAATCCCGTCGGTAGATGACTAATAGGAATAAAGAAAGTCCGGCTTGTCGCCGCCAGCATGTCAATCGCACTTCTATGTAAATTGATTGCTTCACTCATCTCCGTATTGTCCCCTTTTTTGTTGTATGTAAATTTTATTTGTATTATCCCCTATATATAATATTTAATAATAAAGTCCTAACAAAAAATTTGAGCCCTTGTTATTCAATAAACCTGCCATCTTGTTGAAGAAACAACAGCCGGCTATGGCAGCCCGGCTGTTCAAGTAATGCGCCCGATAACGGAAGAGCAAAGACTGTTGAAGGCAGCTCGCACTTATTGAACTTATACTATAAATAAATTTTTCCTTTATTTATCTTGATGCTAAAAATGGTTTTCACAATCTTAATAAAGTAAATGCAATTGATACATATGGAGTTTTTTTATTTGCAACAAAAACGGACTAATTTTCCCCGTTACATTGAATAAAAAAAGGCTTTACCCCTTATGAGTAAAGCACCATTAATTGAATAAAAATAAAAGAAGTTAAACAAAGCTTCTTTTATCTTTCGCTATAAGGATTATCAAATGTACTTTCACCCTTACCTGCTCGTTAGCTGTACCCCAATTACAAAAAACTTTATTGGACTTCAATTATAATGCTACCAAACAGGTTATCTTCAATGTAGGCATCCAATTTCCAAATTCCTTTTGAAGGTAAATTCAAATAACCTACAGATTCAGCATAGTGATGTGGGGGTTTTATTATATCTTCGTTCGGGACACCAATAGAGCTTTCAAAAGCTGTAACAGTTTTTTCCTTCCTCTTTACTCGTTCCTATTATTTTCACCTTCTTATTGAATAGTTGTTCCGTCTTTTCTGGTGTTCCTCCCCAAAAATGAGGTAACTGCTTATTATTTGTCCCAGCCTTAACTGGAGCATCAACAATAGCAAACTTGCCTTTAACCCCTCGTAAACCATAAGGTACATCTTTTCCATTTGGACCTGGCTTAGGGATCGTAAAGGAAGGGCTAACTTGCCATTCTTCCGTTTTAGTTTCTGATGATGTGGGCGTATTATTTTGCTTAACTGAAGATGAATTTGCACTTGAACAGCCTGTTAGTAGAAAAAATGTACAAATTGAAATAAGAAAATTCTTCACATGTCACCTCTTACTTCCCTCTTTATATAGCTCTTCCAAGGCTCTCCATGCACTGTAATAATCCGACAAAGACTGGTGCAGAAGAATCAAATCCATATACTCCATATCCAATCTCTTAAGTGCTGCTTCATAGGCTTTCTTTGTCTTCTCATAGCCAAAGTTTGAAATCCAGATTTTTGATGTGATGAAAACATCTTCCCGTTTCAGTCCGCTTTTTTTTAGTGCAATACCAACAGCCTCCTCGTTCATGTATGCTTCGGCGGTGTCTACCAATCTGTAACCTGCATGGAACGCATCCAGAACAACCCGTTCACACTGTGCAGCGTCTGGAACCTGATACACACCGAAGCCGACCATTGGCATCTTCACTCCGTTACTGAGTGTTGTAAATTCCATTGTGGTGTCCTCCATTTTCTATTTTTATAAGCATGCAGCGTTTCTTTCAAAGAATCTCTGCAATAAGTCTCCTTCGGTGTATCTTTAATAAACTACTTCATATTCTTTCCGTTCTGTGACATCTTCCAATAAACTTCAACTATTAACGCTGGTTCATAATGCGTATTTGGCTCAATTACACCACTTACAAGAACACTGCCAACAAATATACCTCGTGGTTCAAGTTTTATGATGTAATACTATATTCATTGCATTTAATGCTGCTTTATCTATACATAGTGGAATTAAAGCCAAAATCGGTTGAAAAGTTTTTGCAAAACCTCCACCTGTAATTATAATTGCTCCCTTTTTTTGAGCAAATTCATCAGTAGATACAAGATTAGCACAATGATATGCGCTTGCCGAATCAATTTGATAACGTTGCATCAATAGTTCATTTGTAATTTCTCTGTCATGTAACTCGCAATAGCTGCGAAAGTAGACTGATTCATTGAGATGTTAAATCATAGGTTTTTCCCAATCGCCTCTAACCTCAACGCCAGTTTCTTTTGCCGCTTCTTCAAGTTCGAGGATGTCCCGTGCTGTCAAATTGACCTCGGCAGCTTTTATTGCATCCTCAATATGCGACGTTTTCGTAACACCAATAATCGGTACCGTTCCTTTTGCAATGGACCAAGCTGTTGCAATTTGTGCAGTTGATGCATTGTGTCTAATGCCGATTTCTCTCATTACTTGGACTAAACTTTCGATCTTAGTAAGCACATCTGTATTAAATGCCTCGCCTCTTCTGGTGCCACTCGGCATAGGATTTTTCGAATTGTATTTGTCAGTTAATGCACCTTGTTCCAGTACCATATATGAAAAGAACACCATATTATTTTCATTGCAGTAATCAATAATTCCTGCTTCTTCCGATGAACGGTAAAGTAAGCTGTAATGGTTTTGGACAGCTGAGATTTTCAGTCCTTCTTCCGCCAAGATACTGGCTGCCAATTTAATTTCGTCCAGATTATGATTGGAGACCCCTACATGTTTCACTTTTCCACTTTTCATTAAAGGGATAAGTTTTGGTGTCCATCTTTCCACATCTGCCGGGTTGTGTATCCAATAAATATCCACGTAATCCACGCCGAGCCGGTTTAGGCTTTCTTCCAGAAGTTCCTCAACAGCGTTGTCATTGTCTCCTGCCATTTGTGGAGTGAATTTAGTGGAGATTAGCACATCCTCCCTGCCTTTGATAAAACTTGCCAAAATGTTCTCTGAAGCGTTCATCCCATATACAGCAGCTGTATCCCATAAATTGAATCCAGCATCCATCGCGGCATCAAATACTGGCTTTAAATCCGTTTCTGTAAAATAATTTCCAAAAATCTCATCCCCACCGATTGCACCAGTGCCCCATGACCATGTACCAAGAGCAATCGTAGGGATTTTATCATTTTGTAATTTGACTAATTTCATTGCGCATCACGCCTTTCTTCATTATTTGAAAAACCAAAGTCATTCGAAGACTTCGAAATAAAGCCCTCTAACTTTACATGATTTATCATAGGGATTTAATTTCAGCCTTGAATAATTACAAGCATACAACCTTCGAGTAACACGAAGTAAATAGTTTTAAATTTTTTGGTTGTAACATTTTAATTTAGAACCAGTTCGTCCTACAAATCCATAAAAAGAATCAAAGTAGACAAGTTTTTCTAGTCTTGTCTACTTTGATTATTTACTAAACGATTAAACTACCAATATACTTCATCGTTTAAGCAAGCATTCCACCATCCACTGCCAAATCCGCACCAGTAATGAAGCGAGATTTATCTGAAGCCAAGAACAAGACAGGATAAGCAACATCTTCTGGTTGTCCAAAATAACCTAATGGAATCATCTTTTCAACATTATCGTGATGTGCTTTCGCTTCTTCAGGTGTCAAATCTGTTTTATCATAAATAGGTGTTTCAATTGGACCAACTGTTACCGCATTTACGCGAATACCAACTTGTGCCAATTCTTTCGACCAAGATTTTGTCATCGCTTTAAGAGCTGCCTTACTAGCTGAATAAACAGACATATTAGCTAAAGGTTGTCTAGCTACGGTTGAGGAGATATTAATAATATTTCCTTTACTTTCTTTTAAAAGAGGAAGTGCTTGTTGTGTTAAATCTAAAACTCCTCGAACATTTGTGTCAAAAGCTGCTTCGTATTCTGACATTTGAATTTTTCCAAGTGGTGTAATTGGTGCCCAACCAGCATTATTGACAAGTACGTCTAGTTTACCAAAATCATTTTTTACTTGTTCCACTCCCTCAGTTAAATACGATT
>NZ_JAGGQW010000108.1 GCF_018613065.1 Bacillus sp. ISL-7 | reverse complement strand
TTTCACTTATTCCTTTAATCATAAGTAGTTTTTTTGCAAATGGAATATTGTTGAGAACTTCTGTAACTTGTTGTTCAACTCTTTCGAGTTGTTTTACAGAGAGGTCATATTCTTCTAATAATTGTTCTAGATGGAATTTATAAGCATCAAGTGCTTGTCCCGTTCCAATAGAAGATTTTGCTAGATTGATCAGTAATTGAGCTTTTTTAGGTCCTGGTTGTCTTTTCATTAATGACTTCCATCCCCTCATGACATCTAGTGACTCCATTGAAGATATTTCATCTGGAGTTGGAAATAAACGAAGGGTTGCGATTGAACCTTTGCACGAAACATCGTTAAACACTTGTCGTAACTCTGGAAAGACAACATCACCCATCGATTTATTTGATTTATAGACATGACGAGACGTTTTACAATCACATCACGGTTAGACATTAGAACTCTAAGTTTCTCAAATGATTCTGAGGAAGGGCGGATAAAGGAATAGTATCCGTTTTTGACCATATCTGCGATGACGAGTGCATCTTTTTTATCACTCTTAGATTGGGTATTATCACGATTCTCTTTATTCCTTTTTACTAAGTGAGGATTGACTGTTACTACCTCAATGTTTTGGTTGTATAACCATTTTGATAGGTTAATCCAGTAATGGCCTGTAGGCTCCATACCTACTATTGCTGCATTTAAGTGTTTTAATTTTTTTAAGTCTTGAATCCAGTTTAATAGTTTAACGAACCCCTCTTCATTATTTTCAAATATAAGAGGATCTCCAACTACAATTCCACGGAAGTTAACTGCTCTTGCAACGTGTAGTTGTTGAGCAATATCAACACCAACAATAAGATGTGTATCGGAAATTCTTTCTATTAGTTGATTTTGTTTGTCTTGCATTTTAAAATTCATATTAGGGCTTCCTCCTTAAGACTCTGAGTTAGATTGGTCTCTATACTCCTATCTTACTGAGGGGCTCTATTTTTTTCAAACCTGATATTTAACGATCTACAGGAATGCTAATCTGCCCCTTTAGTTTAAGTGAAATATTTCACAATTTAATGCTATTTTATTAATAAAAAATGAACCAATGAAATTGATATCAGAAAGAATGGGCCATTCTAAAATCACAACCACTATGGACACTTACGGTCACTTAATGCCTAATATGCAAAAAGATGCTTCAGACAAATTAGACAAAACTTTATTTGGATCATAAATTAAGCATGCCAAAAGCATGCCAATCAGTTTCTAGAAATAAACATAAGACAATAAAACAAATACTAAAAAAGCCTTAACCCCTTAGATACAAGGAATTAAGACTCTTTCTTAAGTATGACCTGTGAGGGGTTCGAACCCCCGACCTCAACCCTGTCAATGATGGATATACTTTATGATTATAACAGATTTATTATGAAATTAATTATTGTTATTACAAGGATATCAATAAGTCTTAATATAATTGAGATTTTGCTATAGGAAACAGTTTGCTCAAATTTGTCCCCAATTGTCCCCCCGATTAACAATAAGAAAAAAACTAATAAAGCCTCCTAAAAGCAGAACAAGTCACTGCGGTTTATACAAACCCCATACTCTTCTATCATTTTTGACAAAGGGAAAGTGAACCTATTTTAGACCAGGAATTATTTCATAATGCCGCCCATTCATCATGGCATTTAATAGAGATACATAGTTTTATAAAATCATTGATATTATAGGTTTTAATCTTTCACTTAAAATATTTTAAAACAGAAGAAAAAATGTCTATGAGCAAAATTATGAGCAATTTTTACAATAGAGATTAATAAAATTTTGTATTAATTTTTGTTAAATTCCTTCATACTTTTAAAACAAAGAACTTTCTATCTCTTGAATAAAAGGCAATGCTTCAATCGCTCCTATTTTTGTACAAACGAGAGCTCCAACCTTATTCGCAAAAGTCACAATATCACGTAGCTGCTCAAAATCATTATTAATAGATTTACTATGATCAGTATTCGCCAATCGGAATAAGGTTGCACCGACAAAAGCGTCTCCTGCTCCTGTAGAATCAATTGATGTAACAGGAATGCTTTTTACAATTTCTTTTCTCTCTCCATTAGACAGGAGTGTTCCTCTTTTACCTAGCGTAACCGCTATAATCTTTGCTCCAATTGCATGAAGGATGTTAACACCTTCTTCATAATCTTTAGTACCTGTGATTATCTCCAGCTCGTCATCACTTACCTTAACAAAATCACTTATAGCTATCGCCTGTTTTGTGATTGTAACAAACTCATTGACTCTTCCCTTCCATAAATCGCCGCGATAGTTAGGATCAAAAGATATAAATTGACCCAAATCCCTAGCATTGGACATAAGCTTTAAATAGGTTGTACAAAATGGATCAGATAACATTGCCGTTGCCGAACCAAAATGGAGAATCTTCGCTTCACTTATTTTATCTTGATCGATATCCTCCATTGTTAACAAAGCATCTGCTCCCCTATGGAAGACAAAGTCTCGCTCTCCATTTTTCTTTAATGAAACAAAGGTCAGTGTTGTTGCTGCTTTCTCATCCATGACAAGCATGGATGTATCAACATTTACAGTATTCAATGTTTGTTTTAAAAAATATTCAAACGGGTCCTTTCCTACTTTTCCACTAAACGCTGCGTCTCCTCCTAATTTTGCAATCGCAGCTGATACATTGGCCGGTGCACCGCCAGCACTTTTTAAAAATTGATGTCCCTCTATTAAATCAACGTCAATATCGGTACAAAAGAAATCAATTAAAAGCTCCCCAACACATACAACGGAAAAATTTCTACTTCTATTATTTTGCAAGGCTATCACACTCTTTTACGTATTCTAATTTTAGGATGATTCAGAAAAGATTACATCTCGATATTTACTTCTAGTTGGATCTTTGCTCCAGTTCTAATATCAACTTTTTATATCTTTTTTCCGTTAACGGATAAAAGCAGATGATGATGATGGAAAGTAAAATAAAAAGTCCTGGAATTAATGCGTTCATATTTTTAATAGCGTTTAGTGAAGTTACTGTTTGATCTACATTAGGGACATATCCTGCTATCCCTAAATAAATGGCAGAGAACGACCCAGCAAGCGCAACTCCTAATTTATTCGTAAAACTCATACAGGAAATAACAACTCCATCTGCCCGAACTCCAGTTTTCCATTCAGCATAATCGACACAATCTGCAATCATACCCCAAGCAAGCGTATTCAATGGAGTAGTAAAGAATCCAGAAGCAAATAACCAAATTAAAATGAAGGTGATCGAAGAATAGGGAGTAAAATGCAGCCCGATGTACGAAATAAGTGATATAGCGGCCGATATAATCATCACATTCTTTCTACCCCATTTTTCAGAAAATACAGGTATAAATAAGTTACTAATTAACGCTGCACCAAAAAATAAAACAGTTCCAAAGAACACTAATTCCTTTTGATCGACATTGTACGTAAAGTAGTACACCATTGTACTGAGTTTAATATTAAACCCAATGGCAAACGCCAAAAATGATGAAGCAAGGATTAACAAAGGCTTGTTTTTAAACAAAACAGATAAAGTCATTTTCAACCCATGCTTCTCGCTTTTTTTCGGGACAATCCGCTCTCGTACTGTAAAAAAACTAAAAAGGTTCAAAACGATACTGACAACCGCGTAGGCTAAAGCCGTCATCTGAAATCCAAATGCTTGGTTCTCCCCACCTAATGCTGTAGCAAGTGGTGTTGCACATGCAATCGAAAGCAGGATTCCAATATAAACCAATATCATACGTGTTGTCGTTAATACCGTTCTTTCTTTGACATCATTTGTAATCCTTCCTGTTAAGCTGTTAACTGGGATCGTTTGCATACTAAAGGACATGCCGAGTAAAATATAGGTAATGTACACATAGATAATGTTTCCAGTTGGTCCAAAGTAAGGAGTCGTAAAACACAAGAAAGTGAATAATGCAAAAGGCAGTGAGACCCATAATAAATATGGTCTTGCTTTCCCCCACCTCGTGTTGGTCTTATCTAAAATAACTCCCATAATGGGGTCAAAAATCGCATCTAAAACTCGTACGACCAGAAATAAAGTTGCGATCATCGAGGGATGAATCCCACCCACGTCCGTATAATAGAATAGAAGATACGCGTTTACAAATTGGAACACAATATTATATGACATATCCCCTAGTCCGTATCCAATTCGTTCTAACCAGGACAAACCCGCACTAGAAATAGTTTTCTCGTTGTCTTTAGACTTTACTATCGGTAATTGTTCTGCTTCTATCATCACTTATACCTCCGGAATCCGTTTTCATTTTTACATTTCATTGGAAGTATTCAAGTCGATAAGTTGGGGATGCCAAACCAATCTCTCAATTCCTCTTCCTACAAAAAAGTAATGCCTTGGTTTTTGAACCTTAATCAACGTTCCTCTTCATTTACAATCTTTTAAAGATAGAACTGGAAACGGATTAACCATAATGATTAAATCCGCTCCAAGAGAATTAGACTTATTACTAATTAAAAGGCGAGTACTTTAGCCTAAGTGTCGGAAATATTCATCCATTAGCACAGGTTAGTTATTTGGATAGACGATAATTTTTAAACATTCATTTTTAAAATTGAGTGCTCGTTCCATCGCTTCACGTGTTTCAGCTAATGAATAGCGATCTGTTATAAGATGCTTAGTGTCAACGATACCGTTAGCGAGGAATTGAATCCCTTTTGGATACGTGTTTGCATATCGGAAAATGCCATAAATATCAATTTCATTGTCAGCGATAAATGGGACATTAAGCGGTATTTCATTTTGCGAAGGTAAACCGACAATCGCAAGTTTTCCACCACGGCGCACAGAAGCTAGTGCAGATTGTAGCGATGCTGGATTTCCAGCTGTTTCCCAAGCAACGTCAACTCCTCTGCCATTGGTAATACAAGAGATTTCATGGAGAACGTCTTGTTCACGAATATTGATCACATGAGTTGCACCCATTTTTTTTGCAGCATCAAGTCGTAACGGCTCCAAATCAGTCACGATGATGGTGCCTGCCCCAAATGCTTTGGCAGCAGCAACAGCCATTAACCCAACTGGGCCCATTCCCATAATCGCAATCGTTGATCCGGGTTGGAGATTTGTTCTATTCGCTGCATGAATACCAACAGAAAAAGGTTCAATTAAGGCAGCATCTTCAAAGGAAAGCGAGTCTGGAATCGAAAATACAAAGTCTTGGCGCACTTTTATATACTGGACAAACGCACCATCTACCGGTGGTGTTGCCAAAAATTGTACATCTGGACAAAGGTTATAACGGCCCTCTTTACACGCTTCGCAATGTCCGCAGGTTACACCTGGTTCGACCGCCACGCGATCACCAACTTTAAATTGATTTACAGACGACCCAACAGCGGCAATCACACCTGAGCATTCATGACCGAGGATAAATGGCTTCTCCACAATGTATTTGCCAATTCTGCCATGGGTATAATAATGTAAATCTGAACCACAAATTCCAACGGCTATGACCTTAATCAAAACTTCATCATGGTTGATTTCGGGTATAGGCAATGTTTCAATGCTAATTTCTCTCATGCTGTGCATAACAGCTGCTTTCATGTTTTTCGGTATTGTGTTATTCATCGATAATTTCCTTTCTTTCATCAGACTTGTTTATACATGACTAAAATCATTTTGATAACTTCATCTTGTTTTGACAAAGTACATCCATTTATTCTGCTCTTGTTGACGATGATGCCTCTTAGTGCCGCGATGTAAGTGCATACATTTCAGATTCCTCTGTTACAAGGTTAATTCTACATGCTTATCCAAAGGTCAAGTAGCTTTTTAGACTGTATAAAAGTACAGTAACGCTGTACCTTTTACTTACTAGTTTTTCATATACAAAAAGAGATCTATTGGTAAAATAAAATATTAGGAGGTGGGTAGGTACTATGGCTGAACTTGAAGATCAGAAAAATTTCGCTGAACTGTTATCTTCTGGGGTTAAGTCCTTAAAACTCCATCCTGATTATAAGATTCAAAGAAGAAAAAATGAAAATAATCCATCAGGACAGTCTTATTTAGATAAACTTGCTTACCAGCTAGGTGTCTCTTCCAACACGATTAAAAGCTGGATTGGACAAATGGGCGCAAAATATATTCCCGGCCGGATTGACGACGGAAAGCTTTTCGGGATTCTCTGGATTATTCTTGAAAAAACGGATATGAATATCGAATGGTTTACAAAATTACTCGAGACCACTACGATACCTGTTATCAAACCTGCTTTACCTATATGGGTAACGTCATGTCTTAAAAAAGCAAAAACGTTACGAAATGATAAGTCATTCGGTGCACCTCTTGATGAAGATATTGAAAAAGTAGTGAAACGATTGTTTCACTATTTACAAGACAGTGACACGAATACATATCAAGAACAACCATTAACGCATAATTTGTCAACACGCTGGACAGGCAACTTTATCGGACGGAGATTGGATGTGGAAGCAATCCGTCAGTGGCTTCTTTCTCATTCACCAGTTTGTTTAATTACCGGATGGGCTGGTATGGGAAAGACAACAATTGCTCTTGAGGTAGCCTATGCCTGTGCTGGGGACCCCTATGGAGATACTGTTAAAGTTGGCATAGATTGTCCAACATTTAAATGTATCATCTGGGTTAGTGCTGATTGGAAAGGGTTAAGCTTTAGTGATTTTTTAAATACAATTGTTTACCAACTCGGACGTGTTGAACAAATAGATAAATCGATTAATGAAAAACGGTTTGTTGTCCGTAATGCACTAGCTCATTATTCCAGGAATGAACCTGTTTTGCTTATTGTAGACAGCATCGATACCGCCGAAAGTGAAATACACGAATTCATTACTAACCTTCCTCAAGGTGTTAAGGTCATCCTTACATCTCGTGAGAACTTAAATCTAAGATATAGGGATGCCTTTCGGGAAATGGTAACCACTCAGCTTAAAGGCCTTGAAAAAGAGGAAGCTCTTGACTTTCTTTCTTATGAAAAACATCGTTACTTAAAAACATGTAATTCTCCAAAGAAACGAGAAAAAATCGAACAGTTATTAACGATATCCCCTGAAATCAAGCATCAGTTAATTTTAGCAACGGCTGGAAATCCTAAAGCGATGGCCCTAAGCATAGCGTATATTTCGGATGTTGACATCCCAGCCCAGCAACTAATTCACGAGCTTGGCAAAGCGGGCTACTCCCTGTTAGAACTTTTTGACTTCCTCTTCGGGCGTACATGGAAACGATGTGATGAAAGTACCCAGCGACTGTGGCAAGTGCTATGCTTTTTCAGCAAACCTCCTGATGAAGAGAGCTGGGCTGCAGCTGCGGGATTAGATGTTCGAGAGTTTCATTATGCGGTTGAACAAATGCGGACCTATGCCCTAATTCAGCCGGAAAGTGTTAAAGGGATTTTATATTATTTCGGACATCAAACTGTCGTAGCTTATGGCGAACAAAACTTGTCTGAGAATCAAAATTTTGAAAAGGAAGCGCGCATTCGATGGAGCCATTATTATACTCAATACTTAGAAACACATTTAAAACGAGAACAGCCAAATTCTATTTATTGGAGTTATCTTCTCGGCCGTGACTTGGAGCAAGTTAAGAAGGAATGGCCGAACATCCTTAAGGTTTTAGAATGGTCAAGTCAAGCTAATAAAAAGGAGCTATTAATTGAACTTATCACCCGGATAAGTCATTTTTTAAGTCGGATTAACTTGCCATTACGAATCGAATATGGACTAAAAGCCGCTGATTATGCCAATCAATTAGAAAGAAAAATACTTGAAGCATTTTTTAGAATTGATACCTTAGGTTGGGCACTTATAGAAGTCAATGATTTGGACGGAGCCCTTCAACAAATCGAAGCCGGTCTTCAAATACTCGAGCATTTAAATTCTGATCATACGGATGTTTACGACTTAACGGTTTGGGGACTTGCCTTAAAATCGCGGCTTTTTTTAATAGCAAACAGACGTGAGAAAGCGGAAGCTATTTTAGAAAAACTAAAAGATGTACAGACTACATCTATTATTCAGCATCGAGTTTTATTAGTACGAGGAGACCTATGCTTATTGCACAGAAATTTTGAAGAGGCAATCCAATTATACGAAGCGGCCAACGAAATCAGCTCAATCTATGGTGGTGAAAAAACAATTGAAGCCTATTTTCATCTTGGTGTCGCCTATGTGAATTGTGACGAATTCGAAAAGGCAAAAGCAGCTTTTGATCATATTCTCTTTGACAAAAATAAGGCGAATCAAATTGAGTTAATTTATTATCATTATGGGATGGCCCAATTGTTATCACACAAAGGAGATTATACAAAAGCGCTAAAATCAAATCTAAAGGCGATCAATCTTATCAATTCATGGGAGCCAACCATTAGTATTCGAAAAGAAGTAGAACAGTTTAATAAGTTAATTGAGAGTTTTAAAACATTTTAAAAGTAATTCTTTATGGTTTTAGCCCTTAATATTAATTAAGGGTTTTAAACAACTTTAAAAGCGTGAGTTCTATATTGTAGCGGGCTCATGCTTTTTTAATTTTACAATAAAAGTGATTCACCAATGTTTGAGTAATACAGATGTAAATTCATAAAGCAATGAACATTTATTCATATAACAGCCAATATAAAAGAAAAGGCCTCTCATCAGTTCTGTAAACTAATGAAAGACCTTCTCTAATAAAATGGTTTTTGCAAAAAATAACTTAAAAACCCCTATATATCAAGGCTTTATGATGATTATATCATGCCGCCCATTCATTTTCATATATAATAGAAACAAATAGTGTTTAAAAAAAGGCTTTAAATCAATGTTTTAAGTAGTTTGACTTAAATGTTTTAAATGCGATATAAAACATTGGAGGACAAAAAAGGACTACTATTGTATATATAAAGCCCTTCTCAATTGAGTGGGGCTTTTCCTCTTCAGCAGACAATACTTTTTATTTTCTTTTTCCACGCTCTTTCCCCAAAAAAGCCAAGATAAAATTAACCCTGGCTTTTTCGAGATTTTTGGATTACTTCCTTACAACTACCGGTAATTTTATCCCTTGTTCATTTTTGCTACTTGATCATATTATAAAATCTCTTTGAACTTTTGATGCTAATTTTTCGCTTAAAAACTAAATACCTGCTACTATATCGATTTGTTCTGTTTTACCAGTTTCATCTGCAAATACATTTATAGTTCCATAAGAAGGCTTATCTAACAATTGGGATTCCTTTTCATCTTCCGATAATGTTCTTCTTCGACATCTTACCTCTATGTCAGCTAGGTATAATTTGTATTCATTTTGAATTTTTGCACGAGCCCATGAGATGGATGTCAAACGCACACTCCTGGAGCAATCACATCGACTTCCGTATATTATAGGAGAAATTCGCTATTTTTTCGGTTAGATCGGCTGCAGGAACCTATATCACTTCATTGTATGCACCAGATACGAATACTCGCCTATCTTCCTTAGAATCTCCTTCATTTCCGGCAGCTACCACCAAGGCAATTTGCTTGTCAATGGCTTCCTTAATCATTGCTTTCAATCCCGGGTTATCATCCGGCCCACCTAAAGACATACTAATGACAGGACACGCTCACCTTTCGGACCTCTCCAGTTGTAAAATAACAATGGACACGGCACACACGTTGCCGGAACGATTGAGACAAACGCTGCCGGAATTTTAGGATTTGCACCAAAAGTGAAACTTTTAATATTGAAAGTGCTCGATAAAAACGGTAGTACCCTTTATCCCACAAATAAGGGGCTTCAATCACTTTCAATCCATCGGGAATTTGGTCTTCGGTTTTTTCTACGGCATCTACACTGTATGGAATTAAACGAAAATCTCCCATAAAGTCCTCCTTAAAAAATCCATTTTCCTGCTCCGACTAATACGGCAATTTGAATGCAGCCTTTATAAAATCCCGTAAAAATTAGTTATAAGCTCCAGTTCTTTTCATTTAACAATTGTATCTATAGATATATTGTTGAATTATGAATTGAATTCATTGATAGAAATAACGCTAAACTATTATTCAACATATATAATGACATATATATTAATTGTATTTGCTAATTTATATTTTGTTTACTCGAATCATTTCTAAATTATAGAATTGGAAATCCATTTATGCATACGTATATATATATATGATAAATTAATTATTAATAACATAACTATCTTATATTTTAATATATATATCAACATATGTTTTAAAAAATATCATCCAATATTTATTTTATCTCAAATATAGGAGATCAACTTTAAATCCTTCCAAATATTGATGTAAACTTTATCAGATATAATGTTATTTTCAATAAAGAAAAATCATATCATGAAATATTTAATAACATATGTATTAACATATACTTTAAAGTTATTATTAAAATATTTATTTTATCTCGAATACAGAAGGTGTTCTTCACGATCTTTGCATTTAAAAACGATTTATAGGTATTTTATTTATTAGATTTATCTCTCAAAATAATTAGATATAGAAATGTCCATATCATCAACGAAATTAAATTTAATTTATATCTAAAACACTTAATTTCATATAAATTAACATATACTTTAAATTCATTTTCAGAATATATGTGTTTCTCCCTAAATGTGATAATGATTACTATTCTAATCATTAATGGAAACATTGGAAACTATTAAAATAATCCTTTCTAAAGACTAAAATAGTATTCTATATTAATCTTTAATGAATAAAATCAAAAATACTACCATTGATACAATATACATTAATATATATAATGACATATGTTTTAAATATATTAATAGAATATGTTATTAATAAGTCCTGTGTATTTTCGATTTTATTATACAAATCATACAAGATTATATAGTAAGTATATATTAAATAAAGGAAACAAAATTTAAAGTATTAAAAATGAAATATATTTTAATATATATATCAACAATGTTTTAATATCCAATTATTTTCCTGCATGTTCGATTCCATTTTTCAACCGGGTGTTTTATTGTTATGTACCTCAAATTAAATATTTATACTCGCTATCTCAAAATATTTTAGTTAATATTGTTTGTATTCATCAATAAAGATAAAAACAATTTATACAACATAATATATGTTAACATATATATCAACATATATTATTTTCTCCTATAAATGAACTTAATTAAAAAAATTATTTCTGACATCCAATTTATTAGGGGAAGTTCCTTAAAAGTAGAATTATTTCTTGTTAGCTAGAGAATATATTTATTTAAATATTACCGACGATAAAAATTATGGCTTATTAATAATACATATTTTAATATATATATTGACATATGTTTTGCAAACTCTATCAAATTATGTAATAACATAAAATATAATGTTGTTAATAGCATCTTTTTATATTAGTACAATCATGCTAAAATAGTTAAAGATTTAATATATAACAAAATATACATTGATAGAGGTGAAAGTGTTGACAGCAAAAATAATAACGTTTGGAATCAGTAAAGGCGGCTGCTCCAAGTCGACTAGCAGCGGCATCACTTCTTTTCTCTTAAGTAAAGATGAAAAGGTTTTGGCCATTGACATGGACGGTCAAGGAAATTTAACTAGTTTCCTAACAGGCGAATATGACATATGCAATGCGTTTGAGGAAAAGACCGTTCTTGAGGCCATATTGGAAGAAGATGCTAGGTCTTATATTATCAAAATCAAAGAAAATCTCGATCTGATTCCCTCAAACGATTTCCTTGCTACTCTGCCTAGAAAAATGTTTGAAAAACATCTCAGATTGGATGCTTTGCAGAAAGCATTAGAGCCGGTGATGGAAGATTATGATTGGATCATTATTGATACGCCTCCGGCACTCTCAGAGCAAACGGTAATGCCTCTTAGTACATATTCAGAAGCTGGAAGTTTCGCTGTAGTCATGTTTGATGGTTCTATGTTTGCTTATTATGCCATTCCAAAATTTTTGGAAATTATCGAAGGAGCCAAGGAGCGCTATAACCCTTCATTAAAAACAGCAGGTATCCTATTCTCTTTAATTGATTCAAGAGCCAAAGAAAATGAAGTAATGTTAGAAGCTATTGAGGAGGATTACCCTAATTTGAAATTCAATACGATCATAAAAAGAAAAGCTTCTACTAGACGTTTAGCAATCGAAGGTTTTGAAGGAAATGCAGAATTAAGAAACGCCCTAGAATATTACTTTCCCTTTGTAGAGGAGTTGAAAGAACGTGTCAGCCAAAAACAGCCTCAAGGATCGAATTAAAAAGCCTAATCCTACCCAAGCGTTCTTTAATTCATATGATACAAATGAAGATGGCACTAGCAAGGTAGATAATAATGAAAACGAAAACAAAGTTATTAATGTTAATGAAAACAAAAACGTTAATAAAAATAACATTAATAAAGATGTTGATATTAAGGATAATGATAAAACATATGTCATTGATGACAATAAAAACAAAAACATTGTTGTTGATAATGATGAAGACGAAAACAAAGTTATTAATGTTGATGAAAACAAGAACTTCAATAAAAATAACAATAATAAAAATGATGATATTAATGATATAGATAAAACATATGTTATTAATGACAATAAAAACAAAAACATTGTTGTTGATAATGATGAAGACGATGATTATCTCCGAGATTTAGCTTCCGGAAAGAAACCTACGAAGAGAAAAAACAAGAAGGTTTTTACCTCCTTTTATATGGATCCAGACTTAGCCGTGGAAGTGGACAAAATCGCTTCCAGGGGAGAAAAAGGGGATAAATCCAAACTAATTAACATGGGAATTAGAAAATTGTTAGAAGAGTACGGTGTTATTGAAAAAAAATAACTTTCGAATCACCTTTATATTACATTTGAACTAACTCTGGTTTAAAAGAAGTGAGCCGTTTCCCGGAAACTCTTTCTCTTAAACTAAACTTTCACATTGATAGCAATAAAAAGCTAGACCTATTCACAAAAATAAATAGGTCTAGCTTTTTTTACTCTAAAAATCCATGACTCGCATTTGTAATCACTCCTTTATTCCTCCTATAAATTAAAAATAACTGGTACCATATAATGATCCAGTAGTTTCAATTTCCTCAATAAATTACCTTTCTTCAAAAAGAAACATTGTAGTACCATTTTGCTTAGAAGCAATCGTTCCTGGTTTTACCAAATACAAGTTGCGAAAGTACTACCTTAGATTTAAAAGCATTGTGTAATCATATATAAAAACAACAAAACGCTTATAATAACGATAACATATGTTATTCATAACATTATCATATATATTATAAATATCAAAAACAATAAAATAGATAATAACATTAATTTTGTTGTTTTATTATCAATAAATAAAAGTGAGTAATAAAAGTACCATAACAATTCAAATGGAATATTAGCATTCTTGGAGTTAAAGCGAGTTAAAAATTAGAAATTATAGCAGAGAAAAAAGAACTACCAAGTGTACTTTTAGCGGTTCTAACGGACGACACACTATGTATATGGATTATTCCAGTAACGACGGGAAAAACTAACGATATATTTGACCTAATAGCTGTGAATGATCAATCTGTAACAGAGCAGCACATCGATTAAGAAATGAAAAGCTTGGGTTTCACCATATGGAATTAGACGGAAATGAAGGAATAGGATTGTTGGAAAAAAAAAGAAAATCGTCAACTTATGGACGGTTTACATAGAGGGATTTCCAGATGCCTATAATATACGTAAATTACTTGCCACTATATTTTTTATCACTGGAGACAGTATCCTTTGTTTCATAAGGCGTCTTTTCTTCTTGTTGTTCTTCGTTTAAGTCTTCCATAGGGATAGGATCCACATTTCTCTCACTTTCAAATTTATCAAACAAACTTTGATTGGATGTTTCATATTTTTCAGGTTGATCCATTTAATTTGATATAAGTGTTTTGCTACTCTCTTTTATTTTCCATCCTAACACTCCTAGTTCATTTTCTAATGTTTACCCTGCTTACAAAAAATAGTCTGTTTTTTTGACAAACCACTAAAAATTATTTGTTCTGGGTAACCTAATGAGTCAATATATAAGGTTTAAATGAAGAAAAGATTGAAAATCCCAAAAGATTTCAAAAGTATCAAAATTATACATCATATATATTTACAATATAAAATAAAACAACATTTATAATAACATATATATATATATTGACATTAACAATAATATATATATCGTTGTTGACAATTATATAAATATTTATAATAACATTAATTATAAATTATAAATTTCCTTTATTATTATCAATAAGACAGTGGTTGCCTTAGTATTAGTTTCCGGTAAATAATTTACAATAAAAAGTAAAAAAGTTCGAGAATTAGAATAAAAAATATCTCAAAATGTTTTTGTCAATCAAAAAGT
>NZ_JAGGQW010000107.1 GCF_018613065.1 Bacillus sp. ISL-7 | reverse complement strand
TCAGTGAAATAGCCTTGGATCAAGCGCTCTCTTTTAAAAAAAATTGAAGGAGCTGCGTCTTATTAAGTATTGCCATTTTGCCGAAGTTACAGAAGTTTATTTTCATAGTAGTGTAAGTACATTTATTCACAATCTTTCTTTCAAAATAAAACCCTTCTGTTAAAAATAACATCAATCTTTTTAATCTCCGACAATGGTAATGTTGTCGAATTCCTCATTCCTTAAAATTAAAACTAACTCATCAATTTCATTTTTATATTTATCTGGTAGTAAGTCCTTAATGGATAGAAGTTTTTTTACGAATTCATCAATTTGGAGTCTATTTAACCTAGCTACAGAACGAGCACCATAATATTCTCTTATTTTACTGAGAATACCCCATTGTCCTGGATGTATATTTCCATAAAATATTTGTTTATGTAACCCTTCGCTTATTTCTCCAAGAAAATGTTCTTCCTTCTTATTATCATAATAATATATATCCAATCCCATTTAATTTCACCTCATTTCAGAAGTTGGTTACTCCGTAGCAACCCCTTGTTCAACTCATACCCCTGTTAGTTCAACATGCACTTATCATCAATGTTCCATCTGGATTAACTGTGACCAATGGATATTCAGGTGAGTATTCTCCAGTAAGAATACTTTCTTTATGAAGAATCTTTGATAGATTTTTCATAAATTCAAAAACAGCTTTAGCCTCAGTTTTACTTTTGACTTCTTTTGGGTCAATATCGAATTCTATCTCGTCTTCTGAAAAGAAATGGCAATTAATAAAAACACCATTGGTGTTAATAGACATTAAAATACGGTGATTCTCCTTTTCCTCAAAAAAATGGGCAACATCAGTTTCTTCATACACTGTTACGAATCCATCCTTGTAAAAAACAATATCCCAAGTCGAAGTGCGAATCCAATCAAAAAATCTTTGCCAATCGGTTAAATTAACGTCAACAACATAAATATCCCTTAGACTTCCATCATTGAAAAATACTTTATTCAAAACCACATTGGTCATTTCCATTTAATCAATCCCAATAAACAGATTATTTTATTTGTATTTTACCACTTCTTATTGAACTAAACTGCCCTTTACTTTAAGTAGAAATCTTCACAATCTCTTCTGAAATTTAACATAGTGATCCAACTTTCTTTAAAGGAGTTATTCCACAATTTGGCCCTAAACATAAAGAAAAAGCACAATTCTTGCTGCAGAATTGCGCCCTTTAATTAAATAAACTACTAAATATTTATGTTGTTATTAAAGAGGAGAAAATGTAACTAAAGCACCCGTTCGTAATATAAGGTTAGCCAGATCTGGCAAACCTTTTTTTATAAGACTAATTAATATGAAGGTATCCCCTAGAGATAGGGTCGATCCTCTCCATTTAGATGGTTCTTTATTTAATAAACAGTTACCGTTCTTGCTGAGCTAACTAATCCTTTGGCATCCTTGGCGGTTACAGTCAGTTTTGTTCCGATTCTTTGTTTTGGAATGGAAACCTTAAAGTTTCCATAGTAGTCAGATTTGGCACTGTAAACCCTTGTACCGATTCTTACACTAACAGCCACATATCGTTCTGTCTTACCGGAAACTGTTGTTGAATAATACCTTACTGCATTTACTAAAGGAATATTAGGCGCAACTCGTGCTACCGTAACAGATGCTGCCGCACTAATATTTCCAGCGGTATCTTTAGCTGTTATATAAATTTTTATTCCGCTATTCTGAATCGGAATGGCTATTTTATAGTTACCATAAGCATCGGCTTTCGTGCTGTAGGTTTTCAAATCTATTTTTGCAATTACAATGGCATACTTTTCAGTTTTGCCTGATACATATGAAGATTTATTATTAACCACATTGACCACAGGAGTATTCGGAGCGACCCTCGAAACCGTCACGGACCGTGTTGCACTGATGTTTCCTGCCGTGTCCTTAGCTGTAATATTCAGTTTAGTGCCACTATTTTGGATTGGAATAGCGACTTTATAATTCCCATATACATCGGCTTTTGCAGAATAGGAGCGTGTACCTATTCCTACTGTCACGACTGCGTACTTTTCCGTCTTTCCTGTAACCTGTGCCGCTTTATTGGTAACAGCATTAACAGACGGGATATTCAGGGCGACTCTTGAAACAAGAATCTTCTTTTCTATGCTTTGAAGCTGAGCGCCATCCTGAACGGTAATTGAAATCGCAGTACCATAGTTTTGGATTGGTATGCTGATAGAAAAATTACCAGCGGAATCAGCTTTTCCACTGACCGTTCTATCTGGCACTCTTACCATTACTAAAGCAGAAGGTTCAGTTTTTCCAGTAATAACAGAAGTTTTATTAGTGATTGTCTGAACCAATGGCTGCTCTGGCGGGGTTACGTCTTTTACCCGGATAGTCACAGCATTGCTTTCGTAGTATCCGTCCATGGAGATAATTTTTATCTTAGTGTCAGGCGACTGCCTGGTGATAGGGATTGAAAAAGTCCCATCCTTATTAACTAATCCACTTACAAGCTGTTCTCCATTTTTAAAAATAAGAATCGTTGTACCCGGTTTTGCCGTTCCTGTCACCAATGTTGACTGGTCAGTTATTTCGTAACCGGCTGGGGTAGGAACTGGATTATAAACATAGACGTTTCGCTCCAAGGTTGATTGATTCCCCGAAGCATCTTCCGCTTCAATCCGCAGCTTATATGCTCCAATTTTAAGGTTTGTTGTTTCCCATTCTCCAAGATCGACAATAGAGCCTTCAGCTTCTTTAATAGGAATCCATTCGACAGGTGATTCACCATAGCCGTAAAAAACACTGTACTTTTTTAACTGAAAATCTGAAATCGATCCTTCAATCCGTATTTTTCCATTAATCCTTTGGTTGTCAGCGGGAGAAACAAGGGAAATTTGCGGTCCCATCCGGTCTTCAAACGTAACGGCCATCGTACAGCTACTACCAAAGTATCCTGTATTTTGGTTGTACATTTGCCATATTATTTGAGTAGTTCCAAGCGGCATATTGGCCGGCAGCTTAAATTCAAACGTTTTTATTTCTCCAGGTTTGATGGTATCCGTTGAAGCTAAATCTATTAAGAAATCAGCTCCATTTGCCTTTAATTGATAACCCCCTGCTTGTGTCCAAGGCTCTACACCCATGTTCTTTAATACTATTTTTACATTAGGAGTGCTTCCAGCTTCTTGAACAGAAATAGGGGCAGACCATCCAACAAATTGTGCATCCATTTTCTCTCTGGCCGTTACAGTGACCGGAGATGAATAGGCAGAATAATTACTTTGATAACCACCCATATCCACAGCCATTACAGAAACTTTATATGTTTCTCTAGGTAAAAGGTACCTTTCAGGAACCGTTATACTATTGGTCTCTGAAGTTCCAGAAAAAACTTGATATCCAGATTCAGTCGTAATTTTTACGTTATACTTCAACTGCGATTTATCCATTAAGGGGTCCCATGTCAGAGTAAAATGGGAGATCAGCTCATCGGAAGCCTTAATATTTTCTGGAACCGTTGGAGCCGTCGTATCCGGCATTTTGACTGCGGCTTCATCAGACAGTTCTGTTTCGACATATTCGTTATAGGCCGAAATTCTGAAATAATAGGTATCCGCTGCTCTACCGGTATCTCCCAGCCGCTGGTACACCAATCCAGGATTATCGGATAAATCCGTCCCCAACCCATCTTTTCGTAGTGCTACATCTCCATTGTTAATCTGGTCATTAGTCGGCCATAAGTTTTTGCCAAATGAGGACCAGCTTGTAGCAGCTCCGTCGTACACCTGTTCAAATTCTTTTCCGTTATAGAGGTAAACCCTATATCCCTTGGCACCGGTAACAGATGACCATTGGAGATTAATCTTCCCTTTCCCGGAGTTAGCCTGTAAACTATTTGCGATTCCACTTGGCGCCTTGGGCTTGGGTGAATATTGAACTTGTAGTACTGGCACCTGGATTAGATTACTGTTTAATTTACTAAAGGTCCTTAGGTATGTATTTGACTGGGTGCCAGAATCCTTAAGTGCCAAGCCAAAATAGCTACCTGGGTTTTTATACCAATCAAGAACAAGACCCGAAACATCCCAGGTAAAATAGGCGCCGTTTACAGGCATAGCTGTTGTCTTACTGGAAATAGGACTTTCTGATATACCTGGCTTATTCGCCCATGTTAAATCGTTAGCGCTCCACGGCTCTAGGATTTTATGGATTGAGAATTGTTCATCTGTATAATATTGACAGTAGTAGCAGCCGTACTCGTTATTCAGCTCTTTAAGGCGAAGCTTCGCCCCTAAAAATAAACCTCCGTTCAACGCAGGAAGGTTGTTCCCAAATTTTATGTAGGTTTCGAATTGCCCATCGGTATCTTTACCAACCTTTACTTCATTATTAAGGGAAAAATTATTCTCAGGTTCTGCTTCTGAAGCGTATGAAATAGCACCACTATCTACTTCTACATTCTGCTTTTGCTCCCATTTCAGTGTGTCTATATTTTGTTTAAATAACGAATAGGGGAAAAGTTCAGCAGTTTGAGACAAATCATAATTGGTATATATCTGTGAAAACTCATCCCTCCCGACAGTGTCATCTGCCGCAAATGAACCTAAAGGCTGTTGTGATAAAATAATTGCAAATATCATAAACATTGAAACTACCTTTTTTATTTTTACCTTCATTACAGTCCCCCTCTTTTCGTTGTTTAATAGTCATACGTAGATTTTATCACAATTAATATCGAAAGCAGATTATTTGTTCGTATGGATTATTTGATTTGTGTGTAAGGCCAAATGTTTTTGCAATACCGTTTGCCTGGCCTTGAGCCATTTTTTGACAACAATATGACTCTTTCATCAGTGCCTCAAATTGTAGGGGGGCATTGACAGTTTCGATCATATCAGTACAATTCTTCACAAACTCCAAACCAACGATAACATAAATAACCAATTTTGTTTGAGATTCTTCTTCCATTAAATGGCCCGATTGTTGAATAAGAGCTAAAGTCGATTCTTCAACTATCCTGCCCCGTTAGCTCAATAAGAGCATAAAAGAAGAGCGCTGTTATTGCGCCCCTTGCTTTCTTTTCGCCCGAATTAACGTACTTTTGCTAATGCCTGTTATCTCTTCGACTTGCTTATATGAATGCGTAACTAGCAGCCCTAGCGCATGCTCTACTTGCTTCTTACTAAACTTGTTTGGTCTTCCTTCTCGAAAGTCGTCTCGCTGCTTAGCGATTGCCTTGCCTTCTTGTGTGCGCTCCACGATCATATCTCTTTCGAACTCTGCAAAGCCGCTCATAATCGTCAGAATTAGCTTATTATACTGAAATAATCACCTTAAATACAAAATATCCGCTAATCTTTAACTCTTGCACCTGTTACTTTAAATACATTTCTTCACAATCTTGATTATTTCTTTTTTCGCATAAAAAGAGAAAAAGCTACCATTAGTAATCCAATTATAATAGCTGGTGTTGCATTAAAAAAATCAACTCCAATATTTTCTTTAGAATTCAGATAATTTTTGAGTAAAGCACCATATAGTTAATGAAGAAACGGTGTTAACAATTAATTTTTCACTCTTTTATAAAGGTACCAACCACCCCAGCCTGCAACGAAAGCTAATGGTAATATAACAAGGTGACTTCCGTAATTACCGAGAAGCCAGTCAATTTTAAAAAAATAGGCTATTCCATACATAATCCCTATAGCCAACAACGCAAAAAAGAGTTTTATAAAATAATCCTTCATTTGTGGAATCCTACTTTCTTACTTTCTTGAAAAATTTGATTAAAAACACAATCAATGCAATCAATAGTGCAAATACAACTATTTGATAACCAACATCAAACCAGTTAATTTTACTTTCAACATTAGTTACTTTTTCCAAACAAAGTCTCCTCCAGAAATACAACAAATAATAATAATAATGGCAACTAAAATCTAACCTACTTGTTTCCCCTTTTCAATTTAAAATTTTTCCCAATTATTCTCGTTTTCTTCTTTCACTAAACTGCCCCTTTAGCATTCCTGTAGATCGTT
>NZ_JAGGQW010000106.1:9477-12271 GCF_018613065.1 Bacillus sp. ISL-7 | reverse complement strand
CCATTATTCGGGTTATAGTTCAGTTGGGCTTTGAACTGTTTCTTTTTATCCATCCCTATGTGCAAGCTTCCGGAAAAGAGAAGCTGATCGCCATCACTACAGCGAACATTTTTGTCACCTTCTTTTATACCTTTTTGGTGTTTGCAGCCCTTGTCTATTTCGAGCCCAATATAGATATCGGACTGACTCCAGAGCCATTATTATATATGATTAAAGCCTATTCGTTTCAGGTTCTCGAAAGGACGGATTTATTTTTCTTATCGCTCTGGCTTGTAGTCGTTGCAACTTCGATCGCGAACTGGCTATTATTATCTTCAATGGGGTTGGCCAGTCTTTTTAGAAAAAAAAACTATGCCCGCTTACTGCCCATTGTTGCAGGAGTCAATTTAATTTTGGCCCTTCTTCCTGATCAAGGAAGAGACTTTGAAAATTTTAATCACTTTCTTGGGCCGACGCACTATATTTTTATCGCCATCATACCTGTACTTCTACTCATTCTTTCGTGGGTTTTATCGAAAAAAGAAGTGGTGAATAAACCATGAAAAGCAAAAAGCCTATCTTTGTACTTTTATGTTTATTACTTACTGGATGCTGGGACCAGCACCTGATGAAAAATGCAGTATTGATACAGATATTAAGTTTTGATTTAGCAGATAACGACGAAATGTTATTAGGGGTTTCCATTCCCATAGTCGAGGAGTCCTCCGAGGGACCGCAAGCTAGGGTAAAAAGTGAAACACTTTCTGCAAAAGGTCATACACCAAGGGATTGTCGGCTTAAAATCGATCGGGAAGTATCTGGAATATTAGATTCATCTAAAAATAAACTGATTTTGTTCGGTGAGCGGATGGCGGCTGCAGGTATTTATCCACCATTAGATGTCATTTGGAGAGATCCGCGCAATTCACTGGGGGCGACACTAGGGGTAGTGGCTGGAGAAGCGGTGAATCTGCTTGAAATTAATCCAAAACATGAGCCAAACGTTAGCGAATATATACAAGAAGCTCTTACTAGCGCAGTAGAAAACTCGATCGTTCCGGTTCAAACCATCCAGACATTAGCCTCAGAAATGCTTGACCCGGGAGAAGATATCGTCCTCCCTTATCTTAAAATGAATAAAAAGAAAAGCGCAGTAGTGGTTGGCCTAGCCCTAATGGATGAAAAAAAATATTCGGGGAATTTATCTCCGCAAGATTCATGCCTCCTTCTTTTATTGAATAACAAAAAAGGAAAATACGCACGATTTACAAAACGAGTGAATAAAGAAGAGAAGCAGAAAATAAAAAATTATATTTCATTTAATGTCCACAATATGAAAAGAAAATTAAAAGTTCATGTAAAAAATGGAGAGGTTGCTGTTCAATTAAACCTACATTTAAAGATAAACGCAGAAGAATATCCCAAAGGGAATGTTCCAAAAGATATAGAACGACTAAACAAAGTATTATCAAAGCAGCTTACAGAAGACGCGCAACAGGTTATAACAAAATTACAGCAGGCGAATTGTGATGCATTCGGAATTGGGAGGAGATTGATCGCGTTTCACCCCAATACTTGGGAAAAGCTAGATAAGAAGGTTTATTTTAAAAATATAAAGATTAATACGAATGTAAAAGTTGAAATCACCAAACAAGGTATTGTTTTGTAATGTTTAAGTAATCTATGAGCACGAAGAAAGGGAGCTGTTCGCCGGATATTGGCAATACTTTTATGTTTTCCGTTCTGATATTGGTTGCTATAATGGTGGTTATGAAATACTTAGGGGGATGTCACAATGACCACATTTGAAAAGTTAAAACCTATTATAGCAGACCAACTGGGTGTGAAAATGGAGAATATCAAACCGGAAGCATCATTCAAAGATGACTTCGAAGCTGATTCGCTTGATATGGTGAACCTGACGATGGAAATTGAAGATGAATTCGCAATCGAAATTAGTGACAAAGTTGCAGCGACGCTTCAAACGGTGGGAGATGTCGTAAACTATATTGAAAATTTTCGTTAACAAATAAGTAAAGGCGGATGGCCCAGCGCAGGTGAACGTATCGCAAAAGGCATCCGCTACTATGGATTATACAGAAATGCTCTTATCGCCCGAGAATATTTCCTTTATAATCCTATCTCATTCTTTCGGCATTTTGCTCATATCCATATACAACACATTCCACCGATGACCATCCAAATCAGTAAAACCGCAGCCGTACATCCATCCTTGGCTCTCTGAAGGCTCTCCAAATATTGTACCGCCAGCCTCTACTGCATTCTTTGCCATTACATCTACTTCTTCTCTGCTGTCGGCATCCACGGATAGCAATACTTCCGTAGCTTGCTTTGTATCAACAATTACCTGTCTGGTAAATTTTTCGAAAGTAGACGCTGGAAAAAGCATAACCCTAGCATTATGATCCCCGATGATCAATTGTGCTTGATCGCTATTGCCATGTTGCTCATTAACCATAAATCCTACTTTCCTATAAAACTCTTTTGATTTATTGATGTCTTTTACCGGCAAGTTAATCCAAAATTGTTTTGGCATTGTTATTTCTCCTTTTTTACTATTCATCCGATTTGCATGGCTATTCGAATATTTTTGAGTGTTGTTTATACCGCACTTATTTTTACTTCTAAATCAATTGTAATTATACCATATTATGTAAAACTCGTAAAAGAGTCTATTTATGTGGGGCTTCTTTAAAGAAAGGCTTTGTTAAATTTCGTTGTTGATTTATTATAAACAAGCGAACCTCTTTAATGGTAATAATTACCTTATTTGCGACATTATCCCGGTAAAAAG
>NZ_JAGGQW010000106.1:0-9428 GCF_018613065.1 Bacillus sp. ISL-7 | reverse complement strand
AGGGCCAAAAATGTTTCCAATCAGGCTTATTGGCGACAGTAATCCTATAAAAAGGGGAGAAAATGTTTCCAATAAAGCATTGGCGACATTATCCACTTAAATGAGTAATAAAGATCCCGTCAATTGAAAAGCAGTTAGTTTTGTAAGTCTATTTATTTTCGCTGTTGGGGGAATTATGAAGAATATTCCTTTAAGCTGACAAAATCGGATTAGATCCCAGGGTTACCTTAGGGCCGGTTTTTTGTTATCAATAAAAAATAGAAGCAGAGAAACGTGATTTTCTCTGCTTCGTATTTTTTATTTTTCTTTTTTTAAGAAAGGTACTTTATTTTTTCTTGAATAGGAGTCCTTTCTTTTGGTTCATTGATTTCTTCTGGATACCCTACACCAAATATCCCGATCACATCATACCCATCCGGAACACCTAGAATTTCACGGTTTTTCGGAGCACCCCCCATCGATGACCAGAATGTTCCAACCCCTTCTGCCCAAGCGGCTAAATTAAAATTTTGTACAAAGCAGGCTGTAGCATGTGCGTTTTCTATTTTTTCAATTTCATTGGCACCATGTTTGGATAAAATGGCAAGTACAACAGGTGCATGGAAGAAATTGGTTTTGTGGTTTAACTTTTCTCTTGTCTCCTCACCAACCATGTACACTTCCCATGGTTCGGTCATTTTATGATTGGGAGCCATTGTGCCGGCTTGCAGCCATTTGCTGATTTGCTCTATAGTTACCGGATCTGCTTTGAAATTTTTTATATTACGTCGAGAATAGATAATATCGATGATATCCAAGTAAATTCCTCCTATTAGTTCTAATCTTCTTCCCTTAGAATGTCTTGTTTTTTTATACCTGACATGCCAACCTTACATTCTTTACCTATTACGATAAATTTTAATCGATATTCATAGATAAAGAATAGATATATCGATTATTTTTTTCAATCTAGAAATTTCATATCTTTTTACATTTTCCTAATAATTTCTCAGTTTGTTCAATTAACAAAAATCAAACGACTATCGGTTCCACTTTACTTAAAATAATCAAAATAAGTAAACTTTTGATAGATATAAAAAAACAACGATGAAAGGCCACCAATTTGTGACCTTTCATCGTTGTTTTGAACGGTATCTATATTCTATTATTATCGTAACAAGATATTATATTTTAGATAACACCCTGTTCAATCATGGCATTAGCTACTTTTACGAATCCAGCTATATTAGCGCCGATAACAAGATTTCCTCGAGAATCATAATCTTCTGATGCCTTCATACTCTTACTATAAATATCTTTCATGATGTCTTGTAATTTCATATCTACTTCTTCTTGTGTCCAAGACAGCCTTGCACTATTTTGCGCCATTTCTAACGCGGAGACTGCAACCCCGCCTGCATTTGCTGCTTTGGCAGGTGCAAATAAAACATGATGCTCCAAATACGTATCGATGGCTTCTAGCGTAGAAGGCATGTTTGCACCTTCTCCCACTGCCTTTACCCCATTTGAAACTAACATTTCTGCCGCTTCCTTATTTACCTCATTTTGCGTTGCACACGGTAAAGCAATATCGCACGGGATCGCCCAGATGCCTGAACACCCTTCTTGATAGATAGCATCTGGATGTTCTTTGACATATTCGATTATTCTTTTATTCTCTACTTCTTTTAATCGTTTAACCGTATCTAGGTTAATTCCATTTCGATCATAAACATAGCCGTTTGAATCACTGCATGCTATCACTTTTGCACCAAACTGCATCGCTTTTTCCATTGCATAAATCGAAACATTTCCTGAACCAGATACCACAACGGTACTTCCTTGAAAGCTTAATCCCTGACGTTTCAGCATTTCTTCTACAAAATAAACCAATCCATATCCTGTCGCTTCTTTACGGCCTAAGCTTCCACCATAACCAATGCCTTTTCCAGTTAGCACACCTGCTTCATAAGCGCCTTTTAATTTTTTATATTGCCCGAACATATAACCGATCTCTTTTGCCCCTACTCCTATATCCCCAGCGGGAACATCGATATCCGGCCCGATATGTCTGCTAAGCTCTGTCATAAAGCTCTGACAAAAGCGCATAATTTCTAAATCAGATTTACCTTTTGGATCAAAGTCAGAACCGCCTTTTCCACCGCCTATCGGCTGACCTGTTAATGAGTTTTTGAAGATTTGCTCAAACCCCAGAAACTTGATAATACTTGCGTTAACAGACGGATGAAATCTTAGTCCCCCCTTATAAGGTCCAATCGCGCTACTAAACTGGACACGATATCCACGATTCACTTTTACATTCCCTTTATCATCTACCCACGGAACCCGAAAGGTAATCATTCGCTCTGGTTCGACTATTCTTTCTAGAACGGCCTGTTTGATATATATTGGATTTTTCACAAGGACAGGTACTAAAGAATCAAGTACTTCTTTAACTGCCTGCTGGAACTCCCATTCATTTGGATTCCGCATTTGAACACTTTCAAATAAACGATTTACGTAATCTTTCACGATTTGCGTTTGATTTTCTTCTATTTTGTCCAGCATTTTCATAATGTTCGCCCCTAAAATTTATTAAAAACAATGAAAAATTACTTTTCTTAAATGTATTTTCATTTTATAATTTTATAATTAATAGTTTCAATCTTAATTTCCGATGAAATTAATGCATTTAACGCATGAATCTGGAGTGATTAAAAAATGGAGACGAGGCAAATTCAATATTTCCTGGAAGTGGCTAAAAGAGAGCATGTAACAGAGGCAGCGGATGTCTTGCATGTTGCCCAGTCTTCCGTTAGCAGGCAAATCTTCAATTTAGAAGACGAATTAGGTGTGAAACTTTTTATTCGTGAGGGAAGAAGCGTAAAGTTAACCCCTATAGGAAGAATCTTTTATGAACGGATGAAACAAGTGTGGTATTTGATGGAGGACGCAAAGAGAGAAGTAGAAGAAAATTTAAATCCGGAAAAAGGAACTGTTCGAATTGCATTCCCAATTAGCATGGCCGCCCATACATTGCCTTCCATCATTTATGCTTTTCGCATTCGGTACCCGGATGCGAAATTTCAAATGAGCAATGCCCTTTATTATGATTTAATTGATGGAGTGGTAAATGGGGAATTTAATTTGGCCATGATGGCGCCCATGCCCAATCCGGATAAAGAAAAAAAAATTCAAGGAGCTACGTTATTTACAGAAAATATCGTTGCCCTCATCCCTCTTCATCATCCATTATCTGATCGGGAATCGATTCGGTTACGGGATTTAAGAAATGACCCATTTTGTGCCCTGCCTGAAGGATTTGTATTTCGCGAACAGGTTGTTCAAGCATGTAAGGATGCAGGTTTTTCACCACAAATCGCATTCGAAGGGAAAGATATTGATGCATTAAAAGGGTTAGTGTCTGCTGGCTTAGGGGTAGCATTGATGCCAGAGATGACATTGGTAGATAACACACCGCGGTCCACTGTCGTGATTCCCATATCAGATGCGAGTCTCACACGCACAGTCGGTGTCATCTACCCGACACAACGTCAACTGCTCCCAACCGAAGCATTGTTTTATGATTTCTTACTTGAAACCTACGAAAGATTAAATGAGTTTAAAAAGTAAAAAATTTCTTAAAGAACATTCTTCGGGTCGCGCCAGGAACGGATTAACAATATTTTAAGAAAGAAACGTCCAAACTGACATTGTTTAATAGAAAAAGCTACCTTAGTGGCAGCTCGATCTTCCCTTCTTGGATCCGTTAGCAGAATAACAGTTATTGATATAATATATCGTCTCTTAGTGAAGCTACTTGAGTTAAAGCTGTATCTATGTCTCTTTCATTCACTCCAAAGTGAGCAAGAGCATCGTGAAGATGTTTTACAATAGCATTATAATGGGCTGGTTGGAGATTCATTCCTTGATGAGCTTTTGCCATAGATTGACCAGAATATTGATTTGGACCGCCTAATGCAAAACTAATAAATTTTGACTGATGACGGCGTTGTTTTTCCATATCCGTTTCTTTAAAGAAATGATTAACAGTCTCATCCTTAAGAACCAACTCGGAGTAAAAATAGTCCACAACTTTTGCAATAGCTTCTTCTCCGCCAACTTTTTCATAAAGTGTTTGTTCCATGTATACACTCCTACTTTGAATTTAGTAGAAGTATTTTCTGCAGAAAAATTGTTATTATTCCTTATCAAAAAAAGGGATTGTGCAGCATTCTCACAATAATGGCTAATCTTTAGGTTATCTGGGGTAAAAGAATAATAAATTCTGTCCCCATATCCTTTTCACTGTTCACTTGTATTTTACCATTGAAAGAATGGACAATTTGAAAACTTACCATCATTCCAAGTCCTGTACCACTTTCCTTTAAGGAATAAAACGGAGATCCAAGCCTATCTATTTGCTTTTTTGTCATACCAATTCCTTGATCCTTAATGGTAATCTTTATATATCCATCATCTGTTGAAGTACATGTAATCCAAACCATTCCACCATTCGGCATAGACTCTATCGCATTTTTCAAAATATTAATCAAAAACTGGTTCAATTTTTGAGGATTAGCATAAATCCAACAGTTATCCAAAAAATCAGTTTTAATCTCAACATTTTGGTTCAGAGAGTAACCTTGAATGATATTTACTACACGTTGTAACTGATAACCTACGTCGATTCTATCGCTGTTATTCATTGTGGGTTTTCCAAAAGATAAAAAATCATTAATAATTTCATTTGCACGATCTAATTCTTCAATGGATATTTGGATATATTCCTTCTTTTTCTTAGGCAAATCAGGCTCATTTAGAAGTTGCAGAAAGCCACGAGTCACTTGCATCGGATTTCTAATTTCATGAGCGAAAACACTTGTTAACTCACTTATCATTCGTAATTTCTCTGAGTTCAGCATCTCTGATCGAAGCTGATGAATCTCCCTAATCGTTTCATTTAACATAGTGAAGAACCAAGTAACTACCACTACAAAGATAAGATGAATAATCGGTACTTTAAGATGATCTACGGAAAAACCTCTTAGAATACCAAAAAAAGTAAGGCCAATAAGACAGTAGTAAAAGGAAAGACCAACAGCAATTTTAATCCTTTTTTCTTTATGCGAACTTGCAAATGATTTTTGAAAAAACAATATAACAGGCAATGTAAATAATAAGACAAGAAAAGTATTATAAAATCCTAAACTGATTCCAGAATAAAGTCGATAAAGTATAATTAGCACTGAAAGGAAGATGCCTGGCCAAAATCCGCCGTATAAGGTCCCTATTAATAGAGGAATAATTCTTAACTCCAAACGAGCATTTTGGCCAAAACTCACTGGAAAGGACATGCAAAATAATATTGATACGCCCCACAAAATGGACATTATTACGTTTCTATTTTTATCACTTTTTACCCTCTCCGTAATAAATGTAAAGTACGTAAAAATGGGTATTACCATAAACGTTAATTGCAGCAAAAAATCCTTTATTATACTCATTTTTGTTACCTTTCATAATCTGTTCAAACCTGATTCGTGCAGAAGATATTCATTTTCAATATGTTTGTTACTATTCCTTACAAACATATTTCATATTATACTTGAAAGTTATCATATTTCCCCCTATAAATAAAAATAGTGCCAACTTCTCTTTAATAGAACTCGGCACTTCGTTTATTCCCTATACGTTATCGTGTTGCTTTTGGCGGTTGGCACACGTCACATTTACGTTGGTTATTATTTTTAAATTTCGAAATGTTTTTTCAAGTGTGACGTTAAGCATTCTTTTCATAACTTAAGAAATTCATTGAATATTTACTCCTAAAAAAACAAATATTAACTTCATATTCTTTTTGAAGGAGCTGCAATGAACAATATGATAAATAAAATTGTATTATGGACTATTCTTATTGCTCCTTGGTTCTCTTTATTTTTTCTAAAGAAGGACGATATAAAACGATTTATGCCTGTATCTATTTTTTCGTCTTTTTTAATGCTTCTTTATAATGTTATAGCATACAATCAAAAGCATTGGATTGTAAAAGTCACAATAGTACCATGGTTCAAACATTTTTTTATGCCTGGAATTTTAGGAGCTTTTTTGATAATAACTCTTTGGATTTTTTATTATACATATGGGAAATTTTGGGTGTATTTAATAACAAATCTAATATTAGACTTTATGTTTGCGATTTTCCCCATTCATTATTTGTTTCAAGATAAATTAAAAATTTACCAACTAATAAACATTACTCCGTGGGGTAGATTTGTTCTCTTTGTCTCTTTATCGATAATTATTTATGGTTATCACAGATGGCAAGAAACGATTTATAATAAAAATATCTAATAAAATATCTATTTGTTAATGAAAAAGGTTTTTAAAACATCAAAGCAATTTCTTTGATGTTTTTTGCGTTTCCGTTTTTTTACGTCGCTTTTTGAGTCAATTTCGAAACAAAAAATGTAGCTCTAGAAATGTGCCTATTTGACTTGTTTTTTCGGTAAACCTCCTATTTTTTTAAGAAAATAGTATACTTCATTTCTATTTTTTCATGTTTCAATTGTATACCTCTCGGGTAGATACAGGAACCGTCCGACTCCGTGAAGAACAGCTTGATATTATAAAAGAGCGTGTCCAAGTCGGCGAATTAAAATACGAAAAAAAAGCTGATTTCAAATCACTAAAATGTGATCTTTTGAAGTCAGCTTTTTTCTGAGGATTTAAATAAAAAACTGTAGGATTCTTACCTACAGTTTTTCCACTAATATTGATGTTGTCACAACTTAACCCATTACCTTCACCTTGTATTTATTAATCTTTTACATACCAGTTGAAACACTTTCTGTAGAAATTCAAAATCATATCTTTTCACATGCTCCTAATAATTTCTCAGTCTGTTCAATTAACAAGAACATTTCATCCCAAGAATTTTGGGTATTAATATTCTGGGAATGCGCCAAGTTGTTTCTTAATTTTTCTAATTGTTTGAAATAATGGTTACCCTTGCTTTTTGATTCAATACCCAAAAGTTCCCTTAATTGCTTCTCATTAAGGACAATGTCTCTTTTATCACAAATCTGTAGACAATCACTTAATTGAATCGCTTCATTTTGTGACTTTCTAAGAGAAAATAATTCCTCAGCTAAGCTAATTCGATTGGTACTTAAATGTGTCTTCCAGGTATCTTCAGGAAAATAATGATTAATAATCCGATAAAGATGCATCTCTAATAATGAAATCAACCCAAATAATAACATTCGAATCGGAGGTTTCTGGAGATCGGCAAGTGTCACAACTTTTGTTACCCTATTTCCCTCTAGTATAAATATTCTTTCTATCCCTTTTAAAAAAAATAACGTATCGATAAGTGGTGTTGATTCCGAGACAAGTTCCGTCGGACTAAAACTCCGATAATATTCTTTACAGGATCCTTCCTTCAATTCATTTCTTACTACATAACCAATGACGATTCCGTTATCTTCAACACCCAAAACATCATAGTCTTTTATAACCATCATACTTTGAATCATTTCGGCATCGTCATGAAGATGACAAGTATCCATAGTTTCTGAAATACTGTTCACCGTGATGTTTCGCTCGTATAAAGAACGTAGATTTTTATAAGAACTCACCTTATCATGCTGTTGCTTTGGAATAAATGTCAAAACATTACCTCCTATTTCTATGTAAATGACATGACTGCAACGATTAGTCTGGCAAATTCAATCGTATCATTAATGTTCCAAAAACACCCAATAAGTTTTCTGTTGAACTTAAACTTTTTCTTAATTCAGAAATTAAACTGATTTATTAACGATGTATAAAATCATGCATAATAGAGAAAATTGTGAAGCGAACGAAAGGTTGGTTTATAAACGTTTTTAAAATCTATCCAGTTCCTAAAATTCACTGATTATGTAAAATAGTTCATAAAACATAAAAAAGCTAGCTATATTAAGCTAGCTTTTTAACCTCATGGCGTTTTTCTATACGCTTTTCAATTGTTTCGATTGCTTGTTTATCTTTAAGTAATTCTAGCTTATTCTCTTTTATTAACTCTTCAAATGATTTTATATGCTTACGCATTATAACACTCTTTTCTTCTTTAGATCGGTCTATTATAACATATCTGAATAATAAAACAATTCTGTTAGTTAAAAATAATAGAAAAATTATTTAGAATATTATTTTTCCTAATTAATTACCACAATCTTAATTATATAAATTAAGGTTTTGATCTCGTTAAACAAAGTTTATTTTTTACGAATTCTTTCTATGTAGAAAAAACTTTAATCCAGTTTGATTGACGACTTCAGGCCAGCTTAACTTTAACCTGCGACAAATGGTTGTACTAAAAACTTGTCCTTTCTTCTTCAACAAATCATAATCCCTTTGGTTGGTTGAACCAATCCGTAGCAATTCTGTTTTCAACTCTTCAAGTATTTCTTGTTTTGTTTTCAATCTACTCACCTCTTTTTGATTTACAAAAAATCGAGCCAGAAAGATTGATAATGCATGTTTCCGCTTTAAAATGTTTTTTAGGAGCGTTATTTAACACCTGATGTATTTATTGGTGACTATATATCTCTCACCGAAAAATGTGGAGATATGTATAGGCAGGAGTGCCCCGGTTACAATTTACGCTAAAGCTAAAGAGCGAGGTTTAGGGCACCCTTAAAGCGAACTCTAAACTAAAAAAGGTCACTAAGCCCTGCTTTCTGTAACGCTACTTGACTGGCAGGTACCGGACCGATTCCCATGATAAACACTCTTTAGCGTTTTTTAGTTCCCTTAACCTTTCTTTGATAAACTCAATTTGTTCCTCGGTAATAATAAAATCCTTAAGACGATCCTCAAAATGAGCAATTCGTCTTTCTAACTCATCTATAGTAAGTCTATTAGTATTCTTCATAAATCTTCCAACTCCTTTTATTTGGTGGGTCACCTGGACTTGATGGGGCCAATGCAACGCAAATTGCTTTTAAAGCTTCCAAAGGGAATTAACAAAGAAGGGCCAACAAGGACCCCTCTATTAGGAATTAAAGTTACAATTTTATAAATTTGGATTATTCAGCAAGATTTAATACAGTTACTTTTTCACGCATCATCGATTCAATGCTCTTGCGGATACCTTGCGCACCCATTCCGGATCCTTTTACACCGATAAATGGGAAATGATCCGGGCCGCGTTCGGTACGTCCGTTTATTTGAACTGAGCCTGTTTCAATTTTATTTGCAATCGCAAATGCTTTATTAATATCTTTGGTAAAGACACTTGCCTGTAAACCAAATTCAGATTCATTCGCAATTTTGATCGCTTCTTCATCAGAGGATACACGGATTATTGGCAGCACAGGTCCGAACGGTTCCTCCCAAGCTACGGCCATATCTTCTGTCACATGATCAAGAAGAGTAGGGTAAATTAAATTGCGTTCACGCTT
>NZ_JAGGQW010000105.1 GCF_018613065.1 Bacillus sp. ISL-7 | reverse complement strand
TAAAAGTACATCAAAAAGCCGGCCCCATAAATGGTTGGACCCGGCTAATATGTATGCAGAAGTATAGGTGCATTGAAGATTGTCTATTCTAACTTCCCCACGCTGGTATGATCCAGATCAGGTCCCAAGAGTCAAGAAACTTTATCGTGTTTCTTTCTCAGCCCAACTTATTGGGCACCCCTAGTTATTTATATTCAATTAAGTTACATTATATATGAGTATCGGCTAAAATGAAACACATAATATTATTTAAAGTGATATAGTCGCTTTTTTACGGCAATTCACTTCTTCCCAATAATATTGAATAGCCTCTTTCCTAACTACCTCTGGACAATCTATTTCATCATCCCAATGGTCGTAATTGTTTTCTCCATTTACATGTTGGATATCCACACTATAATATTTATCTTTGTATTTGAAAATAATTACTAACATCTCGGAATATCCAGCATCATCATTTCCAAGTTCCTAATAAATTCTATTCCGTAACTTTCATGGTTTTTACGTTCGGCAACAGAATCTAGTATAATATTTTTAGGAAACTTCATCTTTCTCGCTCCTTCATTTTATAAGTTTACTTCATTATGAAATCACAATTATTTGGTTATTTCAAGTCTAAAAAATTGGCTCTTTTTCCATTCCACCCCGTTCGAATATAGAGTAACTATTTCTACGATTATGTTTACTCATAAAAAAGATCGTCGATAAACGATCTCTTTTTCTATTAAAGTAAGCAGGATAGTTGTCAGACTCCCCTGCCCTAATTTGGTACTAATAGAACAGTCCTAATCATATTCTTAAAAAAGAAATCAATTAAGGAGGAGGTAAAGTTAGTTGATAAAAATTAAGGTTAGTTTACGGCCCATGGTAAGTAAGATAAATTTACCCGCTGTTTTGAAATCAACTATACTTCCGGGTGACTCAATTGAAAGATTATTTATTGCAACCCAGGTAGGAGAGATCTTTTACATAGGAAACTCAAGTTTAAAGACTTTTTTAGATATTCGCCCGCGAGTCATAAAACTAGGTGTTTCTGGTGGTGGATATGATGAACGGGGATTGCTAGGGCTAGCGTTTCATCCCGAATTTTATTATAACGGTCTGTTTTATCTTCATTATTCAGTAGCTGGAACACAAGGTCCAGGTGCTCTTCCTGAACCTTTTAATCCTAACCCGTGTGATCCCAGCACTTTAAACCTAAGGTGGATAAATAGAGAAACTCAATATGATCATATTGATACAGTTGAAGAATGGATCTTACAATCGAATGGTCAACCTCAAAGACGACGGACTTTACTTAACTTAAGAAGACCATTTTTAAATCATAATGGTGTCAATAGCTTAAACTTTTCACCTGAAACAGGAAGACTTGTTTTAACAACCGGAGATGGTGGATCAGGCTATGATCCATTTAATTTAAGCCAGAACGATATGGAAATCGCCGGTAAAATCATTGAAATTGATGTTGGTAAGAATACATTTATCAACAATCCACCTGTAGTCACACGTTTTAATGAACTTCCTGCAACTATTCAGGAAACGCTCACGGTAATGGCCAAAGGGGTTCGTAATATACCAGGCATTTCATTTCAAAAGTTTAATAAACAGTATATCAAATATGTGGGAAATGTCGGACAGGATTTGGTAGAGTCGATTTTTTCATTCGTTCATTATAAACCAATTCCGGTTACTCAGCTGATTCAAACTTCTTTAAGAAACACCGAACCTGTCCAAGAGGGATTTATTAACTTTGGCTGGCGAGGGTGGGAAGGTGCTTTTCCTACGTCAATTATAAGGGGCTGTTCTGCAAATCCGACTTTAGAAGAGAAAACAATTGCTTATTACAATGAAGCTATAAACACTTCCGCGAAACGTCTTCATCCTCTAACTAGTTATTTTCATAAAGATCCCCGCCCCGATAAGTTTGGAGGAACGGCACTTACAGGAGTGCAAGCCTTTATGGGGAATGGAATCCCCAATTTAACGGGAAGTGTTGTGTTTACCGACCTTTCCCGTGTTGAAGAATCTCGACCTCCAGTTAGAGGGGTTTTAGCTTATAGCAGGGTTAGAACAGATGGTAAACTAAATGATTTTAGTGTGATTGAAACCGATTATAATTTTGGGTCTCAATCAGCTTATTATGTTACTTTGGGAACGAATCTGGATCAAACTAGACTATATTTAGGGGTTTATGGCTCTATGAAAGTGACTGATTTTAACCAAGGTACTATTTTTGAAATTGTACCATCTACTACATTTTAAATGCAGATGTTATATGGTAAAGCTGATAATGTTTTTGAACTAACCTGTCATTTACTTGAAACATAAAAGAACAATGGGACTGCTGTTTCAGCAGTCCCATTGTTCTTTTACGCGTAAACCCATTCGTTTGTAACTTTTTAAACTTCCACAAATAATACACAAACCCCTTCTTCCATTAAACTTCACCGGACAATAACACATCTCCACCATACTCTACTTCTTAATCAAAACGTTCTGTATCTAATCCATCCAAAATATCCTCTAATTCTGTAAGAAAATTTAGTTGTACAGGTTCAGGAATTTGCTCCATCCACTTTTTTATTTGAGGTAACTCCTCAGCCTCATCTATATTCGTTGGTTTTGGATGAATAGTTGCCCACCATTTCTTCAATTCATCGATAAATTCATAAAAGTAGCGTTCAAATCTTTCTGCCCCTTCATCACCAGAAGTCTTTTGCATCATACTCCAGGCTTCCATCGCTGTTTCGAAGTACTCATCAATCATATTCATGTATATCACCTTTCTACATACGGTAGTTTTGTCCTTTTATGAACTCTGTTCAAATTCTAATTTAATTGTCTTAAGAATGATGACGATTGTCCATACCACTCTTGTCTTATGACAATATAATAAATTGTACTTATCAGTTTATTCGAGTAAAACTGGTAAAGCTAAATCCTTCAATAAAAAACCGCCAAAGATAGGATGACAAAGCTTATGCAAACCATTGTATTTATTGAAACTAACAAATCCGGGTCCAGTAGAGAAGCAATAAAAGCTGCAGAGAGACTCGGCTATTTTACGGTGTTATTAACCAATAGGCAAAAATACATTCACCAAAGAACAGAATTTCCCGAAGTCCATCAAATGATTTTAGTAGAATTATCCAATAATGATGAAATAAAAAAAACCCTCAACAAACTACAAAGACAAGGTAAACGAATAAAAGGCATTTTGAGTTTTGTACATTCTTACGTTCATGTAGCAGCCGCCTTATCAGAAGAATTTTGTTCAAGTGTAGTCTCTACTGATTCAATATTAAAAATGGAAAATAAAGTTTTAACTCGTGAGCTTCTCAAAGGACACCCAAATTCTCCTTATTATGCCCTTTATAAACCAGATGATTTTTCCTTTGAGAATTTTATCGGTCAAGCCAATAACTATTTACCTCTTATTGTAAAGTCTCCCACATCTGCCGGCTCAAAAGATGTCCATTTGGCAAATAACGAGAATCAGTTAAAGCTGGCATTACAAGAATTACTAAAAAAAAATGAACAGATTTTATTGGAAGAGTATCTAATAGGACCCCAATATTTAATTGAAGTTTTAGTACGCAATGGAAAAGTTCATATTGTCGCGATAATCGAACAACAGATTACTTTTTTACAACGATTTATCGTAACCGGATATTGTTTACTAACAGATGTCAATCAAAGGACATACAATAGTATCCTTGAGACAGTAAGTTCCATCTTAAAGGCTTTTCAAATGAAAAACGGTGCCTGTCACCTTGAAATGCGTTTAGTAAATGGAGTTTGGAAATTAATTGAAATTAACCCAAGAATCTCAGGTGGCGCGATGAATCGAATCATTGAAGTCGGATTTGGGATTAATTTAGTAGAGGAAACCATTCAATTAATGTTAGGAAATGAGCCTTGCCTTACTAAAAAACACAGTAAGTATGTATATGCACATTATTTAACAGTTGATTCTAAAGGAAAATTAATGAAGGTTACGGGGAAAGAACGGGTCTCTCAATTTCCCGGTGTAGAAGAGGTGTATATAAAACCCCGACAAGGACAGATAGTACGTCCGCCTTTATCAATGGGAGACCGTTGCGGATACATTTTGGCATCCTCAGAGAATAAATTCGAAGCGAAAAGAATTGCTATGGGAGCAGCTAGCGAAATACGTTTCTTCCTTGACCCAATTTAAAAATTTCAAGTGACAAATAATGAGTATGATCTATAAAAACAGAGGTTTTAAGAGATTAGTTGAGCTATTAATGATTGAACAAACATTCTAGTCTTTTTATTAGAAAAAGAATGTGGAGAGGTGGAAAAGAAGTAAAATGACGTTAATTGGCATGCTTCATCATCGCAGTGATCCAAGTAATGTAAAGAAAGCATATGCTTATGCTGCTGTAGCAAAAGCAGAAGGTGTAACCTTTTTTTACTTTACCCTAGGGAAGGTGAATATAAAACAGCAAAAGATTTTAGGAAAAGCCTATGAAAATGGACAATGGATTGAAAAGGAATTTCCTTTCCCTGATGTCATTTATAATGCAAGTTATGTTGCAAGTGAGAAGACTAAACAAATCTTTGATTATTTGTTTGATAGGATTCCGTTTACAAGTCATTCAATTGGGGACAAATTATCGGTATATAACAGAATTAAAAAGGCAAATAAATTTAATCATTACCTTATTCCTTTTTATGAATTAACTGACGTTCAGATTTTTTTTGACATAATTCGTCGTTATAAAAAAGTGATTATCAAACCGTTAACGGGGCATCAAGGAGGGGGCGTTGTTTTTATTGAAAAATATGGGGCAAATCATTACAAAATGAATGATGCAGGCCTAGTATTAACCTTAAATGAAAAACAATTGTTAGACTTGTTATCTCTTAAAATACAAGAACAAGATTACGTAGTTCAACAGTTTATTACAAGTCAAACAAAATCTGGTCATGTTTTTGATTTCCGGTTGCATGTACAAAAAAATGGAGAAGGAAAATGGGTTATTACTTCTATTTATCCACGGATCGGGCGTTTAGGGACCATCACATCTAATATGAAGAGTGGTGGTTATAGTACTTACCTGGATATTTTTTTAAAAACAGAGTTTGGTAACTCCTGGTATGATATTCAAAGGTATCTTGAACAGTTTGCGATAAGTTTCTCAAATCATTTTGATTCTTTATATGACAGTGAATTGGACGAATTAGGAATTGACGTCGGAATTGATGCCAACCAAAAACTATGGCTTTTTGAAGTAAATTGGAGACCAGGCCCACCTAATATTTATAATCTTGAATTGGATGTAGCCAAAAATACGATTTTGTATGCTAAATATTTAGCTGATACAAACGGGAAATAATCTAAGCCAGATTAGCCAGTTATAAAGGTTTTCATCATGGAACAAATATTTAATCCCCAAAAGGCAGCTTGCCGCTAATGAACAGACCTTCAATTGTGAACAATTGAGTTGCCGTTCATTAAAGGAAAGCTGCCTTTTTATGAGAAAAGTTTCTACCATTTTAACTTCTTAAATATTCGATGACATCATCGAAGTCTGAGTCATCCCCGCCCGTTTTGAAATAAACAATGTCATTTGGGATTAAAAATGAATCAAAAAATCTCTTTATTTCATCTGCATCTGAAAAATGATAAACATTATGCGGATTTACTCCTGCCTCTATAGCTGGCTTTTCAAAATCTCTTGCAATAAACCCTTTGGTGATGAGAATATCGACCCCCAAGGCACCGATTAGATGTCCTGCCTTTTCGTATTCTTCATCTGCATATTTTCCCAGTGCTGCCATTCTTCCCAGAACAGCAATTTTTCTTTGGGATGGCAATGCAATACTGCTTAATGTTTCTAAGCCTTTTCTTAAGGAAGCAGGATTTGACTTCCAAGTATCATCCACCAACGTAATTTGATTTCGTCCTTCGATGATTTGAAAATGGGATCTCATGTGATGATAAGAAGATAATCTCTTTATAGCATAGTGAATATCCACTCCTAAGATTGCAGCGGCTGCTAATGAAGCGGCTGCATTATATACACTATGCTCACCAAGACCCGGTATATATCCTTTAAATTTACTTTGCTTATATTCCATCCAAAAAGTCATGCCAGATGAATGATATTGATACTCCTTAATCCTAAAAATAGCATCCTTGTTTTTTCCGAACGTTATAATCTCTCCCATAAATTTAGAAGTATCAATGGTGGAGAGATATGGGTCGTCCGAATTTAGGATGAGAATTCCCTCATTGTTCATACCTTGCATTATTTTTGCCTTTTCTGCTAGATAATGATCAAATGATCGAATTTTATCCGTATGATCCACATCAATCATTGTCATAATCCCAATCGTCGGGTAAAAATACTTACAGGACTCCGTCATATCCCCTTTTGAAGATACAGCTGTTTCAAACACTGCCACATCCGTATCTTCATCAATTCCCATTAAATAAGGAAGGTTGTAACAATTGGCATTTTTGCTTGATATTGTTGCCTGCACCTTGTGTGTTTCTTCCAAAATGTGTTTTAGCATTTCTTTCGTAGTAGACTTTCCACATGTCCCAGTAATGGCGACTACAGGAATGTTAAACAGATGCCTGTAATACGAAGTAAATTTAAAGAAACTGTCTTTGAGATCCTTTACCATAATGATTTGATTAGGATTTAATTTTTCCATATGAGAAAATGGTGTATCGGTAACGATGAATACATTTTTGTATTTCTTTATAGTTTCAACAGGCACCGCTCTATTGTTCCAACGATAAAATAACGTATGACTCCTAATTTCAAATCTGTTATAAGTGACGTTCTTGATTCGTATACCTTTTTGCTTTTCATTAGGCTGAATGTTCATTGCAGTTAAAATGTTCTCCAATAATAATGCCTTCAAAATGTCCCTCCTGAAGTCCCTTTTTTGAAAAAAACCTCTCCCCCCATAATACGGTTCTATATGGTAGTAGTGATTGAATCACTTTTAAATTCAAAAGCTAATGTATCATATGACGTGTCCCCTATTGCAGGTGTGTGATAAATACCAAACAATGCTTTATTTTCCGCTATATTCACCTGAGAATTTGAAATGGAAACTAATGCTTTTTTTCTTCCCAAGTCTTCATTAAATTTTGGTGCAATTCCCTTGGCTTTTCAATAAAAAACCAATCGATTGAATAGGCAGTTGTTGGCATCCATTTCTTATGACGGATTCTAATCTTTTCGTGATTTGTATAGTGGGGATAAATCACGAAGGACTTCATACCTATTGGAAAATATTTCACATGTGGCCCCTCATTCTTCGAATCGTTTCCGTACCTCTTCAAGCATACGCTTCTCCTCTTTTAACTCCTGAATTGCTACAGGATAAGCTGGGTTTTTATCCACTGTTATGACACGTGGTCTGGAAACATACAAAAAAAGCCAAGGCTTTCTTGAGAAAGCGCTTGGCTGCTTGTTAATCTCTTGATTCACTTAGATAAACGACACGCTCATAGATGGTTAGAAATTGTATTATAGAAGTATGTTCTTTAAATCGATGATAAAGTCTTCAAAAATACTTACTTCTATAAAGATAAACACTTCAACTGTCTCAGTACGGTTATCTACGATCCAATACCCTTTAACTCCTGTCGGTTCATATACTTTTATTTTTAGCTAACGCTCATGTTTGTCAGTTAATGGTGATGATATTTTTACAATTATGGAGAGGGAACCGAATGGTAAACGTGGTTCCTTTTCCTTTTTGGCTTTGGACGGTGATTTTTCCATGAAGCGAGTCGATAATGCGATAGCTCACCATGAGTCCTATGCCGGTTCCTTTTTCTTTCAGGGAATAAAATGGTTGTCCTAGACGTTTCACTTCGTCTTCATCCATCCCCACTCCCTCATCTTGGATTTGGATCATCACATGCTGTGACTCCTGTTTCACGCAAATGGAAACCGCACCACCTTGAGGCATCGCTTCGATGCCATTTTTGATGATATTGAGGAAGGCTTGTTTCATTTTTGGGGGATGACCCAATATCGTACACTCTTGCTCCGGAAGTCGGAGGTCTATGCTTACTTTTCGTTCTAAAGCATAGGAGTAGAGAATCTTGACGACTGTTTGTATTTTTTGGCAAACATCGACGGACTCTTTCGTATCCGCTTCTGGCTTGGCAAGCGAAAGATATTCGGTAATGACGTCATTCGTTCGATCCACTTCTTCTATACAAATTTGAACATACCTTTTATACGTCTCTGAAATTGGTGATTGTAGAAGTAACTGGAGAAATCCTCGATTGGTCTGCATGGGATTTCGAACTTCATGAGCAAAGGAACTGGCCAATTCTCCGAGTATCTTATATTTTTCCGCCTGTTGAGCTTCCATGTGTAACTGGGCATTTTCCCTTAAGGTTTCAATCAAAAAGATGGTTACGATGGTGGCAACACATATCGCTAAAATTTCCTGAAGTGTGTGGTTAAAAAAATCCATCTCTTGAAAATCCACTAGGATGAAGATTAAGGACATCCCCGATGTTATCATCCAAGCCAGTTTCATTCGACCTGCTCGATCCTGTTGGATGAAACGTGGATATGCTAAAAAAAACATGGGTAAGAAGAAAAGGACTTCGTATACCGTTGAATAAAAACCTTCCCCCCCGAAATACCAACGATACAACAATAAGATGATCGTGAGAACAATACCTGTTGAGTATCCTCCTCCATAAAATATACCGATCATAAGAGCTACAAACCGTAGGTCACTTCGCTCGTTTACATCCGAATAGATCGGGAAGGACATGCACAATACTAACGTAATCGTTGCCAAGAAACTGAAAATTAATTTTTGACGTTTCGTTTCGATGAATTGATGACGATTGGTTAAATACATAGAATAAAAAAAGACAGGGATCAAAATAATCATTACTTGTAAGAGCAAGTTTTTAGTATGTTCCATAAAGTTTACCTCATTGTTAGGCTCATTCTAGTATAAAAGAAAACCAAATATAAAAATAGAAGAAAAAAATGGGTTCTGGTGCATAAACTCAAAACAATCGCAATTAATCTCTAAAGCTTGGACATACTGATACTATTATTCTAAAAAGGGGTATGATCAGTATGGGGTCCTGACGGCATTTCGCGGATTTTATACGCTAAGACAAATAATGTAAATTGGTACGCCCAATACTTCCTTTGATATAGGGGTGATGTCAGCTACACTGGACTACCCCTACATTGTGTGTGATTGGATATCCCTAATATTGGTTTGTGATAAAACTAAACCGGATTTGATGAATTAAATAGTACTATTTTCTAGAATACCTCTTAAAAAAATGCACTTCAGGAGTCACTTTCTGGCTTCCGGAGCGCATTTTTTCGAATGCGTCTTTTTATATGGGCTTGTACACTATAGCAATTTAGATGATACCGATTTATTCCGCATTCTATCTTTTGAGCACGGTTAAAAAAGTTACCCCTGGGAAACATATCGTTGGAACAGTCTATTTGAAATGGGGGTAGCAGAATGTTGCTTGTATATGCTATTGCTTTACTGCTCGGAGGGCTATTAGCGGTAAATGCCATTTTCGCTTATCAAAGCAAACACATCGATCCGGCTTTTTGGACAACAGTTTGGTATCAAACGAAGCTTCTGCCAGTTCTGTTTACTGCAAATTTGATGATCGGATTCGGGGTGAAATTTACATACAAGGTATTCGGGAACTTAACTTTCGCCCTTACTTTTTCGAAAGGAATTGAAATATTGGTTTGTGTATTGATGGGGTTTTTATTCATGAAGGAAGTTCCGAATTGGAAGACGTTGCTCGGTTTAGCTATTGTCATCGTAGGGTATTGGATTTCAAAGTTTAAGTGAAAGATAAAAATGTGTTTCTTCCTATTGGAGGATAGCGGCATTTCCAATTAAAGCTGCACATACATAACACCGTTCAGAATTATATGAATGGTGTTATGTATGTTGTTTAATATCACAATGATTACTAATAACTTCTATCAAATGCTTAATAATAAAGTTATTTTTTATTTTGGTACATTTATGGTAAATGGCACAGTAATTACTTTTCCGTTTTGTTGGAATTGTCCCCAAATTTTATAGAGACCACCCTCAGGGAAACTTGTCATAAATTTCGCATCTGGACCTGTTGCTTTTTCGTCTATTGGATGAACATGTAAATAAGTTTCTGTATCACCACTAATTGCTACAACATGTCCTACTGCACCTAAATATGGTTGTAAATTAGTAATAGGCTGCTTTGTATTAGCATCTTTAATCGTGAATGTCATCGTCAAGTCCATTTCAGTCATCAAATGGTCAAATTTCAACGTCACCTCTTTTCCATCCACTACTTTTGTTAATTCCTTTTCTTCTATTAAAGGTGTAGTCTTTACTTTGTTTCCTGCTACTGTTACGTCATAAGTTTTTACCATTTTTTCTGCTCCTTTAGGTACAAAATCGGCAAAGAGCTTATATTCCCCTCCGGAAGGAAAATTTGAAATAATTGTAAATAATCCGTTCCCTTTATATTCAGGATGAATATGGTCAAAATAGGATAAATCTTTACTTACAACAATTAAGTGCATGAGTTTTTCATGTTCGACATCAAAATCCTTTATTGGTTGACCATTCTTATTATTTACCTGAATGTTTAAAGGGATTTGTTTTCCACTTTCAGGTTTTTCATTAAAGGAAAACTCTACTTTGGTATTATCCTTTTGAGGAGTGGATGTCATATCTCCGTGATTCATCCCTTCATGGCTTGTTTCCGTTTGTTTTTTATTTGAGTTATGGTCCATATCTCCATGATCCATTGAATCATCTTTTGAACATGCCGCTAAGAATACTGATATAATTAGTGAAAAAACAACCAATGTAAGAAATCTTCGCTTCATCGTAATCCTCCTAAAAATTAGAATCATACAAATCCTACAACAAAAATGTGCAGAAAATATGCATTTATTTCGGTTACGATGTTTTTTAAAAATACCTTTTGTTTTACTGCGTATTTTTCGATTTCATAAAAAATGATTCCAACTACGAAACCTTAGAGTAATAAATAAGTGTATAATGACGGAACAGGAATTGTCGTCCTCGTTTGACGTTGGAATTGTCACTCCCGCTAAAATCTGAAGCCATATCATTTCGCTACGGCTTTTAATTCGTTTCTTAAATAATGTACTCACCTTAACCGAGTAATAAGTATAAAAAATGGAAAGCACTACAACGGTTCTTTTCCACCAATTCAATTTGAATAACTAAACCATCATATGACTAATCTTTAAAGGAAATGGAGAACTTAATCTTGTTAACTAAATTCACGGAGGGAATACACCATGAAAAAGATCCTAATCTTAATTGCAATCCTTATATTTAGCCTGGATTTAACAGGGTGCGCCAGAAATAACGTAAATAAAAATGATCTTGTAAATCGTGATCAAAATGTAACAAGGAACAACATCAACAACGTCAGGGACAATAATGATTCCAGAATGAGAGTTGCTGATGATGCTGCTAAAAAAGTAACCGACCTGAAAGAAGTGGACACGGCAAATGTCATTGTTACAGAAAATAATGCATATGTAGCCGTAAAGCTCTCACCTACATCCCAAAATGAGGATACTAATAGTATTGAACATAAGATTTCACAAAGAGTGAAATCCACTGATCGAGATATTGATAATGTATATGTATCGGAAAACCCTGACTTTTATGATCGCATGAACACATATGCCTCTGATATTCGTAATGGTAGACCAATCTCAGGATTCTTTAATGAGTTTACTGAAACAATTCGTAGAGTATTCCCTAAAGCCAAATAAGGTGAATAAAAATCTTGGCAATATGCTAAGCATTTTTTATGATGTTCTTAGGATATGTTATCCACCTTTAGATTTGTTATGATGTTGAAAAAGAGAAAAAAGTTATTGATTTATACTTTATTGAGTTCTTTTTAAGGTTACTTTCTTGGAACTATAAGTGAATGACATTCATTTTGACATAGCAATTGATGTACATAAAAGCAAAACTCGCCACAGTATTGGCGAGTTCTCTTCGTTATGGAACTATGCGAGAAATTTTGTCTGTTTCCTCTTCAAGTACATGAATTCCTCCGATTACTTCATAAGCTGAACCAATTGACACAAGCATATCTCCTGTGATGGCGAGTTTTTGTTCTTGCAGCAGTTTAATTAAATCTGTTTCTCCTATTTGACTTGATACAGAAATAGCCTCTAATATTTGTCCAATCGTCTTAATCCAAACACCAGTTAGTATTTGTTGTTCACCTATTGTATTTGCATCTTCCTCAATATGCAAAAGCCCTGATAAACCTTTAATTTCAATGATCTGACCTACTACTTGAATCCAAAGCCCTAATGCAACCTCTTTTTCCAGTCCTAAAATTTTATTACTTTTTTTCTCGCTGAATTCTTTTCTGTTATTGCTCATATTTTTTGGAAGTTCCATTATTACCAACCCCAAAACTAAAATTTGCTTTATTTTATGTGAATCAAATGGTATTGTGTAGCCAATTTTGCTCATTCTACGCACTTCCATTGATGTACCGTCTTGAATAACAATGGATAAACCTCCAAGGTTACTTACAATCCACTGAGTTGCTTAAAGTAATTTTTTGCCACAACCTTCGGTAAAGGAGGGATTTCATAAGCCACCTTTCTGTCGCAATATATGTCAAAAGCGACAGAAAGGAGTCATTTCTCTTTCTTCAACTAACTTACTTCTTTAGTACAACAACACATCTCCACCATACTCTACTACCTAATCAAAACGTTCTGTATCTATTCCATCCAAAATATCCTCTAATTCTGTAAGAAAATTTAGTTGTACAGGTGCAGGGATTTGCTCCATCCACTTTTTTATTTCTGGTAACTCCTCAGCCTCATCTATATTCGTTGGTTTTGGATGAAGAGTTGCCCACCATTTCTTCAATTCATCGATAAATTCATAAAAGTAGCGTTCAAATCTTTCTGCCCATTCTGCCCCTTCATCACCAGAAGTCTTTTGCATCATACTCCAGGCTTCCATCGCTGTTTCGAAGTACTCATCAATCATCTTCATGTAGAACTCCTTTCTACTCTCATTAATAAAATGATAATTTTTCATTGTTTCATATTTTTTTAAGGGTAGCTTTTTTACTTAAGGTTTTTAATTTATACATATTTTTATCAGCAATCTTAATTAGACTGTCCATATCTTTTCCATCAATTGGATAAATAGCAAATCCAGCAGAAACTGAAATTTTTTTTTCTGTCTTTTGGGATAGCTCTCTCAATCCGTTTTCAATCCTCTTAATCATTGCTTCAGATTCAGTTTGATCTGAGAAGGGGGAAATGATTAAAAATTCATCTCCTCCCCATCTTGCGATAATGTCACTGCCGCTAGTGCTTTTTAGAAGTATAGTCGAAATATTTTCAAGTACCAGATCTCCATATTTATGACCATATGTATCATTTATTTGTTTAAAGTCATTACAATCTAATATTAATATACTTAGTTGTTCGATTTTTTTCGCTGATGATATTAGTTTTGGGAAAATCTCCTCAATAAAACGTCTATTGTAAAGCCCAGTTAAATAGTCTTTTTCGGAATAAAACTTAGCTTTGTCATATTGTTTTCCCAGCCACCAGAGTGTCACGGTAGTTACAATCAAAACGGTTGTATCTATGAACGTCCGAATCGAACTTTGAAGTGTTTTATAATTATAAGCAACATAAGGTATTCCAACAATTATACTAATTAAGGTTGTTACTATTCTTCCTTTGTATTTCAAGGGATGTATCACTCTTTCTTTCCGAATTAAAACCTACATTTTATTTATATTATTTTCCATTATAAATAATCTGTATATTCCCCTAATATACCACATCCTGATGTTTTTACATTAATCGTAATGTAAATTTGTTCAATAAGAAAAGCCGCATCAATGGCAGCTGGTTCTTTACTATAAGCACCAGTTAACCATCCATGAAGCTTTTCAGCAACCATATTTATTTGTTTTGATGAATAATGTAATCCGCTGTTCGAATGGCCAAGGCAACTGTTGTAAGTGTAGGATTGGCCCCTAAAGTCGGTAAGATACTGTTATCCGCTACATAAAGTCCTGAAATGCCGTGAATTTGACCGAATTTATTAACTGCAGAAGTGTAAGGGTCATTACCCATGCGGCAAGTTCCTGATTCATGGTTATCATCCCCGGGTGCACGCAGATAAATCTTGGGCTGCCCGTCAATGATGCCTAAGGACGTAAGAACCCTTTCCATTCCTGCTGCCAATTGCTGAATGACAACTCGATCCCGATTACTAAAATTGAAATGAACCTGGATCTTTGGTACACCATATTTGTCTCTCTCATAGGGATCAAGAAAGATCATGTTTTCAAATCGTGGTTCTACATTTCCATAACCATGGAAGATCATCTCTAACTCATCTTGAAGCGGTTTTTCAAGCATGCCAAATTCGATTTGATAAGGATTGTCCTTCGTATTTGGAATCAAAATACCAATCCTCCCCAAATCCTCTGGTAACAACTTCCGATTGATTATTGGATTTGCAGCTAAAGCAGAATGATCGATAAGAAAGTGGCCAATGGCTGGACCAGAAATTCCTGAATGAAGGAGCAGGCGTGGAGTTTCAAAAGTACTTGCCGACAAAACAATCGTTTTTGCTTTGATCCAGTATGATTTCAAATCCGGAGATACGACCTTAACACCCGCTGTTTTTCCTTTTTCAATAAGCAGTTGAACGGCACGAGCATTGACAGCAAGATCAAATGGCCTGTAATTTAAAGCTTCTGCAAGGAATAGGATGGAACTAAATACAGCGTTGGAATGGATCGCGCCATATTTAGTAGGTGTTATGTCGACAGCAAAAGGAATACTTGTCGCTTTAAAAAATCCATTTGCCCAAAGACGGTTTAGAATGATTAGAGTGGGTAAACTCGATTTCGAAAAGGTTTTATTCACATTCATGACCTGTTCAGCGATTTTGTAGTAAATATTCATCTCTTTTAGTGGGATAGGCCATTGTGAAATAAGATAGGAAGGAATTCGAGGACAAGCTGCTGCCCACTGTATAGTCCGGCCCCCTAGACCAAAAACTTGTTTTGCACCTGAAAATTCAGGAAGTCTTTTCCCAAGTGGTCTTGTTATAGAAGAAATATATTGTAATGCTCGTTCGCGGGAGAATAATCCGAGATTTTCAACATGTGTTGGCAACAATAGGTCTCCTGCTTCAATCATACCAACTCGTTTTCCATTATTTCTCCATTGATCACAAAGCCGCCATAAGGCAGCTCCTCCTCCTGCTCCACTCCCTATAACCAACACATCATAATCTGTTTGCGCCATTTTTTCTAACGGGGAGAGTGGAATCCAGGAATCGACAGTTTCCGGTGAGATCACCTGAGGGCAAGCCGGGGGGAAAGAGGCTTGTTTCGGTTTAATGGCAGATGAAGTAGAAAATTTACTGTAAGTATCCAGATCGGGATTATTTTTATCCCACTTTAATCCTATTTTATTTAAAAGCGTTTTCAAGGCTTTTGCTGCAACCAAGAAGAAATCCCGATCAGCGATACCTGGCATACCCTTTGGTTCAATCGATATAAATCCGGAATATCTTTTCTCTTTTAATGAAGTAAGTAATTTTACAATTTCAGCGTCTCCTTTTCCAGGCGGAACCACTTTACCAGTATCTATTTGAGCATCCTTCAGATGAATGTAAGAAATATAAGGCTCTACAAGAGGATAGGCATGGGACATTGGCAGCACGGAGGAGCGTAAAAAATTAACCGGATCAAACGCAAAACGAAGATTAGTGGAGTTGATACTTTGAAGAATATCAAGTGTGCGTTCCCCGGTATCCCCATACATTGTCGTATCGTTCTCAAGAAGAAGGATGACACTTTCATGTTCAGCGATATGAGTCAAATCTTTTATTCGCCTTAAAACTTCATCTCTATACTTTAAAGGATTTTTTCCTTGAGGAATGATAAAAGAGCGAATCCGAATGTAGGGTGTACCAAAATATTTGGCTAAATAAATGGCCCGTCTCATATCATTAAGCTGTGGAGTAAAATCATCTGTTATAGGAATAATCCCGATCGGTGAAGCAATGGAGGAAATGCGAAAACCTCGAGCATCCAGGCGTTTTTTTACTTCTGCTACTTCCTCATCATTGAGTTGTAAAACATTTTTTCCTCCTACACCACGTAAATCAATATAATAAATCCCTTCGGAGGCCAAAGTATCCATTTGAATTTCCAAATCGGGTGAAATTTCATCACCAAAAGCTGTTAATGTAATCATGTGAAGGCACGCTCCTGATCCTGATGGATGATATAATCTGCTGTTCGAATGGCTAAGGCAACTGTAGTCAGTGTCAGGTTTGCCGAACCGATGGAGGGAATGACACTGTTATCAGCAACATATAGTCCCTTCACACCATGTATTTGCCCATACTTGTTAACTGCAGAGGTTGATGGATCCATACCCATTCGGCAGGTTCCTGAGTCATGATTTTGATCACCCGGCGGCATTAGACAGATGGAAGGCTGGCCCGGTTTCGAATGCATACTTATACCACAAAAAGAAGATATCTGTTCAATTGCACCAGCAATTTCACGGATGATGGCTTGATCCTTTTCACTATAGGAAAAATGTATTTGTACTTCTGGCACCCCGAATTCATCCGTTTTATAGGGATCTAATGTAACTTTATTTTCAAATCTAGGATCAACCTCACCAGAACAAACAAAATTTATTTCTAGTTCCTTTAGAAAAGATTTTGTTTGGTAGGGTTGGTACCAAAAGTATCCATTTGGTCCTCTTAGCTGTATTTGATAGTGCCTATCAGATGTTGAAGGAATTAAAATGCTTAAAGTTCCTAAAGGTTCCGGGAATTCCTCTCGGCTCATTGTTCCAGTGGCTAACACAAAAGAATGATTCATTAAATAATGTCCGATGGCTTGCCCTTTAATTCCCGAGTGAAGAAGCAATCGAGGTGTTTCAAATGTACTAGCTGACAATACAACGGTCTTTGCTTTTAAAATATAAGGTTTTTTTTCTGAAGATAGGACCTTTACGCCAACTACTTCTCCACTTTCAACAAGTACTTGAACGGCACGAGTTTTTACAGTTAAATAGAATGGGCGGTAATTTAATGCATTTGCAAAGAAATCGATTGCTCCAAAAAATACATCTGAACCCTCCTGTCCATAAATTCCAGGACCAAGTTCGGCGGCTATAGGAGCAGGAGCAGCTTCTGTAATACCCTTCCACTGCAATCTATTCAACAATATTTCTGTGATTTGGGAACCCTTTGTGTATTCTCTTGATACATTCATTATCCTTTCTGCAATTGTATAATAAGATTCCATCTCTTGGACCGTGACAGGCCATTGTCTAAGTTCTAACTGATTCAACCGTGGGGTGATTGCATTCCAAAATAAAGTTCTTCCACCAAAGGCAAAAACTTGTTTAGCCCCCTGAAATTCGGGATTAAATCTACCTAATGGTTTTGATACATACTCATGAAGTTTGTTCATACGTTCACTATTCATAGTAGGAATATTGGCTGCTTGTGTTGGGAGCAAAAAATCACCAGATTCAACGACACCTACTTTTTTTTCATTTTTCCCCCATTGTTCGCATATTCTCCAGGTAACTGCTCCCCCGCCTGCACCAGTGCCAATAATCAAAACATCGTATTCGGTATTGGCCATCTGTTCTAAAGGAGTAGAAGGAATCCAATTATTCCTCAATGGCTTCTCACATCCCTTTATTGATGCTTAACTATAATCTGAATCTGACCGTAAGCAAAAGTGATCTATATTAAAAAGATACAATTACAGATACCGTCTCCTCATTCATATTATTAAAGATAACTAGTTATTCCTAGAAGTTAGGCATAAAAAGAAGCAGCCAAGTGCTTTAAAAAAGCATAGGCTGCTTATCATATACAGATGAAAAATGAATGAAATTGATTTCCCTAGGGAAACCAACATACGGCTACTACTAAAAGCGATCGTCTTTCACTTCTATTTTCTCTCCCCTGAAAAATGCCATGATGGTAATAAAAAGGAATGGAAGAACGACAAGGGTAGTAACAATTAATGGCCAAATAATAAATGTTGCTTCAAAATGCTCCATATCTGACTTGAACATGGTAAGTGTGAGAAGGAGGGTAATAAACGTAACAGGAAAGATAATAATCTGTTCATCCTTTAATTTTAATAATCTTGATAGGATCACTTTTAAAACAAACAGCATGATGGTTGCTTTCATATAGGAACCAACAATCAAGGCGATACCAATGAAAGACTCATTCCTTGTAATAATTTCCTTAATATTAACCAAACGTGCCAATTCAAAAAGTGAAAATTTATATGTGCCTGAAAGTGGTCCTAAAGCCATAATCGTGCAAAGAATAGAGGTAATGATTAAAAAACCTTGAAGCAAAAGAGCTGAGAACATATATTTTTTTAATGACTTGGCCTGTTCCTTATTAACAAATGGAAGTAAAAATGAAAAAAGGACTATTTCACCATATGGGAAACCCAGTATGGAATAAGTACCATGTATAACCGGTTTCATTCCTTCTGGAAAAATAGGTAGGAGATTTCCTACGTGATAATTTGGTAAATTCAATATTATCACTATCAATGCAAAAAAGATTGAATAGCAAAGAAGCAAAATAAACATTCTGGCCATTACCTCGATACCTGCTCTTGCCGTTAACGCAGCTACCAGCAATATGAGAACATGAAATACATAAGCGGGTGTTTCTGTCATCATTGCAGTAGTGAAAAATCCACCTATATCAATGATAATGTAAGAAATAATTAAAAAAAGCACGATCAGTATCGGAATACAAATACATAGCGCAATCCATTTTCCAAGTAATTTCCTGCTATAATCGATTATAGTCCAATTTGGATTTTTACCATATAAATATAAAACACATGCCAATAAAAGTAATCCATAACCATTAGCAATAATTACTGATAGCCACGCTCCATTATTAGCAGCTAACGTCAAAGGCTGTGGGATATTAATATAGGAAGATCCAAGCATAAAAGAGAGAAATAAACACGCCATTTGTCCAGAACTTACTGTTTCCACTTTATTCAATTTATTCCCTCCTTTCCTATCCCATTTAGAGCTTATATGGGTACCTTGATAGCTTCGACAATTTTATGGGCAGGTTTTGAAAAAAGGAAGTGAACGAGTTCATCTAAATTTGGCCATGCTAAATCCAACACATAAACGCCACTAAGGTATAGGATGGGCAGCGCCAGTAGTCCATAAACGATACGATCTCTACGATTTGATTGCTTTAATTTTGGAGCGTCGCAAAACAAAATACCTAAGCACACGATAACAAGAAAAACAGTTTTCTCAAACAATGTCTATTCCCCCGTTACTTTTTCGCCAATAGGCATGCCCGTACTTCTAATATTCACTTCAACATCAATGATAAATTGGATGTCAGCAAAAATGTCGTCCCAATCCTTTTCCCATTTTTTCCATAAGGCAGGGTCTTGTTGATACAGTTTATTCCCCATTCCCAACACATCCACTTTCTCTTCCTGCATACGTTCAATCACTGATTCGATCTTCTTTTCTATTATTTTTTTTATATGATCTTCTAATTTTTTTTCTTCGCCAACATTGGTTATAGTAGTACAACTTAGTTCTCCAATCATTCCTTCTATTTTAGTCAACATGTGAATAGTGGGTGGTTTCATGGTGAATTTGGGAGTTATTTTTGTTTTAATTAAGGAAGTTTCTAACGCTTCCATTTTCGAAGAATCTTGACTCCCTTCATCCAAACAAGGAAACTCAATTATCCCGCTTTTAAATTTATTCATTAACATAAGAACTTCTTGAACGTCACTCGGTTCTAGGAGTTCTGCCATTTTCCCTTTACTAATAATTGCCACCCCGCTGCTATAGGGAGCTTTTTGTTGATCTTCCTTGATTTTAAAATACGGGATTAAAGCCGTTTTCGCTTTACTTTTTAATTGCAAATCTATATCTAACATGCTAGCTTTAATTGTCTTACCTGCATATTTGGTAGAACTTTCGATAATAGTTTGCAATTGCTGACTTACTGTTTTTTCAATAAACGGCTTTATTGTCAAATAGTCAGCAGCTTTTCCATTAGTAACAATAACCAAGGTAGTGAGGCGAACATCTTCATTACGATTAAAAAAGTCAAGAATCTCCCCAATATCGTGTTCCTTTGCAAACTCTTCTCCAATTAATATGACACGCATATGACTCCAACGGGGTAAACGTCCTAAATATCGATTTATGTCACGAACTCCGTCAAAGACACTTTCATTTATCGCTTTAATATTTGTATAGGCTTGTTTTTCCCCGCCGCCCATTCCTCCTGTCGTTTCTGTCGGTGAATAGGATTGAGCGTTTATTTCAATCATGCCTTCTTCTGTTTGGTCTAAACTAATCCCCATGATAAATCCAAATTCCGTTAACTCCCTACTGTCCCAACACCCTGTTAAAGATAGTAATAAAAACATAATAGGCAAAGCTTTCATGGCGATTGAATTCATTGTCTACCATACTTTCTTAGGTGATTTAATTTTTACGCATTCCACGTACTCGTGGGGACTTCCACAATGTTTTAATTGGTGCACGAATTAATACATCGAGTAACAGCCTCGGTCTGAATGGAGTTAGTGGACTAAAGTATGGCTGTCCTAATGACCTTAACTGTGTTATATGTAACATAATGAGTAGGTAACCGATCATAATCCCAAATCCCCCCAATACAGCAGCTAAAACCATTAAAGGGAATTGGAGAATCCGTAAACTGATAGAGATGCTATAGTGAGGGATAGAAAATGAAGCAATTCCAGTTAATGCAACTAAAATAACAATAATAGGAGAAGCAATGTTGGCAGTAATGGCTGCATCACCAACTATTAAGGCTCCAACAATACTTACCGCCGAACCAACTGGCCTTGGCAAACGAATGCCGGCTTCTCGGAGTAATTCAAAGAAAAAAATCATTATGATTGCTTCAACAAACGCCGGAAAAGGAAGCCCTTCTCGAGTATCCAGAATGGCCATTAGAAGGTTGGTTGGTATGAGTTCAGGATGAAAAGTGGTTAAAGCAACATAAATACTCGGTAATGATAGAGCGATAAAAAAGGCAGCAATTCTTAACAGACGAATACATGATGAAAACACAACACGATGATAATAATCTTCACTTGCTTGGAAGAATTCCGTTAATAATCCGGGGCAAATTAAAATGGTTCCGGTACCTTGTACCATTACAATTATTTTCCCTTCTAATAAACTAGAAACAGCTACATCCGGACGTTCAGTAGACCGGTATTGGGGAAATGGCGAATAAGTTGAATCTTCAATTAACTCCTCAATATATGCTGTTTCTAAAACGTCCCCTTTTTTAGCTGTTTCGATCCTGTTCTTAAATTCAGCTAACATTTCAACGTTAACCGTCCCCTCTAGATAACCAAAGGCAATCTCGGTTTTAGTAGCTCCTCCTGCTCTAAATTTCTCAATTTTAAAATGGGGGTTCTGTAATCGAGTTCGAAGCAACCCGATATTTCTTTGCAGATCTTCAACAGTTCCTTCACGGGGGCCTTGTACCACCGATTCAGTTACAGGTTCAGTCACTTGTCGTGTGTTAATTTGACTAGCTTGCGCATAGGACAACACTTTGTTCCAACCATCAAAAAAGATCACAATGTGTCCTTGTAAAATGTTGTCCACAGCCTGGTCAAAGCTATCAACTAGAACAGCGTTTTGACCAGATATTCCATGTTGACTGAAAAATTTTATGACATCTCTCGGTTTAATCATCGTTGCTGGACCAACTTCATGTGGTACCAAATCCTGCATGGATTCTTTCATATAATTTACGCTTTTCTCTTGAACCAATGTCTCGAAATAAACCGAGAAAGCGTTATAGATTAAATCCGGCCCATATTGCCACGGAAAGATTTTTAGATCTTCGCAGTTAGAAAGAACAGCTTTTAATTTCTCAAGATTTTCGTTTGAATTTTTAGAGATTGTTGTAGATTCTTTAAAAAACATTACAGTAACCTCTTTTTTCTTTTATTATCTTATTATGGTATAAAGGTTAAAAATTATTCCGAAAAAGAAGAAAGATCGACCCCTTATGGAAGTAACGTTTTAAAATTGACTAATTTCCCTCCCTTTGAACATACTAAAATTAAAAAGTCATGGAGGTTATAGATTTGATTCTAACAAACCCTATAAGTGCACCAGAAGTGGGAACACTTTGGCTTACCTACATAGAAAAAACCCTTATTATGAGAATATTGGAATACTTTATAGAAAAATCGGATGACCAACAAGCTAGAAATATTATGGGCGGTTTGTGGCAAGAACTGAATTATTTTGTTTTGCAAATGGAAGAAATATTTAGAGACCAAAAAATGGTGAAGCCTGTTGGATTTACAAAAGAAGACGTAAACTTAGAAGCTCCTAAGTTATACGATAATGGATTTGACATTATGTTTGTCCGTATTTTAAAAGAAGTAAGCATGGGGATGTACACCATTAATATGAATATGGCATATAACGATAAAGTTATGCAGATTTATGAGGGACTGACTTCTGTTACTCAAAAAGTTTATAAATTGTCTACCCTTTATCTGCTGGAAAGAGGGATTCTAACCCTCCCCCCAAAAGTTACAATGCCAAAAACAACTGAATTTATTCAAAGCAAAAGGTATATGCAAGGATTTAACCCTTTTAATCACAAGAGGTCTTTAAATGACATTGAGCTTGGTATTCTTCACCATGGAATTGAGACAAACAATATTGGAATGCAATTGATTACTGGTTTCGCACAATGTGCAAAGAACAAAGATGTTAAACAATATTTTGTAAAAGGAATGGAACTTTGTAAGAAACAAATCAAAACATTTGAGGACATTCTTTTAGAGAGTAATGTTCAATTCTCTGCTACATCTGGAAGCACCGTAACTACTTCAACCATTGCTCCCTTTTCGGATAGGCTCATGATGCATTGCATCTACCTTCTCAATGGATTTGGACTTGTCGGAGGTAGTTTTGGAACCTTTTTTAGTTTAAGAAATGATATATCCATGAAATTAACACTACTTGCCAAAGATGTATATTTCTACGGACAAGATGGAATTGAAATTAAGATTAAGAATGGGTGGTTTGAAGAACCTCCACAAATGGAGGATAGAGATCAAATAATAAAAGGTAATTGAATCAATTTGTTTTCTACCTGCTTTTCACCAGATAAAAGAAAAGGCAACGCCCTCGATTGGGTTCGTTGCCTCTTTTTTTATAGCAATCATTTAACTTGCTCGTGTCTCTGGTGAAAGACTGCGAATCTCTCCATGATTTCTTTTCTTCTTCGCTTTCGGCTCGCCAAAATTAGGTGCCTTTAGACGTAGTATGAAGAAGAAGAATGAAGAATTGGGCAGGATTAGTTCCTGGGCAAAATGAAAGTGCTGGAAAAAGGAAATCAGGCAAAACTAAAAAAAGAAATAAGTATTTAAGATTTACGATACGCTATAACCCTTTGTTTTTCCCGTACACGAAGTCTTCAATCTCGTTTACAGATGATTCACTAGGAATAGCTATCACTTTTCCATCTATTTGATTGAAACGTTCTATTGCCACAGTAAATACTTTTTCTGTACCTGTTTCTGACTGCTTTACTTTTATTTTTATACTCATTCCTGCAGCATCCTTAATTTTATTCATGTCCTCAGATGTCAAAGTGACTTTCATTTTTATCTCTTCTGTTCGGTCTTTGAAAGGGAACCGAATAATTATTTCATTTACCATATGATTTTGAAGAAATTAAAACTGAATATACAACATTAGAAAGAACTTCAACCAATATGGATAAAAAAAGATTTTTGCCATTATTATTAAACATTTTCCCACCTCTGGATTTTTTCTAAAGGTATTATCTGCATATACATGTAAAGCTATACCATTTAAAAAAGACACCTCTTTGTGAAAATGAGTTTATAATAATTTTTATTAAGGAGTGAGACCCACTTGTTATGGTGGGTCTTTTCTTTATTCCACTGGTTGCCATCCATTTAAGCGCAAAAATCGGCGCTTCACCACAGAGAATGAAAATGGTTAGGAAGTGTCAATGCTGATACTGACCTTAATCCAGTCAACCCTAATCCATAGTCTTATTAATTATCGCTCTCCTCTTTTTTTTACCGATCGAGCAGGTTCTTCTTAAGTATTGTCATTTTTCTAATCTTGAAGAAACCTATTTTCATGAGAGTCATATATGAAAAATCCTTTATTTTTCATATGTTAATCTGCTCCATATAAAGAATAGGGATGCGTATTTACTGATACTTCCTTCATGCCACAAACAAATACATAGTTATAGCATATTTTGGGGATGATAATGGAAACATTTTGATAATGGAGTAAAAAATGAAATTCATTAACCTCGCTTTAAAAAAGTTCATGAAAAGGGATATCCAACCAGATGCTTCAAATCAGGACCCTATATCGTTTAAAGACGTTTTCCATACCATAGATGAAAATATTTCTTTTTTTAAACATACATTTTCTGATTCAGCAGATTTAATGATTATGGAATTAAATGAAAGAAATAATCGGGGAATTTTGATTTTCTTAGATACGATGGCAGATAAGGATAAGATTCAAAGGGATATTGTAAAACCGATGATGGAATCGGAGTGTGCCCCGTTCGAAAGTGTTCTTTATTCTAACTTTCTTAAATCAGATAACTTATTCAAAGCTCAAGAAGCACTTTTGAATGGGTCTTCTATCCTGTTCTTGGAGGGTGTCAAAGAATTCTACATGGTAGAAGTTGGCCTCTCCAAAGAGAGGACCATTATAGAACCTAGTAATGAACAAGTCATTCAGGGATCTCATGAAGGTTTTATCGAAAATATTACAACTAATCTTCATTTAATTAGGAAATCGTGTAGAACCGCAAACCTTACCATAGAACATATAACAGTGGGTAACCAGATTCAATCCAAAATAACTATGGTTTATATGAAAGACCTTGCAAATATTGAAATGGTCACCGAATTTAAACGGAGGGTCCAACATATTCCAATGGATTATATCCCCAGTACTGGAGCTCTTCAGGAATTGATCGAAGATTCCACATGGTCCCCCTTTCCTCAGATTTTAAGTACAGAGAGAGTAGATCGTGTTGTAAGTCATCTGAATGAAGGACGAGTGGCGGTTTTGATGGAAGGGTCTCCTGCTTGTTTAATTATTCCCGTCACTTTTTTTGCATTTTTCCATTCACCTGATGATTATAATTCACGCTGGATGATCGGAACCTTTATCCGTTCCATGAGGCTCGTAAGCATTTTCATTGCGGTTAATTTGCCTGCTATTTATATCGCGGTGATTGGTTTTCATTTTGAAGTACTGCCGGATGATTTAGTTCTCCCTGTTGTAAGTTCCATCAAAAATATACCTTTTCCTCCGTTAATTGAAGCACTTGTCATGGAGTTGACCATTGAACTGATTCGTGAAGCGGGGGTACGCCTTCCGTCAAGGATTGGCCAAACCATCGGTATTGTCGGAGGTTTGGTTATTGGTGATGCAGTTGTCCGTGCAGGCCTCATTTCGAATACCATGATTGTGGTTGTAGCGATAACGGCCATTGCAGCCTACAGCATCCCGACCACAGAAATGAGTGATGCTGTACGATTTTTACGTTTTCCCCATATGATTTTGGCGTCAACCTTTGGATTTGTAGGGATTACCTTTGGGTTTATGTTTATTTTAGCTCATTTATGCAGGTTAGAATCATTTGGCACAGCCTACTTTGCACCTTGGGCACCATTTCGATTAAAAGACATGAAAGATACGTTTATCCGTTTGCCCCTATGGAAATTTAATACGCGTCCGCTTGATTCAAAACCGAACAGACTGAAAAAGCAATCTTTGGCAAGGGGCTGGGATAGTAATGAAACAAAACAAGAATAGCATTACGAACAAACAGCTTGTTTTTATGATTATCCAGGCCCAAATTGGTGTAGGAATATTATCGTTGCCTCATGATGTAGCATTATTAGCCAAACAGGATGGCTGGATTTCCACTCTACTAGCAGGAGTCATCTCGCAGGCGATTATTTTTGCCTTTTGGGGACTAAGCAGAAGATTTCCTTCGTCGTCTTTGTACGAAATACTCCCAAAATTACTGGGGAAAGTTGTCGGGAAGCTATTCATTCTCAGTTATGCACTCTATTTTATGGTAACAGGGAGCTTAGTTTTAGCAAGATATAGTGATATCCTGGATAAATGGATCTTACCGCGTACCCCTAATTGGATTACAATGGTTTTAATCCTCATCACCTGCATTTACATCGTCAGTGCAGGTTTAACCAGTATTGCGAGATTTTATGTACTGATATCCCCCATTCTGTTTGTATTATTCGTGTTGATTGTGTATGCAATGAAGGATGCGAACTTCCTGTATATCTTTCCAGTCGGGGACCATAGCATTCTAACGATATTGAAAGGTTCAAAAGAAGCTGCTTTCTCTATGTTTGAACTGTAACCTATAAAATGGACAGTCTAAAAAAGACCATGTTTAAGCTGCTATTAGATGACTCCGGTATTGGACCGGAGTCATTTTATTTAGGCCCCATTGATAACGATCATTGTTATATTCTTCAATATAATTTCCTATCAAATCTTGTAATTCCTCAA
>NZ_JAGGQW010000104.1 GCF_018613065.1 Bacillus sp. ISL-7 | reverse complement strand
TTCAGAATGTCATAGCTTTGAGGAATTACAAGATTTGATAGGAAATTATATTGAAGAATATAACAATGATCGTTATCAATGGGGCCTAAATAAAATGACTCCGGTCCAATACCGGAGTCATCTAATAGCAGCTTAAACATGGTCTTTTTTAGACTGTCCATTTTATAGGTTACAGTTCAAATGGCTATTGGATCGGCTTTTTCTTGGGAATTAGCAAAATTAGTGGGCTCTGATCACCCCTATTTAGCACCGCTTTCTGTTGTTTTATGTTTGCAAACTACCATTGATCAGTCGATTCGATATTCTTTTCACCGTATTGTGGGAACTATTATTGGTATCATTTTAACGGCTTTTCTTGTGAGTCACTTAGACATGAATGGTTGGATATTGGGTCTAATAATGTTAGGCGCGACCTTCATTGCAAAGTGGTTAAGACTAGATGAAACGGTTTTACATCAAGTAGCCCTCACCATTGTATTAATCTTTACGTTTGAACGAAAATCCAAGGATTATGCCCTAGATCGGATAGTCGACACGATTATTGGAGCAGTAATCGCTGTATTGATTCACATGTTTTTATTCCCGCCAGACTTTACAAAGAAAGCAGCTACATCTTTTGAAAAATTAACTCGTCAGCTGTCTGAAATACTTTTAGAACTCTCCCATTGGATCCAATTAGAATGGGGAAGTGAAAAAGCAAAAGTGATGGAGGACAAAATAAATCTTTTTTCACAGGAGTTACATAATACAAAGGATGCGTTAAATATGGCATCCAAAAGCTTAAAATTCAATCCTTTTAGCAAAAAACATAAATCTATTCTTTCTATGTATCGAATGGAAATCAAAAAGATGAACAAAGGCTACCTGTATGTTTCAACTATAGTTGGGACCCTAAAAGAATGGGAAAAGGAGGGGCAGCCATTTTCATATGATCAAATGGAAGTTGGAAATCATTTAAAAACTTTAAGTGAGTTCTTTGAAAATCTGGAAGTTCTACACCAGAACGAATTAAAAAAGGAGAAAGAAACCGATCTTCGGAGTTTACTGGATTTGCTTCCTTCAAAAATGCTGTTGAACTCACAACCCAGTTATAAGCTGTATAGGGATTCTTTCTATTTAGAAACAAAGAAATTATTAAAAAGTTTATTATAAAGAATTTACACTTAAATCTTTTGGTGATTTACTTTTTTGACCCCTGAATCGGAACCCGTTAGGTTGATACTGGCACCTTTTGTTTTTTACTAGGGCGGTTGCAAATTTAATAGCGGATATTACTGTTGAAGCAGGCTAAGTAACAATAACGAATGTATGTTTTGGGCTATGGCCTGATAGGTGATCTCAAATTCTGCATGGTCCCCTTCTGCATGGCTGACTGGAATGCTAATTCCGAGGGCGTCGCTGGTGAAATAACTAAATGTGTCGGACTGATTTTCGGTACCGATATTGTCGAGTGAATCGGCGTTTGTGAGCATGTTTAGTAGGTCGCTTGGGTGTATGCTGCTAAGGATGCCTTGGTGTTCAGGCTTCATGGATTTGGCCTTTTGCTTGAGATTATCTACAAAGTTTTCATCGATATTGATCATGTCTTTTAATTTTAGAATCGTTCCCGTTTCGATGTCGATATTGGTTGTATAGTAATGATTATTGGGATGGGCTGCACCGTTCATGTACCCCACGCCTATGTACTGGATGCTCAGCAGGCTGGGACTTTTGGATTTGATTCCATAATTGATTTCGAGGGTTAGGTCTTGAAGATCGGGCAGGTAGTAGTTTAGTACTTTGATGGCTTCTTTTTTTATAAGTTGATTAATGGTTTTCTCATTTTGATGATCGCTTGATTTCGTGAGTTGGGGATAGTTTATTTTGATGTTGTTTTCTGTGTAGTTTGTTTTTGTTATTTCGTAGGGATTACTGGATGGACTTGGATTGTTAGGGCTGCTATTGTTGTCGGGTTGTTCGGCGGGTTTTACGCCGGGGGTGGTGTCAGGTTTTTCATCGGCATCGGGCTTGGGTTCGGGCTTATCGGCGGGTTTATCAGCGGGTTTATCGTTTGGATTTTCAGTTGCTGGATCCGGTTGTGGGTCACCACTCGTTTTCGGATTATTCCCTTGGCTGCATGAGGTTAACAACAAAAGTAAAAATATTAATAGCATTATAATTAGATTCTTCTTTCCCATATACGATCTCCTCGTTTTATGTCCTTAAAAGATACAATAAAAAATCATAGCTGAAGCTTCCATTGGTGGGCCCAGATGAAACTAGATTTTGCCATCAATTATATGCCAATTTATTCGTTTTATGATCCGACTAAGGGCTTTCCTTTCTCAGGTCATTGTCTTTCCGATTATGGAGAATCAGCACTTATTAATGGCTGGATCTCTTGCCCGGGACTACTTTTTAGTTACCTTTTTTAACAATAAACCACGTACGAATATACTACTTACGGAAGAACTTCAAGCCTCGCCCTCCTCTAACCACACTTTTTTGGGTATAATAGAGGATATGGATTTTTATGGAGTAATTTAGATTTCATTTATGAGATTTTTTGGAGTTAATATGATGTATTTTAGTGTTTTTTTGGTGTTATTTTTGGTGTCATTTTTGGTGTCAGGCACCGCTCGTGGACACTTTAGTTATTTTGTCCATACGGAGCGGACATTTGGTTAGGATTAGCTAGGTAGACTGGTATTGTGGCTTGTTTATTTTTAGGGGAAATTTGTTTGGCTATTTTGGATGGGTATTGTGCCATTTTAATAAGGTTTTGTGCCATTTCAGGGGGCTTTTGTGCCATTTTTAAGGGGTTTTGTGCAATTAGACATTTTCTGGAAATTTACAACTGGTAAATAGCTTTGATGTTTGTGAAATTATGCATTTTTGGAGATTTCCATCTAACTTTGTTCTCTCCCCCAATAAAGGAGTTTTGGATCGATGCTTAAAACAAGGTTTATGAAATTGCTGACAACTAAATTAGGGGAAGGTCGCTTTCTTCTTACTGCGGAGGATGAACGGGGTCATGTGATGAGTCCCTCTAGATGGAAGAATCTCGTTTTCAGCAGTCATGAGGAAAGCTTCTTTGGTACGCTCCTTGAGACAGAGACGGTGAACGAAGTCGAGGGTGTGGTGGTGGGCGGCTGGCATCTGGTTTCACTTTTTGCCAAGGAGTCGTTTAATCGCTATATCGAATGGGATTGGAATGAGCAATCTGAGATTTGTCTGGCGGCCGCCCATTCGCTGTATGAAGGCATCGTCGAGAAGGATTGGCTGCCAGACTTTTCGGTCTGGGAGCACGGGGATTTCCGTTGGAAGCTTCCTGAACGCGTGAAGGATGAGTTTGACCCGTCGTTTTGGGAACAAAGGATTGAGGAGCCCGAGCCAGCCGTCGACGAACTGATAGGCCATGAGCTTGGGACGACCAAAAACTATATCTCAGACTTGTACAATGATGCCCTCGATGGCTATTTAACGCGGAATTCAGCAATGAAGGAGTTATTCGGGCCGAAGCTTGATTTGCTCCGGAAGCAAAATATTTCCGGCGGCGAGCTCGCTCGCTATTTTGATGAAGAAAGCTGGCTGGAATGGGTCGGAATTAAGGAAAGCGACACACCGTTTACGATTGGGCTGCGCTTAGATGAGCCGGTTGATGGCGAAGGTGCGTGGAGTCTGGATCTATTTATACGAGGAAAGAAAAACGTCGATGAGGTTTATGATGTGGATGGGACCACCAAGATCCCAGCGAAGTGGCGTCCATTTTTAGAAAAAGTTGACCGCGAGCGGGAGCGCTGGGTGCGATTGATTCCGTGGTTGGGTGAAGACGGTTATTTCAAAACGCATCTGAGCGAGGAAGAAGCATGGATGTTTTTGACGGAGGCGAGTGAGACGCTGGTGGCATTGGATGTCGAAATCCTCCTCCCTTCCTGGTGGCAGGCGATGAAAAATGCCAATCTGAAAGTGAAGGCATCGCTGAAGGGTGGCTCGAGTCACCGGCCGTCATTCGTCGGGCTTCAGGCTATGCTTGATTTTAACTGGCGCTTTTCGATGAATGGTGTCGACTTGTCCGAAGATGAGTTTGGGAAACTTGTCGAGGAAAAAAGGCGGCTGGTCTTCATCCGCGGCCGTTGGGTGAAGCTTGACCCGCAGTTTATTCGACAAATACAAGATATGATGAAACGTGCTGAAAAAGAAGGCCTGCATGTCCGTGATTTGCTGGAACAGGAATTGTTGGAGTCGGATGCGACTGAGGATGAACTGGATAATCCAAAGGCATTTGCGAAAATTCAAATTGAGTTGAACCGGCAATGGAAGCAAATGATCAAACAGCTGGCGGAAGTCCACGAAATTCCGCTCGAGGACGTGCCTTCTGGTTTGCAGGGTGAGCTCCGTCCTTACCAGCAGCTCGGCATGAGTTGGCTCTGGTTCTTGCGCCAGTACGGATTTGGCGCCTGCCTCGCCGATGACATGGGTCTCGGTAAAACCGTCCAGCTGATCTCTTACCTTTTGAAGGTGAAAGATGTGGTCGGGGATGAATTGGCTGTGGTGCCTGACACCCAAACTGAGGCGAAAAAACGCCGTAAGAAGGATGAGGATGCGGCTGTAGTTAAAGTTCCAACCAAGGCTGCGTTGATTATTTGCCCAACTTCTGTGCTTGGAAACTGGCAGAAGGAGCTGGAGCGCTTTGCACCGGAAATGAAGGTGTATTTGCATTACGGGTCCAACCGTCTGAAAGAGGAAGCTTTTGCGGAGAAGGCAAAAGATGCCGATATTGTTTTAACTTCGTATGGGCTGAGCCATATCGATTTGGCGGAGTTTGAGTCGCTGATTTGGAGCTCGATAGCGATTGATGAGGCGCAAAACATTAAGAATGCCCAGACTAAGCAATCGAAGGCGGTTCGCAAACTGCGCGGACGTCATCACATCGCGCTGACAGGAACACCGATGGAAAACCGCCTATCGGAGCTGTGGTCGATCTTTGATTTTACCAATCATGGCTATCTTGGCAGTTTGGGGCAATTCCAGAAAAAGTTCGTGATTCCGATTGAAAAAGATGAGAAGAAAGACAAGGTTCAGCAGCTGCAAGCTTTGATCCGGCCATTCTTGCTGCGTCGCACGAAAAAGGATGAAGAGGTTGCCCTTAACCTCCCTGACAAGCTGGAGCAAAAGGAATATTGCCCGCTCACCGCTGAGCAGGCTTCGTTGTACGAACAGCTCATCCATGACACGTTTGCGGAAATTGAAAAACTGTCAGGATTTGAGCGCAAGGGGTTAATTTTACAAATGTTAAGTAGATTGAAGCAGTTGTGCAACCACCCTGCCCTCTATCTGAAAGAAAAATCGGCTGGGCGCGAGCTGCTGGAGCGTTCAAATAAGCTTGAGAAACTTGTTGAATTAATTGATGCCGTTTTGGAGCAGGGCGAAAGCTGTCTGATATTCACCCAATATATCGAAATGGGTGAAATGATTCGGAGTACATTGAAGAAGAAGTTTGGCATTGAGGTCCCGTTCTTGAATGGAAGTGTGCCGAAAGTGAAGCGTGACGAGATGATTGAGCGATTCCAGAATCAGGAGTTTCCGGTGTTCCTGCTGTCATTGAAAGCAGGCGGAACCGGGCTGAATCTGACGGCGGCCAATCACGTTATCCACTACGACCGCTGGTGGAATCCGGCTGTGGAGAACCAGGCCACCGACCGTGCCTACCGGATCGGTCAATCGCGCTTCGTTCATGTGCACAAGATGATCTGCACGGGTACCCTCGAGGAGAAAATCGATGCGATGCTAGAGAAGAAGCAATTCTTGAATGACCAGATTATCCAAAGTGAGAACTGGATCACCGAGTTATCGACGGATGAGCTGAAAGACTTGGTTTATCTGGGGTAACGTGGTTTTTCGTGTAATGATAGTGCCTGTGATGGTAATGGTGTCAGGCACCATCGTGTAGACCTAAAAAACATACAATGAAAAAATGCTCAGAGATTTCCACACTGAGCGTTTTTTCATTGTTGCACTTATTGTCCCCCGTTTGTAGATAGGCTCCTCTTTTTGGAGGAATATTCCTAAATTAGGATTTGCAATTAATAAATTTCTTGTGTACTGGGAGGAAAAAGCTAAATACAACAAAATACAACGGTATTGAAAAGAAAAAGCTCCAGCCGTGTGGCTTGATATAACCCACTTTTCGCATTCCCCATTCCACTAGAGTAGCAATTATGGTAAATATAATGACTAGTATCCATTTATTTGTTTTCTTAAAATAGTTTAAAAAAATAACGGAAAGAGATGAAGGAATTAAGCTGTAACTTATAAACTCTCCTATTCCCGTGATATTTGGGTTACCAAAATCAACAAGGTCGAACATTTTTGCAAATAAGGAATCACCAATCCAAGCAAAATAACCAATGACTCCAAATGTAATATAAAGATCTCTCCAACCGATCTCTTTTTTGGGCATAAAAAGAGCATATAAAAACAATAGCAAGCCTACACTGATCGGCAGCCAATTTCCTTGTGCATGTAAATCTAAATTCTTACTCAATGAACTCAAACGAATCACCTCTTATTTACTCTCTCCAAATTTATTATGATTATTTCAAGTTTTGTCTTGCGGATGGATTAGTAAATAGTAGGTGATTTTAGTTGTCCGAGAAGGTTTTGCCATCCATGTCATTTGAAGAAAGACTCCAATGAAAAATTCAAAAAAAGTAAAGGCACCTATCCTCACCTTTCTGCCCTCATTGAGACAAACTCTCTTATTTTTCTGTATAATTTTGCTATTTCGCCTATTGTGTAACCGCTTTTATGTGAAGTGATTCACATGTATAATAGGTTTATAAGGAATCCAATAACCCATTCCAGGGAGGAATCATGATGCTTACTGATTTTTTGTTTGAACTCAAAAACTGGTTGCTTGGCGAGCCAATGGATGAAATCCACGAATTCGAACGATTAGAATCAAAACATACCAGGGTTCACCACGATGAATATATTTACGAAATTATCCGGGTCCATTAAACCATTTTATACTTCAAGGAAGCCTTCATAACTTAGAGGGCTTCTTTTTTTGAAAGAGACGAATGAAATTCAACTAGCATAGCCTCAAAAAAAGAATGCAAACTAAAATCGTGGGGTGCTGAAATAGTTGCAGCCTTAAAGGAATAACTAATGGGTGGTGAAAAAATGGCTAAAAATAAGAATAAACAATTTAGAAAACATAATACGGCTCTGCCAAAAGCCGATTTGGAATTTGCGGAAGAAAGAGGAAATGGCTTTGAAAAAGTCGCATTAAAGGCCCAAAAGAGTCATAATAAGTAAACAAAAACGGGACAGTTAACCTGTCCCTCAGACTGTCGACAAATCCGAAAAACTTGGGTTTGCCGGCAGTCTTTTTTATGTCTTTGTTAATTTGTTTGTTGATTTGCGCTCCAGGCGCTTCGCTTTCCGCGGGCGTAGCGGGGAGCCTCCTCGGCGCTTTAGCTGCCTGCGGGGTCTCCCCTGCTCCGTACTCCCGCAGGAGTCTTCGCGCCTTCCGCTCCAATC
>NZ_JAGGQW010000103.1 GCF_018613065.1 Bacillus sp. ISL-7 | reverse complement strand
CTCTTTTTTATTTATAAAATAAGGATTTTATTTTCTTCTTCAACTAACTGGCAGGATAGCTTAACAAGGATTCTGAGATATTCTAGAGAATGTTTTAGGATATTCGATTTTGTATGGGGAGGTTTTAATATGAAATCTGGCAACATTATTAGGAAGGCATTGGAATCCGATATCATTTCTATTCTAGAAATCTACAATCAGGGGATTGAAGATAGAATTGCTACACTTGAGGAAGGAACAAAGGATTACGTATACATTAAAGAATGGTTTGAAAGGCATCAGGGGCGATTTAAGGTTGTGGTGGCGGAACAGGACGGGAGCGTGGCAGGATGGGCATCTTTAAATCCATACAGTAACCGCGCTGCGTATGACGGGGTCGCGGATCTATCTATTTACATATCAAGGGATCATAGGGGGAAAGGTTTGGGAAAGCAGCTCCTCGCTGAAATTGAATCCATTGCAGCAGCCAACGGCTTCCATAAAATTGTCCTCTTTACCTTCCCCTTTAATCGTTTAGGGCAAGGACTATACCGGAAAATGGGATACCGCGAAGTAGGGGTATTTCAAAACCAAGGGAAGCTAGACGGCGAATTTGTGGATGTCATGGCAATGGAAAAACTATTGGGATAACCTGCGGGTTATCCTTTTTATTTACAAACACTTTACATCGTAAAGCTTGAAGATGGCATGATTTTGGTTTATTTTATATAAGTAAATAATTATATGTCGATACAAGGGGGTTACCCGAATGGAATTGGAACGCACTACCCTATGCTTAAAGCTTTTGGGGGATAAAACACGTTTAACCATGGTTTCCATTCTGAAGCATCGGGAGTGCTGCGTATGTGAATTTCAAGAAGTATTTGACATGAGCCAGCCATCAATCAGTCAACACCTAAGAAAGTTAAAAGATGCAGGACTCATTAAAGAAGAACGGAGAGGTCAGTGGGTTTATTATTCCTTGAATCACCAAAGTGAGTTATATGACCTAATAGATGATATTTTAAAGCATGTGCCCGAACAAAGTGAGAAAATCAAACAAATCGAAAAAAGCAATCCTACGCTTCGTTGTGGTTGTTAGGTTAATTTGTCATTAAGGGGATTAGAACTGAATGAAAAAAAAGTTAATCAGTGAGTTTTTAGGAACCTACTTTCTTATTTTTGCTGGAACGGGTGCAGTAGTAATAGATTCAATTTCTAAAAGTTTAACTCATGTAGGAATAGCCCTCACCTTTGGGCTAGTTGTTATGGCATTAATTTTCACTTTTGGTCACCTCTCAGGTGCACACTTCAATCCAGCTGTAACCATTGGATTTTTAATTCATGGAGATATTAAGAAGAGAGAAGCACTTTATTATATTATTATTCAAATCATTGCAGGAATTGCAGCTAGTGCAACATTGTTGTGTTTATTTGGGAACATTGCTTCATTAGGAACCACCTTGCCAAGAGGTTCATGGGGACAATCCTTTGTTTTGGAATTTATACTTACATTTTTCTTGATGATGGTTATATTCGGTTCTGCAGTCCATGGTAAAGCAGTAAAATCATTCGCAGGAATTGCGATTGGTGCAACAGTTGGGTTAGAGGCAATGTTTGCAGGCCCAATCTGTGGTGCCTCTATGAATCCAGCAAGATCCAATGGTCCAGCACTCGTATCAGGATCAACTCAACATTTATGGGTGTACATTGTCGCAACGATTTTAGGAGCAGGTTGTGCGGCAATTATTTATAAAATACTACACGAAAAATAAAGGAGTATACATCATGTCAAAAAAAACAATCTATTTCTTATGTACAGGTAACTCTTGCCGAAGCCAAATGGCAGAAGGTTGGGCTAAAAAGCATTTAGGTGATGAGTGGGCAGTGAAAAGTGCTGGTCTTGAAGCACACGGATTAAATCCAAATGCAGTAAAAGCGATGAAGGAAGCTGGTATTGATATTTCAAATCAAACATCTGATGTTATCGATCCTGAAATCCTAAATAACGCAGATTTAGTTGTTACTTTATGTGGTCATGCAGCAGATCACTGCCCTGTAACTCCTCCACATGTAAAACGAGTTCACTGGGGCTTTGATGACCCTGCAAAAGCAGAAGGAACAGAAGAAGAAAAATGGGAATTCTTCCAACGTGTCCGTGACGAAATCGGAGACCGCATTAAGCGTTTTGCTGAAAATGGCGAGTAAGATTGAATGAATAGCCAGGATAATTTCAACTCTCCTGGCAATATTTTCAAAGCACTTTTATTACTTTAATACATCACAGTGCTTAAAATATATAGGTAAAACAACAACAGGAGGAAATGGACATGATTATCACTGACGAAGCTCGTGATGAATTTAAGCAAATGTTCAAAGAAGAGAATGCCAAGAACATTCGTATCTTTTTTGATGGCTTTGGCTGAGGACAACCAAGGATTGGACTGGCTCTGGATGAGCCAGAAGCAGACGATATTATCTTCACCATAAATGATATAAAGGTAGCGATTGACCCCATTATTGAACCAAACACGGAAGATCTCATTCTTGATAGAAGTGGAAATGGAAAAGGGATATCGATGTTAGGTAATACAGGAAGATGTTGTTAGAAAAAGACCTTGACTGGTCTTTTTCTTCGTTAACGTGGAAAAAATTAAGCACAGCAAATTCCTTTTTCATTCATTAATCTTCCCCCTCCAATACTACTCTCCAATTGATAATAGGCATCCAAAAATCGTTCGTAAGTCTGATTACCGTAACGTATTGGATCATTGCGGAAAAACAAATCCATGGTTATTTCTTTAGCCTCTTTAAGGGAGCAATTTCGAGAAATCAAGACCAAATTTATATAGGAGAGAAAATACTCTTTTTTCAAAGTACTGGCATGGTTAACAGTCAAAATGCTCATCTCCTCATTGGGGTGAATGCTTAACAACTGCACGCACATTCGCAATTAGTTTTTACGTTAATGGATTTATTTCTTAATTTTAATTTCTTAACTATTTTTTGAATAATAGTGTCCCTCTGCAAATCCTCCAACTTCCAAGCATTTTGGGCTTTTCTCTCTATTTCCTCCTGACGTAATTTCATCATTTGAAATACTTCATATTCATTAAACATAATGAATCCCCCCATTAATCAAATTATATTGATATATTAATCAAAAAAAATTGATAAATACTTTAAAAAATTTATCAACAAGTCGGCTTAAATAAGCAACAAAGTTCATGGGATAACAAATGGTTGAGTTCTTCTTGATTTAGCTCGTAATAACTCCAGGTTCCTCTTGTTTCTTTTGTTATAATATTGGCATCTAATAAAATCTTTAAATGATAGGACAATTTTGACTGGGCCATATCCATCATGGGAGCTAAATCACAAACACACATAGCACCTTTTTGAGTTAAAATATTCATGATCTGAAGTCTCTTTTTATCCGCAATTGCTTTAAATCTTAACTCATATTGTTCAAATATTGAATCTAAGGATGTATCTTTTAATTGCAATTCTTCCTTCATTTTTTCACCTACTTTATAAATCAAATAATCTTGATACATCCATATTATATCCAATATTTTCTTGTGTCAACTAACTAAATCAAGAATAATTGATTTAACTTACATCATATTATATTTAAGAAGCATTAAAAATGATACAATTAAAAAATCAATTTATTTTGATAAAAGGGTTGTAATTAGAAAAAATTGCTAATATAGTGTATTCATAAATCAAAAAAAGTTGATTTATGGTGTTTAAATCAAAAATATTTGATTTATAATACTAATAATATATGAAGGAGCTGTTATTAATGAAAATGCATGTTGGAGTGAATGTAACGGACTTGGAAAAGTCAATTGAGTTTTATACAAAAGTGTTTAATGCGGAGCCAGTTAAAAAAAAACCTGGGTATGCGAAGTTTTTATTAAATGAGCCAGCTTTGAATTTTACGCTAAATTTAAAGGATGAAGTGTCTGGAAACCAAGTAGGCCATTTTGGTTTTCAGGTTGAAGATCGGGATGAAGTTTTCCAACATAAAGACCGACTAGAGAAATTAGGGTTCTTTGCTCGTGAGGAGATGGATGTTAATTGCTGCTATGCTACCCAAGATAAATTTTGGGTGACAGATCCCGACGGAAACGAGTGGGAATTTTTCTATACAAAAGCTGATGTTGAATTAATGACTAGAGAGGCATCATGTTGTGCCACTCAGCCAACTAAGGTAGAAACTAATACTTCTTCCTGCTTTTCATAACTTTAAAATTTTGAAAACCTTTTCTAATATTAACGGGTGCGATTGTTCAATAAGAACAGTCGCTTTTTCACTAACGGGCATGTTAGTTGAAGAAAAATATACGAATTTCCCAATAATAATTTATAATTATTTTAAAGTTATTGTCGGATTAAGGAGAAACCACAATGGGGTTAATAACTATATTAAAACTAATTAGTTATTTGTTGTTTTTTATTTTTCTTGTTTTGGGCTTGTATGAAACCATTAAGGTGTATATGTACTTCAATTTGTTATAGTAACAATTATTTGCAGTATGTTAAATAGCCTTTAGTACATCTCTCTTCTTCAACTAACGAAGCAGGATAGTTCAACAAGGATAATGGTTATTTGTGGTAAAATCTATAAGGATAGTTGTTTAATTTATAGGGGGGGGTTAAGTGCAAGAAAACAAAGAAACTCCTGAACGAAAAAGAGAGAGATTAAGACAACAAGAATTAAAAGGCAATCCAACGGGCAATCTGAACGATGCCTTTAACAGAGCAAACATTGGCAGTCTTGTTGATTTAGTAGGCAGTTTAGGTTGGAAAGGTACGGGTATCCTTATTCTTGTACTTATAATTGGAGTTATAATTGCTTCAATCTTCTTAAAGTAACGGGTGCGTTAGTAGAAGATCAACCAAAGGAACATTACATTAAAAAACCATCAGATTTTATTGAATCCGATGGTTTTTTGAAGGATGGTTTTAAAAAGTGTGCCAATGCAATACCCAATAATTAAAAATAATATTGGCAACCAAACCGGTCCGAAGAGTATTCCCATTATCTTCAATGTCGGGGAATAGATTAGACCAACTGTTATAAAATAAGCAGAAAACACAAACGGCAAAAATGAAAGAGATTCTTTTCCACCGCCAGCATCTTTATAAGCATCCCACATGGCAAACATATATAAACAAGGGTAAAACATCAGCCATTGATAATTCGTTCTATCAATGGCTGATTGGATATGACCATGAAAGCTTAACATGATTACTTCGTTAAAATTTGATTGAATGTTAATTAATAATTCTAAAGAAATGAAAAGTAATCCTTTAAGAAACTTTGCGTTTAAGATTTGAGAAAATCCTGGTAATGCAATACTCCAAAGGACGCTTTCAAGTTGATTTGTTTTCTTCATTTTATTTCCCTCTAAGTATTAGCTAATTTATCATGATCCACTAATTTTGGTGGTTGTTCCATCCAACCATAATCGATCATTATGTTTGCAGCGTCTTCTGTATATTTTAGAACTTCCCCTAAGATTCGGAGGTAATTTGTAGATAAATCACGTCTAGAACTTGTTGCCAAGCTTGTTCCGTAATATCCAATGGCGCCCACGGCTAGTGCATTTACATGAAACATCATTAGTTTATCGGAAAAAGGGGAAACCGTTGAGTTTAATACTTGGTTATCCCAGGACACAGAAGCAGGAAGATCATTTTCATTTAAAACGGAACTATAAATATCAATATGCTTTGAAGCGATTTCTTTTCCTCTTGCCATAATACGCCCCACTTCTTTTGACTTTGCCACTTGACTGAAACCGGTGAACGTTGTCATAGCTAACACATTTCTTTGAAGATTAGCATACAGATTCGTTATTTCTAACGTAGTAAGTGATCTTCTTTCTCCAAACCAACCAGTTAAGAAGCTCTGTTTTCGAATAAAATCAACCTTTTCAGGAATCGTAACATATGGTGCTCGTATATAGAGACCTTTAGATAGTAAAACATTTCCTGTTTTTTTGAGAAGATTCTTCGAATCATCAATACATTCTGAAAAATATTGAAATACATCAGAACGTGTTGCTAAAGACAACGAGATGCCATAAGCTTCTAACCCTATTGAACTCCATTGTTGAAGATAATAAAGAAAGTAAGGATCCGAAAATAATCGTGGAGCTGTAATATCGACATCTTCTTCTTTAAATCCGTATGGAATGGGAAATTTCTCACTGTTAAAGATTAATATAAGTTTTTTTACGTGTGCGTGTGCTAACTCAAGTGCAAATTCTATTACAGGACGAATCTCAGGATCCTCTGCTTTTTCCAAAAAGTATGTAAGTACACAAATTGACAGGCTATCATTCATGTAGGCAGACCATAGCTGTGAAATTTCAGCAGACGTTAGTTTAATGTTATTTTCACTTTGCATAAGAGGCTTCCTCCATTAATTTGAAATGCAATCCTCATGTTATGTTTCCTGATACTGTAATAAAATATTTATCCGTATTATGAATTCAAATATGATGAGAGAAAAAAGTCTTGAACACTTTTATTACAAGGTTAAGATTTCATAGAAAAATAAAAATTAAATTCCTAACCTTAAATCAAAGAAAAAGTCATATTCCGAATAAACATTTTTTATATACGATATAATGAACAGTACGCCCTTATTATGGAATAAAAGCGTATCTGCTTGTTCAAGTAACGGGTGCTTGAGTTGAAGATCATAATGAGTTGCTGCGGCAGCTCTTTTTTTCATTGCTTCTTCAACTAAAGAAGCAGTATAGTTCAATAAGAATTCAAATAAAAACAGCATTTTATAGTAAAATGAATCTAAAGGTTTATGTTAATTTATCATTTATTAAAATACTAAGAGGCGATGTTGATGTATTTTTTGTACACTTATTGGTATGTATTTATTTTAATTGCAGTGGTAATATGTGGTGTATTTTTAATAATAATGGGAGACTCAAAGAAGTCATTTTTTCTAATTTGTTCAGGTGTGAATCTAATTATCATTCCATTTTCCTTTATTATAGGTGTCTTTGCAACAGATGCTCCTGACAGTGGTATGTATGACTTTTTGATAGGTTTTTTATTTGTTCAGGCAATACCACTTGTTTTGCTTATTTTTAGCATTCTGAGAATATTATTGAATTCGAGAAAATCGAATGAAAAGTAGTATTAGTTTTTCGATTTTCTTATTAAACACGGGTGCTTTAGTGTAAACAACAATTGGACTTCTACTTAGGCAGTCTTTTTTTATTATCGTTATTCAAGTAACAGTGCAGTTAAAGAAAGCCTATCTAATCAACTAACCTATGAAGGGCATATTCTAGGAGATTTGCCAATCCTTAAAATGATTTTTTAAAAATTATATAAAAAAATCTACATATTGCCTTTTTTATATAAAAAAATATATAATTAGATGGACTTTAAAAAATGAGGTAGTTAGAAATGGAAGAAAATAAGAAAGTTTTAGAGAGTTTTATCCCTATAGCAAAATCTACTGCAAAAATGTTTGGACCGAACTGTGAAGTCGTTATTCATGATTTGACGAACCCTCAAAGCTCCGTAATGTTTACAGTAAATAACCATGTTACAGGAAGAGAAATCGGTCAATCATTTGATCACCTAGTGAAGACCGTATTACGATCAGAAGACTTTAAAGAAGATTATCTTGCAGGTTATACATTTACAACAGAAGATAAGCGTACGATTCGTTCTTCGACTTCATTAATACGTGATTCCAAGCAAAAAGTGATTGGTGCTTTCTGCATAAATTTTGATGTTGAACCACTGAATCAAATGCAACAATTTATGAGTCCCTTACTTTCAACACAAGTTGAAGTTCAAGAGAAAGAAACAAAATCAGATGACGATATTGAAAATGTTGAAGGAATAGTAGATCAATTAATTCAACAAATTATTCAAAACAGTGTAACTCCAGTCATGAAACGCCATGAAAAGATTGAATTAATAAGATTTATGGACGAAAAAGGCATTTTTTTAATGAAAGGATCTATTGAGAAAGTCGCATCTTTATTGGGCATTTCCAAAGTAACAGTTTATAGTTATTTGGATGAAATCAAAAATAAATCAAGTTAAGGGAGAATCAAATGAAGAGCATCTTTGAAGTAGGAAATTTAAAATCAAATGGACACTATGCATTAGCAACAGTTCATCAGAACACTGTCTATGTATCAGGGCAATTTGCCATTAATCCAGAAACCCGTGAAAAAAAATTTGGCACCATCGAAGAAGAAACATTACAAGCACTTAAGAATGTGGAAATGATTGTAGAAGCAGCTGGAAGTAAAAAAGAGCAGATTTTGCGTATAACATTATATATTCCAGATGTGAAGTTATGGGATAAAGTAGATGCTATTTATAAGGAATTTTTCGGTGAACATAAACCAGCACGTACCGTTGTACCAACTAATGAATTACATTTTGGATTCAAAATTGAAATTGATGCCATTGCATATATTTAGTTATATTTTTTTGCTTATTTTGTATAAAAAAGTCTAATTTATATAAAAAATTATCCGAAAGGAATGATAAAGGATGGAACAATTTATTTGTAACAGTTGTGGCAAAAAGCATGATATTACACCTACTATATGGAAATGTGAATGTGGCGGAGTATTAAACATAGTAAAAGATGCACCAAAAATTGATGTTGCAGCATGGAATAACTATCCAAACACATTATGGCGTTATTTTGAAACCATGCCATTTGCAAAAGATTCTAAGACATGGGAATCCGTGACAATGGGTGAAGGTCAATCCCCTTTAATCGTTCTAGATCCTATGGAGCCAAATACGTATGTAAAAGTTGATTATATGATGCCTACATTATCTTTTAAAGATCGAGGAGCCGTTGTTTTAATGACGAAGGCAAAAGAATTAGGGGTATCAAAGGTGATTGCCGATAGTAGTGGTAATGCAGGAACGGCGATTGCAGCTTATGCAGCACGTTGTAATATTGCCTGTGATATTTATCTAAGCGATGAAACTTCACTGAAAAAGATCGCTCAAATAAAAGCCCATGGAGCAACGATTAAGGAAATTCATGGTACACGAGAGGACATTGCAGCTGCGGCACAAAAAGCAGTAGACAAAGAAAAAGTTTTTTACGCAAGTCATGTGTATAATCCTTATTTTTATGAAGGAACTAAAACGTACGCATATGAAATTTACGAGCAATTAAAAGGAGTGCCAGATGCATTAATCATCCCAGTTGGTAATGGTACACTTGTACTTGGTGCGTACTATGGTTTTAAAGAGTTATTTGAAAACAAATTAATAGAAAAAATGCCGAAGATTGTTGCAATCCAAGCATCAAACTGTGTACCTCTTATGAATGCATATGAAAATGGGCTAGAAATAGCAGAACCTGTTACCAATGAAGGTACTTTAGCAGAAGGTATTGCCATTGCAGCCCCAGCACGATCAAGACAAATTTTAAAAGCTGTACGTGAAACAAATGGTTTATTTATTGACATTAAAGAGGATGAAATTTTGAGTGCACGGGCAATGCTTGCTGATAAAGGCTTCTATGTTGAAATCACAACAGCTGCAAACTATGCAGGTTATCTAAAATATAAGAAGTCACCTGATGAAAAAATTATAATACCACTTTGTGGTGCAGGAATTAAATCAAAATAACTGTGGAAATAAGGTATGTTCGTGCCCTTTTTATTACAGTAACTTGTTTATTGTTAGCGAAAAATATTTATGATTATATTGGTTTATAGAAAACAAGGGAGAGGACTATGGAAACCACGATTAGAAAAGTAGATAAGGAACAAGTGTGGGGATTAAGGCATGAAGTCATGTTGTCCGATAAGCCCTTTGAATATATAAAATTAGAAGATGATGATTTAGGTATTCATTTTGGTCTTTTTAAAGAAAGCACACTGGTTTCTGTCATTTCACTATTTATAGACAATGAAGAAGCCCAGTTTAGAAAATTTGCAACTCTTCAACAAGAGCAAGGAAAAGGATACGGAAGTGAATTGTTAGAAGCTGTATTGAAGGAAGCAAAGATTCACGATGTGAAAAGAATTTGGTGTAATGCCAGAAAGAATAAGTTGGATTTTTATAAAAAGTTTGGTTTACAAGAGACCAACTCTAGTTTTATAAAAGAAGGGAAATCCTACGTTATAATGGAGAAAAATTTGTAGTTACAATGATTATGCAAACTACCTTTTTTGAAGTATGTGAAAAAATGTACTTAAGCTAACGGGTGCTTTACTTCAAGAGGAGTAGAGCCTTTTTAGTTTTTCCACTAGCGAAGCAGGTTAGTGTGATAATGCAGACGGAACATCAGTTGTTGGGGTATAATTGTGATATAGGTGTAAATGCAATTTTTACTTATAAATTTGAAATGGAGAGCAAATAATGTTTTGGAAACTAAAAAGAAACTGCAAACATACTTCATATAAATTCGAAGCTGATTTTGTTGCGGATCCAATTTGGTGTAACGATTGTGGTGAAAATCTTGATATAGAGGAATTCCCCATACCAGATAAATTACAGGAAGAGCTAATGGAATGGGTATCGGAATATGGTGAATGGATTGATTTAGAAACTGATTCATTAAAGGAAAATGGATTAAAACTAGAGGAAAATCACAATGGAAAAGGGTTGCAACTATTCCAAGAGGTGAAGAAACAGTTAGGAGAAAAATATCCAATCATATTTGTTCCATCCAAATCAGCACAACTGTATAACATTTTGAAAAATAATTGAATCTCTTCTTATTCAGCTAACGGATGCTTGAGTTGAAGATCCAATGGAGCTGCCTTTTTTGGGGCTTTTTCTTATTGAATTAACGGGCAGTTTAGTTTAGGTTCAATTCTTCACAAAGTTATTGAAATAAACTGACCTCCACAGGGGAAATCAGTCAGGTTAGTGAAAGGATAAAACTATACAGCCTCTTAATTTAAGAAGCCTATGGATATTCTTCCACAGGCTTTACCATTAAATATTAAAAAATGCCACCAAACATGTCGATTCGATATTAAAAAAATCATATTTATAATATTTATTTCGAGAATATTTCTTTTGCATCATCCATTGCCAGTTTATTTCCTAATGCTGAATAGTCAAGCCAAGGTTGATCTGGAATTACGTAAACATGGTTACCCTTTACGGCTTTTAACCCTTTCCAAATAGGTGATTCTTGTAACTGTTTAAAAGCTGTTTGAGCATCATCATCACTATTAACAACAACAAATATAGCATCAGCATCAAAGTCTGGAAGAACTTCTTGGGAAATCACTTCGTAAGGCTGATTTGATTCAAGTTCCTCAATACCGTTAGCAGGTTTTAAACCTAAATCTTCAAATAAAATTGGACCCATTGGACGTTTAGTACTAAATACTCGTAACTCTTTTGCGGTAACACGAATGGCCATTACTTTACTATCTTCGCCAAGTTTATTATTAATTAAATTGCGTACTTCTTTTGTTTGTTTTTCATAATCTGCAATGAATTTTTCAGCTTGCTGCTCTCGGTTAACTAGTTTTCCAATCGACCTTAAATGATCTCTCCAGGTCCCTTCATCAAGATTAAATACTTCAGTGGATGCAATTTTTTCATATTTGGATACATCTTGACCTCCAAATTCTTTATCAAGATAGATTACCGAAGGGGACAATTCGAGTAATGCTTCCATATCTGGATCTTTAGCAGGTCCAAGCTGTTTCGTATCTTTCAACTGATCCTTTACATGGGGAAGAAAATCTTTTAATTCTCCGCCAACGACAGAACCAATGGGCTTAATTCCTAATGCAAGTAAATCGTTCGTTAAATGAATAGAGAGGGAAGCAATTCTAGTTTCTTTATTTTCTGCTTTTTGTTCATTAGATGATTTAGCTTCATTAGAAGCGGTTTGACCACAAGCTGATAATAAAAGTAACAACATTGTGCTGAATAATATGGTGAGTTTCTTTTTCATGATTTTCTCTCCTTGTTGATGTTTTATTATTTTGACTTTATTAATAAATATAGAAAATAAGGGGCTCCTATTGCTGCAACAATTACACCTGCTGGAATCGCATTGGGTTGAAAGATAGAACGTCCCACCGTATCTGCAAGTACTAAAATGACCATCCCGATGAGTCCTGAGACAGGAAGATAATTTTGATACATCGGGCCAACAAGACGGCGTGCAAGATGGGGTGAAACTAGACCAATAAAACCAATGCCGCCTACCATTGCTACACTCGCACAGGATAAACCGACAGCAGTTGCCAGCAAAAGCAAGCGTTGCCCTTGAACCGAGATGCCAAGCCCAGCTGCCACTTCATCCCCTAAAGATAAGACATTTAATGATTTAGATTGAGACCATGCAAATGGTGCTAAGATAAGAATCCAGGGAAAAAGGGCCATCACATGGATCCAGTCCCTTCCCCAAACATTTCCTACCAGCCATCTTGAAGCAAATGTGTAAGTCTCTTCATCAAGACGAAGGGATAGGAAAAGTGTTACTGCACTAAAGCCCGCAGAGACCGCAATTCCTGTAAGAATTAGTCGGATAGGCAGCAAACCTTTGATACGGTCATAAGCAAGTAAAATAATAATAAATGCCGTTAATAATCCCCCTAAAAAAGTAAATAATGGGATAAGAATGGCAGCATGATGATTTAATGAATGAAAATATGTAACAAAAAGAATCAGACCAAAGGAGGCACCTGAATGCAGCCCCAAAATTCCTGGGTCTGCCAAAGGGTTACGGGACAGTCCTTGTAAAATCGCACCAGAAATTCCTAAGCCAATCCCGCCCAACATGGTTATCAGGATTCGGGGCATACGATAATCGAACAACACTAAAGAGCTTTTATAATCACCGTATCCAAAAAGAGTCAGGATTACTTTTAATGGAGCAATTTGCAAAGATCCTGTATTCAAACTAATTAAAACAATACTAATACTAATCAAAATTAATACTAGAGCAACAGTATAGGTTCTCTTGTTGTTTGTATTGGCTTGGGATTTCATTTATAAATCCCTCCCAGTTTTACGAGAAATATAAAGAAAAAATGGAACTCCTACAAGGGCTACTAAAATACCAATCGCCAATTCACGAGGTGGATTGATTGTTCTCGCTCCTAAATCAGCTATAATCAGTAAGAGTGAACCCAATAACGCAGACATTGGAATGATAAGTCTATAATCTACTCCAACCAACTTTCGAGAAATATGTGGAATGACTAATCCAATAAATCCTATTGATCCAACCGCTGAAACTGAAACGCCTGCCAAAATAACAGCTATAATAATAGATAGTACCTTTATTAGAGTTACATTCATCCCAAGACCTATAGCTATATCATCCCCCAAGGAAATTAGAGAAACAGAGCGGCCCATGGTTATAGCACAAATAATCGTGATGAGAATAACGGGAACCAACACCTTTAAATGGTCCCACTTAATTCCCGCAACACCTCCTGCATACCAAAAAGCTAAATCTTGGTTCAAATCAAAGTAAATTGCTACACCTGCACTAAGTGAATGTAAAAGTGCTGCTATAACTGCACCTGAGATAGTCAACCGTATTGGTGTTAGCCCACCTGGGACAGAAGATCCGATTATAAAAATTAATAGAGTACTAAGTACTGCACCAATAAAAGAAAAAAACATTAATAGTGAATACGGAATACCTGGAAAAAAAGCAAAACAAAGAGTAACTATAAACATTGCTCCAGCATTAATACCAAGAATCCCTGCATCTGCTAATGGATTACGGGTTACTCCCTGCATTAGACACCCCGAAACTGCAAAAGCTGCCCCGACGATTGCAGCACCTATTACCCGTGGAAACCGCAATTCATGAATAATCTGTTGTTCAGTCAACTTAGGATTAAAATTAAAAATTGCAGATAATACTGTAGTAAAAGTAACCTCTTTGGCCCCAAATGAAATTGCCAATATCATAGAACCAAATACTCCAAGAATTACAAAAATGAATAATAGCAGTAACAGAAATTTGTTTGAACCATTCTTTACGCATTTTTGAAAAGGGTTATGTAACATTTTGAACGCAGCCTTTTAATGATTTTATTAATAATGAAAATCATTATCATTTGTATTATAGTTTATAACCCTCTTATTCGGCAATCATTTTTTGGATGATTTATATCCAAATGGAATCGATACTTGGTCAAAAAAAAAGAGAGACTTGTAATAACCTCCTCTTCAATACTAGTTAGATTGAATATTGTGAAGCAATGTACTTAAGCTAACGGGGCAGTTTAGCTGAAGAAGGATTATTTGAAATTCTATGTAAAAAGGTAAAAATCCCCCTAGTTACAAATGCTTATTCCGCTGATATAATTAGCTGAAAGTTATAAAAATTAGGGGTACAAAAGAAATGACTATCAGAGAATTTCTTAAAGAACAAAGCTTTCGCATAGCTTTTAATTAAACATGATAATTTTAATTTTATTGAAATACATAGGAGGAATAGAAAAGGGGTTTAAATTTCTAGTTATAAGTTTGCTTATTTTTTTAACCTGTTGGTTAATAGTCCTATTTATAAATAAATTAATCTTAAAACTAAATTTATTCAAAGATGTATTAGAGGAAAAAAATAAAAGAAAATATATGCAATTAATAAATTGGTCTACTTGTTTATTGGTGCTAATTGTGATTTTTGGAAGTTAATTTAGCAATATCTTATCAATTTTCAGGAGGATTTATGAAGTGAAGAATTGGGTAATTCGAGTTCTAGTGATTATTGCAGGGTTACTTCTATGGGCTGTTTCGAGAATCCTATTTCATTATCCTTATTAAACTAAAGGGTGCTTGAGCGAAACAAACACAAGAGGTAATATTATGGGGCAAATAAGGTTAATGATTTCAGCAATTTTATCTTTGATTGTATCAATATTGAATTTTACAGACCACAGATATGTATACGGTACATTAGGAGCAATTATATTTGTTTTTGTGGTAACTGAACTGATAAAACAATATAGAAGCAAAACTGAAAGATAAGTTGTGCAGAGTTAAAGATCAGCTGTCATTTTCGGCAGCTTTTCTTATTGAAGTAACTGTCAGTTTAGATGAAGAAGGTTAATTAAAACAAGCAGCAAATTATTATGTATATAAATACACAGGGATGATTTTAACGATGAAAAAGATTAGGACATATACACCTAAAGCGTTTGAAGAAAATCCGACCAGGGGAGAAAAAACTCGCTGGTCTATTTATAATTTGCTTTCCAGCTGTTTAGGAGTTGGTTGTGCAATCCCGTTTCTTATATCTTTAACAGTAATAGGACTTGTGTTTTTGCTACTATAAAGGGATAGTGAAAGGGAGATTATGAAATATTGTTCTTAAACTAAAGGGTGCAAGAGTGAAACAAGGGGTTGTATATTATTTCAGTAAGGGAGGAGTAAGAAATGCTGAAAATTTATTCTTTTATAGCTTTCGGAATTGTTTCATTATTATTTTTTTGTTTGAGATATTATTTTAATGTTATTAATGATATTGAATTGCGTATTGGAATGATGGTATCTGTTCTTTTGGGTTTATTTGTACGGTACAAATTAAAAATATAATTTTGGGGATGTATCCTCCTAAGATAATAAGTTTGGCTATACAAACTACGAACATATGTGAAAAATTGCACTTAAAGTAACGGGTGCTTTAGTTGAAGAAGCCAAAAGGACCTAAATGGTCCTTTTTA
>NZ_JAGGQW010000102.1 GCF_018613065.1 Bacillus sp. ISL-7 | reverse complement strand
ACGTCGACTAGTTCTTTAATTTGACGAAGCATATTATTTTTTGGCACAACGAGATCATAAATTGCTATGTATGGGCTAAGATTGAATGAATCTTGAAAGGAAATCATTTGTATACCACCTAAAATGTTTTATTACCACAATTATAAAATAAAAAGCAGTTGAAGAGTTGATAAAATCAACCTACAACTGCTATAAAACAAGGGACTTTTTCAGTGCCCTCGCTAAGCGCCTGCGGGGTCTCCCCTGCCCCGTACTCCCGCAGGAGTCTTCGCGCCTTCCGCTCCAATCAACATTGTTCCAAAATTAACTATGAGCTTTATAAAAACATTTTTATAAAACAAATGTTTCTTTCCACAGTAAGGTTTCCTGTAATCTTTTTTCGTTTATTTCAAATCCAATCCCAGGACCGGATGGGACTTTGACAAAACCGTTTTTAACGTTTACTTCTGGGGTAATAATATCTTCCTCCCAAAAGCGATTAGAAGCAGAGATATCTCCTGGGATCGAAAATCCTGGTAATGAGGCGAGTGCAATATTATGGGCCCTAGAAACCCCAAACTCGATCATACCCCCACACCAAACCGGTATGCCCTTTTCGAAGCAATAGTCATGAATTCGTTTCGCTTCATACAAGCCCCCTACCCTGCCCACTTTAATATTTATTACCTGACAACTTCCGAACTCGATGGCTTTTCGAGCATCATCATAGCTGACAATGCTTTCGTCCAAACAAATAGGTGTTTTAATTTCTTTTTGAAGCAAGGCGTGTTCAAGAATATCATCATATCCCAGCGGCTGCTCGATCATCAGCAACTTAAAGTCATCAAGAGCTTTTATTCGTTCTATATCTTTAATCGTATAGGCAGAATTCGCATCTGCCATGATTGGCAGTTCAGGATAAAAACGGCGAATTTCAGAAAGAAAAGCATAATCCTGCTGTGGATTTATTTTAACTTTAATCCTTTGATAACCGTCCTCTAGATATTGCTCAATTTGCTGGAGTGCATTTTTAGTGGAATCTGTGGCCACTACAACCCCTGACGCAATCAAAGATCGTGTTCCCCCAAGCAGTTTTGATAGTGGCAGCGAATGACTCTTCGCAAATAAATCCCATACAGCTGTTTCTAAGGCAGCCTTAGCCATATTGTTCCTTCTTACCGAGCTAAACAGCTGAGAGACCTCCTCAGGATGGTTTAAAGGTGCTTTTTGAAGGAGTGGAATCAAAACATCAGTTAACATATGTAAACTTGTTTTAACCGTTTCTTCTGTGTACCACGGAGTAGAAAAAGCAACGCCCTCTCCAAACCCTGATACACCATCGGAATTGGTTATCTTAATGATTATTCCCTCACGGTTCTTCACGGCTCCTAAATGGGTCAGAAACGGGTCATTTAAGGGCATTTGAATGACATTTAACTCTACTGCTGCTATCTTCATTACCGGATCTCCTCTTTCACCCACTCTCGGAGCTCTCGGCGGAGTATTTTTTTCGATGCGTTTCTAGGCAGTTCCTTAGTAAAATAAAATGCTTTAGGGACTTTATATTTGGCTAAACGCTCTTTACAAAATTGCTCAAGTGCTCCAACCGAAGGATTTGTTCCTTCTCTTTTTACAATATAAGCAATCGGCACTTGTCCCCACTCAGTATCCTCTAAACTTGTCACACCAGCCTCTGAAACATCCGGATGGGCTAACAAAACTGCCTCAATTTCTGCAGGGTAAATATTCTCTCCCCCTGAAATTATTAAGTCAGAACGCCGATCGAGTACATATAAGAAGCCATCTTCATCTAAGTAGCCCACATCTCCCGTGTGGAACCAGCCATTAATAAACTTTTCTTCTGTTACTTCAGGTAGGAATAAATACCCTGGGGTAACATTGGGTCCTTTTATGACAATTTCACCTGGCATACCTGAGGGAGCCAGACCACCATCTTCTGCAACTATTTGAAGCTGCGAGGTGAACAACGGCTTTCCTGCCGAGCCTAGCTTCGTCAGACTATATTCTGGAGCGAGCGTCACGATTTGCGAGGAGGATTCGGTCATTCCATAGGTTTGGAATACAGGAATTTCTTTTTCTATACACGCTTGGAGTAATGGTAATGGTGCAGGTCCTCCTCCAAGAAGCATACAGCGAAAATGATTAGGCAGGCGCCTCTCTCGAAGAGCATCAACTATTCGTCTCAGGGAAGTACCAACCACTGACATGATGGTCACTTTTTTATCATGAATATCATAAATGGTTTCTTCAACATCAAAATGGTCGTGGAGAACGATCGGCATTCCATATATGACACTGCGCATTAAAATTGAAAAGCCGCTAATATGAAAAAGCGGAACGTTACAAAGCCAGGAATCCCCTTCAATAAATCCTAAATTTAAGGCTGAACCAACGGAACTCCACCAGTGATTTCCATAGGTTTGGATTACTCCCTTGGGATTTCCTGTGGTTCCGGACGTATACATGATCGTACAAATTTCTGATAAGCTGATTTCTTCCTGAATATTGGGCGCGTTCTGACTGCCGAAAAATATCTCGGCCTTTGTCAGCGTACAAATTGATGGAATTTGATTATTTATGAAGGTTTTTGTTTCAGAAAAAGTATCTTCAATAATTAAAGAGACGGCCTTTGCATCAATTAGCTGCCATACTAGTTCCGACGGAGAAAGGCGGTTGTTCAAAATTACAGCCCTAACTCCTAACAGTTGAAGGGCAAATAATATTACAACTGTATCTAGGTTGCTATTTAATAACACACCAACATATTGGTTTTTATGCATTCCTAACCCTTGTAACTGTCCTGCCACTTGATAAGAACGTTGGTAGAGTTCGCCGAAGGTTATGGTTTGTTCCTGAAAATAAACAGCTGTTCGTTCAGGGGTTAGAAACGCTCTTTTCTTCAAAAAATTAGGCATCATTTCGCTTTGCATAATTGTCACCTTCCTAATCTGTCTTGCTTTTTCCCCGCTTTCTATTAAAAACAGCCTGATGGAAACCATCAAGCTGCTGGTAAAAACTATCAAGGAAAACGAGGGAATTTACCAAAATCAGGCTTACGCTTTTCTTTAAATGAATCACGGCCTTCTTTGGCTTCATCGGTTGTATAGTAAAGCAGGGTTGCGTCGCCAGCAAATTGTTGAAGACCAGCTAATCCGTCTGTATCAGCATTCATGGCTGCTTTCAAGAAACGAAGGGCAGTTGGACTTTTCTCAAGTATTTCACTACACCATTGAATCGTTTCTTCTTCTACTCTTTCAAGCGGAACAACCGTATTCACTAAGCCCATATCAAGTGCCTCCTGGGCATTGTATTGACGACATAGGAACCAGATTTCCCGAGCTTTTTTATGTCCAACAATTCTAGCTAGGTAGCCTGAGCCGTATCCAGCATCAAAGCTTCCAACATTCGGTCCAGTTTGTCCGAAAATAGCATTATCAGCTGCAATCGTTAAGTCACACACAATGTGCAGCACATGACCACCACCGATGGCATATCCTTTTACCATTGCGATAACAGGTTTTGGAATAACACGAATGAGGCGCTGTAGGTCAAGAACATTTAGACGAGGAATTTGATCCTCTCCAACATATCCCCCATGACCACGAACTTTTTGGTCACCACCTGAACAAAATGCCTTATCTCCTGCTCCAGTTAAAATAATAACTCCTACACTAGAATCATCTCGTGCGAAGGCAAAAGCATCAATTAATTCCGAAACAGTTCTCGGTGTAAATGCATTATGTACATGTGGACGATTAATGGTAATTTTCGCAATACCATTATATGTTTCATATAGAATTTCCTCATATTTGCGTCCTGCAATCCATTCTACTGTCAAAATGATATCCTCCCTTATTTATTCTTTTGACAAAAAGTCACTTACTATTGTACCAAACTTTTCTGGTTCTTCCACATGAATTGCATGCCCACTACCTTCAATAACCACCCAAAAGCCATTTTTTAGCTCTTTCATCATTTTATCCGCTATATCACAAAACTTTTTATCTTCTTCACCCGTTAAGAGCAGAACCTCGCAAGTTAGTTCGTTTAATTTCCCCCACCAGTTAGGCTGAGATCCGGTTCCCATCCCATGCAGGCTGTTCGCGAGCCCAGTAGGCGAATTGTTTAAACGCTGTTCCCTTATGACCTGCTTTTGTGCTGAAGGCAGTTGTTTCATCGTTTGAAAAAGGGGGATCCCTTCCCAATAATCTACAAACGCGCTTATCCCCTGTTCTTTAATAAATTTAGCAAGTTCCGCATCTTTCATACGGCGAAGTTGACTTTCATTTTCTGTTTCCAGACCTGGTGAGGCACTTTCAAGTATTAATTTACGGACCCGCTCAGGAAAAAGCAGGGCAAAAGTAAGGGCAAGTCTTCCACCCATTGAGTAACCAAGTAGATCTACTTGCTTAACATCTAAATGTTCAAGGATCGTATTTAAATCCTTCGCAACTGACTCTATTTGATATCGACTAAGTACATCGGGTGATTCTGTTTTTCCATGTCCAATGATGTCAGGATTAATTAGTTTCATTTGCTTCCCCCAAGCATCATAGAAAGGAGTCCATGTCGTGCTGTCCCCGGTAAATCCATGTAAAAGAACAAGCGGGATAGATCCTTCCCCGTAATCTTCGACATGATATTGAATCCCATCGCTAACAATCTTCATTTACTGTTCACCTTTGACAAAGTTCGATATTTCCCGGGAAACAAAGCTCCAAAATCCGCGGTGCTCGTCACGGTTAACGTCTCTGTTTGTTCTAAGCTCATATACTTTTAACCCTGTTTGATTCGTAGCCTTCATCATTTCTGACCCTAAATGGTCCCAATCTTCAATCCTCGTAAATTTACCCTTAAACATTTTAACCGCATGCTCAAATTCAAGATCTAGTGGAGTACCAAACAGCAGTTCGAAATTCTTAGGATGCTCCGATTGAGGAAGGAAGGAAAAAATTCCGCCTCCATTATTGTTAACCAGAAGAATATTAATATCTATATTGTACAACTTTGCTGCAATCAGACCATTTAAGTCGTGGAAAAATGTTAAATCGCCAAGGACAAGGTATAAGGATTTTGAGTATAAAGCTGCACCTAGAGCGGTCGAAACCGTACCATCGATCCCATTGGCTCCCCTGTTCGCCATTATTTTGATTGCTTTATTATTGTTAATAAAAAAACTATCCAAGTCGCGAATTGGCATACTATTGCCAACAAAAAGGGTAGCACCTTCTGGCACCATATCGGCTAATTGATAAAATAGTTTGCCTTCACTTAATTCTGTTATATCACTTAGAGCATTCATATTTTCTTTGGTTAGCCCGTTTACCCTTTTCCATTTCGTTAAAAATTGGGATGAGGGATTCTCATTCGTATATGACAATAGCTTCTTGCAGAATACCGATTCATCACAAAAGATCATACTGGTTGACAAGGATGAAGGATCACGCCAGCCTCCGCCGCCATCAATCACAAATTGTTCTGCATCTCCATTTTCTTTTAAGAAGATCGTTAATGCTTTTGATATTGGCATCGCACCTAATCGAATAACAACTTCTGGTTTAAGGAAGGTTTTTGCATCTTCATTCCTTAGGAAGGTATCATAAGTTTCAATGATATTTTTAAGGCTATGCTGCCCACTTCTTAATTGTGATAAGGGGTCTGCAATGATTGGAAAATTTAATTTCTCAGCTAATTGCGTAACCGCTCTAGGAAATTCAGAACATCCCATGTTTCCACAAATAATAACACCTTTATTTGTCTTATTAAGCCTTTCAGCTATTTCCTGAAAATGTTCATCTGAAAGGGTTAAGTCCCCGTTTTGAACTTTTATATACCCATTTGGTCGTTCATTAAGCTGGAAGAGGTCATCATCCATCTTTGGAATTAGCGGCTCTCTGAAAGGAAAATTCAAATGTACAGGACCGGAAGGGGCACTTGTGGCAATCGCAACTGCCCGGGCACAAACGGTCCTGGCATAGCGAATGATTTCATCACTTTTTTCAGGCAATGCCATTTCGGAGAACCATTTCACATGCTTCCCATATAAATGAATTTGGTCGATTGCCTGTGGGGCACCAACCTCTCGCAGTTCATGCGGTCGATCCGCTGTAAGTACTATCAATGGTACCCGAGCATAACGCGCTTCAACTATCGCAGGAAAATAGTTTGCTGCGGCTGTACCTGAAGTACAAAGTATGGCAACTGGCTTATTTAACGACTTTGCAATTCCCAACGCAAAGAAAGCCGCTGACCGTTCATCTACATGGATATGGACTTTCAGGTCAGGATGTTCTGCCATGATCATCGCCATTGGAGTTGACCTTGAACCAGGGCTAACAACTACATCCGTAACTCCCGAAAAAATAAGTTCAGAAACTACGGCGGCTATATAGGCTGTTAATGATTCTTGTTGATTCATATTAATTTCCTCCAAGGGCTCGGAGCATTGGTTTAAATTTCAAGCTCGTCTCCAAATATTCAATTTCTGAGTCAGAATCTGCTACTATTCCACAACCTGCAAACAACGATACTTCATCCCCCTGGATCAATCCAGATCGAATCGAAACAGCAAATTCGCCATTTTTTCTGTAGTCCACCCACCCTAAAGGGGCAGCATAGAATCCACGGTCCAGTTCCTCTACTTGTCTAATCTTTACAACTGCTTCATCCTTAGGCAGTCCGCCGAGTGCTGGTGTTGGGTGAAGTCGTTCGACTAATAACAACAAGGAAGCATCATTATGGCATTTTCCGATAACAGGGGTATATAGGTGCTGAATATCCCGTATCTTCATCAACTGCGGCTTGTCGGGCAGGATAATTTCTTCACATGATTCTTCAAGTGCTTCCTTAATCATTTCTACCACGAAACCATGCTCAATCAGATTTTTTTGATCATTTAATAACATTTGACCTAATTTAAGGTCTTCTTGTTCGGTTTTCCCCCGTGAAATAGAACCGGCAAGGCAGGTAGAATAAACCTCATTCCCATGTTTTTTCACTAGTCTTTCTGGAGATGCCCCAATAAAACAATCACCATTCGATTCAAATGCAAAAATAAAGCTTTCATGCTGCTGCATATATAAATTATTCAATACATCCTCTGCCTCTACCTGATCGTCAAATACAAGCCGCAATTCTCGGGCAAGAACGACCTTTTTAAGCGGACCTTCTGTTAATTCCTTCACAACTCCATCAACAGTTTTTTTCCACTTCTCTGGTTCAATCTCTCGCGTTTCTAGAAGTGACGCTGTACTCATCCGTTCATTCTGATGAAGAGAATTTAATAGCTGATTTCTCTCATTGCTTACTTTCTTAAATATATAAGGATCCTCATGTGGAGTACAAACTGTATTCGTGGTTAAATACGTTTGACCTCGAATGATACTTAATAAAAATTTGGGTATGTGGAACAATGAATCAGCGTACTTGGACCAGAGGTCTGTTTTATCCTTGTAGGGGTCAAAAGAGAAGCCACCGAACATGACGGGCCCTACACCAACTTCTGTATATGGATTAAAAATGAGGCAGTCCTCTAAAAATTTTTCCCATTCCTTTTCAACATGAAAAAAGCGGTCAGAAGCCTGATCCGTCTGAATTTGTTTCGAAATCCCAAGTCCAATTAGCACCGTCTCGTCCGTTGGGTCCTTCCAGAAAAATCGTTCCCCGCGATAATGTTCTTTTCCTATATTAAAAAATGATAGTGGGTTAATCGTGTCCATTTTATAAACTTCACTAATTAAAATGGGCCGGCCAAGTTCTTTTGCTCGATTAACAGCCAAAAGACCTCGTTCCATTATTTCCAATTCTTGAATGGTAACCAAACAAATCCCTCCAAAACAGCCGAAATGACTGTTATCCATTCATATTAATGCAAATTTTAACATACTACTCTCATTGTAAAGAAGTCAGTAATACTTGTCACTAGCAAACCTGCATCATTCCATATTATATCTTAAGTTTCCATCTTACTGATAAAAAAAGCCTTCTCATTTGATTAGTTTCATTTTCCCACCAACCATCCAATAATAATCAAACAGGTATAATCTTCTAGATTTGATAAGAAAAATTAATTGACACTATTCCTTGAATTTCATACACTTAGTTTTGGGCAAAGCCCATTAAATAATCGATTCTAAACCTTTAAATAGAGAGAAAAAAACTAAAAAGGGAGAGATACTATGCAACCAAATATACAGCAAAGCTCGAATCCTGTAGTTGAATCAAACCGCGGCTTTCAAGTTTGGTGGCAAATGACCCGCCCTCATACATTAACCGCTGCATTCGTGCCAGTTCTGCTTGGTACGGCATTAGCCCTTAAGTATGGGAACATCCATTTTGGTCTATTTTTTGCCATGCTTTTAGCAAGTTTATTGATTCAAGCTGCAACCAATATGTTTAATGAATATTTCGATTTCAAACGCGGTCTGGATACTGCCCAATCCGTTGGGATTGGAGGTACGATTGTTCGTGACGGAATCAAACCCAAAACAGTCCTAAATCTTGCTTTTGGCTTTTATGGAATTGCTCTATTATTAGGGGTCTATATTTGCGCAAATAGCAGCTGGTGGTTAGCTGTTGTAGGCCTAATTTGTATGGCTGTGGGATATTTTTATACTGGAGGTCCTTTCCCGATCGCCTATACACCATTTGGTGAAATTCTTTCAGGTTTCTTTATGGGGATGCTGATTATTTTAATCGCCTTCTTTATTCAAACGGGAACAGTCAGCAGCACAAGTATTCTCGTTTCAGTTCCAAGTATGATATTGGTTGGTATGATTATGTTATCGAATAACATCCGTGATTTGGATGGCGACAAAGAAAACGGCCGTAAAACAGTTGCCATTCTATTAGGTAAGAAAGGTGCTATTTACTTATTAACAGGGATGTTCACTTTTTCATTTCTTTGGGTTTTGGGACTCATCATTATTGGTGTTTTACCAATTTGGACAGCACTTGTAATTCTTAGCGCTCCAAAGGCTATTAAAGCAACCAAAGGATTTATTGAAAATACCTTGCCGATTCAAATGGCACCAGCGATGAAAGCAACAGCACAAACCAATACGATATTTGGGTTTTTATTAGCAATCGGAATTTTCGCAGGTCATTACTTATAAAAAAACTTCTGCCATAGACTGGCAGAAGTTTTTTTTATTGTAGAGGCTTTATTCCCCATATGTCGTCTGCGTATTCCTGAATCGTACGATCACTTGAAAAGTAACCAGCCTGGGCGATATTATTTAGACTCATTTTCTGCCAACGTAATCGGTCAATAAACGCTTCTCCAATGGAACGTTGTGTTTCTGCATAGGAAGCAAAATCCTTTAAGACAAAATATTGATCATTTTCCTGAAGGAGTGAATCGAATATTGGTTCAAATTCATTATAAACACCAGGGAAAAAGCCATTCACAAGCTGGTCAACGGCTTGACGAATTCGATAATCGTGGTGGTAATATTCATCGGATTGATATCCGCCATGTTGATAGTAGTGAAGAACTTCATCTGCAGTTAGTCCAAACGTGAATATATTGGAATTACCGACTAATTCACGAATTTCTATATTGGCACCATCCAAGGTTCCCACCGTCAATGCCCCATTGATCATAAACTTCATATTACCTGTTCCAGAAGCTTCCTTACTAGCCGTGGAGATTTGTTCACTGACATCTGCTGCAGGGAAGATCTTCTCCGCAAGAGAAACGCGATAATTTTCAAGAAAAATCACTTTAATTTTGTCGTTGATAAATGGGTCATTGTTGACTTTTTCAGCAACTGTATTTATTAACTTAATGATTTTCTTCGCATAATAATATCCTGGCGATGCTTTCGCTCCAAAAATAAACACTCTTGGAACAACCTTAAAGCTTGAATCTTCTTTGATCCGATTATAGAGATGCATAATATGTAATACATTTAAAAGCTGCCGTTTATAAGCATGGAGCCGCTTCACTTGTACATCAAAGATTGAACCCGTATCAACGGCAGTTCCCGTCTTATCGAAAATAATCTTGGCAAGTGTTTGTTTGTTTTCATTCTTAATTTTTAATAATTGTTCTAAAAATGAAGTGTCGTTTTGAAATCTAAGTAACTGGGACAGCTCGGTAGCTTTATAGGTCCAATCAGACCCAATCGTATCTGTAATCAATGAAGATAGTTTTGGGTTCGATTTTAACAGCCAGCGGCGGTAGGCAATTCCGTTCGTTTTATTGTTAAATTTATCAGGAAACAATTGATAAAATTGATTCATCTCGCGTTTCTTTAATATTTCAGTATGCAGTTTCGCCACACCATTCACACTAAAGCTTCCTACGATGGCCAAATGAGCCATTTTTACATAATTATCGGCAAGGATGGCTAGTCCCTTAATCCGCTCCCAATCACCTGGTGTTTGCTCCCAAAGTTCATGACAAAATCGTTCATTAATTTCTTCTACTATCATAAATATTCTTGGAAGCAACGGTTGAAAAATATGTACTGGCCATTTCTCTAACGCTTCTGACAAGGTGGTATGATTGGTGTAAGAAATAGTATGTTTTGTAATGTGCCATGCCTGCTCCCAATCAAATCCTTCGTCATCAATTAGGATTCTCATTAACTCGGGAATGGCCAGGACAGGGTGTGTATCATTAATGTGAATACAGATATGTTCATGGAGTTGTTTCAAGCTGTTGTGTTGTTTCCGATAGGTCTTTAAAATAGATTGTATACTAGCTGATACCAAAAAGTATTGCTGTTTCAATCTTAAAACCTTTCCTTCATCATGGGTATCATCAGGATATAAAAACTCAGAAATCATTTCCGTTTCCCGTTTATATTTTAAAATATCCTCGTGTAAGGGAAATTGGGAAGGCTCTGCATTCCAAAGTCTTAGTGTATTGATGGTTTTTGACTGATAGCCTATGACCGGCATGTCGTGAGGTACTGCGGTGACCGTTTCAGCATGTAGGTGATGAAACACAAGTCGGCCATTTTCCATCTTCGTTTCCACCTTACCCCAAAATGGGATTTTGATGGAACTATCGGTTTTACGGATTTCCCAAACATTTCCGTTCTTAAGCCATTGTTCCGGCAATTCTACTTGATAGCCATCAACAATTTTTTGTTCAAATAAGCCATGTTTGTAACGAATGCCATGACCATGACCCGGCAGATTAAGTGAAGCAAGTGAGTCTAGAAAACAGGCAGCTAATCTTCCTAAGCCGCCGTTTCCTAAACCTGCATCTGCCTCATATTCCTCTAATTCTCCTAGATCGATTCCTAATTCCTCTAGGCCTGCTTGCACCGTCTCTTCCACACCAAGGTTAATTAGATTTTGTCTTAGTAATTTCCCCAAAAGATATTCAATAGAGAGGTAATAAACCTGCTTTCCTTTTGTCGCCAAATGACGCTCGTTTGTAGTAATCCAAGCATTACTAACAAATTCACTAATCATTGTTCCAAGGGTTTGATAGTGATCCCTGGCTGAGCTTTCAGGAAAACTCTTCCCACATACCATCTCAATCCTTTTTAGAAAAGTTCCCTTAAACTCGACCGTATTAGAAAACATGTGTTTCACTCCTTGCAACGATCTCTGCATATAACTGGTTATAGCTATATGCTGACTGTGCCCAGCTATAATCCATTTCCATTGCTTGTTTTACAATCGATTTCCACGATTTTGAATCGTGATAAACGCCTAGTGCTCTTTTAATTGTATAGAGCATATCATGGGCATTAAAATTTGCAAAAGAAAATCCATTTCCTTTTCCGGTAAATTCGTTCCAAGGTTTTATTGTATCATTTAAGCCGCCAGTTTCCCTAACGATCGGGATCGCACCATATTTCATTGCAATCAACTGTCCAAGCCCGCATGGTTCGAATTGGGATGGCATTAAAAATAAGTCTGCAGCGGCATAAAGTTTATGGGCAAGCCCTTCATTAAAACCGGTATGAACCCTTAATTTTTCAGGATAAATACGTGCGGCCTGTCTTAAATGTTCTTCGTATTCATAATCACCTGTTCCAAGGATAATGACCTGCAGATCCTCCTGCAATATTTCACGAAGGACACATTTAACTAAATCAAGTCCTTTTTGCTTTGTCAGCCTTGTAATCATGACTAATAAAGGTGTACGCGCAGATTGTGGTAATCCAAAATGTTTTTGAATCTCACTTTTGTTGATTGATTTTTTTTGATGATTATCAGCAGTATATGTTTGATATATTAATGGGTCGGAAACAGGATTATAGAAATCTTCATCAATCCCATTTAAAATCCCAATTAAGTCTTCATTTCTTTCTCTTAAGAGACCGTCTAACTTTTCACCAAATACAGGTGTTTGAATTTCTTCTTTATAGGTTGGGCTAACTGTCGTAATTTTGTCTGCAGATACAAGAGCGCCCTTCATATAATTGATATTTCCGAAAAACTCTAAGTGACCAGTGTGAAAAGAATTGTAATCCATTCCTAACAAGTCTCCCAAGACCTCTTTTGGAAAGATCCCTTGGAATTGAAGATTATGAATCGTAAAAACAGTACGCATTAAGCCGTAACCTTTTCTTTTATAATATTCAGTTCGTAACAGAAAAGGAATCATCGCCGTGTGCCAGTCATGGCAATGTAACACATCTGGAAAAAAGTTTAGCTGGGCAAGTGTGTCTAAGACAGCCCTATTAAAATAAGCAAATCTTTCCCCATCATCAAAATAGCCATATAAATTTTCTCGTTTAAAGTAGTATTCATTATCTACGAAATAAAATGTAACTCCCTGGTGTGTGAGCTCTTCAATTCCGCAATACTGATTTCTCCAGCCAACAGAAACAGTAAATTCTTTAACCTTTTTCATCTCACTCTTAAATTCTTCTGAAATTGTTCCGTATTTAGGTAGAATAACTCTGACATCAGTTCCCAAACTCTTTAATTCTTTTGGAAGGGAACCAGCAACATCGGCAAGTCCTCCCGATTTTGCAAATGGTCCACATTCCGAAACGGCAAATAGTACTTTCACGAGTTCATCAACGCTCCTTGTTTTGTCCCTTTACGAACCACAAATGGTGACCCCGCTGTTCCAGTTAAGTGAGTTCCTGCTTCAACTTTCACATCTTTATCTAAAATAACGGAATCTAGATAACAATTATCTTCGATCTGGCACTTTTGCATAATGATACAGTTCTTAATAACTGCACCTTTTCCAATCTTTACACCTCGGGATATAATACTATTTTCTACTGAACCGCTAATTAAACATCCATTGGCAATCATTGCATTTTTCACAACAGACCCTTTAATATATTTCGTTGGCGGCTCATCCTTTACCTTAGTGAAGATCGGCTGTTCTTTAATAAAAAGTTTTTTCCAAACATCCGACTGTAGTAAATTCATACTAGTAGAAAAATAGTTTTCGATCGAATCTATCATCACGGAATAACCGTCATATTCATAGTTACAAATCGAGTAAAGATTTTCAATATCATTTACAACATCCTTCATACAGGTATACCCTGTTTCATTACGCGTTTCAATCAGCTTAATAAGTAGGGATGTTTTGATTAAGTACATCTCCATCGAAGCTCCATCCTTCTGATGGATTTCGGTAATGTCACATCTTGAATTGCTATGCCAATCTAAGATTGGTCTAAAGTTCATATTAAAAACCGTATAGCAATTGGAAATAATCGAATACTCTTGCGTGCTGCGATAAAAAAAGTCTAAATTTGCTGCAAAATTCTCAAACGAACCAATTGTATTTCCATCGTAATCAACTATTGGAGATGGGAAAAAGAAAAGGCCATCCCGTTTTCGATTCAAATCCCAGTTTTTCCCTGAACCTAGATGATCCATTAGTGAACGGTACTGCATTTTTGGAAATATTGCCACACTTCGAATACCTGAATTCACCATATTCGATAGCACAAAATCAATAATACGATATCTTCCTGCAAAAGGCAGGGCAGCAAGTGCGCGATGTGTTAATAAATCTTCCAAATCTTCATGGTATGTGGTGGCATCAATGACTCCTAGTAGCTTTTTTTCCAATCCAAGTCCCTCCTGTATTATATTAGAAAGCAGGGTATAACCCGCTTAACATTTCATTAGTAACTAGAATAATCTCTTCATCGAACGAGCGGATAACTGTTCCGTCAGGCACATTCACATCAGAAGGTACAATGGCTCTTTCAATCAAACAATTATTACCAATGATCGCATCCGGCATAATGACCGACTCTAAAATAGTTGATCCTTTTCCAACAGTAACCCCTTGAAAAAGAACAGATTTCACTACTTCCCCTTCTATTGTACATCCCTCATTAATAAGTGACTCTTTAACCACCGCACTCGGAGAAATATATTGTGGCGGCTGATTCGGGTTAACTGAATAAATCCTCCATCCATGGTCAAACAAATCTAAGTCACATTCTTCTCTTAGTAGATCCATATTAGCTTCCCAGAGGCTTTGGACCGTACCGACGTCTTTCCAATAGCCTTTAAATGGATAAGCAAACAATTTTTTATTTTCCTCTAAAAGCATCGGAATCACATCTTTCCCAAAATCATGACTCGATTCAGGAACACGGTCATCCATTTCTAAATATTCTTTAAGTATATTCCAGTTAAAAATATAAATGCCCATCGAAGCAAGATTATTTTTTGGATTCGCTGGTTTTTCGTCAAAATCGACAATTCTTAGTTCTTCGTCTGTATCCATGATCCCAAAACGACTGGCTTCATTCCAAGGAACTTCTATTAAAGAAATAGTTACGTCAGCCCTTTTTTCAATATGATATTCAAGCATACTCTCATAGTTCATTTTGTAAATATGGTCACCTGATAGGATTAGCACATATTCAGGCTGGTATTGTTTAAGGTAATTAAGGTTTTGATAAATCGCACTTGCAGTGCCTGTATACCATTTTACTTCGGAAGATTCAGCGTACGGTGGTAATACAGTTACCCCGCCATCCTTTCGGTCAAGATCCCATGCGCTTCCAATCCCAATATAGGAATTTAATAACAATGGTTGATATTGTGTTAATACCCCAACCGTATCGATGCCAGAATTGGCGCAATTGCTCAATGCAAAATCAATAATTCGATATTTACCTCCAAAAGGAACAGCTGGTTTCGCTAAATCCTTTGTCAGCGAATTAAGCCTACTTCCTTTCCCTCCTGCTAATAACATGGCTACGCACTTCTTCTTTGCCATTTCCTTTTCGCTCCTTCCTCTTTTTAACTGGTCTGATGATTTGGAATCCAAATGGGGGAATTGCTAGATTTAATGAAAATGGCTGGCCATGGAATGGTTCTTCTTCTGCTATAATAGTCTTTTTATTAACCAATCCAGCTCCACCGTATTCTATATGATCACTATTGAAAATTTCTCGATACTCACCGGATTTAGGAACACCAATTTTATACATTGGGTAATTGACACCAGTAAAATTGCAAATAACCACTAATGTTTCTTCAGACTTTTTCCCTTTTCTCATAAAAGAGAAAACAGATTGGTGGCTATTATTGGCATCTATCCATTCGAATCCGTCCTGTAAATGATCGAGTTCATAAAGTGCCTTTGAACGTTTATAGAATTTAGTTAAAAACTTTACGTAGGCATTTAATTTTTGATGCATCTCATAGTCCATTAAGTTCCAATCGAGCTGTTCTTTATCTTTCCATTCAGAAAACTGGCCCAATTCAAAACCCATAAATAAAAGTTTTTTTCCAGGATGAGCAAACATATACCCTAGCAAAAGTCTAAGTTGTGCAAATTTCTCCCAATAATCGCCTGGCATCTTATCGAGCAGTGATTTTTTCCCATGTACCACTTCATCGTGAGAAAATGGCAGCATAAAGTTTTCTAAAAAGGCATATAAAAATGAAAACGTTACATTTGAATGAACATGTGAGCGCGAGTAAGGTGGAATTTCCATATATTCAAGCATGTCATTCATCCAGCCCATATTCCATTTATAATCAAAGCCAAGCCCACCGTATGTAACTGGTGTTGTGACATTAGGAAATTCTGTTGAATCCTCACCAATCATTAAAAAGTGTGGTTCATACTCATGAACATGTTGGTTTAGTTTTTTCAAAAAGTTAATTCCAAATGGGTTTTCACGCTTTTCATTTGAGCCATTCGGCCAGTAAATGATATTAGCTACTGCGTCCATTCGGAAACCATCAATATGGAAATAGTCAATCCAAAACTGGGCATTTGAGATTAGAAAACTTTGTACCTCTCCTTTTCCAAGGTCAAAGTTGGCAGTTCCCCAAACAGCATTCTCTCTGTCGCTAGCTGTGCTATAGGAATAAATGTGAGTCCCATCAAAACGGTAAAGGCCATGAGCGTCCTTGCAAAAATGACCAGGCACCCAATCAAGAATAACCCCAATACCATTTTGATGAATCAGATCAACAAATTCTCTAAATTCATCTGGTGTCCCATACCTGGATGTAACAGAAAAGTAACCTGTTCCTTGATAACCCCATGAGGCATCGAGAGGGTGTTCGACTAGAGGTAATAACTCTATATGTGTAAATCCGTGCTCAATTACATATGGAATAAGTTCCAATGCCAATTCTTTATAACTTAGATATTCGCCGTCTTCCTTCTTTTTCCATGAACCCAAATGCAATTCATAAATTACCACTGGCTCAGAAAGGAGGTTCTTTTTTCCTCTTCGATTCATCCAATGATTGTCTTGCCACTCATAATGGTTTAACGAATAAACAATAGAAGCTGTATTCGGTCTTAATTCAGAATAAAAAGCAAATGGATCTGATTTTAGCAGCCTCTCACCAGAATGTGTGATAATTTCATACTTATAAAGCTTCCCTGTTAGATCCCTATTAACAATCAGAATCCAAACTCCCTCATCATTAACCTTTTGCAATTCATACCCTTCACCATTCCAGTTATTAAAATCCCCCGCAAGCCTAACCTGCATTGCATTAGGGGCCCATACGCAAAATCGTGTATAAACCTTATCGGAATTCTTAAAGATATGAGCGCCAAAAAGCTGATGACTTTGGAAAAAATTTCCTTCGTGAAATAAATGTAACTGATACTCAGTCGGAAAAAACGTATTCACTGTCATGGCTCTCCTCATTCCCAATGAAAATATGTATTTCAAAGACCAATTATAATGGCTATTAATCAATATTCCTCATAAAACTTTTTTATCTTTTCTGACAATAGCTGAGGCTATATGCCATAAAAACCTAAGGTGTGACAAGTTTCGACACTATACACCAATTTTTCTATCAGTAATCGCCAAAAATATATAAATTTTTTTTAGTTTTTTTATGATTTTCATTCAAAAAATGTTATTTTATTTTTAAAAAATGGATAGTCCAAAATTAGGAGAAATTGTTCTGAATGTAAGCGTTGTCAAGGTTTTTACTAAGGAGAGGGGGGTTTCTAAAGTTATATCAATATAATTATTATTATAAAAAAGGCTTCCACGTTTGTAGTTCTTTTTTCATAGGTCCACTAGAACTGATACTGACCTTTACAGTCTTGAATGCAAATCAACATTTTGGAGCTGAATTCAGAGAACTAGTTCAGTGTTATCCACAATAATTAATTTTATAATTTCCTATACAACAAAAAAACTGATAACATGTTGTTATCAGTTTTCTTGTATGACCCCTACGGGACTCGAACCCGTGTTACCTCCGTGAAAGGGAGGTGTCTTAACCGCTTGACCAAGGGGCCTTAATATATGGCGGAGAAGGAGGGATTTGAACCCTCGCGCCGGTCACCCGACCTACACCCTTAGCAGGGGCGCCTCTTCAGCCACTTGAGTACTTCCCCGTTTGGCTCCGCAGGTAGGACTCGAACCTACGACCGATCGGTTAACAGCCGATAGCTCTACCACTGAGCTACTGCGGAACAATTAAAGTTGCTGCTATGAAAAGATATATGGTGGGCCTAAATGGACTCGAACCATCGACCTCACGCTTATCAGGCGTGCGCTCTAACCAGCTGAGCTATAGGCCCATAAATTGGAGCGGGTGAAGAGAATCGAACTCTCATCATCAGCTTGGAAGGCTGAGGTTTTACCACTAAACTACACCCGCATATAATAGATTTATTATGGGGCGACTGATGGGAATCGAACCCACGAATGCCTGAACCACAATCAGGTGCGTTAACCACTTCGCCACAATCGCCACAATAAAAACTCTATTTAATTAAAATGGTGGCTCAGGACGGAATCGAACCGCCGACACAAGGATTTTCAGTCCTTTGCTCTACCGACTGAGCTACTGAGCCATATTACTTTGCCAAATGAAAATGGCGGTCTGGACGGGACTCGAACCCGCGACCTCCTGCGTGACAGGCAGGCATTCTAACCAACTGAACTACCAGACCAATTGCGGGGACAGGATTTGAACCTGCGACCTTCGGGTTATGAGCCCGACGAGCTACCAGACTGCTCCACCCCGCGACAATAAAAATTATATAATTTTGTCCATGATCAATGTTCCATGGACTGTATCAATCTCAGTAAGCATATGCAAGCAGCAGCTCGATTGATACAACTCGCAGATTATTCATTGAAGCAATGCTCGTTGCTCCACCCCGCGACAATAAAATTATAAAAGCAAATGGAGGAGGAAGAGGGATTCGAACCCCCGCGCGGTATGACCCGCCTGTCGGTTTTCAAGACCGATCCCTTCAGCCAAACTTGGGTATTCCTCCGTGTTAACTATGAAACTAATGGTGGACCTTGTAGGACTCGAACCTACGACCGGACGGTTATGAGCCGTCTGCTCTAACCAGCTGAGCTAAAGGTCCAAATTAAAATACGTCTTTAAAATATTTGGTAGCGGCGGAGGGGATCGAACCCCCGACCTTACGGGTATGAACCGTACGCTCTAGCCAGCTGAGCTACACCGCCAAATATACAATTTAATTATGGTGGAGCCTAGCGGGATCGAACCGCTGACCTCCTGCGTGCAAAGCAGGCGCTCTCCCAGCTGAGCTAAGGCCCCATAAGAATTAAGAAGAATGGTCGGGAAGACAGG
>NZ_JAGGQW010000101.1 GCF_018613065.1 Bacillus sp. ISL-7 | reverse complement strand
TCAAAAGAATACTGGGGATATACTGAACAAAATATATAAAAACAAAGAATTACAGGACAAGATTCAAACATTAGATTATCTTTTTAAAAATTGCATGCCGGAATTTCCTGAGGGTACGGTAAGTGTATGGCTAGATGGAGGAAAAACTTTAACGGATAGCGTACAAAAAACTGTCAACATCATACGCAATCATCCGCTGCTGCCGTCAAATGTTAAGGTCAAAGAATTATATATTGATCAGGGGAATGAAAAGCTATCAGAAATTGTCTAAGAAACCATTGCTTATGTATATAATGAAATAAAAGTCTTAATTCCTCCAATTATAGGGATTAAGACTTTTTGTTTTGTATTTTAATTATTGTTATAGTAATTAAACTATTAATGAATTTATTTTGATAGCTAGCTGCTCATACTAACTCATGTGCCTTTTTCACGAATACAGCGGTCTGAATGTATCGACCATAACAGCAAGTTCCTGTGTTTCTTTTTTCCTATACTTGCTTCAATTTTTCCTGGATGTGGTAGACCACTTGGATGAAGGGTAATCGATCCCTCTTCAATACCGCGGCGACTCATAAAGTCACCGTTCACATAATAAAGTACTTCATCACTGGACACATTGTTGTGTACATAAGCCGCAGGCCTATACTCTCCTGTAGGTCTTCCTCATTGATCTCTAATTTCCGTTCAATGAAACCTTCATTTTTTGAAAAAGGCCTCATTTTTCATCCGAAGAATGCGGCAATCATGCTTTTGACAAACAAAAGGCAGGTCGCATTGAATTGAACATAGGCCTCCTAACTCGACGCCCTCTGATTATCTATGGGAGAAGAAAGGCATTGTGCCTTTTCTGAAAGTCGATCGATGCTGTCCAAATCCATCCACAAAATTTATGAAGCATCGATCAAATAAAGGACAACCGAAAAACGACCACGAGCTTGATTAAGAGCTTGCGGTCGTTTTTCGTATGAGTGGAACAAATTATTAACTATTAAAAAGGGCTAAAAGAGAGTGGAAATAAACTTGAGCAGAAGTAAAAGAATTAAAAGTGACTATTTTTCTTGATGCATACGATATTTTGTGGTGCAGAAGAATGCTCATCACTCAGTATTGATGGAACTTTAAGTCCAAGAAATGCCAGTAGGACAGTAAAAAGAAATCTTCGAGTAAAATATCTTGCTAATTATCTCTAGCTTGAGAAAATACAATCTGAGATAAATATCAGGCAACATAAAGGATAGTTTTAAATAAACATATTGGTAATGAAAAATAACCGCCCAGCATCAGAATTGCGGATCTTGTCTCAATATTAGTTAGAAAAGGAGGGATTGTTTGATGGTATGGACTATTTTTATCTTTCTATTGATTGTGTTTATTGTAGGACCGATTGCCTTGCTTTTGTGGTTAAATTTTTTAGCTAAGAAACAACAGCATTCGATTATCAGAGCACACCCTTATTTGGGATGGATGCGCTACTTGTTAGAAAAGGTTGGCCCGGAATTCAGGCAATATTGGTTTGCTGATGACAATAGTGGCAAACCATTTTCACGAATAGATTTTTTAGGGATTGTTTTTTCTGCCAAATATCGAAGTGACCTTTTAAGCTTCGGTTCCAAACGTGACTTTGATAAGCCTGGTTATTATATTGCGAATGGTTTGTTTCCCCTATTAAATGAAGAATTAAGGGTTGACAATCAAGAAAAAGTCCATTCAATAATATATAAAATTGATCATGAAGGATTGTTTACTCGTCACGAACAGCTTGAAAAGGACCAAACAACACGTTGGCTTTACCATGAGGAAGATGCCATAATCGTTAGCGGTGATCGGAAATTTCCATGGAGACTTCGCGGTCCATTTGGTGCCTCTGCCACATCTTACGGAGCAGTCGGCGAAAACTATATACTTTCAACAGGTCATGGCAGCCGTTTGGCAGGCGGTTCATGGATTAATACGGGGGAGGGCGGAGTTGCACCAGAGCATTTAGAAAGTGGTGTAGATGTGGTCGCTCAAATTGGCCCTGGTTTATTTGGTTTTCGCGATGATGAGGGGAATTTTTCTATTGATGAATTTAAGTTTAAAGCCAAGGAGCCGAATATAAAAGCATTTGAGCTTAAATTCGGCCAAGGAGCAAAAATCCGTGGCGGACATCTGAAGGGGTCAAAGGTTACAACGAAGGTAGCAAACATTCGTAAAGTTCCAGTGGGGAAAACCATTAATTCACCAAATCGCTTTCCATTTTTGCATAATGTGCTCGAAACGTTGCAGTTTATCAAAATGCTGCAAGATGAAGGTGGAAAACCTGTCGGAATCAAAATTTTCGTTGGATATCCATCCAGCTTGGATAAATTTTTCGAGGCCATGAATAATCTTAGGATTTATCCGGACTTTATTACGGTTGATGGCGGAGAAGGTGGAACAGGCGCCACTTACAAATCAATTGCAGATACAATGGGGCTTCCTTTATATCCTGCTTTAATTGCGGTTGTTGATAAGGCCTATCAGTTTGGTCTACGAAATAAGCTGAAAATTTTTGCTTCAGGAAAGTTAATTTCAGCCGATAAAATTGCTATTGCCCTTGCGATCGGTGCAGATGCCGTGAACTCTGCGTGAGGATTTATGATTGCTAACGGCTGTATAATGGCTCTTCAATGTCATACTGGTAAATGCCCTACGGGCGTAACGACCACCGATCCAAAATAAAATAAACAGACTACCACGTAATTTGGAGAAAATGAGAGATTTTCCTTTGTATATGAGGGAGGACGACTTAAAGTATGCATACTCCTTGAACACTAAGGAGACAATTACTACAAGAGCAAGGCTTTAAATATACATCAAACCTCACTGTGAAATGGCTACAGCATAAGAATAATTTCAAGCCTTGCTCCAAATTACACAATCACCTAGCGCTTTTAAATTCATAAAATATATAGGGTGTATGTATTAGTCACATATCTAAGCCAGAATAATTCTCATGTTCAGAAGTCATTTCCATAGGTCATTTTATTCCATTGACTGCTCAATAAATTGAGCAGTCTTTTTACTTTTCTTTAGTAAGGACATTACATATAAAATATGAATGTCCTTGAATTTATAGAATTTTTCAATTTGGGGTCTTGATAATATACGTTGGTTGGAATCCTAATAAAATGACTTTTGCATTTGAATAAAACAACATTTGTTGTATTACATATTTAATAAAACAATTGTTGTCTTTAAGGAGCCGTAATTATGAAAATGTATAGCGTTGAAGAAGCGTTTGACCTATTAAAAATAAATAAAATTACGACCAACAAAGAGAGTATCCGCAGGTGGCGCAGTTTAGTTTAAGTACATTTCTTCACAAACTTATTGATAAGCCTATCCCTAAAATAACAAACGCATCAAATTAATTGACTCGATGCGTTTGTAACTGAATAGTCGCCTGCTTTTTTTGCGAAGTCGACACCGTTTGTATTACTAATCATGATTTTGATCACTTTAACATGTAAATCAAATCCACGAAAATGAGCGAGTTCTTGGTCATCAAACCCTTCACCAATTATTTTTAAATTATTTAGCTCTTCTTGAGAATAATCACGTGTCTGGCTAAAGTCTAAGCTGTCAAATTTGATAAAACACCTTTGAAGTCGTAATAAGGTCTTTTTTGACGAAAAGTTTTATTGACAAGTGACACTAATTGGTAATACTATATACTAGTAGTCAGTAATACTGAATATCAGTAACACAAAATACCTGTGTTACAGAGTACTGAAAAAATATAAGTAAAATATAAATGGAGGTAAAGAATGGAAAACATCACGGAAATGCTGAAAGGGGTGCTTGAAGGTTGTGTGCTTGAAATCATCAGCCGTGGCGAAACTTACGGCTATGAAATTACGCAACAGCTGCGAGAACTTGGCTTCACTGATGTGGTTGAAGGCACAGTTTATACGATTACCATGCGGCTTGAGAAAAACAATCTGGTGGACATCGAGAAAAAGCCATCCACTATGGGACCGCCGAGAAAATTTTACACACTCAACGTAGCAGGTCAAGAGCAGCTTGAGATTTTTTGGAAAAAATGGGATTTCATCTCAAGTAAAATTAACGAACTTAAGACTAAAATAAAATCAAAAGGAGAGAAGTAAAATGAATATTTTTGAAAAAATTATCGGAAGTCTGGATGACAAGCGGGAATGGAGGGAGATGGAGGCACTTGCGAAGGCACTTCCAAGTGAGTACCGCAACGCTTACAAAGCTATCCAAAAATATATGTGGACTGCTGGTGGTGGTCCCACCGACTGGAAGGACAGCAGCCGTATCTTTGTCGGCATTCTCGACCTCTTCGAGGAAGGAGCAGCGGAAGGCAAGAAAGTCACTGACCTTACGGGCGAGGACGTGGCTGCTTTCTGCGACGACTTGGTGAAGGATGAGCAAACTTGGAAGGACAAATATCGCAAGAAGTTGAACGATACGATTGGTCGTGGCTAACGGTGAATTCCAAGTGGAGTTTCTCCTAGCATCGACACTAACCACGCAAACCGTTACTGGGGACGACTTGGCTTCCTTTCCGACGAACTAGTTGCTACCGCTAAAACCTATGTCGACAAGTATCGTGAAGATTTGAATCAGCGTATCATGAAGCGATTAGAAAAAAGTAAATTCAATAGATAATTTCGACTGAATAGCTGGTTACAAATGAAATGTGTCACCTTCACTATTCAGTTATATTTTTAACCTGGTAGTAAGTAATACAGAATATCAGTCAGACAGAGTAGTGAAGTATAGTCAATCTGGCGCCTTGCTGCGCTTATTATAAGGAGGAAAAAAGTATGAGCAATGCAGCGATTTCTGTAAAAGGGTTAAAAAAATCCTTTAAAGATAAGGAAGTCTTAAAGGGGGTGGATTTTGAGGTGCGGCGTGGCGAAATTTTCGCCCTGTTGGGCTCAAATGGAGCGGGCAAGACGACGACGGTAAACATCCTCTCGACGCTGATGAAGCCCGATGGCGGCGAAGTCGGTATTTGCGGCTTTGACGTCCAGCGTCAACCGGATCATGTTCGCCAGAGCATCAGCTTGACAGGACAGTTCGCAGCTTTAGACGGCATGCTCACAGGAAGGGAAAACCTGATGATGATAGCCAAGTTGCGAGGAGTTTCCAATCCCGCTCAAGTCGCTGACAATCTGATTGCAAGATTCAGCCTGACCGATGCGGCCAACCGCCGGGCGGATAAGTATTCCGGCGGGATGAAGCGCCGGCTTGACATCGCCATGAGCCTGATTGGGACGCCAGAAGTCATTTTTCTCGACGAACCGACGACAGGGCTTGACCCCGAAGCGCGGATTGAAGTCTGGGATACCGTCAAGGAGCTTGCCGACGGGGGCACGACCATCTTGCTGACAACCCAGTATCTGGAGGAAGCCGAACAACTGGCTGACCATATCGCCATCCTGCATGGCGGAAAAATCATCACAACCGGTACCCTTAAAGAACTCAAAGAGATGTTCCCGCCAGCGAAAGTGGAGTATATCGAGAAGCAGCCAACATTGGAGGAAATTTTCCTCGCGATCATCGGCATAAAGGAGGAGATGTAAATGAAAAGCAAAACAGGGGTAATACTAGGACGATTAATGCGCAACATCATGCGCAGCCCGGATACGATTATTACGGTGGCGATTACGCCGATTATGATGATGCTGCTGTTTGTCTACGTATTTGGCGGCGCCATAGAGACAGGTACGGACAACTACGTCAATTATTTATTGCCGGGAATCTTGCTGATGGCTATCGCTTCCGGCGTCGCTTACACTTCCTTGCGGCTGTTTAACGATGTAAAGAGCGGACTGATGGCGCGTTTCATTACCATGCCCATCAAGCGCTCATCGGTATTGTGGGCTCACGTGTTGACTTCGCTTGTTTCCAATGCGCTTACTGTCGTGGTGGTTATCCTCATCGCGCTCTTGATGGGCTTCCGTTCCAGTGCTGGTATCCTGGATTGGCTCGCGGTAGCAGGGATACTCGGGCTGTTTACGCTGGCGCTGACATGGCTGGCGGTCATTCCCGGATTGACAGCGGGGTCTATGGAAGGGGCGACAGCCTACTCGTACCCGCTGATTTTCCTGCCGTTTATCAGTTCGGCCTTTGTTCCTACCAAAACCATGCCTAAAATTGTCCGTGCGTTCGCTGAGAATCAGCCCGTGACTTCAATCGTGAATGCGATTCGAGCCCTCTTGTATGAAGGGTCTGTTGGCAACGATATCTGGATCGCGCTTGCCTGGTGCGTCGGTATCATGGTCATCGCTTCCTTCTTCGCCAGTCAAGCATTCAAACGACAGTTAGGGTAAGTACACTTAAGGGATTAGCCCCTATCAATAGTCAGCCCCTAAGATGAATGCATTTGCTACACATGGCAGGCTACTTAAATGCGGTGCAACCATCGATGAAATCATGGAAATCCTCAAATATGGTGTGGTTGGTGGCGCATCGCTCACTTATACAACTCGGGGTTTCCAGCATGCTTTAGAAGAATTTACAGCGGGTAGTGCTCTTTCGCAAGAGGAGAAATTAAAAGAATAAAGCACATAGATAAAATTGACAGTAAAGAGTAGATTCCGAAGCAAAACCGCTTTAGAAATCAATGTTATTAACTTAAGGAACTATGGATTACATTTCAGTTGGAATGTAATTCATAGTTTTTTCAATTGAAGGAAGAAATTTTAAGGCAACATGAAAAGAGAGAATTTTTCTCCCTTAAATCGGGTTATAAGTTGTTTTATTCCATCTTATCCAATGAAATGATTTCCTTGGCAAAAAGATGGAAGTTTTTAAATTAATAGCATAAAAAAACGGATCAGCCTTCTGACCCGTTTTTCTGTCTATAAAGGATATAAAAGTCAATCAGAATGCCGGCGATGAAACCTGTGAATACATCCGTTGCACTTGGAGCCTGACCATAGTATATTCCTGAATAAATTCCGGCAATCACAGCGCAAATCCAAGCGGCAATCATTCGCTTTTCAACCCCTTTCCCATCTAAATGTATGACATGCGGGTTATAGATATACCCATCTCTCACTTTGCTGGAACGGCGATCCTTTTCTTATTGTACTAAAGTCTTAGTTGAAGAACAGCTTTGTAAATTACTTTTAAGCATCGTAATAATAAAACGTATGAAATAATACGGCAGCAAGACCAGCGACTTCCTGCGTCGTTGACCGTATAATAATAGTATCCAATTCCAATTTTTTGAACAATGAAATATCTGTTTTAATAGGCATGGAAACAATGGCTACTTGGTTATTGTCGCATTTTAAGTAACCAGCACCCGTATGGTCTTTTTCAAAAAGAAATTCATGGTTATCTATTCTAAAATGAAAGCCTTTTTCAATTAATTGAACTCTACGTGAAGCAATCGAAACGGTTTGGGAAGATAAATGGTCAGTCATTTTGTACCCAATACCAGGAAACGCACAGTCATGGTATAAAGTGGTTCTCCATTCACGTTGGCTATTTTGTAACAATAGGGAGCTGGGGGACACTATGGAACAGTTTACTTATCAAGTACCTGAAAAGGTTCATATTTCAACAACTAACTGGGTGCAATAGTTAAAGATTGGGATGGCTGCGGGCAATCACTTTTTCCTATTGCACTACGTGGCAGTTTAGCATTCCTGTAGAGAGTTAATTATTGACTTTGATAAAAAAGGAGCTCCTCAGTAAGATATGAGTATAGACATCACTCTAACTCACACTTTAGGAGGAACCCTACTATGAAGTTTAAAATGCAAGACAAACAAAATCAACTAATAGAAAGAATTTCTGTTAAACACCTTGTTGTTGGTGTGGACATTGCTCAACAATTTCATGTCGCTCGAGCAGTGAATTTTCGGGGAATTGTTGTAGGTGATCCTCTCACATTTGAAAATAACGATGAGGGATTTACTATTTTATTAAACTGGATTAACAAACTAAAAAAGACAAATAACTTAGTTACCACTATAGTTGGCATGGAACCTACGGGATTACTAGATTAATCTATCAAAATGGCTTTTCGAACAGAATATTGATGTAGTAACAGTAAATTCGTACCATGTAAAAAGGAATAAAGAGAATCGAGATAATACTCAGTCAAAAAGCGATAAAAAAGATGCACTAGTTATCGCTGATATGGTGAAGAATGGTTACTATTCCATATTGGCATATAGGATTGAAAAATTATGTACTTAAAAATTTTTACATATTGGAATGATTTTGATAACGGAAAAGAAAAAAAGCCCCTCAATGATTGAGGGGGAAGTGTTTATTTGAAAATTAATCGTATATCACATTTTTTCCTTCTTCACTTAATTTCTTTAAAGATGTAAGCATATGATTTATCTCTTCATCAGAGTGTCTTTCCCATGAAGCTAATTCAGCTATTATTTTTAGAGGTGATTTAGATCTATATGAGCGTGTTGGGTTTCCAGGAAATCTTTTATCAGTTAAGTTAGGATCATTTTCAAAATCTCCTAATGGTTCTACAATGTAGATTCTTTCTTTTGAATTAGATGTTGCTAATTCAGCACCCCATTTGGTAGCATTTAATGTTGCAGTAAAGTATATATGGTTAGATTTTTTTTCTTGGTAATTTGATAAGTGTTGCGGTTCTAATAAATCACCAATTTCTAATTCTGCTTTAGTACCATGAAAAAAAGGACCATTATCTAAGACATCTTTTTTGTCATTTATACTGATACACCTCTTCTATTTTTAGATTTGTATTTAAAGTATAATATAGTGTAGGAATTACAAAAAAATACTCTATTATAAAAATATAAATAACGGTATAATGTAAGTAGAGAGAATGATATTGAGTCATTCTGTTAATGATTATTTTAAATTTATTAAATTAAATGATACTAATATTTATAGTCCAGCTGCCCTTCTAGGCGGCTTTTTCTTATTGTGCTAACTGGCAGGTTAGTGGAATAACTATGTTGTAATGTAAGAAACAGAAGAGTTGTTATAGGAAGTGAAAAATGTTTTTTTATTATTTAATGCTCATACTTGGAGTATTGTTTGTAGTAGGCTCAGCAATTTACTTCATTCTAATGTTTATTGACAAAGACTACCCATTATTAGAAATAGGTAAATGCTTTTTAGCCTTTTTATTTGGTGTTTTACTTTTAGTTGTTACTCTCCCAAGTTTAAAATATGTTGTGCTTAAGGAATATGATGTCGTCAGTGGGAAATGTGTTATCGAAATAGATTCATCAGGTCGTTCTTCTGAAGCGGATTTTGAAATGCTCGATACAGATGAAATGTTTTCCTTCAGAGATATTCCTGCACTAGATGCTTATGGAAAGTCAATCCCTTATTATTGTGAGGTGACAGTTACAAAAGACCATGAGTTTGAAATTAGTTATAAAATATATAATGCCAAAACACGAAAGTTAATAGTAACAAGTAAATAGCCTTTGTTTACAGTTAAGTGTTACCATAAAGTACGTGAGTAACTAAGGGAAAAGAGTTTAAGTGTCATCTTGACTGGTGACACTTTTATTTTTATTAATGTTATTGACAAAAGTTAATGAACAATACGAACAGAATGTGAAGGAATGCACTTAAACTACTATGAAAATAAACTTCT
>NZ_JAGGQW010000100.1 GCF_018613065.1 Bacillus sp. ISL-7 | reverse complement strand
TTCATATATCGAGGAGTACAATAATGATCGTTACCAGTGGGGATTAAATAGGATGACCCCGGTACAATATCGAGGTCACCTGTTAGCTGCATAGGCCCTTTTATTAAACTGTCCATATTATGGGTTACAGTTCAAATAAGGAGTAGAGCCTTTTTTTGTTGTTTCACTAACTGGGCAGATTAGTGGAATATGTTTTCTTTAATTTCCTAACCAGTTGCGTTTCTAAAAATTGGTACATTACTCATTTAGCGATGTCCAGTATTTTTTTATTTTTTTATGTAATATAGACTTTACTTTATGTAAAGTTTATATTACATTATGTATAACAGATTTTACCAAAATTAAAATAGATAATACGAGGGGGGAAACCATGACTTATCAAGAAAAGAAAAGCATCGTATCTCTGATTAGCACCATACTCATTTTCGGAACATATTGCTTATACAGGTATCCGCGGCACCCTGAAGGAGGGCTGGCTACGCTTACGACCTTTCACTATTGGGGTTCATTCGTCCTCAACCTGATTTTGTTTTCAATAGTTGCACACATCATTATCAGCATTGTTTTTAACATCTTCTTTAGAATTACGACCGGTGAAAAGGAACCAAAATTTGCGGATGAACTGGATAAGTTAATTGACTTGAAAGCGAACCGTAATTCTTTTTTTGTATTTATCGTCGGCTTTCTACTAGCAATGGGATCACTGGTCATTTTTCAGCCGTCACCGATGATGTTCATAATTATGATCATTTCGGGATTCATTTCCGATGTGACCGGTTCAGTTACAAAACTCTATCACTATCGGAAAGGAGTCTAATAAATGGGTAAAAATCTTGTCGGCAATCATATCAGAAGATTACGATTCGACCATAATGAAATGACCCAGCTGCAACTGGCTGACAAGGTAGGCGTAACAAGACAAACCATCGTGGCTCTTGAAAAAGGAAATTACTCCCCATCTCTAGAACTTGCTTTTCGCATTGCTCGCGCCTTTAACTTACCGTTGGAAGAGATATTCTTCTATGGGGACAACACAAAAAAGTAAGAACTATGATGGTTAATTGCTTCACCGTTTTTGAATTTATTAAGAGAAGGGGATAAAAAATGAATTCAAATAAAAAAGCAGCAAAAATTGTGGGGATACTTTTTATACTGGCAGCTGTTACGGCGGTAATTGGTCTAAACTTATACAATCCTATCCTAAAGGATTCCGATTACCTGATTAAAGGTTCGGAACACACCAACCAGGTGATAATGGGAGCGATTATGGAGTTAATTCTGGTAATTTCAGCTGTTGGTACTGCAACTACAATGTTTCCATTTTTAAGAAAGTATAATGAAACGATTGCTTTATGGCATGTTTGTTTCAGGTTTCTTGAAGCGGTTATCATTATGGTTGGTGTAATAAGCGTACTGTCCTTATTGACCTTAAGCAGAGAATATGCAACAGCAAGTGTTCCGGATATTGCCTCTTATCAAGCTTCAGGTATTTTATTAAAAGCAGTACATGACTGGACATTTTTGCTTGGTCCCAATTTCATGCTGGGCATCAATACGATGATGTACAGTTATATATTTTTTAAATCAAAACTTGTACCGAGGTTTATACCCATCTTGGGTATGACAGGGGCAGCACTTGTATTTGTTGCAGCGTTGTTAGAAATGTTCGGTATTATTCAACAAGTATCAGTTTGGGGGGCAATTTTGTCACTACCGGTAGCAGCTAATGAAATGATTCTAGCAGTATGGCTTATTGTTAAAGGATTCAATGAATCTGCACTTGCTAACATATCTACAAAAAAGAAAGAGTTTGGAAGCACTGCTTGAGATAAACAGTTCCGATACAACCACCTCTTAGCAGGGAGGATAACGATTTATACGATTATTATCATTGGGAAGGTGGTTTAGTAACGGCTTCTATCCTCAACAGAAAAGACAAAGGAGATATTGTTCGTTTAATAACTGGGGAAATCGAAGAGGGTGTAAAGACCAAAACTAGTCTTAAAACCGCAAAAGGGATTGAGATTGGTAGTACGAAACAAGATGTTATCGCTTCGTATGGTTCAAGTTACTATAAAAGGACAGAACAAGGTGTTTAAATTGTCGGATACGTTGACCATAAACTTGGTGCAAACGATTGAATTCTGGCTGGTAGAAGACGGAAAAGTAGCTGAAATACGATTAGATGATACAAGCATTGACTAATTAAATTAGAATTTTAACAATGGAGGAGCTGTGGCACCTCTTTTTATATTCAAGATTTAGTTTGTGAAGGATTGTACTGTGCGAAACGTTTCCTTATAAGTGCCGAAGCACGAAATAGGAGGATTGCCGAAAGGCAATTACAACTGATTAATCGAAACTCGGAATGAGTGCCGTCATGTTGAGCTGAAACGAGTTATCTGATACTCCTACATGCACGGAATGGTAGTAGCCCGAACGTGTATGAAGCTAGGTGAAGTCGGCTGAAATGTATCTAAGTTCTTAAACAGGAATATGGTTCATGATAGGTCGGGATGCTACAAAATATCTAAGGTGAGAATGTCCAGATGGACTGACGAACTTGCGAATGTACGGGTCTAGAAACTGATACGCTCGAAAGACGTATACTGTAATTGCAGTGTCAAACACCGAAAAGTACGATTAGTACATAGGAACTTCGGAATATCTAACTAATGAGGATATAGATTTGACAGGCTTAAAGTAAGCACCTACGGATACATGTAAAGCTAGGTTAATCGGAACGTTGTAAGTAAGAAACATCCACTATAAAAACGACTACTATCGGGATGGTGTCTATTAAGATAAATAAATATCGAAGTGACTTTATTCTTGCGAAAGTAGTGATATAGTACCAATGAAACGTGTAACGAGCGTGGAGGGATAGTCCCAAGTCTTATTCTTTGAAGGCAAATCAATTTAATGAAACTCACAGGGTCGAGTAAGATGATGGGACTTTCCGCAAGGAGGAGAAACAATCCATCGGTGAGTACAGCTTTACGACATGCAGAATATTACAGTATGCAAGACAATTTCGATGACCTTTACGAGCGAAGTAAAAACAATGCGACAAAGGGTTTAAGGCTATATGATCATATCATATCTAAAGAAAATATCTTATTAGCCTTTCGAAACATCAAAGCTAATACAGGTTCAAAAACAGCTGGAACTGATGGCATCACGATTGACAAATATAAAATTGAAAACGTTGATAGATTTATTGAAGAAATTCGAAAAGCATTACAGAATTATAAACCTCAAACGGTACGAAGGGTTGAATTACCTAAACCGAACGGAAAGAAACGACCGTTAGGTATCCCGACTATGAGAGATAGATTAATTCAACAGATGTTCAAACAAGTATTAGAGCCAATTTGTGAAGCAAAATTTTATAAACATTCATATGGTTTTAGACCAAATAGGTCAACCCAACATGTAATGGCAAGGTGTCAGTTCCTAGTCAATAACGTGAAGTTGTTTCATGTAGTAGACATTGATATAAAAGGTTTCTTTGACAATGTAAGCCATTCAAAATTAATCAAACAGATGTACAGTATAGGCATACAGGACAAAAGAGTATTAACTATTGTCTCGAAAATGCTAAAGGCACCAGTAAAAGGCATAGGTGTTCCAACCAAAGGAACTCCGCAAGGAGGTATTCTGTCCCCCCTTCTATCAAACATTGTTTTAAATGATTTAGATTGGTGTATTGTTTATTCGTTCAAAAACCTCAAGAAGTCTTATTAGGTTCAGGTTTAATTGTACCAAGAGTACATAGGGAAAATGTATTTGATCAAACATCTCTGGAATGGCAAGCTATTCTTGATCTTTTACATCAAGTTAAAGCATGATCGTTGGTTGGATGCGGCGTATTTTTATATGCTGTCTGATTTTGTGGTTGCAGTAACTTTGGCTGAAACCGATATTGCGCGAGCTGTTGCCGATAAATGGATCGCAGGTCACCTATTAGATTACCTAAAGGTTCGTTTGGACCAACACTCTTGCCTGCTGTTATAATTACATCATCTAAACGGCCTTAAAATCCAAAATAACCATCTTCATCCATATAAGCAGAGTCACTAGAAACATACTGTCGCCAGGCATATGATTTATATAATTCAGTATTACCTCCACCCATACACCAAAAAATTTCTTCATTCTTTATAAACGATTCGAGATATTCCCTGTCCGTAGCAAGCTGCGAGCGATAAGCGCTAATCGCTTTCAACTTTCGAATGGATTCAGTTTCGGTCAGTGGCACCCGCACTGGCGGAGGCCACTTTACAAAGCTGGGAATTTGCTTTTCTTTATACTCATGTGACTCAAACGGCAATCTGGGGGTAATCCCACGTGGCCATGGCCATTGGGAGTCTGGTCCGCTGTGGATCAAATAGGTATACACGTGCCCTTTGTAACCAGTCGCCTGCACGGCGTCACGAACAAACAAGTAAGCTGCCTGATGATCGGGGTGCCCATCCGCACCGTCGGTGACGTAGATTTCCTTTGGCTGCAGACACCTAATCAGGTCGATTGTATCGGAGAGGGCAAATTCCTTCAGATAGGGCGCAGGCATGCCATAAACAAGCGAGTGATAGTCCGGGTGTACCATGCTATACGTATTTCTCATCAGGGTAAAGCGTTGCTGGAAAGGCTCGGGGCCCTCGGACTTATAGACACGATCCAGTCCGGCATCGGGATAGCCCAGGAAGGTAATATCCGACGGCTTTAGTCCCAACTCCGCCGTAGCAGCATACACTTCGAACTGGCGCACCCGCGCCAATTCGAAGTAATCCTCGGGACGGAGCTCGTCAATGTTCTTCTTGAGCAGCTGGGAGGCAGCCCTCGGGTAACCATCTCCATTCGTAAAGATAACAACATGAACCCGCTTTCCTGCCGCCACTGAGCGCATGATCACACCCGCTGTCCCTAGCGTCTCGTCGTCGGGATGAGGGGCGAAAATCAGCAGATCAATAGGCTTGGTGTTAGTCACGTGGTTACCTGGTTGAAGACCATAAATAGTTTTGGAAAAGTTACTCCAAATAGATGGTATAGGTACGGGTTGAACAGATAAGAAGGGTACTATTTGTATTGGAAATATTGATCCAGACAAGTGCATTGATGGTTTAGGAAACAGATAATTGTAACAGAGATAGCACGGACAAGGCTGATTTAGATAATGCCAGTAAACAGGTAGATTCATGAATGTTTTTTCTATCAACGCTTGTTCCTCCTTTCTTAATAATAGACTCTATTATTGCCTAGTAAGATGGGACAAGGGGTTTTTGAATTCGAAATACTGGGAAACTCCACGAGTAGATAAATATCTTGGAAATAATCAAATGTTCGAAAGAGTTGATGAGGAGGAAGTTGAGAACCTTTAAGTCAGTCATGAACAATCAATTAGCACCCACTTACTTTGTAGATACATAGATATGGTTAATTGAAAACGATCCATATTTTACGACATTCGGAACACCAATAAAATTAAGCGAAGATAATATTAACCTATGTAGGCGAATGTTGTTTTGTTAAAAGATAACGCCAAAACTTGACTTATCGCTAATGACCTAAAGCGAGGCGTAAAGCTCAATTTAGTTAAATGAGTTTAAAGTGTGTCCAGCGTCTAATGGCAAAGCAGAGATCCGCTTTAAGTGGGATGGAAAAAGCAGAAGGCGAGGAGCAAATTACACTAATATTTCTATGAGTTGAATATTATTTAACTGGAGGAAAATGCCAAGAGTAAGTTACCGAAGTTCAGACGTTGACAAAATGGCAAGGATTATGAGAGCAGAAGCCGAAGGTGAAGGAAAATTTTTAAATATTTAGAACATTTATACAAAATAAAATAAAACTTTTAGTAATAAAACTAAAGTATAATTATTAAAATTATTGAATAAATATTCACTTTATGTTAATTTAATAATAGTTTAAATTCTTCTGAGTTTAGACCTCCTAAAAATGGACTTAGCATAGACCACTAAGTTCAACTTTGACCTTTGATTTTATAGATCAAAGGTCTTTTTTTTCTACATTAAGTGGTGACGCTTTTTTACTAACAGAGCAGTTTACTTTAAGTGTATTTTTTCACAAAGTTATAGAAATTCCATTCTATTTAACTAGCAACAAAAGTGTTTGGGTTCACAAGAAATGCTTAGAACTGTATTGAAAATAAAGCATATCCGACAAGTCTCAGATATGCTTTCATTTTAAATACGATGAATAATAATGTTAATTTAATCAGTTATGGGGTTTACTTTGGCTTTTTTGTATTACGGCTTTTTTAGGCATAAAGCATGAAACTATTAACGCCACAAAAGAAAAAGCTAACATGAATACATAGGCATCACTTGAGCCGAAGATAGAAGTTAATTCCGCAAGTTGCTTAGCTGAAATGTTTTCATTTTCCATAGATAGCTGTGAAGCATGAGAAGTTGCTTGAATTGTATACACTGTGATGATAACTGCTGTTCCAATAGCACCTGATAATTGGCGAACAGTATTATTTACCGCTGAACCATGTGAACCCAATTCTCTTGGTAAAGCATTCAACCCTGCTGTATTTAAAGGCATCGTAATGAAGCTTAATCCTATTCGTAAAATACAGGTCCGAACCATTAAATACATAAAGGTTGTGGATTCGGTTAAATCAATTACTCCCCACATGGAAATAATGATAAATAATAAACCTGTAATAAAGAGTGGTCGAGCACCGTATTTATCATACATTCTACCTGTGACAGGTGATAAGAAAGCATTTATCACAGCTCCTGGTAATAAAAGCAATCCTGCCTCAAAAGCTGAAAAACCTCTTCCATCCTGTAAGTAAATGGGTAAAAGGATTAAGTCCGCATACATAATCATCGTAATTAGGATATTGATGAACGATGTAATAGTGAAAATTCTATACTTAAATACGGATAAATTTAATAATGGATCGTTGGATTTTATTTGACGTAAACAGAATAGAGTCGTAACGATTATTCCTACGATAATTGTTGTAATAACAATGGTAGAATCCCATCCCTTGCTTCCCGCACTACTAAATCCAAATAAAATACATCCAAATCCAATCGATGATAAAATGACACTTGCGATGTCTAATTTCGCTTTTGATGTTTCTGTAATATTCATTAAATATTTAAACGCAAGAACAATGACGATTAATATAAATGGGGCTAATCCAATAAATAGCCATCTCCATGATACATATTCAATGATAAAACCAGATAATGTAGGAGCGATGGCTGGTGCAAAAATCATTGCAAAGCCTATTGTTCCCATAATACTTCCACGCTTTTCGCTAGGATACAAATATAAAATAACTGTCATCAATAAAGGTATAATAATTCCAGCACCAATGGCTTGAATCATTCTTCCCGTTAACAGCATGCCAAAATTCATCGCACATGCACAAAGTACAGACCCGATTAATAAAAAGAACATCGAGCTAATAAATAGCTGCCTTGTTGTAAATCGTTTCATTAAAAACGCCGTAATGGGTACTAAAACACCGTTTACGAGCATAAAACCTGTTGATATCCATTGTACAGTTGAAGCTGCTACATGAAATATATCCATGAAACTACTCAATGCAACATTTAACAAAGTTTGATTTAAGGTTGATAAAAAACAGCCTGCAATCAATACAATTAATAAGATTTTTTTATTACTTTCGGTTAGTTCCTTATTCATTCATAAACTCCTTTATTTAAGACTTGCATTATCGACAACGTGTCGATAAAATACATAGTAACAAAAATATATGTTCGTAACAATGAACAGTTTTTTTGAAAATGTTTACTACTCTACATTGATAGTAGGTATTGTTGAGAAAGTGAAAAGAAAATCGATAAAGGAGTTTAAAATGTCTGAAATCAAAAAAGAAGATCCTCGTACAATACGTTCAAGAGAAATGTTTAAAAATTCTGTCTTTTCGCTCCTTTCAGAGGACTACGGTATTACAAATTTAACGGTTCAGAAAGTCGCAGCCAAAGCAGGATTAAATCGGACAACATTTTACTTACATTATCAGGATATTCAAGATTTACTAAAGCAAATTACCGATGAAATTTTAAATGAGCTATCTGATAAAATTGTTGCTTTAATACATGCAAAAGATTTATCAGAAAAACAACAGTTAACACAATTGCTTGATTATTTATATATCCATCGTAATTATTTACTTATTTTATTTAATATGAATCAGTTCGAGGAGCAATTGTTTTTATTATTAAAACAATTAGTAGGAACAAGAAGGAAGAATACCAAGAAGGATTTACCTGCTGATTATGTTGCGATTGATATTAAAACAGCCTCATTGGTAGGCATCATCATGTGGTGGATAAAGAAGGGGCTTCATTTTAGTTCAGATTATATCGCAGATCAAATTTATTTAATGTACAGAGTGCAATGATTCTAGGATCATTCATTAATAAACAAGTATTAACTAGAGATTTCCTTTCTATATAGACGGAGTTTAGTAACACAAAAGGTAGTTCATTAATCCTTCAGCCCAACACGGACTAGCAATTATTGAAGTCGAGAATGAGGAACAAGTCCCAAAATTTATCTCAGAAGATCCAGCCGTTGTTGCAGGAATAATGACAACGGAATTTTATCCGATGAAAGCAATTATAAAGAAATAATATAATCCCTTTAAAATGGGTAAGCCTCGTTTTGCTGTACTAACGGGAGCTTTACTTGAATGAGTTAAATTTAGGACCTAAATTGGTCCTATTATTTTTGTGTATTTACAGAGCGTTTGTTCGTATATAATGATTACGAGGTGAGTTATATGGCGATACGAGAGTAGAACCCTTTTCATCGTAGGATCCCTCCAAGAAATAGTGCTGTCGTCATTTTGGTGGAAACATCGAATTTACGACCTTAATTAAATCACGTTTAGATGGTTTATAATTGGTACTGTCACCGATCAACTTTACGTTGTACTGGATTTTATTATTTAACAAGATTAATTCATATCCCTCCGGTAATTCCCCGATAAAACCTTTGTAGCCTTTGTGAAGCGTTATAGGTTTATACATGTTCCCTTTCGGCAAAATCAATTCGCCTGCCGTTGGCTCTGCTAGTATATTCACTAAACAGGGCGTATTCACATTCTTATAATATAAAGTAATTTTCTTGCCAGAAATCTTTCCGCTCACGTGTGTAATCTTAAAGGGAAAATAACCAGGTCCATATATTTGTTTATTAAATTTTTCTTTGTATTCTTTTGTCAGGATGAGTTCGTTCATAAACGGATTGGCTTCATCTGATATGACTTTAATTTTAGAGATCCTGTCACTTTTCATGGATACTTCCCATATGAAGGCAATTCTTTGACATCCCGCTATACAATCATCAAAAGAATCATCTCTAAAACTCCCAATTATGACATACGTGTTTTTACCCGGGGAAGGTAAGGTTTCCAGACCGCTGATAGGGGTGTTTTCTTTGATTTCAGGGATTTTAACAGAAGGATCGATCAAAGAATTTAGTTTTGATTCGTCTCTGTCATGCAATGCCCTGGCAAAATGACGAAAAAATTCTCCGCTATTATTAGTTGATTCAGCTATTATGAATTGCGGCGCAACAAATGAAAATACAACAAGTAAAGCTAAGGTTAACATCTTTAATTTCACATCTATCATCTCCTATCTTTAGTGTCCCCAATTCTGTTTTGAGTATGTTTTATCTGTTCTTAACAAGATGTTTTATATCATTTTCCCGATTGGTAACATGGAAAATATGAATCTGCTTTATTTTCAGTGGATATAAGCGGTGACAAGCAAAAAGATAGTGTGGTAACGATTTATGCAGGGAAGAAGAATTTTCTACAATCTAAGACTTTTGTTGTATTCAAATATCTTGTTTGAAAAGTTATTATATGAGGATGTAATAATTTCAAAAGCGGTGTTCGTGGGTCTTGTTTTTCCACGTAACATCAAGTTTTCTATCAATTGTGGTACTAAAAAATTATCGTAAAAAGAGAGAAGGTATATTAGAATGTCTTTTGGTTCATTTGTCATGGCTTTTTCAATGGCGGGGATAGACTATGACATGTTAAAAAATTTAGGGATTTCTATAGGTATTTTGGTTTTATTTATACTTTTTAGAAACTTATTTACAAAGTATGTTTTTCAGTTAATTTTAAAATTGTCTAGAAAAACGCCGACTGATTTTTTCACAAAAATTTGTTTAGGGTTTGAACGTCCTTTAGGATGGTTCTTTATCATTGTAGGTTTGTATTTAGCAATGGATTATTTCCCTTTTATAGAACAACATAATACGTTATTTTTAAAATTTTTACGTTCCATGGTGATTGTTTTAATTACTTGGGGATTGTTTAATTTGTCATCTCCCACTTCGGGGATCTTAATAAGTGTTAATCAAAAGATCAATAATAAGATTGATTTAATTCTTTTACCGTTTATATCAAGAACGATTCGTGTCATCATTATTGCTATCAGTATAAGTATTATTGGCCAGGAATTTGATTATGATGTCAATGGATTGGTGGCAGGCCTTGGGTTAGGGGGTCTGGCATTTGCTTTAGCTGCAAAAGAAGCGGTTGGAAATCTAATTGGTGGAATCGTGATTGTAACAGAAAAACCTTTTTCCATTGGAGATTGGATTTTAACACCTAGCGTGGAAGGTATAGTTGAAGATATTAATTTCAGAAGTACTAAAATTCGCACTTTTAGTCAAGCTCTGGTTACAGTTCCAAATGCGACACTTGCAAACGAAGCCATTACCAATTGGAGTCGTATGGGGAAAAGACGAATCTCTTTTCACTTAGGACTTAACTATCAAACCACTAAAGACCAAATTCAAAGAGTCGTTAAACGGATTGAACAGTTGTTGAGAACTCATGAAGAGATCCATCCGGATACGATTATGGTCGCATTCGATCATTATAATGAGAGTAGTCTCGATATTCTTATCTATTTTTTCACGAATTCTACTGTTTGGGCAGAACACGTTAAAATTAAACATGAAATCAATTTAGAAATCATGGGGATATTAGAGGAAGAGGGAGTGGAAGTTGCTTTTCCAAGCCGAACCATTTACGTCACTCCACAATCAAATGAATTATTACAAACAATGGGTTCTTATGATTGAAATTAGTTTAGTTGTTCCAAAGTAAAACAAAGTTTTTGCGTTTTGCCAACTCGAAACAAAAAAATATAACCAGAAAAGGAATATTCCCCCGTGAGTGGAATGATTCCTTTTTTTTAACTGATTATAAGTCAACTTTTTTATATGATTCAGATGCTAGATATTCATTTGTTTTTTCTTTAGCAAATTGAAAGGCATCAATTTCAGTCGTTCGTTCTAGATAAGGTAATTTTTTATCCCATTCAAAATGATGTCTAAAATCAGGATTGAAGTCTTGCATAACATGACGAAATTCATGAAAAAGAGTCTCAATTAATGGGATATATTCACTGAAGCGAAAAATAAAGATAATCTTTAATTCTCTCCAATAAATACCTGAAGCGAATCGTAAATATTCATCTTCTTCATCACCTAAGTCACAAATGATTTTATTCGCTTGACGAATAGAACAAAAAACAACTGGAATATTAAAATTTGAGTCTAAGTATTTAAAAATAGTATTGTATAATGTTTTAATGTCCCAATAAAATTCATCATCCAGCACATACCAATTTTTATATTGGTGAAAAATAATGCGTTTTTGTAGAACTTGACTTAAAGACATGCATAAAAACCTCCAATACATTTTTATCAATTATTCTTATACAAAAAACATTTTTACTGAGAGTAGACTAAAAACCACAATAGGCTTCAATCTATTGTGGTTTTTAAGATTTTTCGTAAACTTTAGTCTCATCATTTACAAAATTTATATAATTTAAACGCAATGCCTAATGAAATAAAATCCTCCTGAATTTTCTTTATGTCGAACTAGGTTGGATAGATTTATGCCCGTAATACTATATTTATACTATTTTTAAAAATACTTTATACCTCTGATACATAGTTTTTTTAAAGTGAGCAGGTTCGTTGAATAAGAGAGGATTTATTTATTCTTGAAAATGAGTGCTGGTACATAAGCAAAACCCCTTCAGATACGGTTGAAGGGGTTTTTAAATACTATTTTTTCTCAATGATAACGAATAAAACACCAGTAAGAATTAGGATGGATCCTATCCAAAACGTTATACCTATGTTCTCTCCAAGAACAAGCCATCCGAGTAATGTCCCAACCACGGGTTGAAAGAAGAAAAATAGTCCTCCACTTGAAGCGTTAAGCATTTGTAATCCACGATTCCGAAGTAGAAATCCACATGCAGTGGAGAAAACGTTTATTAGGTTGGGTATACACCCAACCATTACCTGTAGAAATGTTACAAGAAGTACAATATAATAGAGAAAACTTAATAAAATATTCACCGGGCCTACTAGTAGAAGTGGCTCTTTTTCATATATTTATAGTTAAAAATAGTTAAAGTCAAAAGGAGGATTGAAATATGATTTGTGAAAACTGTCAAACAACCCAAGCGAGTTATAAGCTAAAAATATCATTTAATCAGAGTCAAAGCCACATTAGTTTGTGTACAGAATGCTATGATATCGCAAAACAAAAAATAGAAAACGGTACCATTCATTTTGATGACCAATTGTTCAATCAATTGGACACAGATGGCAGCCAGTCTGAGCAAAATGTCAATGTAAACCAGCCGAAGAATCGTGAAACAAACGGCTTTCTTGAACAACACGGACGGAACTTGACGAATGAAGCAAAAGAAGGGCGAATTGATAGCGTGATCGGTAGGGATAAAGAAATTGAACGTGTCCTTCAGATACTAAACCGTCGTACAAAAAATAATCCGGTCTTAATCGGAGAAGCAGGTGTAGGGAAAACAGCGATTGTTGAAGGCCTTGCCCTTCAAATCGTCAAAGGCAAAGTACCTGCGAAACTAAAAACGAAAGAAGTGTATTTGCTAGACATCAGTTCACTTGTAGCAGGTACATCTTACAGAGGACAATTTGAAGAAAAAATGAAACAACTTGTTACTGAATTACAACAACGTGAGAACGTCATTTTGTTCATTGATGAATTGCACATGATGGTTGGTGCTGGAGGTACGTCTAAAGGTTCAATGGACGCAGGGAACATATTAAAACCAGCGTTAGCGCGTGGTGATATCCAAGTGGTTGGAGCAACAACGATGAAAGAGTACCGCATGATTGAAAAAGATCCAGCACTTGAGCGTCGCTTCCAATCGGTGATCGTTAAAGAGCCGTCTGTTAATGAAGCGTTTGATATTCTAAAAGGAATTCGGCCAGCATATGAAAAGTATCACGATGTGATTTATTCAGATGATGTCCTAAAAGCATGCGTCACACTATCAAAACGCTATATTCAAGATCGCTTCTTACCAGATAAGGCCATCGATTTAATGGATGAGGCCGGTGCAAAGCTAAACCTTGCTCATGGAGAGCTGGATGTTGACTATTTAAACCAGCGCTTAAAAGAAATTGCTGAGGAAAAACAACAAGTAACGAAATTAGAGCACTACGAAAAAGCGGCGATTCTTCGTGATGAAGAGAGAGAAATGAAACTAATATTATCGGAATATTCAAACAATATAACGAAAGATATTACCGTAGAAATGGTCCAAGAGATTATTGAAAGAAGTACTGGAATCCCTGTACAAAAGCTACAAAAAGCAGAGCAACAAAAAATGAAAAATTTGAAAGAGAGACTAGCAAGTAAAATTATTGGTCAGGATAAAGCTATTGAAAAAGTAGCCAATGCAATCTTAAGGGCAAGTGTAGGATTAAAACCTAAAACACGTCCAACAGCTTCATTCTTATTCTTAGGTCCAACGGGTACAGGTAAAACCGAGTTAACGAAAACTCTTGCAGCGGAATTATTCGGCAGTAAAGATGCGATGATTCGTTTAGATATGAGTGAATATATGGAAAAGCATTCAGTTTCTAAGCTCATTGGTTCACCTCCTGGCTATGTCGGACATGAGGAAGCAGGTCAGTTAACGGAACAAGTTCGTAGAAACCCCTATTCAATTATTCTGCTAGATGAAATAGAAAAAGCACACCCAGATGTCATGAATGTGTTTCTTCAAATTATGGAAGATGGCAGGTTAACAGATAGCCAAGGAAGAGTCGTAAGTTTCAGTGAATCGATTATTATCATGACTTCAAATGCTGGTGTTGGCAGCAAAAAATTAGGGTCAATTGGTTTTGGTAGCGACGAACATGAAGGAGCAGAATCAAATATTATCGACAAAATCGGAAATTACTTTAAGCTTGAGTTCTTAAACCGTATCGATTCGATTATTGAGTTTAATCACCTACAAAAAGAGAACCTTGTGGAAATTATCGATATTATGATTGTAGAGCTTAAAGAAACATTAGAAGAACAAGGGATTTCGATTGAAATCGATAAGGAAGCAAAAGAAAAGATTGCGGAACTAGGTTATAGCAACGTATTTGGTGCTCGACCACTTCGACGCGCCATCCAAGAGCAAATTGAAGATAAAATCACTTCTTTAATTATTAATAGCGAAAACGTAACTGCGATCACAATATCAGTAGAAAATAATAAAATTAACGTAGCATAAGGATAGATGATCTTCATCTATCCTTTAAGCTTATCAAGAAACCCCACTTTTCAAATAGTGGGGTTTCTCTTATAAATAAATCATTTGATAGCACCAAAGGATTTGCTTAATCCCAGATACGGATTCTTGGAACCCCTGCGGTCCTTAAATAATCCAATAACTGCCCAGTATGAACGGATTCGTGATAGGCAACACGTAAAAGCATATCCCCTAAATCTCTTATGTACCCCGATTCAGAGCGGTCAATCTTTATATTTTCTAAATCACCTTCAGAAAATGACTTAATAGTTTCTATGAATTGCTTTCGGTAGGGTTCAGCAAATTCCAATTCAGCATTTACTGAAGTGAAGGGCTGATTTTCGAAAGGGGAATCGAAAACGGATAAACTCCCTCTATTTCTAATGGCAAGGTCATAATAATGTTCGCTTTCTAGTACGTGCCTAATCATTTCTAGGCAATTCATTGCTTCATCATCTGGCTTCCAGTGAAGCTTTTCTTCAGGAATAGATGTCCAGACCTTTATGCTTCTCCTTCTTACTTCATTAAAGTTTAGAATAATTAAATCGATTGACTTCATAAAAATTCCTCCTTGTAAGGCATATATAAATTATACACGAATGAACGGTTATGTAAGATACCAAAAGTAGTTATATCCATCGAACTAGAAGGGAAACATGAAAGCAACGGGGTCACCAATATAAAGTACCATTTCATACATATCCGGATCACCTTTTTCCAGATTCGGTTGAAAGTTTGGAGATTCTTTACCACCTCAAAATATAGACGAATTGTATTTTTTTGGTTTCGATTTTTAAAAAGAGGGTTTTTATGAAAGGAAATACAATATAATAAGTTAAAAGAAAAATAGGTGGGATAATATGATGAAGAAAATTGCTTATTTGTTCGCGATGATAATAGCTGCCATCAGTTTAGCCGCTTGTAATCAACAACAAGATGTGGTGAAAGAAAAACCACCTGCAACTGAACCAAAGGGAGAAAATCCATCCAAACCTGAAGAGTCTGTTACACCTGAACCAGAGCAAAAAGTGTATCAAAATGAAGTGTTTAAAGATGTAGTCGTCACGGAAACTTCAGATACACTCACACTAACCGGAAAAGCCCAAGTATTTGAAGGGGTGTTTCAATATGCTCTTTACGATGGGGAGAAAGTGGTCAAAGAAAGTAACTACCAAACAGCGGGTGCACCTGCGTGGGGTGAATTTGAAATCACTTTCGAAAAAGGATTAGTATCTTCAAATAATGCTAAATTTGAATTATTTGTTTACTCGGCAAAAGATGGATCAAAAATAAATACGTTAGAAATCCCAATTTCAAAGCCTTAACCAACTAACTTTATGTATTTTCAAAGACCTCATCATAACTGAATGCTCTTTTCTTGAATTATTTGGCATGCAAATTACCTAAAATGGATTTTGTTTTTTTGAAAAGAAGGAATGGCAGGGCATGGCCAAGAATAGGAATAGGTGAATATGAACAGAGGTGAATTGAATGCTAACAAAGGAAGAATTGATTGAAATCAAAGCACTTCAAGAGGTTTGTGAAAAAGAAGGAGGATTTCAGCTTAAACTGAATTTTGATATGCTTGAAAATCGAATCGGGAATAAAAAGGAAGACTTCTTCCATTATGAAGATGGCCGGCTTGTCGGTTTTCTTGGATGTTATGGTTTTGGAGATAAAGTGGAGCTTTGCGGGATGGTGCACCCGGATTATCGAAGGAAAGGGTTATTTTCTAAGTTGCTGGAAACGGGACTTGGAGAGGCGAAAAAACGATATACTACTGTTTTGTTAAACGCTCCAACAGAATCACATTCTGCCAAGCAGTTTTTAAAGAATATTCCTTGTGTATTTTCGTTAGCAGAATATCAAATGAAATGGCAGGAAATTGAATTGTCCGTAGATCCTAATATAACCTTAAGGAAGTCCCTTACAAATGAGGATTGGGAAGAAGAAATACGACTCGAAGTCTTGGGATTTGGATTAAATGAAAATGCAGCAAGGGAGTTTAATCAGTTGATTCGGGAGAACAGCAGGGATCAACGTTTACTTATTGAAGTAGAAGGAAGAACTGCTGGAAAAATGCGTGTTTCCGAATCCAATGGAGAAGCATGGATTTATGGTTTTGCTGTTTTTCCAGAGCTTCAGGGAAAAGGGATTGGGAGAAACGCTTTATCAAGAGTGGTAAAAATGGAACATCAAAAAGGGCTGCCTATTTTTCTAGAGGTTGAGGCCAAAAATTCCCATGCCCTTAGGCTCTATGAATCATGTGGATTTAGAAGTTACCATTCCCAGAATTACTATAAATTTCTGGATTAATTTCAAGTACTGTAGAGGGAGTTGCTTGGCGATTGCCAAGCTATTTTTTTATGGTATTAAATAGAGCAAAAATCATAAAAACTCTTAGTTCATTTTAACTGGAAGTTGAATATGGAACGTTGTGCCTTTACCAACCAAGCTTTGTACCGAAATATTTCCCCCATGCTCGTGTACCGTTGTAAATACTTGCGTCAATCCAAGGCCCGTTCCATCTGGTTTACTAGAATAAAAAGGTGTTCCTAATAGGACCAACTTTTCTTCAGGAATACCTTGCCCAGTATCACTCACCTTAATATGAATCCATCCTTCATGATAATAATGCTCAATTTTAATTTTTCCATCGTCCATTATTGCTTCAATGGCATTCTTGATCAGATTGAAAAAAGATTTTAAGAGTAAATTTTTCTTTCCAAAAAATCGCTTATCAGAATCCCTTAAGTCCATTTCAACCTCAACGGAATAAAGTTTTTCTTGAAATAAAAGCAAAATAGAATTTAACTCTTTACATAAGTCAATCAATATCAGTGGTTCGTCTAGTAAGTCGGGTTTGGATACCTGCAATAGATTCTGTAGTGTTTGAAATGCTTTTTCTAATTCGCTTTCCATTGTATCTAAATAAGGATGATTATGAGATTCTTTAATTAATTGTAAAAATCCCTTGACTGCCGTTAAGGGGTTTTTAACCTCATGAACAATCCCAGCTGCTAATTGCCCAAGTGAAGCTAATTTTTCTCGATCCTTCAACCGTTTCTCAGCAATTTTCCTCTTGGTAATGTCTTGAATAATAACCTGAGCCAATACTTTATTTTCAAAATAAAACGGTATGGTCATTATTTCAACATCTGCAACTTCCCCATGATTTTTAATAATTTTTATATCCATTTCTTTAATGATTTCTTGTTTTTCGATTACCCTGGTTAATCCTTCATTGCACATATCATGAAGATCAGGAGGGAGGAATTGGCTTATTTTTTTATTTAATATTTGATCGAGAGATGTAAGATTTAATAATCGTAAACCAGCTTTATTACAGTAGCGGATCGTTTGATCTTCACAAACAATCAATATCGAGTTAAGGGAATTCTCAACTAATTGGTGAAAGTCTAAATTATCTATTGTTAGATTCAATTAAATCCCCACTTTTTATCTCTTTTTGTCAGCAATTAGTTTATCAATAAACTTGCTAAACTTAAATACCAATTTATGTATTCAATCGTATAGAAACCACTAAAAAACAAAATGTTCACAGAATCGACATAATTATTTAAAGGTAGCGCAAAATAATAGTTAAAAGTCATGAAAAGTTAGAGAGAATACCATGCGATTATGCTATTTTATTTCACGTTCCTTTTAAGTTTGCAAAATAAAACGGATGTACTTTGAAAGGATATGTAAAATGAAAAATAATTTTGTCATTATCATTGGTTTGATTGTATTCATACTTATTAATTCATTTCCATTTCCTGCTCAGGCTGCTGGTATTAAACCTAGTAATATTTATTTGGTAAAATCAGGGGATACTTTACCTGGAATAGCAAGTAGATATAACACTTCTGTTAATGATCTCAAGTTAAGCAATGGATTGCAATCCAATTCATTATTAGTAGGTCAGAAGTTGTGGGTTCCAATCATGTATCAAGTCGTTGCCGGAGATACCCTGAGGGGAATTTCATCAGCCTTTCATTCTACAGTCGACAGTATAAAAGCAAACAATCAACTTTCATCTGAATACCTTTATATCGGCCAAGTATTAAAGATTCCTCCTAAAAAAATGACCATGCAAGGTCAGCATATCCTAATGACGAGAGAGGAATTTAAGGACTGGTTATTTAACGCTAGAATTAATAGGAAGGTAACAATCATTCAACAGCATCACACATGGCTACCGTCATATAAGCATTTTAATGGATCCAATCATTTTAGAATGTTGATGGGGATGGAAAATTTCCATAAGAGAAGAATGGGCTGGCGTAATATCGCTCAAAATATTACCACCTTTCCGGATGGTAGAGTAGCCGTTTCGAGGCCTTTAAACATAGCACCTGAAGGTACAATTGGGCCAAAGGCTAACAGCACAGGAATCACCATCGAAAATGTTGGCAACTTCGATAAAGGTCATGATGTCATGACTGCGGAACAGAAGGAAACCATTGTTTATATTACCGCCATGTTATCTATAAAATTCGGGTTAACTCCTTCCATTGATAGTATTACTTATCATCATTGGTGGAATTTGAGAACGAAGGAAAGAGTGCTAGATATAGGGCCAGATTATAATGTAAAAACGTGCCCAGGGACAGGATTTTTCGGGGGAAATTCCACAACTAGTGCGATTAACAATTTTTATCCCCTCGTGTCACGCAAGATGCAAGAAATTTTAGCGACTAAGCATTGAACAAATATTTCATGAGGACAAATTTTATCTATTATTTTGGAAATCTGTCCTCATGAGCACACTCCATGAGAACTGGTTTATCTTTTTTTATTTGGATTTGAACTAGCATCTAAATATGTAGTTTTTTTATGAACTATTAATCAGAATTTATAATCATACCTTTGAACTCATAAGTGCAACTACGCCACTGTCTACGCCTTTACAGGCTCGCCAGTGGCGATTTTTCTTTATGCGGCAAAAGACTTTTTACTTATCGCTAAAATCTTTTCTTTTTTTTCTTAACCACGTTATGATTGATAAAATAATAGATAGGAAAAAGAGGAACGCATATAATACCCAAGGATAATCAATGATTACCCTTGACTGCCATGGCCAGAGAAATTTTTCCATTTTTGATTCAACTCCTATTTATCGATCATCCACTTTTTTTCATTTGTGTAATGGATATTTGCTTACGAATGCATGCCACGATTAAAAGAAGGATTGGGAATACAATAAAAGGTAATAATCCTAAATTCCCAAGGGATTTATTAGAAGACCAATGTTCCGAGGTGCTTCTTGATATGTTATTTCCTAAATAAAGGACAATGGCTGCTGTAGGAAGAACGAGTACCCTGCTGTCACGAAGGTACAACAATTGCTGTATTCCTCGAATGGCTCCATACATTTGTATCGTCACTTTAAAAAAGGCGGTTCCCATAAAATACAATATTCCCAACGCATCAAGATTTTCAAGAAAGTCCGCAACTGAAATAACTTTGACTAACCTGTATAAAGGATAGACACTGGTTGAAAAGGTGCCTTCACCAAAGGTAAGAACAGCCAGTGCATCAAAAATTGAAAGAAGAATTCCGTAAGAAACCGTTGCTAAAAGAGTTGATTTCATAATGCGTTTCGGATTTATCACTAATGTCCAGATCATGGCGAATTCAAGGGTTTCTCCAAATGATTGTTGGATGCCGCTTGGCCATACGGATTTCCAAATGCGCCCCCATCCTGCTCCTAAAACCGGCTGCAAATTCTTGATATCGGTTATATCCGAAGCAAATATTAAGATGATCTCAAGGAAAAACAAAACTAAGATGACAGGTAAAATTAATTCTGCAAGCCGGGCTATCACCTCAATCCCACTATATAACGCATAAGTGATAGCAATCATAAATACGCCGAGTATAATCCAACTAGGCGTACCTGGCAAAATGGTGGTTGGGATGAGATCCTTTATATCACCCAGCGTCCGACTTGAGTTATATAAAAAATGAAGCATATAAAACCAAGCAATTGGAGTGCCGAGCCATTGGCCAAACTGGGCAGGAAACCATTCAACAAGAGTCAATCCCGGCTGAAGTCGCATTAAGATGAGAAACATAATGATGAGGCATGTCCCGATTCCAGTACATATTAAGGTAGATAGCCAAGCATCACTCCCGGCTACCGAAGAAAATCCAAATATCACCGACGTACCAATTTGAAATATTAAAGTAAGCATAAATAATTGGATGATTGAGATTCTCTCCACGGCTTTTTTACCTCCTAACCCATTTTTTGTTAGCTCATTCAGTATTAACATAAACAAAATTATTGACTATATCCTCAAATTATTTTTATATCTGGTTAAAATATGAAAAAGATTGGAAATTGGAGGTGGTCAGAGGAAATGGGAACAATGAGCTGGAAAGGGAAGAAGATTTCAAAATCGAATCAAAGTCAAAAGCAATGGTCATATAACCAGGAGGATGATTCCAACAGCTATCAACTAAAAGGTCATTTTCAGGATGAATTAAAAAAGTTGAAAATGATTTTTGAACGATCTTCCGATATTGTTTTCCGTGAATTTCAGCTAGCTGGGATACAAAAAGGAGGTCTTATTTATTTAGATGGCTTGGTGGATATACAGATGATTGATTCTGACGTGTTGAAACCATTATTGGATATTGGGAAAGGGACGTCTCTTTCCGCAACAATACCATTAAAAAAAATGGACACTTTTCTTCAGGATTCAATCATCTATGTTTCGCAGGTGAGTATAGGGACGACGATAAAGGAAGTCGTAGATCATATTTTGAATGGGGACACCGTTCTATTATTGGATGGAGTAAATCAAGCCCTTTTTATCAGCGCTCAAGCTTGGGAAATGAGATCCGTCGAAGAGCCAGCGACGGAAGCGGTGATTCGGGGTCCAAGGGAAGGATTCACAGAAAACCTGAGAACCAACACCAGTCTTGTTCGTAGAAGGCTAAAAACGCCTCAACTCAAAATGGAATCCATGACTGTAGGGCGGTTATCCAATACAAAAATGGTCATAACCTATCTAGAGGATATTGCGGAGACATCACTCATAGCCGAGGTCAAGGAAAGAATCAGTCAAATCGATATCGATGCCATTTTAGATAGCGGTTATATCGAAGAACTTATTCAGGACAATCCCTTATCCGTTTTCCCCCAAGTAAACAATACAGAACGTCCGGATAAAGTAGCTGCTTATTTATTGGAAGGGAAAATTGGGATTCTCATTGATAATACTCCCTTTGCTCTGCTTGTCCCGGTTAGTTTTTATGAAATGCTCCAATCGAGTGAGGATTACTATCAACATTTTATGGTTGCGACGGTAATCCGATGGCTTCGCTTCCTCATGTTGGCGGGCGCCTTGCTTTTACCTTCTCTTTATATTGCGATCACGTCCTTCCATCAAGAAATGCTTCCCACTACTCTATTACTGAGTGTGACTTCAAGCAGAGAAACGGTTCCTTTTCCAGCCTTAGTGGAAGCTTTCATAATGGAAATCTCATTCGAGGCTTTGCGGGAAGCTGGTGTACGATTGCCACGGCCTGTTGGACAGGCGGTTAGTATTGTTGGAGCACTTGTGATTGGACAGGCAGCGGTACAGGCGGGAATTGTTTCCGCTTCAATGGTTATTATCGTTTCCATAACAGGTATATCTTCGTTTATTTTCCCAGTCTTTAGTCAGGGAGTCGCCATTCGTTTGCTCCGTTTTCCCATGATGATGTGTGCTGGGACACTCGGGTTGTACGGCATCTTGGTGGCAAGTTTGATTCTTTTAACTCATTTGGCCCGGCTTCGCTCATTCGGTGTTCCTTATTTGTCTCCTGTGGCACCTATGAATTTCTCCAGTCTTAAGGATATTTATGTACGTGCACCTTGGTGGAAAATGGTAGATCGTTCCGATCAGACGGGGAAAAAGAATCGTAAACGAATGAATCATTTAATGCGTCCACGGCCGCCTCAACGTAGGAACTAGCGGATTCGTTGTTAGGAGAGGAAATATTATGAAAAATCTAGGAATTATAGTTATAAACGGTATGATAATATTCTTGTTGACTGGCTGTTGGAGCCGGGTAGAGATCAATGATATTGCGATAGTAACGGCTACAGCCATTGATAAGATGAGTGACGGTAAAATCCGTGTATCGATTCAAGTTGCAATCCCAAAGCAGCTTGGTCCTATAGGAGCCGGTGGTACTGGTAGTGAAAAGGAAACGACTATTCTTATTTCAGAGATAGGGCAAAGCGTGATGGACGCCTACCGGAGACTTCAAGAAAAATTACCGCGTCGCATATTCTTTTCTCATAACAGGATTCTGATAATTGGGGAAAAGGCAGCTAGGGATGGGGTTTATCCAATTTTAGACTTCATTTCGAGAGTAAGAGAGTCACGTATGCGCAGTTTTATTTTGTTTTCAAAGGGTGAAGCCGCACCACTTTTGAAACTAACTCCCACCATTGAGCGATACACTGCAGAAACCATTCGGGAAGAGGAGAAAGAAGGGGTTGGAGTAAGGGTCATGATAAAGGACTTTTTCAGTGCGCTTACGACTGAAGGCATCTCCCCTGTCGCTGCTCAAGTCGCAATAAAACCAGAAGAAAATGGTGGGAAGTCTAAGCTGACTCCCGCCATTATTGGAACAGCTGTCTTTCGTAAAGATAAATTGGCAGGATGGATCAATGATAAGGAAACACGGGGAGTGCTGTGGCTCCGCAATGAGATGGAGAAAGGAAATATCACGGTGACGATACCGAGGGAAAAAGGAGGGGGGAAAATCAGTGTTCAGTTAATAAGAGGAAGGACAAAGGTTAAACCAATCCTTATGCAAAGCAAGCTGAAAATGAACGTAAATATTCATTCGGAAGTTGAATTGTTTGAAAATAGTTCCAAACTAGATCTAGGCAACCCTAAGATTTTGCAATATGTTCAAACATTATTGGAAAAAGATGTCGAGGAAAGGTGTCGATTAGCACTCTATAAGGCGCAAAAAAAGTACCATTCTGATATATTTGGGTTTGGAAATGCTGTATATCGTACCCATCCAAGAGCATGGAAAGAACAATATAAAAAAAAGTGGGCTGAGGAATTTCCCAAACTCAAGGTTAGCGTAACCCCACACGTTTCCATCCTTAGAACAGGGCTTTCCGTCAAGTCCCCAGAAATGAAAGATTGAATGAATTTAAAGTAAACCAAATTGACAACCATTACCGTATTTTGTATAGTAGGTGGCGAGGATTATAATTGGAGTGAATCATTTGATTTCAAACGCTGAATTACAAAATTTAGATCTTATCGACTTATTAAGTGAGCGTCATAGTTTGGTCCGAAGTATCTCGGAGAAAGCTTGGAACGATCAAAGTGAGATTTATATTTCAAATTCTGAATGGTATATCATGGCTAGGATTTATAAAAAACAGCCTAGCATTTCGTATGTTACAAAAAATGTAGAAATTTCACGTCAGGCGATACATAAGTTTATCCAAAAGCTTTCTGAAAGAGGATTAGTTGAAATCAACAATGTAGAAAACAACAAGAAGGAAAAGTGTATCCAGTTAACAGCTTTAGGAGAAGAATGCTACGAAAAAAACGAGGCCCTTAAAGCCAAACTTGAGAATAAAATTGCAGAAAAAATAGGGACTGAACAAGTAAGTATTCTTAAAGGTATATTAAAGTTAGATTGGAAAATATAAAAAATAACACTTTCAAACGGTTTCCAACTACTCAAGAAGCCACACAGGCGATGATTGATAAATTAGTTGTTGACTTTGAACGCGAAGGTACGATTGCTGGTTCTACGTTTACGAGTATTGTTAGTGAAATGGGAACTTTAAGTGAAACAGTCCGAGATTCCTGTTCGGACCTTTACTCAAAAATGCAAGAGATTTATTCGATCAAGTTAGTAGCAGATGGGTTTTCAAAAGAAACTGCTCATTCAATTGCTTTCATGATGACAGCTTCTATTGAAGGTGGAATTATGCTTTGCTTGACACAAAAAGAAAGCAGTCCACTCAAAATTATTTCGCATGTATTACCCAATTTATTAAAGAAGTTCTAATGAATCAATAAATCATTGTTTGCTAATAACCCTTACTTTGTCAATCTATTTGACGAAGTGGGGGTTTTTTCTTTTTCTAAAATAGTCAACTCAGTTGATAATAACTTCATAAAGAAATATTGTCAACTGAGTTGACATAGAGAAAAAATTTTTGATATAGTTAACGAACCGTTTAGTGTTCGGGGGTGTACTACGGATATGATCTTTGCTGAAATTGAAATTACGGCAATTCTTTTTTAGTAAGAAGGGAAGACGAAGGGGTAAATGAAATTTTAATTAAAGGAGTTTTTATTAGTGAATCAACAAATGAATACAGTTCAGAAACAAAAAATCAAGACTGATACGATGGTGAAAAAACAATACAAAACAGCTCCGATTATGGCGGCTCTTTTTGTAGCTGGATTTGTCGGGCTTTTTAGTGAAACGGCATTAAATATTGCCTTAGGAGATTTAAGTCAAATATTTAAAGTAAATGCAACGACGGTCGGATGGTTAGCAACAGGCTATTTCTTAACATTAGGTATTTTGGTACCAGTAACGGGTATTTTGATGCAAAAATTCACAACAAGACAAATGTTTTTGACTGCTATATCACTTTCCCTTATCGGGACCATTTTAGCAGCATTAGCACCTGTATTTAGTCTTTTATTGGTGGCACGTGTTATCCAAGCAGCCGGATTAGCGATTGCTTTACCTTTAACGCAAAATGTTATTTTTACCATCTTTCCACCAAATAAACGAGGCGCAGCGATGGGAATTATGGGCTTAGTTATGTTAGCTGGTCCAGCCTTAGGCCCAACCATTGCAGGACTTATTTTAGATACATTATCCTGGCATTGGATTTTCTGGGTTACCTTACCGTTCTTACTGTTCTCTCTTATTTTTGGACTCCTTTATTTACCGAATGTGAATGAGATTCGTAAGGTTTCGATAGATGCAGTATCTGTTATTCTCTCGACGATTGGATTCGGTGGGGTCGTTTACGGATTCAGTGTATCTGGTGATGCCGGTTGGACTAATGCAACTGTTCTTGGGTCCATCATTGTCGGATTAGCAGCACTTATTCTTTTTTCCATTCGTCAAACAAAAATGGAGAATCCGATGCTGAATCTAAGAGCATTTAAGTACCCACTGTTCGTACTTGGTGTCTTTATGAGTTTTATTACGTTCTTTAATATGCTGTCTATGCTTGTCATTTTACCAATGTATATGCAAATGTCTTTATTAATTGCAGCTTTTACAACAGGTCTTATCTTGCTGCCAGGCAGCTTACTAAACTGTGTATTAGCTCCAAGCATTGGTAGTCTATTCGACAAATATGGTCCGAAAGCGGTTATTATACCTGGAACTATTTTAGTAGCGATTGGTTATGCTCTCTATGCACAATTTGGCACAGAAACGGCTTTATGGATGGTCGTGGTAACTCATATTTTCATGATGTTGGGTATAGGGGCGGTGCTTGCCTCTGTACAAACAAACACATTAAATTCTCTTCCGAAACAATATTATCCAGATGGAATCGCTATCACTCAAACGATTCAACAGGTAGCTGGCGCTATTGGTATTGCGGTAATGGTATCGATTTTTTCATCAAAAGAAGCTAGTTACTTAGCATCCACTGCCAATGAATTGCCACATGCAGCAGCAGCGGGAACTTCCCTAGTGTTTACAATCAGTTTAGTGTTAGCGGTGATTAATGTTGTATTGTCATTATTTATCAAAAAGCCAAATTAATCTAAAGAAAAAAACAGTTTTCTAATAATTTTAGAAGGGAATTAGGACGGATGCTAAATCATTATAAAAGTATTTTAGTAGCTGTGGACGGTTCAAAAGAAGCGGAATACGCATTTCAAAAATCAATCGATGTTGCAAAACGTAACAAAAATTTAATTTTAACCATAGTAAACGTTATCAATTCTCGTTCTTTCGAAGCATATGACCGTTCGGTAGTTGAGCGTGCACAGAGGAGAGGTCATCAGAGGACCTGTTAAATAGCTATAAGTCACAAGCTGAGGGCGCTGGTATTAAAAACGTAACGGTAATCATCGAATTTGGTTCTCCAAAAGTGATCATTACTGGAAATATTGCAAAGGTAGTTAAGGCAGATTTAATTATGTGTGGTGCTACAGGGTTAAATGCTGTTGAACGATTCTTGACTGGTCCTGTATCTGAAGCAATTGTACGATCAGCTAAATCTGATGTTTTAGTAATCCGCAGACCTAGTTTACATGCTGTTATAGATTAAATGGGGTTCAAACATCAACGGGTAAATATAATTTTTATCATGTAATTAGCATCTATCCATGTTTTTTAGGATACTTTTGATCAAAATATTTTATAGCTGCAAAAATGTCTGTTAGCCATTCGCAAAAGCGATCTTTTACGAATGGTTTATTTATTTTTAGCAAAAATTGAAAAATAGAACAGGTAGGAGAAGGTAAAGAGTATTCCTATTTTCCTGTCTGAACAGTATAATCATGAAGGGGAGTTGATACATATGAATAAAAAAGATATCGCTGATATCCGTAAGCAATTTAAATTCGACAATGATCTCATGAAAATTCAAGAAATCTTCAATGTTTATGTTCAGAAAGAAACAGGTGAGATTTACCATCATGTCAGTCAACCGTTTCAAATGTTAGAACTAGAAGCACAAGAATTGTTTTTGACCAACTTTAAAAAGGTTTTGACTGGTTATCTCGATGCCAAACTGTTTGAACTGAAATTTATCCGGGATGTAGAAGACAGTACACAACATATCCTCTTCGATGGATTACGAGCTGATTCAACAGAAGATTGGAAAGAAAACATGCTGCAAATTGTCGGAAAAATGTTTGCTCATACGGTTTATGAGTTTGATACAATGGTGACGTTTATTCGAGGAGAATATCGAAAGGCTACCAGGAAACGAGACCTAGAGTCCGAAGAAGGTGGGAATGATGAAGTTTATTCCAACGAGTTTATCCTCTGCAGTCTCAATAAAACGGATCAGCCGAAAAAAGCCTTGCTGTTTGATTATATCGAGAAAGAATTCAAATCGAATAACGTCTTTGATCCAATTATCAATCTAGCGTCTCCATTGTCTGGCTTTCTGTTCCCTGCTTTTAATGACAATTCTGCAGATGTAAACCATATTCTTTATTGTGCAGGAAAAGCGAATCAACCAGATGGGACATTTATTGAAGAGGTCCTCAATTGCGAAGAGATCATTACTGCTCAGGAAGATAAGGACAGCTTCGAACAAATCTTAAAAAAAGTAATAGGAGACCAAGTGGATTCCAAGGTCATTTCGAATGTCTATGAGGAAATCGATAAAATGGTCCAGGAAAATGAAGAAAGCGAAGAAAGTGAAGCGCCTACGTTGGATTATCGGGACATCGAACGCATCTTAACAGTGAGCGGGGTTGAAAATGTCGAGACTACCCAAGTGGAACATGCCTTCAAAGCTGTCGTTGATGACGAAAAACATGAATTCAAAGCAAGCAGTTTAGTTCCTAAATCCATAAAAATCAATACGAAAGTGGCAGATGTATCCATCAGCCCGAAAGAGCTGAAAAATGTAAAATATATTATGTACCAAGGAAAACGGTGCCTATTATTAGAGATTGATGAAGATGTGGTCGTGGAAGGATTTCGACTAGAATCGGAGACGCTCTAATCCGTTTCAGGGACAGATAACGAATTTTCCTTAGATAGTTATAACAAACAGAGAGAACGCAAATTTTAGTTAGGTCTAAATGTGCGTTCTCTTTATAATTAAAGATGGAACCACAAAGCCTTAAATTATCTAACAAATTGACTTCTTTCTACTACTTTATTATTCTTTTAAAGATGATTCACATAGTAATGACAACTTTTCCCTGAGCATGACCTTCTTCAAAATACCTGAAAGCCTCGGGCACTTCACTCAACTTATAACATCTATCAATAACGGGTTTTACTTTACCGGCTTCAAGAAGTTCTTTTATATAAATCAGATCTTTTTGGTTAGACCTTTGTAAAAAAGTACCCATTTTCTTATTCCCGGTCATTGAAATCCAAGGCCCAAGGACCATTGCTTGAAACATTTGTGCTCCGGAACCCCCGACGTGAACAAAAATTCCATTGGGACTTAATGTACGCTTATATACTGATAGTGGTTTATGTCCGTTCACCCCAAGTATAAGGTCATAATTCTGCATTTTTCGGGAAAAATCTTCCTTTGAATAGTCAATGGCATGGTCTGCTCCAAGCGATTGCAAAATATCTAAATTTCTCGTACTGCACACCCCAGTTACCTCAGCCCCAAATGATTTGGCAATCTGTACGGCGAAAGTCCCGACACCACCAGAGGCACCATTAATCAATACCTTCTGTCCCGACTGGATCTTGCCTTTATCACGGAGGCCCTGTAACGCAGTGACTCCCGCCATAGGTACAGCTGCAGCTTCCTCAAATGAAAGATTGGCTGGTTTCAAGGCTAATACATTTTCAGGAACAGAAACATATTCGGCAAAACCACCCCAACCACATCCAGATAGGTCTCCGAATACCTCATCGCCTGGTTGAAACTGCGTAACATCTTTGCCAACTGCTTCAACCATACCTGCTATGTCGCCTCCAGGTATGGGGTATTTTGGTTTCAGAAGACCGAAAGCAAACCGTGCTAAGAACGGTTTGCCCTTCAAAAGGACTAGGTTACCATAATTCACCGATGCTGCATGAATTTTAACAAGTACTTGATTGTCCTCTGGGATAGGCTTTTCCACCTCTGTTAATTCAAGCACATCAGTTGGGCCATATTTGTTAGAAACGATAGCCTTCATAATTAATCCTCCTAATTGCCTTCGAATATTTTTATTAAACTCTTTAAATTGATAAATCTCGCTATAGACCCTCAAATTAAAAGATATTCCAGTTAAAGATATTCAGAATGGAAACAGTAAAAAAATTAATAACGAAGATTTTCTTGGACTTGTCCTTGAAAGGAGGGGGTCGCTTGTTGGAGAACTGTCTAATGGCCAGATATTATTTTATAAAAGTGAAGAACTAATATAAACGGCTGTGCCCCACATGACGATAGCTGAAATTTTATTTAGGGCCACTAGGTAATTTCCTGATTTGTCTATTTTTCCGAGCAATCTTCCTGTTATCCCCAATCCTGCAAACCATACCCACGAAACGAATATACATGCCACAGCAAATGCTACTTTCTCAAAGCCTATGTATTTTACGGAACTTGTTCCGATTACACCAACAGTATCTAAAATGGCATGTGGGTTTAGTAATGACACTGACATAGCAAAAGATATTTGTTTTTTGTATGAAAAAGCTAATCCTACTTCCTGTACATTTTGAGGCTTAGACCTCCATACAACAAAACCCATGTAGAGTAAAAATAAACTACCAATTATATAAAGAACTGTTTTTATCCAATAAGAACCAAGTACAACGACTGACACTCCTAAGACCGCTATTGAAATAAGCAAAGTATCACAAATAGCTGCGGTAATAATGACTGGCAGTGCCCTCACGAATTTGGGCTGACTTGCACCTTGATTAAAGACAAAAACATTTTGTACCCCTAAAGGTAGGATTAATCCGAATGCTAAGATCATGCCGTGTAAAATTGCTTCTAACATTTTTCTCCCCCTGATATGTAATAACTGCATTGTATTAGATTTGATTACACTTGTCTCCAACCAATTGGATGGAATATTACCCAACCAATCAATTATAATTAATCTAAAAATGATAGGGGAGTTCCTTTTGATAGAAAAAGACTGGATCCTAAACAAATCCTCCATGATTCCACTCCATCAACAAATCTATGAATTTATGAAGAGAAAAATAATAAACGGTGAATGGACGGTTGGAACTAAAATTCCTACGCAACGAGATTTAGCAAAGAATTTCAATGTGAATCGGAGTACCATTGTTTATGCAATTGATGAGTTATCAGCTGATGGGTTAATCGAATCAAAAGTTGGAAAAGGGACATTTGTGGTCAATAATACGTGGAGTTTACTTGCTTCAACCCCGCCACCTGATTGGAACAGCTACGTTAAGTCGGGATCTTACCAACCCAATAACAAAACAATTCAAGAAATTAATAGAGCAGAAATTAATCCAAAAGTAATACGCCTTGGAACAGGAGAACTTTCACCAGAGTTGTTGCCTGTCAAAGAAATGGAACAAATGTTCAAGAGGCATTCTCCCCATACGTTTTCGTTAGGGTACTCGGAACCAAAAGGAAGCCTCTATTTAAGAGAAATGATAAGCAATTATTTAAAAACGAAGAAAATAGAAGTTTCCCCTCCATCGATAATGATTGTTTCAGGAGGACTACAAGCATTGCAATTGATTTCCTTAGGATTATTGCACCGTGATTCAACCATTTTTCTTGAAACGCCTTCTTATCTAAATTCAGTGCATGTATTTCAATCAGCAGGAATGAACTTGCTTGGAATTCCCATGGATGAGGAAGGGATTAGACCTGAGTCGATTGGGAGGTTAAAAAAGCAGCATAATGGTGCATTACTTTACACCATCCCAACTTTCCATAATCCCACGGGTATTTTAATGTCAGCTAATAGAAGAAAGGAATTGTTGGATGTTTGTAAGAATGAAAAGCTGCCAATTATTGAGGATGATGTCTACGGAGATTTATGGTTTGAGAACCCGCCACCGAATCCATTAAAATCCATTGATGGTCAAGGACTAATATTATACATAGGGAGTATGTCTAAAACTCTGAGTCCTGGTTTACGAATTGGTTGGATCGTTGGACCAGAATCAGTGATTGATCGGTTAGCTGATATAAAAATGCAAACTGATTATGGATCAAGTTCTATATCTCAATTCATCGTCGCAGAGTGGCTATCAAGTGGTTTATATGATGAACATATAAAGAAGATAAGGACAGAACTCAAATTCCGTAGAGATTTTACACTTGAAATACTAAATACACATTTTACGCAATTAGCCACATGGAATATCCCACAGGGTGGTTTTTATATTTGGCTGCAAATCAAAAAACAAATTTCAATTAGAAAATTATTTGAAAAGGCACTAAACGAGGGGATTTTACTAAACCCAGGAAATATTTACGACAGCAATAATCACTTTCATCTTCGTTTGTCCTATGCCTATGCATCACCTCACGAATTAAAAAAGGGATTAATAAGACTTTCAGAACTGATTCAAGAAATCTCCAATTAGGCTACTGGGTGCTTGAATTCAAAAAGGGTTGCTGCGGCGATCCTTTTTCTTATTCGAAGGTGGCAGGTTCCTTGAATAAGAAAAATATCTTCGAAATGTGAAGCAAGCTAATAGCATTTTTAATTATTAAGATTATGTAAATATATGTAAACTTTTGATCTTGTCCAATTCGATATTTAATGTTCTGACATACGATGTTCTATCTAATAATTAAGGTGGTGATATATTATGTCAGATGGTAATGGCATTAATTTTGCTTTATTCGTGGTGCTTTTCATCCTTTTAATTATAGTCGGTGTATCTTTTCGTTAAATACTAGTTTTAAATATAACAAATTAAGCCGAACTTTTATAATTGTTCGAGCTATAGGCTCTCAAGGAGGAATGAGTAAAAACATGGAAATTGAAGTCACAATCATCATGCCTTCATATAACCGCTATCCCCTTAATCTGCTTAGCCTTTATGCATTGGAGAAACAGTGCTTTGATTTATCCAAAATGGAAGTGATATTGATTGATGACGCCTCTACTGACCAGACCCCAAAAATTAAGGAATACTGTCCTCCCTACCATTTTCAATATATTCGCAATAGTACCAATGTTGGTGTTGCTGCTTCAAGAAATATTGGACTTAGGCATGCGAGGGGAGAGATTATTATCATTTTGGATGCAGAAACCATCGTTTCCCCTAACTATGTTACCCTTAACCGCCAGCATCATCTAACTCACGCGAAATCCGTTGTTATTGCAGGAAGCAAGCGGGGACGCATTTATACTTTTTTATCCCCGGATTTTACTAATAATCAAATCAACGCGATTTATAAGTGGAGCGAAAAAAATTCTCTCTTCAACCAACGCCTTAAAGAGGTGGTATCGCAAGAACAGACACTTAGTAGCTTAACGACTCATATTAGGCATTTACAAGAGCCCCAACAAGTGGTTAATAGAGAGGATATTAACGATATAAAAAATTTATACTCGATGGTAAAATACAGAAGTTATGCTCATCATTTATTAAAATACCTTAGGGAACATTTTTATAGCAGCCCATTGCGTTGGATGGCTTGCTTAGGTTTTCTTTCTATTAAAAGAAGTTTTATGGAGCAAGTCGGCGGCTATGAAGAGAATTTCAAAGGATGGGGACCCGAGGATGCTGAGCTTGCTTATAGATTATATAAGGCCAATGCTAATTTTATTATCGAAGATGATTTAGAAACGTTTCATCAAGAACATCCGCCTTCGAAAACGAAGGAGGAAGATATGAACTTAAATCGTCTGTTGTTTCAACTAAAGCACCCGGTTCTTGATGTATCCATTAGAGCCCTGCACTCTATTCATCCGACTGATTATGGACTCATGGAAAAGATTATATTAGAACATCAATCCCTTACTGCAAGCTTTCCCGATGAGTTTCATGAATTTAACCAGGCAATCATAACATTACTGCATCAAATTCGTATAAATATTGCAGAAAACCGTCCCCCTGTTAACCTAGTTCAAAATACCGGGTTCGGCGACGACTCGATTGCAATGGAACGTATCCTGATCGAGAGAGATCACATACAATCCTGTGGTAAATACAATCATCTTGTATGGTTGTTCGATAAACTGAGTACGATCTAAAGATGAGTGGAGCAGGTCTTCCATATAGGGGAAGAGGCAATTTTACTGAGCATTCTGGAGCCGACCAGGATAGGTTGACTGTCAGATAAATGTTGGTCTTTCTATTTCAGTCTGCTAACCTCTTCACGTATATCATGCTTCCATTCTTGGAGGCTTTTTCTTATTGTGGGTAATTTATCTGGAAAATTGAATAAGACATATAAAGGCAGGTAAAACAATTGTTAAATGTTTTTTGCTTACTTCGTATGTGACATGCGCCCATTTCATACATATAAACTAATGGGATTTCAGTTTAATCTGTGTTTTTCATAACGATAATTGACACTAACCATAGAAAAGGCCGAACTAGTTACCATTCATCAGTATGACGCACCTGCTGTAAGAAAACCTATGCAATTGAGGACGGGTAAATGAAAAAACAGGAGGGGCAGTGTATGAAATTCACGATACAGTATATACCACTGGACAAAATCAAACCTGATTTATCGTTGAAAATTACTGAGCATATTAAGAAACTGCAGAGATTAATGTGGGACTGTATGTTTGTTTTGGTTGTCAAAAAAAATCGGAAAGATGGCAGTTACATCATTGTTAGCGGGCAAGATCGATTTGAATCCCTTAAAAAACACACTAAAAATATATATGCGCCATGTATAGTCGATAAAAGTAACAGTTCGACCGGAATGAAATCATGGCTTCAGCGGTTACGGAACAAACAACCCCTAGATGAATTTCCATTAATGCCTACTAGTTGGTCAATCGTTCGTTCCTTTTTGAAACAAGAACCCCGTTTTAAACATCTCTCCCGATCCGAACAGATAAGAGTGCTACTTATAGCAGTTCGGTACAAAAAAACCGTGATTTATTCAATGAAAACAACTTTGAATGAAATTCTAAGAAGTAAAAAGTAATTCAACCTTCAAACTCAGTTAAAAAAAGAAAGTTAAGGACAGCCCGATTTTAATTCAGGATTGAAGAGAAATCGGCTGTCATCGCAGCCTTTTTTACAAAATTATTTTAGTAAGTCATTCACTTCGTTTGCCACTCGTATTCCTGATTCAATTGCACCTTGTATCCAACCGTGGGTAAGTGAGGTATGTTCTCCAGCAAAGTGCACTCTTCCCTCAGGTGTAGAAATATAAGGATATAGCTCCGAATCCTGTCCAGGTTCAAAAGCAGTAAATGCTCCGCAAGAATAAGGATTCGTACTCCAGCTAAAGGATGTTCCTGTAACGAACTCTGAATAAACCTGATACCCAAAAATTTCTGCCAAGTTCATTAGAGCATATTGGATCAGCTCTCTTTCAGATAAGCTTTCCAATGTTAAAGCCTCATCTGCCCATGTGTAGCTCGCGATAACTACCGCAGGTCCGGTGGTGCCAATACCATAACTTGGGTAATATGAAAATCGAATCGGCAGATCCGTTATCGATTTACCACCCAATTGACCTACTTTTTCCCAAAACCTACTTTTAAACTCGATAGCGATCTTTGAAGAGGCCATATAATTGAGTTCGCGAATCGCTGTCCTTTTATAATAGGAAAAAGACTCATAAGGTTCGACTTTTACAAATCGTAAGGTTGAAAATGGTATGGTTACAATCGCAAGATCACCAGTTATACTGAAGCTCTCATCGGTTTTTTGGTGTTTGCAATGAATCGTTACACTGTTTTGAGATTGAGATATTTTCATCAACTTTTGGTTGAACTGAATATTCTCGTGTAATTGCGGCAGGAATGCTTTTGGCAATCGGTCCATGCCACCCGTTATTTCATAAAATTTCTTTGTTTCTGTTAAGATGATGAGTTCTCGGATTACTTCAACAAAGGTCATCCCCATATATGCTTCCAAATCAATAAGCACACCTATCATATCAATGGCACCGATTGAAAAATAATAGTTTAAGAAAGAACCAAAGGCTAGATTTCTATATTGTTTTTCTATTAGAGGCCAATTCTTTTTAGGATCTTCGTTAATAAAATTGATAATTGGTTGGATGACTGAAAACAAGAGTTCTTCCGAAGATTTCCCTTTTTCATTTGGAGTAACTGGGTACTTTAATATGCTTGGATTATTTTCATATACATTCAGACGTGTTTTGATGCCATTTGCGTAAATGTGGTCATTAGGGGTACGGTTAATAAATAGATTTATAGGCAATTTGAATTTATTAATATATTCAAAGGTTAAATGATGTTTTTCGGGAATTCGCATGGGTCCGACATTGAAATATAAGTTATTGCTAAAGGGGGCCCTTATGGTGTAAACACGTCCTCCAACTCTATCGTTGGCTTCCAGAATAGTGACTTGATGTCCCGCTTCCTTTAATAAAGAGGCAGCGACGAGTCCAGACATACCTGCACCGATTATAAGAATATGTCCAGGAACTTTTGATGTTTTTAGACCATCTCTAATAATTTTGAGCATTTGATGATCAGATAGTTGAGAATTCATGTAATGTGGCATCCTCCTTTACTTTTCTAAAAAATGGCTTATTGCATTATATACAAATAAAAGGATGCATATGTGCTATTTTCCAGTTTGGTGATTACTCTTTCTGTCGAGAACACCAGTGGCTACGGCATAACGATAATCAATCATTATTGTTTTCTAATACTAAAAATATGTGCTATAACAAATTTAGATTAGAAAGATGTTCTTATTAAAAGGGGGAAAATGGTACGTAGATAAAAGTTAAACAGGAAAAAAGTTGTATATAGTCTTATAAAGCAAACTAGGTTAACCTAATAGTGATAAAAATGCTATCATAATATATAAATGGGAAATTACTAATGCTAAGGAGAACTAGATGAAAAATAATGTTCTGTTTGACACTAATAAAATCGATCGTAAGGCATTGCCGTATTATTTTGACTATGCAAAAATTGTTTCTACACTTCAGGAGAAACTAATAGACGAAGTTGGAATTGATTTTCATATGTACTCGGATGAAGATACCTCAAATGAGATTTGGGACATTCTTGAGGAAGACTTGAAAGAGGAGTCTCCAGAAGTACAATTGATTTGTCATATTTATAAAGAAGGGGAGACCAAAACGATCTCATCCAACCATACCGATAAAGCGATGGAGCTGATTGTTAAACCACGAATCACGAACGGTCTTTTTTACTATTCGAATTATCAGGTTGCGCTGGCCAGATTGGTTATTTTTCAAAGTGACGGAGAAATGACCCGGGATTTTATTTTTGCCAAAAATGATGCTTGCTTAGTTACCTTTTTGAAATATGTTCTTAAAAGAAAAAGAGATTATATTAAAAACTATGTGACTGTTTTTACAGATACAGAAGATGGGGTAGAAACAGAGATTGATAGTATTACTACTTTGGTAAGAAGAGAAGATGTATTTTTAGAGGATTCTTTAAAGAGAGAAATTTATCGCTCGATTGACGAATTCTTTTCGGAAAGCGGTCAGTTTTTCAAAACGTATGATATTCCTTACAAACGCGGGATTCTTCTCTACGGAAAACCTGGGAATGGAAAGACCACTCTTGTGAAATCTATCGCCAGCAGCATAAATGCACCGGTAGCTTATTGGCAGATCACTGAATTTACATCCAGCTATACGATTAAAGAGGTCTTTACGTCTGTATTAAAATTGACGCCATTGGTGTTAGTCATCGAAGATATCGATTCCATGCCAGCAAGTGTACGGTCCGTCTTCCTGAACATTTTAGACGGTGCCACCTCGAAAGAAGGAATTTTCATTATCGGGACAACTAATTATCCTGAAAAAATAGATCCTGCCCTTATGAATCGCTCTGGCCGGTTTGACCGTGCATATGAGATCCATGTACCGACGAAAGAGCTTCGCTATCAGTATCTAGTAAATAAGAATATTGCTCGAATTCTTTCAGAGGAAGAGATTCAGCAAGTTATTGATTCAACCAAGGATTTCTCTTATGCACAGCTCAATGAATTGTATACATCGATTGCCCTTGAATGGCATTACGAACAGCAGGTTGATGTGAAGAGACTTTGTGCGGATTTAAAATCACTGCAGCAAAAACAACAAAAACAAGAATGGGACCAAGCTCTTGCCGCTGCATCGATCGGATTTTCTGGGTTTGGAGATAATTAACTTTGATGTATTAACTCTAGTAAACTCAAAAGAAAGAGAAGATTGCTGATGAGAGTAGTAGGGATTGATTTGTCCGGTCCAAGTAATCATAAAGATACTGTTTTGACGGTATTTGAATTACAAAATGGTCAATTAAATTTTATTAAGTTAATGAGCAATATTGGGGATCTGGACATTTTAAAAGAAATAGAGACTCAAAGTCAAATAGATGAAGTCGTTATTGGAATGGATGCCCCTTTATCTTATCAGGACGGCGGGGGAGATAGACTTGGTGATAAACAGCTGCGTCAGTTTATTGTTTCACTTGGGATGAAGCCTGGATCAATCATGACGCCAACTTTAAATCGAATGGTTTATCTTACACTAAGAGGAATAAAGCTTAGTAGAGAAATAGGAAAACTAACTTCTAGTTATCCGATTTCCATTGTGGAAGTGCACCCAGGTGCAGTGATTGGTTCAAGACTCCCTCAAGAGGAACTGGAGTATGTTTTGAGTTACAAACAAAGTCTATTAGCGAGAAGTTGGATTCGGAACTGGCTTGGTGAGCAAAAGTTAACTATGCTACCTGTTTTTATTGATGAGGAAAGTCATTTAATTGATGCCTGTGCAGCAGCATTAGGGGCCTGGCATTGGAAGGATCCATCCTTGCAGCCAAAGTGGTCAATTCCTGCGAATCCTCCACTGCATCCGTATGATTATTGTTGTTAATGGTTATTCTGCCACAGTACTAGATACTGTGGTTTTTTTCTATGAGTTACAGCAAAAGAGTTGTATCATGCCCGCTGAGTGGGAAAAATCAATTAAACGGAAATATTGGAAGAGTCTACTGCCCGTGGGGGGGGTCACATCAATCACTGACCGAATCTTTACTTACATACCTGAATATTATATTGGCAGGATACGAAAGGAGATAAAAATATTTTCTCTGAGTTAGTAATAAAGGGGAGGGAAAAGGATGCAGCTTTTTTACACAGTCCGTCCCGGTGATAACCTGTATCAGATTGCGAAGCGATGGGAGCTTCCCCTTGATACACTTATTGCCGCAAATAATATCGGTCCTCCATATACGATTTATGTGGGCCAACAACTTTCTGTTCCACCTGGTGTTGATGTCATTCGTGTAAAGCAAGGTGATAGTGTTTATAAAATCGCTCAATTATTCGGGATCCAGCCTGCTATTATTATCGAAGCTAATCAGTTGCAGCCTCCTTATCAAATTCAGTTAGGTCAACTGTTGAAGGTTCTTCCTGGCACCCCTTACTATGTCGTTCGAGGGCACTGAAAAAGTCCC
>NZ_JAGGQW010000099.1:7356-8476 GCF_018613065.1 Bacillus sp. ISL-7 | reverse complement strand
CAAGGAGCCACAACGATATTCGCAGTCAATCTAAAACGGATTATAAAGCTTCTAAATGAAAAGGAATAAGAATAGCCAAGGGGAACAAGCAACTTTATCTTCTATTTCGGAAGAAAGTTGCTTTTTTTGTCTTTTGTTCAACCATAAAAAATAAAAACGTAAGTTTTTCAGTGCCCTCGCTTAAGCGCCTGCGGGGTCTCCCCTGCCCCGTACTCCCGCAGGAGTCTGCGTGCCTTCCGCGCAAATCAACAGAGCTGTAAAATCAATAATACACTGCTCTTAACACAACCAAACAATAAAAAATTAAGTGGTGAAATCTATGTTTAAACCAAGAGTATCTACCCAAAGTGAATATGAATTTGTTTCTATTGATGAATTGGTTCCTGACAATCACCTTCTTCGTTTAATCGATAAATATATTGATCTTTCATTCCTTCTTGAAAAGGTACGTCCTTATTATAGTGATGATAACGGACGCCCTTCCGATCCCACTATTCTATTTAAAATGATGTTTATTGGTTATATTTATGGCATCCGATCCGAGCGACAATTACAAAGAGAAATTGAAATGAATGTTGCCTACCGCTGGTTTTTAGGCCTGAAATTTAAGGATCCTGTTCCACACCACTCAACGATTTGGATTTAAGGTAGAAGCTGTGGCACTTGATTCCGGTTATCTAACGAACCCGATTAGTAAGGGATTATCTGACCAAAATATCTTAGGAGTATTTGCCCATAGAAGATTTCATCCTACTACTGGTCTATTCCCAAAATGGAAATTTACATATGGTAAAGAACGAGATCTATACGTTTGTCCTAATAATCAAGAATTACCCTATAGTACAACAAACCGTGAGGGTTATAAAGAATATAAGTCTGATTCGAAGAAATGTGAAAACTGCCCACTTCTTTCCCAATGTACACGCTCCAAAAATAAGGTAAAAGTAGTGACACGTCATGTTTGGGAAGAGCACAAGGAAAAGGTAAGGGAAAATCGCTTATCTAAATCTGGAAAAATGCTTTATAAATTTAGAAAGGAAAAAATTGAGCGAAGCTTCGCAGACTCAAAAGAGCTGCACGGGCTTCGCTATTGCCGGTTACGGGGATTGAAGAAAGCAAG
>NZ_JAGGQW010000099.1:0-7268 GCF_018613065.1 Bacillus sp. ISL-7 | reverse complement strand
ACCCTTTCTCGACAATCTGAGTCCGCAATGCGGACTTTTTTTTTAACGTTTATTATCTTTATTTAATGCACTCATCAATAGTTCTTCCGAAAATTCTGTTATCGCTTGATTATCCATTAAATTAAGATTTGTTTTTGGCGTAAAGTTCTTTACCATATTCTGAAAAGGAAGTGCAAGGTCCTTACGTTTTCCCTTTGTCACTCCAAAAACAGCAGCACTTATACCAATGCCTAATAGAGATGCCCACATAGCTCCTCTACTTTTTCGTTTTCTTCTAAACATATTGAAAAACGGCTGAACTTTTACTTTTTTCATCCAAAGCACTCCTTCATATTGAAATGGAAAGGAATCTACCCCTTCCATTTCATTAATTTGCGCGTAATCGCTTAAAATATTAGAAGGAAACTGAACATAATTTGTTATTTGCTGGTAAGTTTTTGAGTGATAAATGTTTTAATGGTCAATTTTTTGTTTACATAATATTTCTATTGTTAATTGTTATTCCGGATCACTATTTAGAAAGAACCTCTCTCCACTAGTTATCATAAAATGCTAAAAGATCATTGAGGTGGTGTCTTTATTTATGGGAGGTTTAACCTATATTGACTTTTTGGCCAAATTTGGCGTGGGTGGGGCCCATCCAGGTGGTATCCCATTAACAAAAAACATACTGTCTGGTGAAAACATTACAAACAAATCCCGCATTTTAGATGCAGGCTGCGGCACTGGACAAACCGCGGCATATTTATATCAGCAATATAAGGCAATGGTAGTAGGACTTGAAATCAATCCAATCATGATAGATAAAGCAAGAATGCGCTTTCAATCATTAAATTTACCCATTCAGTTAATCCCAGGGTCTGTTGAGAAAATTCCCTTTAAAGACAATAGCTTTGACTTTATTTTATCTGAATCCGTTTTAGCTTTTGTTAATAAACCGACCGCACTAAGAGAATTTTATCGAGTCTTAAAAAAAGGTGGACGTTTTATTGCAAACGAAATGACGATAAACACAAAGCTGAGTCAGGATGAAGAAGCTGAAATCATGAAATTTTATGCTTTAGATTCATTATTAATGGAGGATGATTGGAGAAAATTATTAGAGAAAACAGGCTTCCAAGATATTGTCCTAAAAATCGAAAACACTGCTATCAGTCATGGGAACAATACAGCAGAGTTCAATTTTTCCAAAAATTTTGAACCTGAACTTTTCCAAATATTAAATGAACATGGAAATATGGTCTTAAAATACCAGGATATTTTAAGCTATCGAATCATCACTTGTTCGAAATCTTAAAATGTTTATTACAAGCCTCTCTCTTAAGTGTGTTTATCAGAGGCTTTTTTACTGGCCAGCTATTTCCTAACTTTCGCATGTATATTAAAGGAATCTCGTTAAAAAATATGTGGTGAAAGGATAGGTGAAAACCTTGGATAAAACTTTGGGCTACTTAAGAGAAACTTTGTCAAATTACACTGATGACCATTCCGAAGGCAGGCATATTTACCGCAAACTATCGGAAGGTCGCTATGCCTCCGAAGGATCCTTTGTTCGAGATTTGAACCAAAAAGAAATTGCATTTTTAAATAGAATGCTGCCGAAAGAAATTAACTATGCAAAAGAAGAGCAAGATGAAAAAAGGGCTCACGAGCTTAATGAAGTGTTTGAGCTTTTATTCTGAGATTTACTTTATAAAAAAGATGGCAGGAAAAGGGAAATATCCTGCCATCTTTTTTGGAAATAATTCATTTTTCGCAAAATTATTTCCGAGGTAAGCGCAAGGTACGACAAAAGCACCATTCATCAACTCGGGAATTTCAGCATTATCTGACATGAAAATACAAGAAACACACCAAACTAATCGTGATTTTACCGCATTTTAGCCCCATAACGACAAATTGCCAATTTACTTCTAATTTCTACTATAAAGTCAAAGTTCCGCAAAAAAGAAGCCAATGTTTCCCAGCTTCTAATGGATGTCTTTTTTCTTAAATCTGCCACCACGTACCTCAGCGATATCCGCAACAGCTAGAAAGGCACTGTCATCATTTTCAGTAACAATTTCCTTCAATTTTGCTTCTTCAAGACGATTGATAACGCAAAAGATGACTTTTTTATCATCACCTGAGTATGCGCCCTCACCATTGATATATGTGACACCTCGACCCAGACGATTCATGATAGCATCACCAATTTGCTTAGCATTGTCACTAATGATCCAAACAGATTTAGATTCATCAAGGCCAGTAATGGTAATATCAATCGTTTTGTAAGCAACAAAATAGGCAATAAGTGAATACATTGCACGGTCCCACGTAAACACAAAACCGGCACACCCGAGGATAAAAAGATTAAAGAACATAATAATTTCTCCGACGGAAAAAGGAAGCTTTTTATTAAAAAGAATCGCTAAAATTTCGGTACCGTCCAATGACCCTCCATAGCGAATCACTATGCCTACGCCTATACCTAGCACAATTCCTCCAAAAACTGTCGCAAGGAGAATATCCTGTGTAAAAGCTGGGACTGGATGGAGTAGAGTAGTTCCAATAGAAAGGATGAGAATCCCATAAAGTGTTGATAATGCGAAGGTTTTTCCTATTTGTTTATAACCAATAAAGAAAAAAGGTATATTAAGAATAAAGAGGAATATCCCTAATTTCCAACCTGTAACATACGAAAGCATAATAGAAATCCCAGTGATTCCACCGTCAATTACATTGTTGGGAACGAGGAAAATTTCTAAGCCCACTGCCATCAAGGCGGCACCAAGAGTGATTAATAAAATGCGTTGCAGGATCTTTCTCTTTGTTAATCTCCGGTGCTGAATTTTCGCCATAATCTCTTCCTGTTGTTGAATTAAATTTAATTCTTGTATTCCTGACATTATCTGGCCCCTTTCAAAAATAATTTCCTACCTTTATTATAACGAAAAATCAGTACTATTTATAATAAAATGCTTCTTTATTTCTATACTCCTCGAATGAAAAAAGAAGCTACCTCAACTAGTGAAGTAACTCCTTTAATTTTATTAACACCTTAGGGAACCCAACCATGATATCAGCTGATAGATAATTAAATGAAATTCCCTTTTAGCAATCTTATCAATCCAAATGGAAACCTTTACCTATCCCCGATGTGTGTTTGTTCCGTAGAAGGAATTAATTCAATATTATAACACGTAATTTTTTGAATTTAAGGACTATTTGTGCTAAAAATGTTATTTATTGGGTATTTAGGTTAATGAGATAAAGGGGATATTATAGAAAATTGAGGCCTAATGGAAAGGAATGCTCTAACCTATGATTAAAGCCATTAATACCTACGCAAAACCTTTTGAAACAATTGATGATCTTGACCCATTAATAGCCGCTATTGGTGATAAAAGATTTGTCCTACTGGGTGAATCCTCTCATGGCACTTCAGAGTTTTATACACTTCGTGCAGAGTTAACAAAAAGACTAATCAAGGAAAAAGGGTTTTCATTGATTGCTGTTGAAGGTGATTGGCCTTCCTGCCAAAGCATCAATCGTTACATTAAAGGATTTAACCAATCATCACAAGACATTAGAGATGTGCTCGAGGATTTTAATAGATGGCCAACCTGGATGTGGGCAAACCATGAAATCATTGGGCTCATTGAATGGTTAAAAGAGTATAATCACCATAACAACAGAGCCCAAAAAGTCGGTTTTTATGGCTTGGATGTGTATAGTCTTTGGGAAAGTATGGATGAAATTATTCATTATTTAGAAAGGACCAATTCTCCCAGCCTTAAGGAGGCCAAAGAAGCATTTTCTTGCTTTGAGCCCTTTAATCGCAATCATGAATCCTATGCGGTTTCAGCCGGATACCTCTCTGAGAATTGTACAAAGGAAGCACTTGAACTTCTAGCATCCATCCGGAAAAACAAATGGAAATTCGATGACGACCAGGAAAACAGCTTGAATATGGAGGTAAATGCCATTGTTACTGCAAATGCAGAGGAATATTATCGGACAATGGTCACTAGTGATTCTAAGTCATGGAATGTTCGAGACAAGCATATGGTCGAAGCACTCAACTCAGTACGAAGATTTTATGGTGATGATGCAAAGGTAATCATATGGGAGCATAATACACATGTAGGTGATGCCCGAGCAACTGATATGAAGGATGAAGGAATGGTGAATGTCGGACAGCTAATTAGAGAAGAAAACGGGGCCGAAAATGTTTTTATTGTAGGGTTTGGTACGTATAGCGGTACGGTAATTGCCTCCACCGAATGGGGAGTTGACTTTCAAAAAACGGAGGTACCTCCCGCCCAACCCGGAAGCTGGGAATCACTTATGCATATGACAGGGGCTGTAAATAAATATTTGATATTTAATGAACAGAACCGTCATGAATTTACAACAACGATTGGGCATAGAGCAATTGGTGTGGTTTACCGGCCGGAAAACGAACAATATGGTAATTACGTCCCATCGAAAATGGGGCTGCGATATGATGGATTTATTTTTATTGATAAAACAAATGCGTTGCACCCGCTAGTTCTAGAAAATATTCTTGTCTAATGGGATTTTCCAGATAATGTTTCAGGGAAATTTAGAACTAGGCAAAAAAACATTAAATACATATCCACCCGAATAATCCACATACTATTTTTGTAATTTCATTTTATATCAGGAAAGAAGGATTATGTAATGACAGTAGGAACTCAGGTAAAACAAGCATTAGCTGGACTAAAAAGTGCACAGGCAAGTTTTGAAGGATTCGCATTAGCAACTGATAACCAAAATGCAAAGCAGCTTTATCAACAAGCAGCCCAACAAACTCAATCGGTTCTAGATAGCTTAGAACCACGTCTTCAAGAAATTTTGAACGAAGAACCACAATACAATCAATAAAAGCAGTTTTTAGGTTGGCGATTCTGCCAACCCCTTTTTCATTTTTTAATTTTCTTATGAAAGGAAGTTAAATTTGTGACAATCGCTTCTAATGTCAAGCAATGTCTCTCTACCATTAAGGGGATCGAAGCACAATTGTCTTCCTTCGCCTTAAATTCACTCGATAAAGACGCTCAAGCTATTTTTCATGAAGCTACACTAACGATTGAAGAGGTAAAGAAGGATCTACAATACCGTGTTTTGGAACTTGAACGACATGAACCCCAATATATGGGTTCATAAAATTTTGAGGAGAGAAACTAATGCCAGATTGGATTTTTATCATAACTCGTTCATTAATTTTTTTGGGACTTTTATTTATTACAACAAAAGTACTTGGAAAGAAACAAATCTCTGAGCTCTCTTTCTTTGAATATGTTGCAGGAATTACCATTGGAAGTATTGCCGGTGAAGTTGTTACTGGACTAGAAGCAAATGTATGGCATGGAATGTTAGCCGTCCTCATTTTCTTCTTGGTAACTTTCCTCGTTGACTTTGTCTCTCTAAAGAGTAAAGCTTTTCGTGATTTTGCTGAAGGTAAAGGAACCGTGGTCATTAAAGATGGGAAGGTCCTAGAAAATAATCTAAAAAAAGAAAAATATTCGATTGACGAACTTTCTGCGTTACTTCGACAAAAGGATATTTTTAGGATTGCAGACGTAGAATTTGCTGTGTTGGAACCGCGTGGAAATTTAAGCACACTTTTAAAAACAGAAAACCGTCCTTTGACACCTAAAGATTTACAAATGAAAATGGCGAAAGAAAAAGAACCACAAACAGTCATTATGGACGGGAATATCATCGATGAATCATTAAGATGTTCCGGAAAAGGCAGAGGCTGGCTTTATACAGAGTTAGAAAAACTAGATGTGACTCTTGATAATGTTTTCATAGGGCAAGTCGATTCTTATGGAGAGCTAACGGTCGATCTATATGATGATAAAATTCAAGTGCCAGCACCCGCTCAACGTCCATTACTCCTGGCTACACTAAAAAAAGTTCAGGCTGATTTAGAGATCTTTTCTCTTGAGACAGATTGTGATAAATCAAAAGCAATGTATAAGAGAAATTCAGTAAAGGTACAAGAAACAATTGACAAGCTTAGTCCCTATTTAAACGGTTAAAAAAGGTCATGAACTACGAAAAAAAATCCTTATCAATCTAAATTGATAAGGATCAAACATTTCTAGGCACAGTTTTTTTATGACCTTCACTGCGATGATTTTTCGGGTTACTTTTATGCGAAAAAAAGCTGTGCAGGATCATTCCGACCATAACCAATACCATACCAAACCAGGATAATTCAGTCGGGAAAACAGTATTCAAAATTAACAATTCTCCTATTACTGCAAATAAGACCTCTATTGATTGCGTGGCCTCCACAGCAGCAAGCTTTTGCATATTTCCTCTAACAAGATCCGTTGCTTTAAAAAATAGAATGGTTGCAATTACTCCTGAGGTTACCGCAACCAGGCCAGATTGGACTATTTGTCCTTTACTTGGTGGACCAACAGTAAATAAACCATAAATAGATAAAACAACCCACAATGGCAGACTCGCTAATGTCATCCCTAATACCCGTTGAAAGACATCAAGACGCCCTCCGCAAATATCCATCATTTTTCTGTTTCCAAGCGGATAGGCAAATGAAGCGATTAGTACCGGAAGGACACCTAAGGCGATTGCAGTAATCGATATGTGATTTGCCTGTTCCAATTGCATCAGGATAATTCCTAGGAGGATGACTAATGACATCCCTAAACCTTTAAAAGGAATTCTCCCCTTTTTCTGGATTGGTCCTTTTTCAGTCATAACCATTTCGTAAAAAAGTGGGGCCAGCAAGGAACCTGAGATGATTGTGACCTGCCATGTGGCTGCAATGAGCCAGCCTGGGGCATAGGCAGCCGAAAAACAAATCGGACCGTAAAATAAGCCAAAGCCCACCGTGCTCCATATAAACCAACCGCCAGGTCGTTTTCTCATTTCCACAAGTAATGGTTTAAGATTTTTTCTTCCCATCACAATTGTGAAAAGAAATGGAACCATAAAGAAATACCTTAATGATGCACTCCAAATCCAACTACCCCCAGCCTGGACCATCGATCGGTTAAGGATAAATGTAAATGCAAAAAAGAAAGCCGCAAGGATGCCTAAAATTAAGGGCCGCATGGTTCCTCTATCCCTTCTGTATCTATATTTAATATGTACATAGTGTATTTTCCATGAAAGGAGGGAAATCATCAAGTAGTTTCCCTCTCAGGCTGTCGAGAAACTTTCGACAGCCTCTTATTTTCTACAATAACTTTAACCATTCACCGCGTTAATTTATTATAATATTA
>NZ_JAGGQW010000009.1 GCF_018613065.1 Bacillus sp. ISL-7 | reverse complement strand
ATGGCCTAGAAATAGGCATAGGCTAGGTCTAAATTTTGCTCTTACGAGCAAAAAAACAATAAAAAGGCATTCGAATGCCTTTTGTCTACAATCTGAAGCTGCTGACGCAGCTGATACTTTTTAAAATATAGAACCCCGTTCTCTTTTTTTACACTCTTAAATAATATTTTTGTAAGGGTGGTGGTACAATTGATTTTTCTATTGATTTTATTGATTGTATTAATCTTAATTATTTTTTTGTTTATCCGTAAAGATAAAGAACAGATATTAGAAAGTTTTTCGCTCGGTGAGTTTTTAAACAACAACAACCTTGTTAATGAAAATAAAAGTATTGTTAGTCATATAAATGACTTTTTCTATACCGATAATGATGATGGAGACGGAAGTGATGCTGATGATGGTGGAGAATAATTGTAAAGCAACAGAACTAAAATTAGCCCCATGTAACAAAACATCCATTAAGTTACATTATATTTTCATATGATCACAAAAAAAAGCCCTGTTTTTTAATCTACAGGAACTTGCTCATTATTAGCTATAACAGTACATAGAAATAATACCTCTTGTCGAATCAGTTCTTTACAAATAGGATCCGAACTCCTAATAAAATCTTTTAGAAGCCTGCTGACCTCTTTCTTTAAGAAAAATAGTTCATGCTCATGCATTCAACTCTCACCTCACTATCGATAATGATTACCCATTTACACATTAATCAAAACATGGTAAATAGCCATTCATTATCTATTTTTGATTCACGGTTTTACAAATAATTCTCTATCAAGTTTTTCATTTTCCTTCTTCACGTACCTGACCTGTTAGCTTAATAAAAAAGGATTACCTAAAGTAAGGAACTGAAAATGACTGTAGCAATCATTTTTGACTTTTAAAATCTCTCAATGTAACAAAACCTCTATTATGTTTCATTCGGTTTCACTTGGAGCACAAAAAAAACTGGATAGTCATTTATACTATCCAGCACAACTTATTTGTAAGAAGATTTCTTCTTCATCCTTGATTTTCCACATGATTTTAGCCCTTAGTTCGTCTATTTATACAATTTTTTGTAATGTTTTAGGGGGTTTTGTCAGATGTATTCCAATTATTTAAAATTTTTCGCATAATAATAATTACGTGAAAAACCAATTTATCGAATGAAACAGTTAAAAAGAATTAGGGGAATGTATAATGGTTATCGAGATGGAGGAACTAGAGGACCGGATCAATCAGATGAGAAAGATTTTGATCCTAATTGCGGGGAAAACTGGATTAAATAGCGATGACACCCTTTGTTGCAGTCAGAAATTAGACGAGCTCATCACGATGTATCAAAAAAGTAAAAATCAACAACATTCAGAAGTTTGATTCAAAGTCCTGTATTTTTGCAAATGAATACGGGAATTTTTTTTGATTTCTTTTGATTACATAGTAAAAGTTCACAAGATGGTTCCAAACCATCCTTTATTACGTGACATGTTGCGTAAATTGAATAAACTCATCAAGAGCCTTTTGATCGACGATCTGTTCAAAGTCGCATGGCTGCTCTAAGGTTATACCCCTATGACTTGCCACTGAAATCAGTATACCTAATTCATAATACATATTTTTCGTTAATAATCCTTTTTCAATGTTTTTCATCATTTCATCATAAAAAGCAATTAAAAAATCAGTAGGTAACTTTTCATAAAAATCCATATTTACATCTCCCTCTATAAAAAATGTAGGAAAACCTTTTTGGACAAACAAGAATCACCTGCCCCCATTATAAAGTAGCCATATTAAAATGTTTGTCGATTTAACCGAATATTTACAATAATCTAACATTTTTTTATCTTTTATTAGTGTTAGGAAATACTTTGCGCACTTTTTCGGATTTTTTCAATTTAAACCTCATGAAAATTCTTGAAATGAGATTCTGGAACCGTACAAGGATAAATCAGACTTTTTATTGGTTTTTATGCTTCATCCATGCGCAGCATAGATGAAGCCGTCTTGTTGGGGTTCGATGCCCCTAAACAAGACGAACTACCACAAGAAATGAAGAAAAATTAAAGAAGAGGGCGAACCCTCTCCTTCTGATCTTACATTTTACCCTCAGTTTTTAAGCTGTAGTATTCAGCTTCGGCATTTACAATCAGGTGATCAAGGACCTCAATTCCGAGAACCTACCTGCTTCTACTAATCTTTTCGTGACTTCGATATCTTCTCTTGATGGCTGGCAATTCTGTGATGGATGCTGGTGGCTGACAATGATCGATGCGCAGTTATTCAGGATGGCTGACTTGAACACCTCTCTTGGCGCAACGATACTGGCATTCAGACTTCCAACATGACAACGATGGACAGCCACCACACGATTTTTCGTATTCAGGCACATGACAAAGAACACTTCACGATCATCATCACCAATAAATTGAGCAGCAATCTTCGCGCCATCTTGAGGGGAACGAACGATGTAGTGTTCTCCTCCTTCTACCTCCTGAATGACTTGTTTAATACGTTGAATTTCATAAACCTTTTCCATATGTAACACTTCCTTTCTTTGTTTGAGAAGAAAGCAATGATGGGCGCAAACCGTATGAAGGGTTCGCTTACGAAGAAGCGAACTTGCCAGTCAGGCATAGGCAACGGGCCTGCTTTTTGCCCGTTGTCGTTCAAAATCGAGTGAAGCCCAATGACTTAGGGGCAGTTGGGGAGCGTTTTTTGCTTCCTTACTGCCCCTAAGTCATTGGGCTTTGCCGATTTTGTTTGCCTGGCGCCCGCCCTTCACGCGGTCATAAGCCCACTCATTATAATGAGGAGAACAAAGAAGGCTTACTACCGTCCGGGCATGGCAGTCGAACATACCGCAGGTATAAGACGCCTAATGGCAAAGGGCTCGATGCCCTTTTGCCATTAAAAAAACATGGCCCGAGCGTCCGAGGCGATTAGCTGCCGAAAGGTAGCAGCATCGGTTGAAAGGAGAGGCTCGATGCCGAGCTTTTCAATAAAGAAAAGCGATTTTTATTCTACATGCTTTCGATCGAAAGCATGCGAATAAAAAGAGCGTACTGTCTCCTTGCGTTAGCTTGGAGGCAGTCGGGTTTGTAGGGGTTGATGCCCCTAAAAAGCCGCCGACACACTTTCAATCATTTGGAGCAAAGCGAAGCAAGCGACACGATTCCTGGCGTAGTCGGGAATTTTCCATTGTGTACGGTACACTTTTTAAAGTGAAAAAACAAAAGAGGGAGCAACCCCTCTTTCCTCTCTGCGACTTCTTCCATCATAGATTCGATCCACTCGATGGCTTCTTGTTTGCTGCTGAGATCATCCGTTAGCCTGACAAATTGTTTGATGGCTTCATCTTCTTGAATACATCTACCTACATAAAATCCTGTGCTTGATTTTGCTACCTTCAACCCATGAAAGCCTGTTTCCATTTTCTATCACTCCTTTTTTGTTTGACCTCTCCGAATCTTTGCGAAAAGGGCTGTCAATGGGCTTGAAGTTTGTGAAGTTTTTTAAATGCTCTTCTTAAAAAAGTTCACAAAGTTTGCGAGGCGCTAGCGTAGCACCCTTGATTGCCCTTATGAGCAAATGATTGTTATAGGTAATTTTTTTTAGTTTAAGTCTCTGTTATCAAACTGTTATTTTTCATTAACTAAACTGTAAACAAGCTATGATATGGTAGATACTCCAAGGTATTCCTTTAGTAAAAAGTCGGCAATCCTTTATCAAGAGGAAAGCCGGCTTTTCATTCAAAGAATTAAGAGTAGTTTCCATGGATTAAGCCATAAAGAAAAGGTAAAACGACATAACCTTAAAATTGTTTAAAATTAGCAATATATATTGTTAAAAGAAAAGGGGTTTAGGATAGAGATGGGCAAAGAAAGTGGTTGTAATCTAGATGGAATTGATAAAGACATTTTGAAACAAATGGAACTAAAAAGAAGGGAAATCATTGCAAACATTTCGGATTTTCCTCCATCGAAAAAAGAAATCGTAATTAAAAACCTCGATGAATTAATTATATTATCAAATAAAGCCCATCAATAATTTTTCGTAATACTGTAACACTAATCCCTGACCAAACCAAAAAATGATATTTTCACCAATCTTCTAAAACTTTCCTACACTCGTATAAAACGCAAGGTGATACTAAATAGAAGTCCCATTAACCATGATAAATTCATATCAATTACCAGCATCGTTTTTATAAATCGATGTGCCACTTTTATCCTCCTTTTTTAAGCTGACATCATATATAATGTCCAATACTTTTATTAATAAAAAAGCTTTCTTGTAGTAACATAGGGTTAAAAAGGAGGATAATCATGACACTCAAAAGAAAACGTAGATAAGAATCATCTTCCTGAAGAGTGGGTTGAGTTATTAAAAGAAGCAATGAAATCTAATATAACGAAAGAGGATTTTAAGCAATTTTTAAAAGAGGAAAAAGAGAAAAGGGATGGGCATTAGGTGATTTAACATTTATTACACATTCCCATTTTTGGCCTGTAAGGAAAATATATATTGTTGTGCAAAACAATGTCCAATTTCCGGAGCCATCCTTCAAAGGGTGGCTTTGTCTACCTATGGGTGAACACGTTCATTCAGGGTTGTTCATTCGAAATGGAGGAGAAACATGAAATTTATAGTTAAAGCCTTTGATCGAGATGGTCAGGAAATTGAGTTTAAAAATACATTCATTGGTGAAGAAACAGGAGTAACTTTTGAAAATGAAAAAGCAGCTGAAGCATTTATCAAGGGAATCAGGAACAGTCTTCCATCTACTTACCAGTACAGGATTATTCCAAAGGCCACTGAACAAGATGAATTTTGGTTAAGCCCGGGTAAGTTCTGGTGATCAAAATTTAGACCGGGAGATTAAGGAATTAGCTACGATGTGAGAAGGCTTATCGGAAAAAATAAAATTAAAAAGTTCGCTAAATATAAATAAATAACCTTACGGTCTTGATCATCCAACCAAAAGTATTTGGCTAACTGTTCTGATGATGGTTCATTGGAAAACTTCCCGTATTGTACTCCTTGTTCACGAGTTAAAAATTCAACAGGCATATGTAGTCTACACCTCAACCCCAAACTCTTTGCACTTCGTGTACAAGGTCTTGCGACTCATTCCGCACGATTTTGCGATCATGTCCATACTCATTCCCGTTACATGACGCTTTCGGACCAACTCAAGAGATTGCTGAACTTCTTTACTGTTTTTAATGTATTTAGGAGAACGTCCTTTGAAAGCGCCTCGCTCTTTAGCTGCTTGAATGCCATCAAGCTGCCGTTCACGAATCAAGTCAGCTTCGACTCAGCAACAGCAGCTAGCATCGTTACTAACATTTTACCAATCGGTGTTGATGTGTCCACTATTTGACCTCCCATGTTCAAGATGACCAAAGAAATCCCTTTTTCTTTTAAGTGTTCAATCGTATCCAATGCATCCTTGGTGTTACGAGCCATCCGGTCTAATTTGGTGATGACGATCATATCTCCTTCTCCAGCAGACTGCAAGAGCAACTGGAGTTGATCACGGTTATCTTTCCGCCGACCGCTAATTTTCTCTTGATGGGCATGTGGCGGTACCCCTATTTAAATGAAATATCCACGTCTATGATGTAGGAGGAACCACTTTTTGCAGCAACTTCGTTCATACGAATTTTTTATTAAAAGATTCCCTTGTAACAAATACTATCTTTACACCATGACAAATAAGGGAGAAAAACCATGAAAGTATTCGGAGTATTTGTATTCATTCTTTTATTAGCCATTTCACTTAGTGTATTAATGGACATTCTCTTAGGCTTTAAGCTCTCTCACGCATTATTGCATTTACTCAACCCGTTTTGGGTAATAGAACCCGGAGAATATGTAATGATAGCATTTCTTTTATTGATTACAATTGGTCAGCAAATCATGATTATCATAAAAAGGAACAAACAAAATGGATCTAGTTAGCATTCTTCTTGAAACGTTTGCGAATCATGGCAACAACCAGCATTAACAATGGAATAATCAGAAGAAAAATGCTGTGAAGGTAATAAGGTGCAATGATTAGACCTTCTTCAATGTGTTCAGCAAAATTTGAAGCGATGATCATTGATAAAAATACGATAATAATCCCGGTTGGTAACACAATTTGTTGATGGTTTCTTAACTTGAACAAATCGGTCATTCCTATGACTGCACCAAAAATAAATGGACACTTTGAAACACGTAGTAAACAAAAAAGTCAAGACAGCAATAGCATCAAGCCGTTGTATAAACTCAAAAAGGCTGACTTTTCCGATGGTTGATAACAAAGGAAAAGTCGATCTCTCCACTTCTCCGGCATCAAGAACAACGATATTTAAACTGGTTGTATAAGTTAAGACAAGACCACTTGAAATCATGGCAGAAAGCCAAACTGTTTTAGTTGATTCAGGTCGATTTAGATGAGGAGATAACATGCTAAAGATAAACATTTCTACGAAAGGGAAAAAAGTAGTCATTGAAAATGCTGTCGTTAAGATTGGTATCCATCCATTTTCCAGAAACTGCAAATTATGAAAATCAATATTTCCTGAAACAAAGACCAAAAAATTCCCTGCCAACCCAAAAAAGATTAAGCTGATAATAAATACTTCTGCTGTTCTCCCAATACTTCAATCCCTAGATAAAGTACATAACAAATGGCAAGAATCATTAAGATATTGATTGCCAATAACGGTGTTTCTGTTAATGTCGATGAAAGCAGCAACTCACCGAACTCACGCAGATTTCGGGCAGCAATGTACAAAAAGAATAGGATGTATAACAATCCAATGACCCACCTTAGGTATTTACCAAATATTTTCCTAACATATCCTGTAAGTGGTAGATTTGGATACTGACGAAATAAAAAGAAATAAATGAAAGTTAAGATAATTCCTCCGCACAGTCCTAAAAGAATAGCAAGCCAGGCGTCCTTTTTAGCAGCTATTTCATAACTTATGACCAATGCAGTCCCCATTTCAAACATAAACATCATGGCAAACAGTTGAATGCCACTAATTTTTGCCTTCTCCATCGTCTTAGAAGAGCTCCCTTCGTTCCTTGTTATGACTGGATTTCATTTATTTCTAATATGTTTGTCTGCAAACCTGTTCTTACTTCATTAAAAACTAAGTGTACAAACAAAATGGGTCTAGTTAGCTTTATGTTTAAAACGGTTGCGAATCATGGCAACAACCATCATGATTAACGGAATGATGATATGCAAAGGAATATGAATGTAAAATGATGTAATATTTTGGCCTTCCTCAATATGTTCTGCAAAATTAGAGGCAATCATCATTGATAAAAAGGTGATAATAATCCCAGCTGGTAAAATAATTTGTTGATGATTTTTTAACTTGAACAAATCGACCATTCCGATTATCGCGGCATAAAAAAAGATGGCGATTTTAAAAAACATCGTAATCAGAAAGGTAAAAACAACAAGAGCATCAAGCCGTTGTAAAAACTCCATAAGATTGACCTTTCCGATGGTTGATAACAAAGGAAAAGTCGATCTCCCCACTTCCTCAACACTAAGTACGGCAACATTTAAAGCAGCTGTATAACTTAAAATGAGACCGCTTGAAATTAAGGCAGACAGCCAAACATTTTTCGCTAATTTAGGTCGGTTTAAATAAGGAAGTAACATGGTAAAGACAAACATTTCCGAAAAAGGAAAATAGGTAATCGACGGAAATGCTGTCATTAAGATCGGTTTCCATCCATTTTCCAGAAACGGCTGCAAATTATGAAAATCAATATTACCTGAAACAAAGACCAAAAAATTTCCTGCTGCCCCAAACAAGAGTAACGTGACAATAAATACTTCTGCTGTTCTCCCTACTACTTCAATCCCTAGATAAAGTACATAACAAATGGCAAGAACCATCAAGATATTGATCGCCAATAATGGTGTTGCTGGCATTGTTGAGGTAAGCAACAAATCACTAAAGTCACGTAAGTTCCGGGAAGCAGCATACAAAAAGTATACGGTGTATACTAAGCCGATCACCCACCCGATGTATTTGCCGAATATTATCCTAGCATATCCGGTTAACGATAGGTTTGGATATTGTCGAAATAAAAAGTAATAAACGAGAAATAATACAACTCCCCCGCACATTCCTAAAAGAATCGCTAGCCAAGAATCTTTTCCTGCCCCGCTGCCAAGGCTTACAACAAGTGCACTTCCCAATTCAAACAAAAACATCATGGCAAATAGTTGGATGACACTAACTTTGGCTTTCTCCATCTTCTTAGAAGACCTCCCTTCGTTCCTTGTTATGCCCGGACTTTTCTTTTATTTTATATAAGGTTTTGTCCGCAAGCCAGACCGTCGAATAAACGCTTGTACGTTTACGTTGATTTCTGTCTCGGGAAAGATTTCATCATTCCATTTTTTTTTGATCTTCTTCCACAATTTTGGGTTCTCGCGGTTGATATATTCGCCAAAACGAAAAATATCTGTTTTTTGTTTTTTGGCATCTTTTAAGGCCATCATCATTTCGTCTTTTATTTCCTTCTCCATCTGGTTTTCAAGTTTTTCAATGGATGTATGTTTACCGAGATCGATTGGACAATGGACCTCTGAGATGTGCCCTTCTGTTCGAGCTGTGATCTGAATAACGGGTTTTTTGTTTTTAATTTCCACTTTAATTTTTGTTTTGGCGCGCATAATCTCCACTGCAATCCCCTTTTTTTTCTTCTCACAATTAAGGTCTACAACGGTTCTTTTTAACTCATTATTAATCCATATAGCACCACGGGCAGCATCTTCATCCAACCATTTTTTGAGTTTACCCTTTTTAAAAATAGCAAGTCCTCTTATTTCGATCACTGTATTTGGAGATATTTGTTGAACGTTTGTTAACTTGTTCCCTTTTTCCGGGTCTCCGGTAATCTGAACCCCCGTTAAATTTGCTCCTTCGCTTCCTCCTAATTGTTGAATGACTTGATCAGCACGGGTACTTGCATACTCTCCCCAGATTTTTGTGGTGGATTCCAAGCCACCAACAATTTTGGCAGAAGGAACGTCCTCTAAAGGGGTCGTGATTTGGAGAAGATTCTTTGCAGTATTATTTCTGACGACTAGAATCGGAAAAAGTGTACGAAATTGTGCGTCACGTTCAATCAAATCAAACAAATCTTGAATCCCTTTTTTTCTAGCTAGCTCTTCACCAATCACCATTAATTGGACATGGGGAAAAAAAAGTTCCTGGGGAGACTTTGGCATAATTTTTCGGAGTGCCTCAGCAACAGTACTTCCTGTAGTCGAATAGGTCGTAACAGGAGCCACTTGGGATTTCCCTCCTTGCCCTGCCGTACTAGCTATTTGTCCTTCATTTAAAACTTGTACTGTAACGAGATATCTGTTTTCCGAATTATTGCCGCCGTTATCAATGCCAATAGCGCTTACTATGTCAAGATCTTGTAATTCTTGCCGATCCCAACATCCTGACAGTAATACGGTAGATACAATCATAAAGAGAATGATGAATGGTTTATGTTTCATTAGAATCCCTCTTCGATTCGTTATCCTTTATTTGACCTTCTCTCGGTGACGGGCCCAGATTCTGAGTATTACCTGTCCTCTTTATTTTCGTTTGGTTAATCAATCGAGGACGTTTTGACAAAAACGGCTTTGGGAAGCGAATGATGGTATCTTTCCAATCAGCAAAAATGATGGGAGCAAAGGGAGCCAAATAAGGAATACCAAAAGAGCGAATGCTACAAGTGTGTGCGACTAAAACAATGACTCCGAGTCCAATTCCGTAAAGCCCGAAAGAAGCTGCCAACATCATCATGAAAAATCGAAGTAAACGTGTCGCATCCGTCATCGCAACATGGGGGATGGTGAAACTGGCGATTGCCGTCCCTGCCACCACAATCACCATTGAACTTGAAACAATTCCTGCCGCAACAGCTGCTTGTCCCAATACAAGTGCGCCAACGATTGAAACAGCCTGCCCAATCGGACGCGGCATCCGAACGCCGGCTTCCCGCAAAACTTCAAATGTAAATTCCATTAACAAAGCCTCTATAAATACCGGAAATGGAATTCCGTGCCGCTGTGCTGACAGACTAACTAATAAAGGCGTTGGAATCAATTCCGGGTGATACGTAAGAAACGCAATAAAAAGGGACGGTCCAAGAAGGGTTATTAAAAATGAAACAACTCTTAGAAGTCTCAAAAAACTGGCCATATACCAACGCATATAATAATCTTCGGCCGTTTGAAAAAACTGATTCCATGTCGCTGGTAAAATTAAAGAACCCGGTGTCCCATCAACAAAAATAGTGATACGTCCTTCCAGTAAATTTCCGGCCACAACATCCGGGCGTTCCGTTATAAATAGGGTTGGCCAAAGTGTCCATGTGTCGTCATTAATCCATTCTTCGATTGTATTGGAACCAATAATCTCATCTACTTCCATTTTATCCAGCCGTTCTTTTACTTCGGTAAGGAGTTTGTCATTGACAATCCCTTTTACATACATAATGGCTACATTTGTTTGTGTGATCTTCCCTAGCTGCATGGTTTCAACCCATAAATTAGGGCTTTTAATTCTGCGTCGAACCATGGCTGTATTGGTAATAAGCGCCTCAACAAAGCTCTCTTTAGAACCTCGGACAGCAGGTTCTATCGTAGGTTCTGTAATGGCTCTTAATTCTCCGCCTTCTGCCGCACAGCTAATGGCATGATTCCAGCCATCAATCAAAAGAATGGATTTTCCAGATAAGATGGAAAGCAACATCTTGTTCCAGTCCGTTATGTCCTCAACTTTCCCAACTGTTAAGATATTCTCTTTAATGTATGTAAATAATTGGCTCGGTGATTGGGGGTCAACACTTTCAGTATTGTTAACGTTACCCATTAGTCTTTCTATGATAGCACTACCAATGATATCTTTATCTGCTAACCCATTTATATAAATAAGCGCAACTTTATGCAGGGAAGGTTTTCCCATTTTAAATTCACGGATACCTAGGTCACCGCTGTTCCCTAAAGCTTCCTTAATATTTTTAAGGTTTTCATCTAAGTGTCCACTAAGTTCCTCTTTGTTTGAGGTTATTTCTGTTTCCTCAAACTGCAGTGTTTGCTTTCTTTTTTTTCGCTTTTTTGTTAACCGATTCCATGCACTGTTCATTTTCTTATACACTCCCAGTTTATAGTGTTACTGAAAGAAGTGTTCGATGTGTTCCCTAGTTTTTTAGTCTATCTATTTTCCAGTTTTTAATACGTTTAAGATATCCTCCCATACTTAAGGGATTTCTAATACGGTCTCTCATTCCTCGGATCGATTCTATACCCCTTTATTCAGTTGTTTATTAATGTTAAATGTTTATGAATGTTTTGTTCTTTTATCCACTGTTTTACCTTAACCATTCGAAGGTCGAAGGCTATTTGCAATAATCCAGTCAGTCGATATTGGAAGAAATCATTTTTTTGAGTTTCATAAGAGCTTCTTCATAAGAAGAAAAGCCGAGCTTTTGAAAAAGAAACCAATCTAACGTCTGTTTGATGTTCTCGGAATTCTTCCAATAATTCAGTGGAACGTTAGCCAATTCCCATGGTTTAAAATGACCGGGATACACAGCATTAATAACTTGATAAGGTGAATCACCAAAAGAACCGAAAATACCAGTAAGTCCATGTTCTTTAAAAAAACGATGATTGATTCGTAAAGGGATTTCATGATGAGTCATCTTACATTTTTCTTCAATCATATATCGAACGACCTCAATCGCCCTTTTTCTTCCGTTTTCTCCTTGCCAATACTTCCAGGGAACTTGGTTGAATTCCCAAGGTTTAAACTTTCCAGGATAAGCATTTTCAATCACCTCTATAAAATCCTTGAATCCATGAACATGAGCAGCAGGTCGTAAACGGTGATTCCAAAGGGTTCCAGCTTTGACTTGTCGAGGAATTTCCTCTACAGGAATTCCTAAGTATTCTTCAATAAGGTAACATGTTATGATAGCTAAATATTCCTTTCCCTGATCTCCTACAAAAAAGTAATTAGGAAATAACAGCAAGAGATAAGGCGATTATAGACGACTTAAAACGCTTCAGATGTATGAGTAGAGATGATATCGCCGAACTACACTTTCGAAAGTTGAATAATCCGAAATATGCAGCAAATAATATTTTATTAAGACTGCACCGTGAAGGTTATGTTCAACGATCTACAGCCTTTGTGCTTTATGTTTACTTTGGTCCGGAAGTGAGTATGAAGAAAAACAGTGCAAAAATGGGGCATTTCTTAGCTATTGTTGCAATTTACAAGGAGATTAAGCAACTTGGGGAGTTAAATACCTTCTTGATAGAACCGAAATACGGAAACAAAGGTACCGCAGAACCTGATGTATTTTGTATATACAGGAGAACTCCATTTTTTATTGAAGTGCAGAAAAGCATCTATTCCGAGAAGCAAACGAAGGATAAAATGAATAGATATTTAGATTTATTTGATAGCAGGATTATCGAAAACGAACCTTGGCAGCCAGTAGATAAAAAAGTCTTCCCGCACCTCCTCATCCTATCAGATCAACGTTATGCCATTGATGGTTCATACCCCTTTAGAATTATGCAAGCAACGTCTTTCACTGAATTTTTACAGACCTTAAAAGTGAAAGTTGTCCCACAAAAGCAGGAACATACAACAATTAAGTCGAATTTGAAATTAAATAATTGAAAGGGAGTGGACACATGGTTATTAAGAAAAAGTCTGACGTTGAAGACTTCCTAAGTCACTTTCAAGCTTTTTCAGAATGGGACGGCACAAAACATTATCTTACCTTTGAAGATACGAAAAATAAGGGCTATCTCACCCTTATGAGTTATCCGAATGAAGGATTTACCTTTTACAGAAAAAACAATTCATTTTGGGATATGAAAGAGCACCCCATACATGAGAATGAAATTATTGGTTTTCTTTGGAAACATCGTAAAGCTTTAAATTCCTACTTGAAAGCAGCTGAATATCTGCTAATTGAGAGCCATTGAGCTCTTTTTTTGTTGTTTTAGATTGAATCCAGAATCAAAATCCACCAATAAAAAGGTGGTATTGAAAAGATACAAAAATTAATAAAAATGAGCAAAAAAACGCAAAAAACATACAAAATAACACTTATGTAAACGAGAATGCTTTAAATTGAAACCATTTAAAGGACAAATCGTATTTATCAATAATACCTAATAAAAGGAGAAAAACTATGAATTTAAACCCAGCCGAAATTATTGTAAATTCAGCTAATTTCGTTAAAATGCTGTTACCTGTCATTATTGCCGCCGTAATCATAAAAAAACTCCGCTATTAACAAACAACAAAAAGGGGGATAAACGATGGAAGCAATGAATCACTTGCCGGTAGAGAAAATTTCTTTTGATAAGCTAGGATTTGAATCTAAAGCACGGGAAATTGCAACATTTATAAACGAATATCCGCTTCATCTGCCTTGCTCCATATCAATTAAAATGTTTGTCGATTTAACTGAATATTTTTAATAATTAAACAATATTTTAACCTTCATGAGTGTTAGGAAATTAATCAGCGTATATTTTCGGATTTTTTCTATTAAAGTCTCCTTTAAAATTCTTGAAATTTAGATTCTGGAACAGTACAATTTTAAAACAGACTTTTTTATTGGTTTTATGCTTCATCCATGCTCAGCATGGATGAAGCTGTCTTGTTTGGGGCTCGATGCCCCTAAACAAGACGAACTACCACAAGAATAACGAAAAAAACAAAGAAGAGGGCGAACCCTCTCCTTCGCATCTTACATTCTACCTTCTGTTTTCAAGCTGTAGTATTCGGCATCGGCATTCACAATCAAGTGATCTAGGATCTCGATTCCTAGAATCTTACCTGCTTCCACTAATCTTCTGATGACTTCAATATCTTCGTGGCTCGGAGTGCAATTTTGCTATGGATGCTGATGGCTGACTATGATCGATGCGCTGTTATTCAGGATGGCTGACTTAAACACCTCTCTTGGGGAAACGATACTAGCACTTAAAGCTCCAACATGACAACGATGGACAGCAACCACACGATTTTTCGTATTCAGGCACATGACAAAGAACACTTCGCGATCATCATCACCAATAAATTGAGAAGCAATCTTCGCGCCATCTTCTGGGGAAGGCACGATGTACTGTTCTCCACCTTCTACCTCCTGGACCTGTTGTAGCTTCCACCCCATCTGTATGACCAAATTCGGGGTGACCTGGTGTTTTACTGTTTAATTTTCGGAAGCCCTTCAAATCGTCTAATGATAAATCATAACCTGCCAAGTGAAGCAAGCTATACAACATGCTAGAGCCATGTCCTGCTGAAAGAACAAATCGTCTTATTTATATTCAAGTCTCCCCTTTAATTGGCTTTCTTGTAATTATTCCCCATATGTAAAAAAAACCTTTTTATCCACTAACTTCAAGAGGGCGTTAAATCTTTTTTTATTCAATTAAAGTGCCAGATTGCTTAATAGGAATTAATCTACAATTTGATATTCACCCTCAAAATCATTTCTGCTAAAAATAAAATTAACTTCACCATCATTAGGATTATCAGTTAACCGTGAATAATGTTTTTCCACATTATAGACCGGTCTCTTAGCATTATATTTTTTAGCTAACAAAATAGAAATTAATTGAGGGAAAATTACCATACAATCTTCAAACGCATTAATAAAATGTGGTTCAATCTTATAAATGAAATTTGCATCATGTATTACTTTATGTCTTATTTCGAAACCTTGCCTATGAAAAAAACCTTTGTAAGGTAACAGGCTGTTCTGGACCTAATGGCAGTGGCGACGGTAATTATATTCTAGATTTAACTAATCCAAAGCTTCTGCTAAAGGAGTTTGAGCTTCAATCCTTAAGAGAAAGGGTTGAGTATTTACAGCCTTTAAAAGAGGAGTTGACAGAGGAGCTGAAAAAAAAGCGTCAAGAAATTGCAGCTGCTAAGGTCAGACTTAATGAAGTTAATAAAAATAAGGCAGTTAAAATACTGAGAAAATAGGGTGGGTAAATTTTTAAGAACTCAATAGCAGTCGGGTTCTTTTTTTATTGGTTTAATCTTTGCCAAATTTACGAGGAAATTCATAATAAAAATACAAAATAAAAATCCAAAAAACCACTATAAGAGGATACTGCAAAGAGGATAATTTAAATTATGAAACACGATATGTAGGAAGAAATAAAAAGGGATAGACACTACTGATAGTAGGTGCTAACCCTTTTTTCGTTATAATTTCGACTTTTGCAGTGCCCTCTTTTTTATGGGGGTGTTTTTACTTATACATTAGATAATCTTATAAAATTGATTTTCAAAGTCATCCAAATCAAAGTCTCTTCTTAAATCTGCCATATCCATGTAGACGAATTGGTCTTGACGAGAGAAAAACAATCCGATTTTCGTGAACCGCTGTTTGTCTTCTTCTGGCAGTTTCTCATAAAAATCCAACAGATAATAGCCTATCAACTGGTTTGTATGATCAGATTTGAATCCAAAATTCTTTGTCACCTTTACATCTACCAGCATATCATCCAAAATGAAATCAGCGTCTGCCCATCCCTACACGCTTAGAATTCTTCCCGAACGTAGGGGTTGGAACATAAGAATGATGGATTTTAAAGTAATCAGAACGCTTTTCCTTGTATTCCATCAGGTTAACCAGATCTTCCACCGCTTTTGGATTTACATTTAAAAAGTCAGATATGTACCCACTCCTGAAAAAAGTGATAACATTTGCCCAAACAAGTAACCCCTCTGCAAGCTTCTTCAAATCAAACGGAGTTTTCCCATTGATGTAACTGCTAACGCTGGCTATAAAACAAGTAGATATTATAGAAGATCTTTTCTGGATTAACTTTGAAACCGATTAATGTCTTAACTAAATGGGAGTGTTCTTACAATATCGTTAGCAGAAAAGAAGAATCTCTTCTTTCTGCTAATGATATTGTAAATTCTTAGCGTTGAAAAAATTCAACCCATTCCCCTTCTGAGCCGTATACGAAAAAGTAGCGATATCCATTAGGTAATGAAGTAATTTCTTGATCCACTAATTCTACATCTAAGCTTTGAATACGTTTAAATTCTTCCTCAATATTGTCCACCGTAACAGCGAAATGATGGACCTTACCTTCCGCAGGTAGTTGATCATTGTAGCCTTGAATTAACTCCAATTCAGTTTCATATGATTCATTAAACCCAAGGAATGCTAATCGAATAATTCCATTTGTATGGAGAAGTGTGCCTTTTAATGTTAAACCTACAACATCTTTATAAAATTTAATAGAATTTTCTAAGTTTCGTACCATAACTCCTACATGGTCAATCCTTTTTCTAGTCATTTTCTAACCCCCTATGAGAGTGTTTAGCAACCATTTTTCTTAAAGGTAAATATAGGATAACTTAGGGTAGCGATATCTGATCCTTAATTGCCATAAAGACTCATGCTTTTTTGCCAACCTCTAAAGCCAAATAAAGCCAAGATTCTGTTGTTTTTTTCAATTCACTTTTCTTAAGCTTTCCGCCTGAATTCTCCTTTACACTATTACTCAAATTCAATTCCATAAAGAAAATCACTATTATGGTGCCTGTCTTTACTTATCTTACTCAACTCAATAAAGGACTAGAAGAAGTTCTTTCATCTTAAAAATTTTTTAATTCAAACACCTTAATAACACGGAAAAATGAAGTCAAAAAAATATAATCCTGGCACAATCAGGGGGCTCTCTCCTTGTAATAGGATTATTTTATTTATTAAGTTAAAAAAAGACATTTTCAAAGCTCTCAATGGCTTCAAATTAAAGTTACGTTCATAATGATAAACAACCATCTTCATAATCTCCAATCCTTATAAAGTTAGCTTGTGCTTGCACAATGAAATTACTTATTGCTGGCGAATTTTTTTTTATAAAGGTTACTATCTTTTTTCATCCATTCAATCTCTTTCTATCGTTCTATTCCTCTTTGTCGTTTCTTCTTTTTATTTTTGTGATATTGTTCGAATTCATCTTCCCTCCACTTGCGGTCAGCTTCAAGGATTGCACTTTCAAGAATCGAGAAGAAATCCGTTCCATCAGGAAATTTAGAACCTAGATAATGATTAGGATGTGGTGTAAAGGTGTTAGGAGCTTCATATGATGATTTTTCCACATTTCTAAATATTTGAACATTAAACGCACTGTGAAGCTGATTCATTTTATCTGGGCCAATTTCATCTGAATAACGCAGGCATTCATGATAAAAGATTTTCATATAAGATTGATTATCCAGTTGGATATCAGGATATTTATTTCGTAAAAACTCGTACTGTTGATCCTTATTATATGAATCCGTTTTATCGCTTTTAATGCAATACAAAGACAAAATAATTTCTTTTTGTTCTTCTTTTGAATACTTTCTTGGTGGGTTGGAGAAATCTTCTGGTGTTATTGTTTTTCCATAATACTCATCTGCCATTACAAAGAATTCTTTCTGTTCAATCTTTAAATAATTCCGACCATCCCAATTCGGATACATTTCTTTTAGTTGATGATCATAAAGTTGATCCATTAAGTTTAACGATTTGTTCATAATATCTTTTTGTTTTAATAAAAACTGCATTTGGTTTAATTCTTTGTCAGTTACATTTTTAACGGTAGATGGATCAGCAAAGTTAATTCCATTTTTCGTTCGTAGATGCTCAAATTGTTTCTCTGCATTTTGTAGTTCTTGCTGCAAGGATAATACAAATTGCTGTCGATTACTTAATAAAACATGAAGATCCCTTTCAATTTGTTTTATCTCTAATTCATGAAAAACCCTTTCAATATCCTTGATGCTCAACAATTTATTTTGAGAAACAGTGGTTTCAACAACTTCAATTTTTTGATCTGTAGAAAGTTCTTCCTTATTTAAATTCGGATAATATTTATCTAAGAATCTATTTGCTTCAATTTTTAAGATTTCTTCTGTCTGATTTAATAGTTCTGTTTCTTTTTCAATCCGGCTTATTTTTTTATATTTATCAATAGAATCCTGATGAAACTCAAGTCGGGATTGCCATTTTCCTAATTGTAATCTTCGAGTATTAATATTTTCATAGTTGACAAACATCCGTAACAGTTTTGCTGATTCACGTAATTGCTTTTTCTCTAAAGGAGTAAAACGACGAACATACTTGTCAGTTCTTTCTTTTATCTGTTTTTCTTTCTTCGCTTCTGCAAGTTCAATGACCGTTTGGTTGTACTCTTTTCTGTTAGTATTCATTTTAATCCTATCGGATTCTTTACCTTCGCTTTGCAGCTGCCTTGCAACAAAACCTTCGTGAATCGTTGGAAGTGTTTCAATCCCTCTATCCTTGTTCGATAAATGAGTAATTCTTTCTGAAAAACCATTTTTCTCTAAAAAACGATTCGCATAATGAGCCCACTGTTCTCTCCAATACATCAGTTTTTCTTTTGTGTTCCAATCGGTTATATGTAAGGCTTTAACTTGTGTTTTTCCGTCAACTATTTCTTTCACTTTCATTTGTTTATTCCCCCATGAACCATCTTCATTAAAGGGGCGAATCGTTAACATCACATGAAAGTGAGGGTTTTCTTCATCATCTCGATGGATGGATAAATCGGCAACCATCCCATCATTAACAAAAATTTCCGTACAAAATTCAATGGCTAATTGCTCTTGTTCGGCGTGGGATAATTCTTTTGGTAAGGCTACATTAATTTCACGAGCGAGTTGAGCATTCCATTGTTTTTCTTTTTTCTCCACTTCATTCCATAATTGTTGACGATCATAAACCCATTCAGGTGCATGACTAGGCGCAAGGATATGAGTAATCGGTTTCACTTTTCTTTTATAAAACTTTTCTTCATTCGTTCTTTCATCTATCAATCTTTCACCAGAACGGTATGCTGCAGCTGCTATTGTATTTTGTTGCTTTTTTCTTGAAAGGATCTGATTAGAGAAATGATAGATTGCCATAGTTATAGACACCTCAACTTATTTTAATGACATGAGCACAGCGAATTTTTCCGACGCTTCACGGATTTGGGTCCTTCGGAGAAGAGGCCAATGCACAATACCACGAGAGTGGTATATAAGTGCGCCCTGAACTTCGTTTTCGGGATAATTATATCACTTCCCATGTTTTGGTTCAAATGTTATAATATAGAAAAATATCCAAACGGGGTGCTAAAATGCCAAAACACAATACAAAGGGAAAAATAAACGATATCGAAGAACAAATTAAAAAACTGAAGGAAAAACAAAAACGTATTCTAACCAATTCCCAAAAAGAGATTGGTAAGTACTTAATGGACACATGGGGAATTGAAGATGTAAATGAAGCAAAAACATTAATAGATTTGTTTAAGGACCAAGTAAAGGTATATTCCGAGGTTGCATCATCCAACGAAGAGCAAAAAGAGGAAGAGACGACCAATATAAACCTATCGGGTGATTAATATGACAAATGAAGAGTTACATAAACTTGAGGACAAAATAAAAGTCCTGGAGCAAAAAAAGAAAGCCTTAGAATACAAAATTTCTAATGAAGATCGGCGAGAAAGAACTAGAAGATTGATCCAAAAAGGAGCACTTTTAGAAAAGTACTTAGAAAATGAAAATGTATCCCTAAAGGACACCGAAGATTTGTTAAAAATTTTAGCTGAGTTTAAAAATAAAAATAAGAAATATATTGATAGAAAAATTCAAAACATGCAGGAAGATCGAGAAGCGCATTAATTTAAATTCTACAAATTGTTAATGCGCTTTTTTTCTCACCTTTATTACTCCTCCACTTTCCACTTCGCTGAAATCCATTCAAAAATTCTATAAGAAAATCTATTTAGTGTTTCACCTGTTCCCCTAAATGATCAATTCTTTTATTCCGATAAAATCCTAAAAAATTTTTAAGAATATTATACAGATCATTATGTTTATAGGTATTTACTATTTTTAAAAATTCTTAAATACATTTGACGATAATTTCCACTTCCATCAATACCCTAGTTTTTTCTACAGATAAATAAACTTTTAACATCTCGAATGCACCGTCAATCCTGGGAGCATTTTCATTTGAATATTGTTAAAATCTGAATGATTATCTCCATCAACAGAAGGAACTTTTATGTTAAGAAATTCACATCTTCTACTACCTAGAAATATTTTTCAATTGTTCGAACTTTATATCAAAAGCGTCTTCCGTTATTGGCATTTATTCTACCATCATGTTTTTCTCTTCTTTCTGCATTTTGTTCTTTCTCTATTTCATTTAAAGATGATAGAGATGATTTGAAGTGACAAGGCAGAAGAATACAATAAAAAGTCATCCATTTCAAATTTGGTATTGTTTTGAAATAAAAAAATACACTACGAAGGATGGATCAAATCCAGCTACGTTTGTGACAAAAATTATAATATATCCTTCAGTATACCTTCACTAATTTATAGGCAACACAGAATGAAGGATGTAGTTATCCTCAGAATGGCCCCCTATCACTCTATTCAATTCTTCTGAATCGCGTTTTAACCCAATGGTGGAACGTATAAGTTACGTAGTTTTTCATAGTTCTCACTTTCCTTCCTCGTTACATTTCAGCAAAAGAAGATTTTTTCCTGCTAATTAATTGTTAACTTTAAGTAAACAATTTTCTCCTCACGAATCCTTTTTTCTAGTAAATGTCACCTTATTAATACTCATCATTACCTCAATTTCCTAAATGCTTACATTCTATTTTTTCTTAAGTTTCCTTCTACCGTTCGAACTAATTTTATCATTAAGTATTGATCAAGCTTCATAACGTAACACCTTACTTTAATAAATAAAAAACATCCCGAAGGATGCCATAACCTATTATTCAATATCAGACTTTATTTTCCTTATAAAATAATTCAAGTTGTTTTGAAAATAAGCCCAGTTATAAAACACAATACAATTAAGCCCAAGAACGATTAGAACTAAGATCCCTATTTTTATCGAAAAAGTAATCGTTAGTGAAAATATAACTAAGATTACTAATGATAGGAATAAACTGGTAGATAAAGCTCTTAAAGCATGAACATTCCCAAGTCTGTCCCTATAAATACTTTGGATTTCTTTTCCGAATTGATTTTTAATAATTTTCAAGTCCATCTCATAATCGCTTTTAAAGTATTTATTCTTGTTTATCCAAATAATAAAACCAAAACTAAGACTAATATGATGTATTAAATTGCCTATAATAATTCCAGTCCCAATAAAAAGTGTAATGGAAGAGACAATGATCGAAACATCCTTACTAAATATGAACGTTTTTACCGTCTCGTAATCACTTATTGCAAAATAGGAAATTAATATAGCCAAGAGCATCCATCCAGGTATTCCCCATCTAATCAAATTTTTTGAATCTAAATTCATTTGCATCCTTCCTTTCATCATTACTTTTTCGATAAAAGGAAAGTAAATCCTGCTTATTTCCTTCTTACAGTACCATGTCCTCTTATATAAGTATCACGGTGTAACTCAATCATTCCTCAACTTTCTTTTTTCTAGAATATTCTTTTTCTTTTGCTTGTTCTCTGAGTTTTATCTAGCTGCTGTTTTGGTTCTAACGATGAATGATTAGCAATTTTCCTATCATCACCTTCTTAAAGGAAAAAAAGCACGCCTTGGCAGGCTGCTTAGTGTTAGGCGAGCTTTGAAACAAATTGGTGTTGGTATTAAAGGCGATTAATATTTTATATGTCTGTTAGAGGAGTGGGTAGGTTAACTAAAATATTACTTTTTAACCAAGCAATCTCATTTGTAAAAATTCTTTTTAAAATCTCTCATGTTTTTATTAATGAAGGAATAAAAAATAAAAACTTAATAGATGGTATTAAATTAACAAGAATATTATAGTCATGGATTTCTATCGTAAAAATTATATTTAGTAAGAATATATATAATTAGTAAAAAATATATATTTAATAAGAAAAACAATAATAATAGGCATTTTAAATTTTCGGGGTATATCCGTTGTGGGAGAAGGGTTTCAGCCTTTTTAGAGAGTAGTAATAACATAGTTTCCACTAGTACACAAATAATATAAAAAAGAATTCACATCTCCACAAGTATTTTTTTAAACTATTTACATATTCACAAGGGTTTATTTTAAAAATCAACAAATACACAAGTATATATTCGGAACCTCTTACTCAAAAAAAAATAATTCCTTCTTGGAAAATCTGTCAAAGAAGAAGACAGAAGTAAAAGAAAGGAATTATTTTAAAAATTGAACTATGATTTTAATTTTTCTCAAATACGAAGAGCCCTGTGAGGGTCCATTTTTTTCACAAGGCTGATTATTTCTATTAAATTAGATTGTAAAGTGCTGGTTCTTGACCAGTTAAAGTAAATTCCCTAATTTTGGCTTCAAAGATTAGATCATAAGGCAGCTTTTTTAAAGCACCAGGGAGATACTTTCTGAAAGCCATCCTGAAAAAAGCACCGATTGAGTAAAAATGAAATGTTCCGGTTCGTTGTTTTTCTGTATGTATTAAGACTCCAATTTGATCCATTGTTTCTATAAAGAAATTTTTTATAAAGCGATCCCTGACAGTGAATTTCTCTCTATCTTCATCCAGTAAATAGTTCATTTTATTCATTACTTCCTGTTTAAAAGAAAGCATGACATCAATTTGGTCTCTTGGTTTATATTTAATTTGATGTCCATCCAAGAAGTAGGTTAGCTCTTTTGATAATTTTGCCATAAGCGGGTTCACGTTGAATTCATCTGTATTCTCTTCCACGCATTCCGGCTTCAAGGAAAAGCCAACTTTCTTAATCCATATTTGTTTACCACGAATTTCAATCCCAGTAAATTCTATGGAAAATAGAGCCTCTAAAACACTTAATGTTTTTCGGACTCCTTTTGCATTTTTATTCAATTGAAACTTGAGTGTTTTCATCGTCCTTTCTTGCTTTACTTTCTCCACTTCACCCGTTTTGCTAAAAGACATACCAGTACGAAATTGGTTAAGCAAGGATAAGAGTAATTCGATCCCTTCAGGATTTGAAGTACGGACGAATTCAGCTAATATATTTGTGTCAAAAAGGCCATGTGGTATGATCAGGTAGTTGAGAACCCCACCATTATGTTCAGGTGTATTATACTTTTCGACATCTTTTAGAACTAAAACAGGTAATCCTTCGTGAATTTCCTCTTTCACAAAATGATGATCTTCTAGAAATCGCTTTCCTCCCCAAAGAGTAGAATAAGAGATTCCAAGTTTCTTTGCCCATGAAGAAAGATTATATTCTTTTAGCATGCCGCGTTGATTCTGTTCTACTTCCAATTGCTTTAACATGGTCATATATACAACATAGGCAGATGCAGGAGGGCGCTCAAATGACTCATCACGTAGAAAACGAAATTCTTCCAATATGGCATGATGCATTCGAAAACCGTCGATTCTCATTTTACTGTTCATTCCAGGGGCCCTCCTCTCGTCTATTTTCCTAGTTTGAATTATAGCAGAATGGAAATAGAGGAAATGATGCCCTTTATTAAGGGATTTTCAAAGTTGCACAACAGGCGTCAATCCCTTGTCCCCCAAGGGGTTGAAAAAAACTTTAAAATTTTTTATGTGAAAGGAAACGTCATTGTTTTTTATAATTTGTGCATATTGTGACAGGAAACGTCATACCTGATTGATTAATGGATTGGGAGAAACGTTGATATACCAACGTTTCTTTAATATAATCTATCAAAACAAACGCAGAACTAAAAAACTTGCACAGAAATCTTTGCTAGTTTGTGTGAGAGGAAACGTCATTATCCTTCATTTTCAAACACAAGAAAGAGCAAACTTTGCAATAATTTGTGTTTTTATAAGAAATTAAGGAATTTTCACTATTCAACCAAGGATGTTCATTCAGACAAAAAATGTAGTCTTTTGAAGGTTTTGTGCACATTGTGAGAGCAAACGTCAGGCAAAAAAAGTTGCACACAGGATTTTTAATGTACTGCTGTGAAAGGGAGCGTCAATCATTTAATAATGACCAGGTCGCTTGGAGTAAAGAAAGGTTTCACATGATTTAGGCTTACTCTGTGCACATTGTGAGAGGAAACGTCAAGCAGAAAATAAGTGCACTATTAGACGGATGAGTATATCTCTTTATGCAGAATGAAGGATCTTTAAAAGGATGTGCACATTGTGAGAGGAACCGTCAAAGTAGAAAATAAGTGCACAACTAGTAAAGGATGAGGATACTCTTTTATGCTGAATGCAGGATCTTTAAAAGGGTGTGCACATTGTGAGAGGAACCGTCAAAGTAGAAAATAAGTGCACAACTAGTAAAGGATGAGGATACTCTTTTATGCTGAATGAAGGATATCTTTAAAAGGGTGTGCACATTGTGAGAGGAACCGTCAAAGTAGAAAATAAGTGCACAACTAGTAAAGGATGAGGATACTCTTTTATGCTGAATGAAGGATCTTTAAAAGGCAGTGCACATTGTGAGAGGAAACGTCAAAGTAAAAAAAAGTGCACAACTAGTTTAGGATGGGTATATCTCTTTTTATTCAGAATGAATGACCTTTAAGATGATGGATGTGCACATTGTGAGAGGAAACGTCAAAGTAGACAAAATAAGTGCACAACTAGTAGAAGGTGAGCAGATAGCTCCTTTATTCTAAAATGAAAATTCTATAAAAGAATGTGCACATTGTGAGAGGAACCGTCAAAGTAGAAAATAAGTGACCTACTAGTAGAAGGTGAGCAGATAGCTCCTTTATTCTAAAATGAAAATTCTATAAAAGAATGTGCACATTGTGAGAGGAAACGTCAAAGTAGACAAAATAAGTGCATTACCAGTAAAAGGTGTGCATATCTCTTCTATGCTGAAAGAATGATCTTTAAAAGGCTGTGCACATTGTGAGAGGAAACGTCAAAGTAGACAAAATAAGTGCATTACCAGTAAAAGGTGTGCATATCTCTTCTATTCTGAATGAAGGATCTTTAAAAGGCGGTGCACATTGTGAGAGGAGACGTCAAAACAATAAGGAGTTGCACCTTCCAATGGATATACATGATGAAGAAAAGTTTTATTGAATGGAAAGATAGGGATAAAGAAATGTTGACAAATGCAACACTCCTCAATCATAATAACCTTAGACTAGTAAATAAGGGGAATAAGAGATGGGTTTTTTAGTAGGTGTTAAAGAGGCGGGGGAAATCCTTGGTTGGGATCGGAGAAAGGTCTCCACCTATCATCTGCGTGGTGTGCTGCCTAAGCCAGTAATCAACTTATCAAGTGGTCCCATTTGGCTTCGGAAACAGATTGAATATTATAAGACTAGTAAAGAGTTGGGTGTAACTACGTATTATATTGATGAAGAAAAAGTATATGAATGCAAACATAATTATCCTATGAAAGAAACAAACTATTCACCTGAAGAAATTAAAGAATGTATAGGGAATTATATTGTTTATCAGGAAAAGGACATCCAACAACTGATAAGTGCCATTCTGGAAAAGAAACCGATTGCTCAGTTCCTTTCTTTTGAATCCATCAGCTATCTACATGATTTGGGTATTTTGGATTCGGATGTTTTCCATGATTACATCCACAAATACTCAAATGAATACATAGGGACGACTAGGGAAGGACGGGATTAAGAATCATGTTAAATACCTTGCAAAATAATTTTTTGAAAATTACGAAAACGATTTTTCCAGATCATCCTCAACTCTTTGACGAGTGGACCGATGATATCGGTCATCTTATGGCAAGTCAAGTGGATTATCAGCCTTGCCAATCCTTAAAGGCGTTTTTCGTGATCATAGATCGTTTAGCAAAAGATCATGAATTGAAATTTGAGAGTATGGAAAATTGGGTCCAAGATTATAAAGATGAGATAAGAAATTTTGTCCTACCATACATTCGGATCGTTGGGGAAGATAGTGCCCCCTATTCCTTAAAGTCTAGCAATAGGCAAGTAATAAATTCTTTGTTAAATCAGAATTTTGCAGAGTCCGGTTCAGCTTTATTATTTCATAAATTAAGGGAGACCATTAGTAAAAATGAATTCGACATTGCAACAGAAATACCCACTGCAAAGATTGCGGAGAAGGCATTAGAAGCCACTGCACAAGTAAGATCCGAAAATGCTTATCTTAAAATGAAATCCAATGCAGCGATCGAACAATGGAAAAATCTCACCTCTCAAGCCATAACCTCGATGGATGACTTAACGGCAGACATTTTCGATATCGTTTCGATTCTGTGGATGCAGCAGGCCACTCATAAAGATCAAATGATTCATTTCCACACGGATGACGCCTTGAATCTAAGGAGATTGCAAGGGCGGAGCGAAGAGTCTGACGGCTATCAAACCTCGTATCGGAAAAAAGAACGGGATGATATTATGAAAAGGTTGGCAGCACTGACGACCATATGGATCAGGATTGAACGAGAAAATTTAAGGTTCATCAATGAGGATCAAGGGAACTTTGATGAAATAGGGCAAGTTCAATTCAATCCCCTGTTTTTGATTGATAGCGTAACGGTTGCCTATCGGGGAGAAAATCCGATTGGTATTTATGAATGCAGCATCCGCCCAGGTGAAATACTTGCTAACTTCTTGTACGGTTCCCAAAAAAGCAGTGGTTTTTTAGCATTAAAGACGCTCGAATACCATCCCACAAAGCAAAAGTACCATAAACGGTTATCACGGTATCTATCCTGGCAGTGGAGGATTCGCCAAAAGAGTGCAGACTATCTGAGAGCCTATCATATTGGTGGAGATAAAGGGCTTTTAAAAGTCATGGATTTGGATGTGAACCCTCGATATGGTTCAAGGATTAAGGAGCAATTTGAAGAAATATTAGATACTCTGCAGCAGGACGGAATCATTAAAGAGTGGAGCTATAAAGAAAAAGACTTAGAACATCAAATTGAGCAGGAGCGAAACTGGTTTGCAAACACCTGGTTGAAGGCCCGTGTTCAAATTATTCCTCCTACTGAAATCACTGGAATTGGTGATGACAGGGATTTATTGATGATTGAAGACTATGATTATGAAACGGTGAATTTTTCGACCATGTTAAAGGGTTTGACGAAAGCAGAGGTTGCAGCTTCCATTGAAACAGTCGAAGAAAAGTTGGTAACTCCTGAAAACATCAGTAGGGAAAGAAATGACCGAGGATTAAGCATATTAGTGGCAGCAACTCAAATAGGTATTTCCCACAGTACCTTATCCAGGTATGAAAGGAACTTAATTAAACGCCCGTATACCGAGAATTTAGAAAAAATGAAGGAATGGCTAAATGCAAAATAAGCATCGAAATTCGGTGCTTATTTTTTTATTTAAAATTGTTCCAAGTGTTTATCATTAAACTGATTTATTCGAATTTTTTCATTCGCTTTAACACTTACAACAATCCCCTCCTCCTTGAATTAAGAATAGTGAAATTTATAGGATGAAACAATATGGGTTTATTTAAAATACTTTGTTGGTAGAAGGTTTAAAGCCCCATCAACGCCATCCATAAGGTAGCAATTGGTAGGTTAAATATAAGACGGAGTTTTTGACCTAACTTAAGTTATAAGAACCGCCTTAAGGCGGAACAATAGCGTTAAAATAGTGCTGTCATGACAACCTTTTTTTCGGGGGTCTGTAAGAGTTTTTTGCTTCCTATCCCCCTTCCCTTCTACTGAAGGTGATAAATTTTTTACTGCATTCTTGGGTATCTTCATAATAGAGAAGTATCCTTTTAGAAAAGTTCATTTCTAATGCAATGGCTATACCCCCTGCAAAAAATAGAGGTTGAGTATTAATAAGGGTAACCTTCTATGCAAATTAAGTCACTGGGCTTAACTTGGTGCATGTAATTTCACCAATAAATATAATCATCCTCTGTGGTGTCTCGGAGCCAACTTCAGTAAGCTCGGACGACTATGCTTTGCCGATCCAAGGCTACAAATCCTGTAGTTGATGGAGCATTCCCAGAATGCATATTCTTCTCAACCTTTCTTCTTTGCAATTATCTTGCAGCTGTGTACCGTTCAATGAATCTACATTACACATCCTTCTTGTTTTTCTTCTTTGTTTTTAATTGCTTAAATTAATAATTATGATTCATCACCACATTTTGTG